>CALVYP010000008.1 GCA_944372365.1 uncultured Clostridia bacterium | reverse complement strand
GTGGTTGGCCATTCGGCTATGCCCCGCTGGTGCATGCCTCATAACGAGTCCCTGAAGGCCCACCAGAGTTTAAAAAACTCTAATTTAATCTAAGAAATATGGGAAGGTTGCAGAGCGGCCAAATGCAACGGACTGTAAATCCGTCGACTTCGTCTTCGATGGTTCGAATCCATCCCTTCCCACCAAAACAAAAGCCCTTGCGGCTTTTTTATTTGTCTAAAATTGTCTAAATTTGACGAAATTTTTTCGATAAAATTTTGTATTTAATTGACTTTTGCCAGTAATTATGCTAGCCTTTAACTAGGAGTATACTACACTAAATGTTAAACCAAAATCAAAATTTTGAGGATTTAAAGCAGCAAATTTCCATGCTCGGAATATATGAACTTCGTGGCCTGGCCAGAGCTTGCGGCATAAAATCACCAACAACAAAACTTAGAAGTGAACTTGTGGAAGAAGTTATTGCAGCTCTTTCTACTGGTGATTTTTTTCAGCCGCAGCAAATCCGCAAGGGCAGACCTGTTAAGCAGCTTGTCAATTTAGGTGGCATACTTGAATCGATAATTGCTTTAAACGAGCCTTCAAGCAGCGCGGTTGTATTCAATCAAAATGTGGTTGACCAACCATCAAAAAACGCAGGCGTCGAAAGAATGATGGGCGTGCTTAGAATCGATAAAGAAAGCAGTTATCTTGTTGATTTAAAAACGCACAACAATGTTTATGTAGGCGGCAATTTAATTCAAAAACATGGCTTGATTGCGGGCGATTTATTGCAAATCGAGGCGGTTAAACTTGCCCAAATCAACACTTTTTCTGCAATAAAAATTTTATCCATCAACAACTCGAATGCAGATGGTTTTAAGCGCGAAAAACATCAAGGGTTTACTCAGGCATTGCCATCAAAGTTTTTACATTTAGAATATGGAGAAGTTTTGCTTGGCGGAAGAAATTATATTTTAACTTCAAGTCCGCTTTTCATGAACAATCAATTAAAACAGTTGATTTCGGCGCTTTCTAAACAAAACGCTCAAAACATTTTTATTGGTTTAAATTTAAGTTATGAAGATAGGGCTTTCATTTTCGGCTGTCAAAACATCATAGCCTTCACAACATCCTATCTTGACTCGCCACAATCTGCGCGCACGATTGTTCAAGACGCTTACTCGGTGGCTGTAAACATGCACAACAGCGGGAAAAATGTAAATGTAATAATCTACGATGTCGCAACGGTTATTTCTGTGCTAAATCAAGATGCAAGGCTGAATGAAAACAACCATCTTTTCAAGCAAATTTTTTCACTTGCAAGCGCTTATGAAAATGATTTAACTTTAACTGTGGTTGCAACTTGTGACGAGTGTGATAAGCAAGAAGGCATAATTAAACAAGATGTGATAAAAATTTCATATAATATTAAGTCAAAGTAAGTTTGACTTAATTTTTTTAAAAGCGTATAATGTAAGCATGTTGAATGTTTCAAGCGGGTTTTATATAGGCTCTTTGCGTATTGAATTTTACGGCTTGATTATGGCACTTGCCATGATTTTAGGCGTTGTCGTGGCATGTTTAAACGCAAAAAAACGCGGGTTAAAATCCACAGATATTTTTATTTTGGCGTGTTATGTTTTGCCTCTTGCAATAATTGGGGCAAGAATTTATTATGTTTTATTTTCGCTTGATCAGTTCACATCGTTTTGGCAAGTTTTTGAAATTTGGAATGGCGGGCTTGCAATATACGGCGGAGTGATTGGCGGCGCGATTGGCGTTTTGCTGTTTTGTTTGATACACAAAAAAAACTTTTTTGCCGTTGCCGACATCGCTGTGCCATCTTTAATTTTGGGGCAGGCGATAGGCAGGATTGGCTGCTTCTTTGCAGGATGCTGCTACGGCATAGAAGTCACCAACCCAGAGCATATGTGGTTTCCGCTTTCAACGCAAATAAATGGTGTTTGGCACTATTCAACATTCTTCTATGAAAGTTTTTGGAACTTTTTGGTGTTCGCGGGGCTTATGTGCGTGCTGTATTTAGCAAAACCGATAAAAGAATATGGCGTGCTGATGAGTTTATATCTAGTGTTTTACGGAATTGGCAGGGCGTGGATTGAAGGATTGCGCGGTGACAGCCTATATCTTGGTTCAATCAAGGTTTCGCAGCTTTTAAGCATACTTTTAATCATCGCTGGTGTGGCGCTTATCACCTTAATTTATGTGTATAAATACGCACTGAAAAAGCCGCTTAAAGTGTTTGAATTTAAGCAGCCCGCACCGCAAACAGAAACCGAAGAAGCGCCAGAAAATCAACAAAATTTGCCGCAAGAGACAAAGCAAGCTAAGCCTGACGAAAAACAAGAAAAATCTCAACCTAAAAAAACTAAACAAAGGTCTAAAAACAAAAAAGAATAATAACCTTCAATTATGTCAAAAATGCTTAAATGCAGGGCAGAATTTTAGGAGTGAAAAAGTCCACAATATTGCAATCGTGCTTTTGGATAAATTGCGCTTTGTGGCTTTTTTTTACGCTATTTTCGATATTTTTTTGGAAGAATTATTATCTTTGGTTTTTTATTTTTTGTTTCTTTACCGGCTTGCAGCAACTTGCTAAAAGCGTCTTGTTTAAGCTTGATAGCGCCTGCTATTTTGGCTTTTTACTAAGCCTGACAGGGGGAATTGGGTTTGTTTGCTACTTTGTAGGCTTGCAATATAAATTTTTTTATTTTCTCGCTGCAATAAGCCTGGCAAGCGTGTTCACTTGTCTGTTTACAAAGCAAACGCTGCATCTGTTTTTTGCTGTGATAGTGTTTGTAAGTGGCGCGCTAGGCTTTCTTTATTGCCTTGATGTGTTAAATTTAGCTGTTTTTCTTGGTATATATTTAACTTTTTTGTTTATTTTTGCTGTGGTTTGTGTTATACTCTATGCTAGATACATTCATAGGAGGTAATTGGCTGTGTTTAAAAGCGAACTCAATGGCTATAATCGCGAAGAGGTTGACAGTTACATTACAAAACTTAAAGCAGAGCTTATGGAACAAAAGTTTAACTTGCTTGAAAGCAACCTTGATGTTCAAAAGCAGCGCGAAGAAGTTGAAAATAAAGAGAAAAACATCCTTAAAGCCTTGCAGGCGTTTGAAGACGCGCAAAAATTTCAAGAAGAAGGCTCAAAAAGCATGTATGCGCTTAAAATCGAACAGGTTACGCTTGTGTATCGCAAGTTTGAAGATGTGCTTAAAAAGATTTATTTGCTGCACCCAGAGCTTGAAACCGATAAAGAACTTGCCAAACTTGTTGACGAATTGCAAGGCGTGCTTGACAAGGCAAAAGGCGAAAGCGTGACGGGGATACTCACGAGCCCAATCAACTCCAACAACGATTCAATGCGCGTGCTGCTCAGCAAAATGCAGGATTATCGCAAGGCCAACGATATGCCAAAAGAAGTGCGAATTGCCAGAATCAATGTTAAAAAACAGCCACAACCGCAGCCAGAAAGCAATGGTTTTGACTTAAAAGAAGCGGTGAATCCTAAAATTGGGCTTGATGAAATCATGAAAGCATTCGATTTTTTCAATAAACCAGAAGAAAATTGACGAAAATCGTCAATTTTTTTATTTTTCTTTAAAAAACAGTTGACTTAACCTTTTGCATATGATATTATATCAATGCTAACCTATTTTGGCTAGTATGATCCATGAAAAGTTAAGAGTGAAGAATTGAATAACCAAATGTCAATTTACACAAGTTATGAGTCTTAGGATTTCAAGTGCAAAGTACATGCACGGCTAACGAAGATATTTAAACTGAGAAGTTAAATATACCATAAACGTTAGAGTTTGAT
>CALVYP010000007.1 GCA_944372365.1 uncultured Clostridia bacterium | reverse complement strand
TCGGCTCCGTGACATAATCACTTAACCTTGCTACATATCGTAACTCGCCGGCCCATTCTACAAAAGGTACGAGATCAGCCTAACGGCTCGTGCCGCGTCAGCCTTTCTCTGCTTGTAAGCATACGGTTTCAGGTTCTATTTCACTCCCCTCCCGGGGTTCTTTTCACCGTTCCCTCACGGTACTATTCGCTATCGGTCACTAGGTCGTATTTAGCCTTACGAGATGGTCCTCGCGTCTTCACACAGGATTTCACGTGCCCCGTGCTACTCTGGATACCCCTAAGGAATTTTCGATTTCGGTTACGGGCCTATTACCCTGTTTCGAGTGGTTTTCCAACCATCTTCACCTATCAATCATTCTCTTGTGATGGGGTCCTAAACCCCTAAGGAATTTCTTCCCTAGGTTTGGGCTCTTGCAGTTTCGCTCGTCACTACTCCCACAATCGTTGTTTTACTTTCTTTTCCTTCACTTACTTAGATATTTCAGTTCAGTGAGTTCCCCTCATTACACTATTTGATTCGTGCAATGATAACACCGCATAACTGGTGCTGTGTTGCCACATTCGGAAATCTGCGGGTCACAGGTTATGTGCACCTCACCGCAGCTTATCGCAGCTTATCACGTCCTTCATCGGCGCCTAGTGCCAAGGCATCCCCCATATGCTCTTTGTAGCTTAATCATAATTGGATTTCTTAGCATTTTCGCTTGCAAACTTTCTTTTTGCGCTATACTGCGTCGAACTTGATTTGTCGTCAGTCTTTTACGAATGTAAACTCCTTCCTCGAAACCTGCGTTCTCCTTGTCTAACATCAAAAACTAAGTTTGCAGTCATCTATCTAATAAAGATAACTCTATTCAATATACATTGAACTTAGCGTTAATTGAAATATGCAAATATTTGTATTACTCGTTAAAAAGTAAACATTTGTTTACAGATAACTCGTAACTGATATTTGATATCTTTAACTGTTATGTAGTTGTCAAGGTTCTATTGCTGACAAGCGGCATCAGCCGCCCCAAGTGGGTCAGCATTGATATACTATCACAATCGCAAGAATAATGTCAACAATTTTTTTAAACTTTTTTTAAAATTTTTTAATTTTTTTTAGAAATTTTTTATTTTTTTAAAAAATCCGCCACAACCCCGCCGTGTGTTTGCAAATTTGCGATAAATAAAGCCAAAAAATTATTTTTTTATAATTAAAAAAGCGGCCTTTGTTTGGCCGCCTAAACAAGTTTTATCTTTCAAGATCCTGCGTTTTGGGCTTTTTGGTGCTGCGGATTGTGACGTAATCAATGCACCCGTTTTCATAAACTGTGGTTATCCTTTCGTCTCTATCAAAATCTGTTCTAGTAACCACCGTAGCATTTTTTCTTCTCTCGCTTTCTCTTTGGTTTTCAATTTGATTTCTTTTCATCTGCTCTTCTAAAAGTGCGATTATCGATTGTGTTATCATTCCCATGCTCCTTAAATAGGATTATATAAATATATATAATATTTGTCAACATATAAAATAAAGAAAGTTCGACAAAAATCGAACTTTCTTTTATTCACCTTGCATTAGAGTTTCTTTTTAATCTCTTCTGTAAGCGTTTTGATTGCATCAATGGTGGATCTTTCATACTCGCTTATGTTTTTGAGCTCTGCAAGTTGTTGCTTTTGAGCTTGCTCTGCACGATCTCTTTCATCAGCTTCCTTGTCTTTCTTGGTGGCAAGTGGGCTGTAAACTGCACCTTCTTTGTTTCTGATGCTTACGCCCGCCGTGTTCATAATCTTTTGAACGCTTTCTTTTGCCGAGTCTATCGCGCCACTATCTGCAAGCTTCTTCCAAGCACCAGATGCTCCAGTGACATCGCCAATTGTTTTAACCAATGTCTGGCCAAAGTCGACGAACGCTGTGCCAAAGCCTTTAAACATTCTGTCACCGGTTTCAATATTAGTAACATTGCCGTCTTCATCCGTTTGAACTGAGCCTTTCTTAATTTTAGAAGGATCTTGCCCAAATATTGATGCAACATTTTGAGCGCGTTTATAGCGACGATTAACCGTGTTTTCAGCATGCTGCTTGTATTCTTTGCCAGTAAGATTAGTTTTAAATACATTTTCCGCATCTTTTGACGCAAGTTTTGCATTCGAATCAAAACCTTGTTCTCTATACTCATTTGCCCGATCTGCATGCGTCTTAACTTGCTTAAGAATAACTTTTCTTTCTGTTCTATCAAGTTTTTTAAGATTTGAATAAGCAGCTCTTTCTTCTGGCGAAACCTGACTGCCTTTTGCTCTACCAAGCATTTTGTTGATTTTTTCATCAGTTTTTCTATCTGCTTTTGCTTTGCTTGCGGCTTTAATTTTCTGTCCCGTCTTCGTGTTACCCAATTTGTTGCCGAGAGCTTTAAAGCCCGACTTCATTCCGCCGAACATAGGCGAGATCATGCCAATGCCAAGTTTTGCTGCACCCATTGTTCCTGCAACGCCTTTAACCGCCGATGCAGTAACATCTTGCCTTGTGGTTTCGCCTTCCTTGTTTGCGTCGGTTCCGCCAATAAAGCCAGAAACCAAACCGATAAACTTTTTGATAAGCGTCAAGCCCGCGATGACTATAATCATGTTCATGATGCCGTCTAGGAATGAATTGTTAAAGAACGATATAGTTTGGAAGAACGGCAGAATTAGGAAGAATATGTTCATTCCAACCACCGCGCCAAACGCCATTAAAACATCCGACACAAACTGCTTGCGCCAGCTTGCAAAGGCGTTGCCTTCATCAAGCGGCATGATTCCAATCAATGCTGGGAAGACAATAAACAGTGCAATAAGTTGCAACAGCCTTGTCATCAAACCGAAAATTATGTTTCCAAACATCGTTGCACAGATGATGATTCCTACAAAGCCCAAAATCCAGTTGAATGCCCAAAGATCATAGAAATACCACACTAAACCAACATTATATTTAGAAAATGTTTCAACATTATACAAACCTGCCATGAATGTTGCGCTAAGCCCAAAACGAAGCGATGACCACAAAACCCCTGCATCGTCTGTGCCTTCAAGTTTCACCGAAGACCATGGCGTTGCAAGTGTAAGGTTGTTGGAGAAAGCATAGTCAATTTGCTTAGCAAGCTTTTCACGCTGATCAGAACTGCCGGATGCAACATAGAACACGCCCATGTTATCCCATTTGGAAGAAGAAACTTCTTGATTTATTATGCTGTAATCACCCAGTCTGACACGATTGCAGCTGTATCCCGCAACCTCAAACAACATGCCTGAGAATGTGGGAGTGTTGGAATAGCTGCTTACAGAGAAATAGTCAAACGATGAATAACACAAATTGCCTTGAGAATCTTCACCCGCCTTAAACTTATCCTTGGCCTTTTCTTCAAACACCGAGCTTAAAACCGATGTTGAAGATGAAGATGTGATGCCATCTAATGTTCTTAACAACATGTTTGCAAGATAGACGCCTATAAGTGCAACGATTGGCACGATTGCCATGGTTGCAAGCGATTTAATTGAAGCAAACAAAATTGTCATTGGTGAAGATTTGTTTGCATCATAGTTGTAATGCGCTTTGATGATTGCAATGATTGTTGTAACCAAAAGCAAAATAACACCAAAAATTATAAGCGACCAAAACACGGTTGAAACTGCAGAGTAAGTTGGAGATTTGTCTATGCCAAGTATGCCTTTGATGAAACTTAAAACAATATCGCCACTGCCTTCAACCGGCTGCCCGTCGACATAATAAACATCAAGCCCAGCAAGTTTTCTAACCAAAAATTGCAATAAATCAAGAAAAGATGCAATCGAGGCGTAAAGAAAATATATAAATTGTGGAATGAAGGCAAGAAAGCCGACGAAAAAGTCGACTATCTTATCAAAAAGTGAACCCATCATTGACACTGATTGCATCTTTCCCCCTTATTTTGTGATTATATCAAAATTTACGACTTAAATCAACAATATTATTGTTATTTTGCCCCATTTGTTAGCTTTTTTTCACATCGTCAATCATTTTTAACACAACCGACAATGTTTGCTGTGATGTGGAAGAATTGCGCGTTATATTTAACGGACTTTTCCTTAATTCTGCTTCTTCTTGTTTTTGCTGTTGCATTTTTGCAGTTTGGAACACAGGCGATTTAATTTTCAAAAGCGTTGAAGCAAACTCGTTGACTTCTTCTTTTGCTCGATCCAGCATCTTGTTGTTCTTAGCGAAGCTGTCAAACATATTCTTTGCGCCTGTAATGTCGCCAATCGCAGTAAGTGCAACACCTGTAAGATCCAAGAACGCATTCTTGATAATTCCAAGCCCAGATTGCTTTTTAGCACCAAGAACAGGCTTGCCATCATCGTCGTAACCGTCAATGTGCCTGAGCACTTTAACCTTTTTGCCGTTTTCGTCTTCTTCAACTTCCATATATTCGCTTTTGTGATTTGGATCGGTTGGTATGCCAAGCCTTGCTGCAACAAGTTTAAATGCGCTGTTGTCAAGCAATCTGTTAATCCCGCCTTTAACCTTTCTTCCAGCTTTAACAACCTTTTGCCCTGCTCCTTTCAGTGTGTTGCCAAGCTTGACAACCTTGTCGCCAGTTGCTTTAACAAACTTGCCAGCCTTGGTTTTAAGGAAGCTTGCTTTTGCTTTCGACAATCCAGCTGAAATTGCCTTAACAGGTTTTGACGATCCAATTTTTTGTGCAAGCTTGCTTTCTCGTATATCCTGCCCGATTGCGCTTGTAAGCTTTTTAAATCCAGCTGCGGCAACGCCCATGCCTATTGCTGCGTTAAGCCCACGCTTGACAGGCTTGGAAGCTTCTTGTTTAAGCCCTCCGCCAATTTCATCAAGGTTTTTAGCGCCAACAAACGATGCGATAAGTGAAATAAAGCGCTTAACCATAATCAAACCTGCAATTAAAAACAGCATTTGCATGATTCCGTCAAGGAAGGAGTTATTGAAAAATGAAATTGAATTTATAACTGGCAGCATCAAGAACATAATGTTCATTGCAATAACTGCTGAATATGCTGAAATCATGTAAGAGATAAACTCTTTTCTCCACGTTTTTGTTGCGTTTCCTTCATCAAATGGCATCAAACCAACAACTGGCGGATAGATAATAAACATAACTGCCGCCATTATTATTCGCATAAGCATTCCAAACAAAACATTTGAAAACAGTGTTATGCAGATTGCAATTCCTACAAATGCCAAAATAAAGTTGAATGCCCACAAGTTGTAGTAATACCAAACCAGCCCAACGTTAAACTTAGAAAAACTTTGTGCGTTGATAAGCCCTGCTGCAAACGTCATGCTCGGCCCGTATGTAAGTGACAATGCAATGGCAGACGAAGCCTCGTCCATGCCCGCTATTTCAAAGGTGTGCCTTGAAACCAAAGTCAAGTTGTTGGAAAAGGCGAAATCAATTTGATGAGCGATTGTTTCTTTTGCATCGGAATCATTTTGAGTGTAGAACACACCAGCGTTATCCCAGCCATCGCCGTTTGGAGTATACGCACCATATCTCACACGGTTTGCTCTTTGCGAGCATGTTTCAAACATTATGCCTGTAAAAGTTTGCGAGCCCGACCACTCTTTTGCTCCAAAAAAGTCGAATGAAGCATATCTTCTTGTGCCAGAATCATCATCTTCGCTTGAAGTTGTGGCGTAAGCAAAATTTTGCTGAGCCTCGCTTTCATAAACATTTGCCAGCGACGCCGCCGAGCCCGCGCTTGTGATCATATCAAGGGTTTTAAACACCGCCGAACCTAAATACAAGCCAAGCAGCACGCACGCCGGAATGATTGCCATGGTTGCAAGCGATTTCAACGCCAGCTTGATGGCATAAGAAGGCGCGGCCTTTCTTGCGTCGTAATTATAATGCGCTTTGATGATTGTGAAAATTGTCATCAAAAACAAAACAATCACGCCGAAAATTATCATCGACCAAAACACCGTAGACAGCGCTGAATATTGCTGATTGATGCCAAGCAAGCCTTCAATCAAGCCAACAACCATATCGCCCGATTGCTCGGTGCCATCGACATAGTAAACATCCAAGCCCGCCAGCTTTCTAAACACATATTGGAACATATCCAAAAGGCTGGCAACAGAGGCATAAAGGAAATACAGCGCCTGAGGAATGATGGCAAAAAAGCCGGCAATAATATCGCCAATTTTTGTCAATATGCTGCCAAACATGCTTAATCCTGCCATGCATTCCTCCTTTTATTCTCTGCGTTTTTTATACTTTAATTGTTTGAGCGTTTTTTCAAGCTCAAGAACTGCGTCATACTTGGCTGACGCTTCACCGCCGCCAGCATTTACGGTTAATTTTGCTTGTCTCTCTTGCTTTTTAGCCTCTTCTTTTTCTTCGGCAGTTTGGAAGGCTTGCATCTTGCTTAGGTTGACACCCATGCCTTGTGTGAAGTCACGCATGATCATCTTTCCTTTTTCAATCAAGCCGGTTTCTTTTTCCATCTGCTGAATAAATTCATCGAAACCAAACAATGCACCTGCGGCCTTTAAGGTGTCGCCGCTAAACTTAACAAAGGTGTTGATAGTGTTTTTAGGAATAGGAACCCTTTTGAGAGCGCTCTTTTTGATTTTATACCCATCCAAAACTTCAGCCGATTTAGTGTCGTCAATTTGTTTTTGAATATCGTCAATCTGCTTTTGATATTCATCAACTTTGCCTTCCGCTTCTTCTGCCTTAGCCTTATGTTCGTCGGCAGTGTCTCTGTCGGCCTGTGCAAGTTTTGCTTCCGAGTTGCCTGCCCTATACTTGCTGACAGCATTTTGCAATTCTTCTTCTTGAAGTTTTGCAATATCTTCTGGGCTTTTGCCAGACGCAGCATGAGCGGCATTGTTTTTCTCCATTTCCTTCTTGATTTCTGCGGCAAGTTTTTTGTCGTCCTCATTGCCGTTGTCAAAATCACCAGTTGCGCCAGATTTAAGGAAGTTTTCAAAGTTTTTAGCATCTTCATCTGCCTTCTCATCATGCCCAGCAGCGCTATCTTCGTATTTATCCTGCTCGCCACGCTCTTGCATTGCAACTTTCTTCTGTGCGTCTTGCATCTCTTGAATGCCTTCTTTTTGCTTTTCAAGACCTTCAATTTGCTGCTGCCTGATTGCTTCGTGAGTTTTTTCGCTGACCTCCGCCATGCCGTCAGCAGCCTTTCTTGCTTGTGCTTTTCTAACTTCGTTGTCACGAATCTTTTTAGCCACTTTTTCAACCTGCTGTGCAGCTGCCCTTGCAGGTGGGAAAAATTTAGCAACTTTTGCACCCAGTAAAACTACAGTGGAAATGTTTTTTATTGACAACAAGTTGGCTTTGCCCGCTTCTTTTTTTGCGTCTAACCCAACCTTATAGGCATCCTTAGAGCCAACAAGATTGGAAATCAGTGCGACAATCTGCTTTGTGGCAAGCAAACCGACAATGACAAAAATCATATCCATGATGATGTTTAGCACAATGTTGTCGAAGAATGTTATCGCCTGCAAATACGGCAAAATCATAAACAGCAAATTTATGCCTATAATCGCGCCGTAAGCCATTAAAATGTCGCCGACAAATTCTTTTCGCCATTTTCTAAACGCCGCTCCATCGTCCAGCGGCATGATTGACACCACCGGAGCTGCGCACAAGAACAGTGCAGTTGCTTCAATAAGCCTTACCACCAAGCCAAACATGATGTTAAACATAAAGCTTACTGCAATGATAATGCCCAAAAAGCCGATTATGTAGTTAAACGACCACAGGTTGTAGTAATACCAAACCAACCCGACATTGTATTTAGAAAAGTTGTCAAAATTGATTGTGCCCAAATACCAGATCGCACTTTGCCAAAACCTGAACGATGAAACCAAAACAAGCGATTCATCTTTAAGCACGCTGGCTGTTTGTGGAGATGAAAGAGTGAGATTGTTTGCAAACGCGTAGTCGATCATGTTGGCAACATCTTCGGTTCGAGCTTCTTCATTTGATAGGTTTGAGTTAAAAATGCCGCAATCCGTCCAAGCGTCGCCTGCTCTGGAAGCGGTGTAGCCGCCATATCTTACACGATTTGAATTGTAGGCTGCAGCTTGAAAAAGCAATCCCGAAAAAGATTGGTGTCCAGTTGGTGCGTGTGAACCAAAAAAGTCATACGACAAATATGTTTGGTTTCCCCATTCGTCTTCATCAGCCTTAAAAATTTGGCTGTAATTGCCGCTTGAATTTGCGTAAACCGAAGCCGTGTCGCCCGATGATGACGACGATGTGATGCTGTCAAGCGCTTTAAGCAGGATGTTTGATATGTAAATGCCAAAAACTGTAACAAGTGGAACAAGTGCAAAAGTTGAAAGCGCTTTAAGCCCCTTGCCTAAAATAAAAGCAGGCCTAGATTTTTTTTCGTTGTAATTGTAGTGCGCTTTGATGAGCGAGATGATCAGCCCAACCACCAGCACGATCGCACCAAAAATTATAAGCGACCAAAACACCGTGTTGAGTGCAGAATAGCTGCCATTCAAACCCAAAATGCTGTCAATAAACTGAGAGAGCATGTCTCCCTCAGTTTCAACGCCGTTGACATAGTAAGAATCCAGCCCAACAAGTTTTCTAAGCACAAATTGAAACAAATCTAAAACGCTTGCAATACATGTGTAAAAGAAATAGATGTATTGCGGAATTATCGCAAATGCACCAGTAATAAAATCTACAATATCGTTCCAAAACCCACCTAGAATTGAAACTGATCCGCTCACCTATCTCTCCCTTGTTTTTACAACTATTTTTTACATTATAACAAAATAAAATACAAAAAACAACAGATTTTAAAAGGCAGAAAAATATAATTATATAAAATAAATATATATTAGGCACAAAAAAAGCCTTCCAACCGAAGGCTTGAATAACTGGTGGAGAATATCGGAATCGAACCGATGACCTCCTGCTTGCAAGGCAGGCGCTCTAGCCAGCTGAGCTAATCCCCCATAAAACGCTCTGTAAATATACCATATTCACAAAAAGTTGTCAACAACTTTTGCTATTTTTTTAAAAATTTGCTAAAATTGTAAAAAGGAGTTGTTATGAACATAGACGAATTGATTTCCGCAAACAGAATCACGCCCGATGATTTTGTGGCTTACATCGAAATAGAGCAGGGCTCAAAAAACAAATATGAAATAGACAAGCAAACAGGGCTGATAATTTTGGACAGAGTGCTTTACACATCCACGCATTATCCAACAAACTATGGGTTTATACCGCGCACGCTAAGCGGCGACGGCGACACGCTTGATGTTTTTGTGCTTTGCAGCCAGCCTATCGAAAAGATGAGTTTGGTGCGCTGCTATCCCATTGGCGGAATAAAAATGCTGGATTCAAAATCGTGTGACGAAAAAATTATCGCCATACCTTTTGGTGATCCGCAATATAATTTCTATAAAGATCTTGCCAAACTTCCGCCACATCTGGTTGACGAAATAAAGCACTTTTTAGAAGTATATAAACAGCTTGAAAATAAACAGGTTGTTGTGCAAGAAATTTTAGACGCCGCAAGCGCAAAACAAGTTATTCAAAGATGCAAAAATGAATATGAAAAAAGCCTTAACAAGTAAGGCTTTTTTTATTATCTCCCTAGTTGCGGCTCTGCCGTGTTGTCAAGGCTGCCGCCGTCTTGTTCAATTTCGCCCTGTTCAGGAGCGCTTGGTGTAATTTCGCCATTGATAAGCAAGCCTGTCGCTGGATCTATCATGCCCAAAGTATTCACATCTGGATTGCGCACTACTTTTCCGCTAAAATCAACGCCCATTACAGGGTCGCCAACCATCGCGTTGGCAGCAATAGCCCAAAAATCGTCTCTATTGAATTCGCCAGAAACTTCCACAGCACCGTTGAATACAACTGCATCGCCATCTGCTTCAATAGCAACCACATTGACAGTTCCAGTTTTCTTGCCAACTGCATCTTCGCTGCATACGCCTTGCAAATATATTTCAGAGTCTTCACTAAGACCCAAAGTTTCTTTTATGTCTTTTCCCCATTGCTCTGCTTGGTCTGCCGCTACAATTTGATCAGGTGTGTAGTAGATGCCCATATCTGCTCTTTCAAGAGAACCGTCTTCCGCACACTTTTCCAAAGTTTCTGCAGCACCTGAAAAATCTCCGGCTGTTGTTATGTCTTCCCCTGGAACTTCTCCTTCTGGCAGTGCAACTGAAATCAAAATCTTTTCGCCATTTTGCGCTGCTTCAACAAACATATGATAATTGCCGTCAACATCCATTTGCAGTGAATCAACGCCAGTAACTTCGATTGATGGATTGCCAATAATTTTGTCAATCACATTTTGAATGCTTTTAATTGATTGTTCGCTTACATTGTGTTCAATTTCTGTGTCTGGGCCTGGAGGAGATATCGTGTTGTCATCGTTAGCTGCATTAGTTCTTATAATCTTAGCCACTTCTTGCCCACCATGATGAAGAGCACCCAAAGCAGCCGCTAAGCCAGTAACGAGCGCTAAAACTTCAAACACTTTTTTTGCAATTGCTTTTCTTCCGTATGCTTTGGCATCGTCTATTGCCCCATGAGCGCTGGCTATTGTTTTTTCGCTGTCTTTTAACTCAAATGCCATGCTGCTAGCCTTTGTTTCGCGAGCCGGCGTTGAAGCGGCCCATTTTTTATAGTCTTCTCTATCCAACTGCTCTTGGATTTCTGAAACAATTGCCTCTACATTGTCAACAGCTTCTTGGGTTGGGGCAATTTGAGCCTTCATAGTTGCTATGCGCTGTTTTCTTATCTTGGATTTTACCCCTTTTTCCTGAGCTTTTGTAAGGTTTGACCTTAACTTAGAGGTGTTGGTGCTAAGAACGCCTAACGCGTTGCGAAGCTCGTCGAATTTAACATCAATGCCAACAAGAACATCCTTCATAGCATCGTCCAACTCTTTATCAGGAGCGGTTGCTGTTGCATCATCCTTTTCTTCATCTTTATCTGCAGAATCTGCCGCATCGTCTTTATCTGAAGCATCTGCTACGCCTTTGCCACGGCCAGACCCAGGCATATCGCCGCCCACCGTTACAGGTGTTTCAGGTGGTGGCACTAAAGCATCTGCGCCTTCTTCACTATAAGTAAAAATACCGCCAGCAGCAGGTTTGCCTGTGCTGTCATCAGTGGTAACTAAATCATCCTTTTTTTCACTATCAGCCATAATGACCTCCTTTTCAGTTGGCTAAATTATACAACACTTTGCTACAAAAGTCAATAGGCTTTTTTAACAAGTTTCGTCTAAATAAGTCGCTTGAATGTCGGCAAGATGAGCAAAAAGTGCAAGTGGATAGTTATAAAACACAGTTGAAAGCCCAAAATAGCCGCCCTTAACCCTGCTGTCAAAGCCGCCCATATGCCAATTTATCGCCATTGCCTCTTCGCGCGAGAGCTTGATAAACGAGCTGATTATATAAACGCTTTTTTCGCCATGCCCATATGGAAGATTATCTTCAAACTTATAATATGGCACTTTTTGCCATACGCCGTTTTCGTCTTTAACATTTTTGGTGTCGGTTTTGTAGCAATCCACCTTGCAAACATCGTGCAAAAGCGCCACAATCGCCACGCTTTCTGGCGAAATTTTTTTGTTCCAATCCTTTCCATATTCACATTGCAACAATTTTGTTAACCTTTTATAAACAAACACCGAGTGCTTGCAAAGCCCACCTTCTTCGGCGCTATGCCTATTGGTTGATGCCGGCGCTGAAAAGAAATCGCTTTTTTCAAGCCACTCTAAAAGTTTATCGCTGCCGTCACGATCGATGTTGTCATAAAAAATCTCTAAAAATTCCTGTTTGTAATCCATGTTTTTCTCCTAATATTATTTTAACATATATCTTGCTTGTTGTTAACCTTTTTTGCACCTGCCGGCATAAATATTGACATGGAAATTTGTTCAACGCAAATGCTCTATCTTTCGTCCGCCATTGCCGTGGAGCTGTGCAGAAACCGCTCGCCGGAAGAGATCGCCCAGCTTAAAACTCTGCTTTGGCACATTTACTGTTGCATTGGAACAATTTCATCCTGCCCTAAGTAGCAATCTAAAATTTTTGCAAGCTCTTCAAATTGCTGACAGGAAAGTTGCTCGGCGCGCACCGAAAGATTAAATCCAAGCTGGCTTAACAGCGACTTATCCAAACCAAGCCCTTCGCTTAAATTGTTAAGCAAGGTTTTTCTGCGGCTTTTAAAGCAAATTTTAACAAGATTAAAAAACTTTTGTGAATTTTGATTAAATTCGTTTTCAATCTGCATTTTTACAATGCACGAGTCAACTTCTGGTTGCGGGGTGAACATATTTCTTGGCACAATGCGCATGATTTTGTTGTTGCAAAAATGCTGACAACAAACTGAAAGCGCGCCATAATCTTTGCCACCCGGCTTAGCCACAATTCTTTGCCCCACTTCTTTTTGCACCATGATGGTTAGTGAAACAATTTTTTGGCTTTGCAAAAACTTAAAAATAAGCGGCGTTGTGATGTAATACGGCAAGTTGGCCACCAGCTTGTATTTGCCAGCAAAATCATTTTCAATCTGCTCAAGCGGTTTTTTTAACGCGTCTTCAAAGTGCAGCGTCAAATTGTTGCAGCCAAGCGCTTGCAGATGCTGTTTAAGCTCTTGATCTATCTCATACGCCACAACTTTTTTTGCCGAGCCGCACAACTGCTTGGTCAACGCACCCATGCCCGCGCCGATTTCTAAAACTTCATCGTTTTTGGTTATATCAGCATCATTGCAAATTGCGCCAAGCAAATTTTTGTCGCTGATAAAGTTTTGCCCAAACTTCTTTTTAAAGTTAAAATTCATATTTTAAACACCCTTTTTACATTTTTTGATGTTATTTTTGCAATATTTTCAATATTTTCGCCTTTAATTTCCGCCAACTTTTGTGCAACGAGCACCACATTTTTTGGGCTGTTAATTTTGCCGCGATATGGTTCTGGCGCAAGATATGGTGAATCGGTTTCAAGCATGATTCTGTCAAGCGGGATGTTTTTAACCACTTCTCTTAAATGCCCCGCATTTTTAAAAGTCAGCACTCCGCCTATGGTAAAATCCAGCCCAAGCTGCATAATTTTTTGCGCATCTTGCCCTTCGCCGCTAAAACAATGCACCACCCCGCCTTTTAAAATTTTGGCGTTTTTCTGCAATATTTCAAGCGCATCGTCCATAGCATCGCGAATATGCACAACAATAGGCAGATTAAGTTTGCTTGCAATTTGAATTTGCCTTTCAAAAACGCGTTTTTGCAACTGCTTGTCTTCTCCGCCAAAATGATAATCCAGCCCGATTTCGCCAATAGCAACAACTTTTTTGTTTTTTGCATGTTCAATTAAAAATTGCTCGCCGCCATTTTCAAACTGCTGCGCATCTTGCGGGTGAAAACCTATGCATGCATAAACCATATCGCTGCTGTTTGCGATTTCAAGCGTTTGATTTATGCTGTCAAAATCACTTGCTGGGCAAATGACAAAATCAACCAGCGCGTCTTTTGCCTCCGCCAAAACTTCTTCAACATTATTTTGATAAATATGTGCGTGCGCATCGATAAACATATCAAAAGCCTAGCACAAAAACGCCGGTTTTGTCAAGAAATATCGGCAAAAGACATATATTTACACTATGAACAAAATCTGGCTTTTCATGATGCTAATCTCGCTTGGTGTGCTGCTTTTTGTAAACCCTGCCGCCACTCTCGACGAGATGATTGGGGCTTCTGCTGGTGCGCTGGAACTTTGCATCGAGCTTTGTGCTGTTTATGCTGTTTGGCTGGGGCTTTTGGAAATTGTGGATGCAAGCGGGCTTGGACAAAAACTCGCCAGACTTTTGCGCCCCGTCATCAAAAAGCTTTTTCGCGTGGATAACCAAGAAATTCAAAAGATGATTGCTCTGAATATGTCTGCTAATATGCTTGGGCTTGGCAACGCCGCTACGCCGATGGGCATAAAAGCCATGCGGGCGATGGATGACGGCAGTGGCAAAGCCAATTTTTCCATGATTATGCTTATCGTCATCAACGCCACATCCATTCAACTGCTGCCAAGCACGGTGATCAGCCTGCGCTCCAACGCCGGAAGCGCCGATGCTGCGGATATAATTTTGCCAACCCTGCTTTCGACGATTGTGACGGTTAGCGTTGGAATCACGCTTGTGCTGATTTGCGACAAAATTCACAAAAAAATTAAAGCAAGAAGGCGCCCATGAGCATATACATTTTGCCAATTTTATTCATAGCGCTGTTTTTGTATGGATTTTTTAAGAACATAAACACCTACGACACATTCGTCAAAGGTGCAAAAGGCGCAATAAGCCTTGTGGTTTCAATTTTTCCGTTCATCGCCTGCATAATGATTGCAGTTGCCCTGTTAAGAGTCAGCGGCGTGACGGCATTTTTGGCTCAAGCACTCTCTCCCGTGTTCACCTTTTTAGGCATTCCGCCCGAGCTTTGCGAACTTGTGTTGCTGCGGCCATTCACAGGCTCTGGCAGTTTCGCACTCTTAGATGATGTGCTTGCAACTTATGGCGCAGACAGTTATATTTCTCGCTGCGCATGCGTGATTTTGGGTTGCAGTGAAACGATATTCTATGTTGCCACCGTTTACTTTTCACAAACCAAAGTTAAAAAACTTTACTACGCAATTCCATGTGCATTGATTGCATCCATCGTTGGATCAATCGTCGCATGCCTACTATGCCGAGTGATGTAAAAAAACATGGCATGCACCATGTTTTTGATGATATAAATTCGTAATTGCAGCAAGCTTATTTTGTTTTCCACACTCCTTTTTTAATATCTTCTAAGTAAGTGCCGTCATTGTCATTAGTGATAAGGTTCGGCAGAACTGTAACCCCGTCTTTGCCGCCTTTAACTGCCTCTACCACAAATAATATAACTTTTCCTTTGCCATTTTGTGTAAAAAACATGCGTTTTGGCTGCAATTTTGCACTTTTTAACTCAAAAATCATTTCCGCGCATCTATCCGCATCATAAACAAAATAGGCTCTTCCGCCAAATTTTAACATGCCGCTGGCACATTCAACCAAATCGTGAAGCGGCAAATATTTCTCATGCCTAGCCATGGTTTTGCTTATATTTTTGTTATCCTGCGCCGAGCCGTCGCGCTTGTATGGCGGATTTGAAAACACCACATCCACGCTGCCAGATTGAATATATTTTTTGTAATTTCGCACGTCATCATTGATAAACTGCACATTTGAAATGTCGTTTAAAATTAAGCTTTTGTTTGCCATTTCAAAAAGCTCTGGTTGAATTTCAAAGCCAATTATGTTTTTTGCGTTGGTTTTTTTTGTTGCCAAAATTGAAATGACGCCGCTGCCCGAGCCTATTTCCACCGCACTTTCGCCCTTCTTGATTTTCAAAAAGTTGGCAAGCACAACAGAATCTGATGTGAAGGCATATAAATTTTTGTTCTGCACAATTTTTAAGCCTTCAAATTGTAGGTCGTCCAGCCTTTCATTTTTGTTCAAATTTAATTTCGTTTTCATCATATTCCTTAATCTCGCTGCTGCTTTCATCTTCAAACTTAACCGAAACTTTTCTGTTTAACAGGTCGTTATACACAACCTTGCCTTTGCCGTCCTTGGTCGAAACCATGCTGCCCACTTTTGGCATGCTTTTAAGCGCATCGACATATGTTTGATTTTCGTATGCAAGGCAGCAAAGCAACTTGCCGCAAACACCACTTATTGAATTTGGATTCAGCGACAAGTTTTGATTTTTTGCCATTTTAATTGAAATGTGATCGCTTTGCCCATAGCCTTGGCTGCAACAGCACTCCTTGCCGCAAATGCCAAGCCCGCCCATATATCTAACAGCGTCGCGAGGCCCAATTTGCCTAAGCTCAATTTTGGTTTTAAAGCGCTCGGCAAGTTTTTTTGCAAAAGCCCTAAAATCCACCCTGCCTTCCGCGGTGAAATTGACAGTGATTTTTGAAAAGTCAAAGTTGCTCTCAACCGCCACAATTTTCATATCCAGTCCGCTTTGTTTAGCCATGCTTGCAACTTCTGGCAAAAACGATGCGGCTTTTTTGTCATTCTCTTCCGCCTTGACAACTTCATCTGGCGTTGCTTTTCTAAGCACATTTTTAAGCGGCTCTTCCAAAGTGGATGCATCGATGGTTTTGGCCTTTTCAACAACTCTTACAACATCGTTGCCCTTGTCAGTTTCAACAACCACCATATCTCCCACTTTATACTCTCCGCCGTTTGGGCTGAATGAATAGGTGTGAATGCCATGCCTAAATTTTACGCCTACAACATCTATTTGCATAAGTATTTAACCTCCAAAATTTTCATAACCAAATTATCTGCAACAAGCGGCAGGCTGACATTGTAAGAAAGATCGCGCACCGCTCTATCAAAAACCGCTTGCAACTGAGATAGGCACTTGATTGAATTTGCCTGTGCAATTTCAAGCACAACGGAAGCAAATTTATCAAATGTTATCTGATTGTTTTTGTCAACTTTGATTAAAAGCGCATCTTCAATCAAAATAGACGCCATTTCTGTAATTAAATTGAAGTCGGTTTTTTGATCGATAATCTTTTTTGTCCACACAACAGCATCTTTGCTTGACGAAAGGTCTTTAAGCAGCCCCAAGGCAACTTCAAACAGCTCTTGCAAATTTGATTTTTTGCTAAGCTGCAAGGTTTTTGCAACAAAGCCCTGCCCAATCTTTAAAGCGAGATATTTGTTTTTTTCATCACAAGTGATGTAATTTTGAATTTGCTCTTCATCCGCAGGAGACAAAACAATTTTATCGCACCTTGACTTTATTGTTGGCAAAACCTTGTCTGAATTTGAAGTGGTTAAAATGTAGTAAACATTGTTTTGAGGCTCTTCCAACGATTTTAAAAGTTTGTTTTGCGCTTCGTCGGTTGATAGGTCTACATTTTGAATGATAAAGATCTTTTTATCAGTAAAAATTGGCTTGGTAAAACTTTCTTCAACAATTTTTTTGCTATCGTCCACCAAAAGTTTTGCGCCCTGCGGAAAATATTTAACATCAGGATGCAAATGGTGAATAATTTTTTGACAATTTTCACAATCACCGCAAACATTTGGACAAATTAAAACTTGTGCAAACAAATTTGCCATCTCTTGCGCCGAAAAAGCATCCTTGCTGATCAGCAAAAATGAGTGCGCGGCGTTACCATTTTTAACAGTTTTTAAAAAATTTTTAAACTGCAGTGAATTTTTGAATATCTCATCAAGCATGTATAAATTTTAGCACAATAGATGGATAAAGTCAAAATATTTTAAAAAAGCGGCGCGAAATATCACGCCGCCACAAACCCAATTTCATCCAAATATGTTTCTATGTCAAATGTTTTTATAAAATCGTCAACCGCTAAAAATTGTTTAAGCCTTGGCCGCTTGCGCCCAGCAAAAAATTAGATACATCTTTTTTGACTAAAAAACAGGCTTTACGCCTGCTTTTTGTGCCGCACGATCCACTTGCATAATTCGCTTGCAAAAAGCATAACCATCGACACCAGAAAAATATATCCCCACTCAAACCCATTGAGCGGCGCGAGTTTTAAAATTGTATGAAGCGGCGTGAGAGCAATCAGTGCCAACAACCCGCCTGCAAACAAAATGGCAAGATTGCAATATCTGTTGGCAAATGGATTTGATTTAAATATGCTTTTCTCAGTGCGGATGGAAATGAGATAGAAAAACTGCACTATGTTAAGCGTGTAGAAAGCCATGCTCATTGCGCTTGCCTGACCGTAGATGCAAAGCCCGATGCAAAATGCTGAAAGTGTGAGAAGCGTTTGCACAATGCCCATCGTAATTGTCATAAAGGCATTTCCATCGCTAAACAGCCCCTTGTTTTTGCCGCGCGGCTTGGCTTGCATAATGCCCTTTTCGGCAGGCTCTACCCCAAGCGCTATGGCAGGAAGCGAGTCGGTGATAAGGTTTACAAACAAAATTTGGATTGGCAGCAAAAACACATATTGCGGAAAGATTATTGTCGCCAAAAACAATGCTAAAATTTCACCCATGTTGGCAGAAAACAAAAACTTAACTGTTTTTTGAATGTTTGTGTAAACTTTTCTTCCTTCTTCCACCGCAACAACTATTGTGGCAAAATTATCATCAGTTACAATCAAATCTGCGACCTGCTTTGTAACATCAGTGCCAGTTATGCCCATGCCAATGCCGATGTTAGCCTTTTTCATGCTGGCGGCATCGTTTACGCCGTCGCCCGTCATCGCCACAATATGCCCCATGCTTTTCAACCCTTCAACAATTCTCACCTTGTTTTCTGGGCTGACTCTTGCAAACACGCTGACGCTTGCCAGACGCTTTTTTAATTGCTCGTCGTTCAGCGCGTCAATCTCGCCACCTGACATAACCTGATTTTTGCTTTTAGCAATGCCAACTTCTTTTGCAACGGCAAACGCCGTTTCCATATGATCGCCAGTTATCATAATTGGACGCATGCCTGCTTGCATGCATTTTTTTACAGCGGCTTTAACCTCTTCGCGCGGCGGATCAATCATTCCAGCCAGCCCGATGAAGGTCAGCCCGTTTTCGTCATACCCGATATGGCTGTCAACATTTTTAAAGGCAAATGCAATCACCCTAAGCGCCTTGCCCGCCATTGACGAATTTATTTTTTCAATCTGTTGCCTACGCTGCTGCGTTAAATCAACTTCTATGCCATTTATTACAATTTTTTCGCATTTTTTTAGCAAAAAATCCACCGCGCCTTTAACAAAAGCCACCTTTTTGCCGTTATACATATTCGCCGTGCTCATAAGTTTGCGAACGGAATCAAATGGCTTTTCTGCCAAACGACGATTTTGCAATTCAAGCTGATTTTTGTCAAAGCCATACTTTTTAGCGAACTCTGCAAGCGCCACATCGGTTGGATCGCCATTAAAACCACTTTTGCCGTTGCCTGAGTTGTTACACAGCGACATCGCCGAAAGCATCAACGAAAAATCCTTGCCACCGCTGCCTTTGGAATAGCTGAGTTTGCCGTCACAATAAATCGCCTTAACTTGCATTTTGTTTTGCGTGATAGTGCCGGTTTTGTCGGAGCATATCACATCACAACAGCCAAGCGTTTCTACTGAATGCATATGCTTTACAATGGCTTTTTGCTTGGCAAGCCGCGAGATGCCAAGACTCATAATGATGGTTATAACAGCTGGCATACTCTCAGGAATTGCAGCCACTGAAATTGCAATCGCAGTTAAAAATGCGTCCATAGGGCTGTAATGAGAGCATAGCTGCAAAATAAATGTGATCACAGCCATGCCAAGCACAAGAAAAGTGATGACTTTGCCCAAATCTTTAATGCCTTTTTGCAGCGGAGTCATCTCTTTTTTGCATGAGGCAATCACATCCGCAATCTTTCCAAGCTCGCTATCTTTTCCAACCCCAACCGCCATGCCAAGCCCGCGTCCCGCAACCACGGTTGTGCCGTTGTAAACCATATTTTTACGCTCTGCAATAGGCGTGCTTTGCTTGCCAACAAACTGCGCCTGCTTTTCAACTGGCAAACTTTCGCCAGTTAAAGAGGCTTCGTCCAAAACAAGAGCGTTGCTTTCAATAAGTCTGCAATCAGCAGGCACGATGCTTCCCGCTTGCAAAACAACAATGTCTCCTGGCACGATAAGCTGCGCGTTAAGCTTCATCTGACGCCCTTCTCGCACAAGCACGGCTTCTGGCTGCGTCATCTTTTCAAGTGCCTGCAAAGATTTTTCTGCCTTGTTTTCCTGCAAAACGCCCATGATCGCGTTCATAAGCACGATTGCCAAAATCACCACGCCGTCGATCATCTCGCTGGTGGTGTTTTGCACAATGCCAATCACAAACGACACCGCAGCCGCAGCAAGCAGAATTAAAATCATCAGATCGCAAAATTGCAATGCAAACTTTTTTAAAAGGCCGTTTTTTTTAGCAGGTTTAATTTGCATCGCCCTTAGCTGTCCTTCGCGCTGTTTGGCTTGCTGAGAACTCAGCCCCTGCTTAGACGAAGCAAACGCCTTTAAACACTCTTCAATATTTTTTGCAAAATAATCCATATTTCACCTTAAAGTGCAACCATCAAGATTGCAACGCCAACAAGATACAAACTAAACCACTTAAAGCTCACCTTTTGAGTGATTGCGATCATCGCTTTGATGCTTGCAACACCAATTGCAAACGCCAGCACAAACGCCATCGCAAGTCCGCCAATGTTTACGCTTGGAAACTGCCCCGACTGGCAAAGTTTAAAAATTTCAAGCGCCATAGAAAGTATAATAATCGGCACGCTCATCAAAAATGAAAACTTTGCAACATTTTCGCGCTCGCCGCCTGAAATAAGCCCCGCGCAAATTGTAGCGCCCGAGCGTGATATGCCCGGAAAGGTTGCAAAACCCTGCATCACGCCCATAAAAAGCGCTTGTTTATAAGATATTTGTTGGCCTGCGGCAAACGGTTTATGCTTGATGAAAAAATCTGTTGCGAGCAGCAAAATTGCAGTAAGCAAAAAGCATATCGGCAAAATTGCGCCTTCAAACGATTGAGTAACGAACGGATAAATCAGCAGCACAATCAAACATGTTGGAATTGTGGCAATAATCAAACATTTGCCTTGATGAGAAAACGGATGCTTGACAAGTTGAAAAACATCTTTTCTAAGCACCACCAGCACCGCAAGCAAAGTTGCCACATGCAAAACTATGCTTACAAACAAGCTGTCTTGAATTCCAAAAAGGTTTGACAGCAAAACCAAATGCCCGCTTGATGACACTGGCAAAAATTCGGTTAACCCTTGCACAACTCCTAAAACAATAAGCGCCCAAAAATCCATAATCTTGTCCTACTCTATTTTGTGTGTTAGCGCTTAAATTTATGACAAAAGTTGACACAAAAAAACCCGCATTGTTATGCGGGCTTTTTATTATTCGTTAAGCGATTTAATTTCTTGCATCAAAGCTTCTATGCGTTTATTGATGTTTTCGATCTGTTCGCTTGCAGCTTTTTGTGTTTTAATTTCTGTCACATTTGCCTTTAAAGCATTGATTTCTTTTAAGATTTCATCTCTGCGATCTTGCTTTGTAGAGCCTGATTCTAAGTCATTTATGGCATTTTTAATTTCGCTGTCGATTTGCGCCTTTAATGTGGCCAACCTTTTTTGCTCATTGTCAATCTTTTTGTTGATTGCTTTAAGTTCGGAAACATCTTTTTTAGGTCTGCCGCGCCCTCTTTTAACAACCGGCTGCTCAACTTTTGGCTTTTTTGTGCTGCCAACTGGTCTGCCGCGTTTTTTAGGAGCTTTGTTTTCTGCTGCGGCCTGAGTTGTTGCTTTTTTAGGTCTGCCACGAGAGCGTTTTTCTTTAATCATCTCTTCAAGAGTTTTTTCTTCGCCTTTTTTCGGCCTGCCCCTGCGCTTTGCTGTTGACGCTGTTGTGGAAGATGCTGGCTTTGCAGGTTTTGTTTTTGGCTTTGGTTTCGGAGCTTCTTCAACTGCCGGAACATCAAAGTCAAAGTCATCGTCGTTTAATTGCATCGCAAGGCTCGATGAAACTGGTGCGCCTTCTTGGCCTGCATCACTTGGCTGAGCTTCTGGTGCAGGTGCTGGCTCTTCAACCATCTGTGGTTCTTCTTGCTGTGGCAGCTCTGGCACATATGGCTCTGGCTGTGGCTGATCAGCAACTGCTGCTTGCTGCTCGTCAGGCTGAGGCTGCTCGTCGCTTAAAATTGTGCTGATTTTTTGATTGTCAGCAAAGCTTTCTTTGCTTTTTTCAAGCTCTTGCTTGCTTTCTTTGGCTTCTTTGTTTTTATCCTTTATCGCCTTTTTAATTTCGCTTGGGGTCACAAGCGCGCTGGCTGATTGCTCGGCATCCTGATCTTCTTCTTGCTTAGGAGCAAGTTCAGCAGACTGAATTTCAATTTGTTCATATTCAACGCCGAGCTTTCTTTTAAGTGTTTGGTTTTCATCAATCACGCGTTTAAGCTGTGCTTCTTTAACTGTTAAATCTTCTTCAATGGCTTGATTTGTTTGTGTGAGAGTGTTGATTTTATCCTTAACTTTGTTTTGAGCCTCGTCGATAGCGCTTTGGAACAGTTTTGAGTAGAAGGATTCATACTCACTCATCATAGCTTCTTCCACTTCTGTTTTGTTGGCTTCAATTTCATCGTTAAGCGTTTTGATTACTTCTTCGTAATCGCTTTTCTCAATCAAATATCTGTTCTTTTGTTGTTCGAAATCTGCCTGCTCTTTTTCTTGCTTAGCGATTTCTTGGCTTTGTTGTTTTCTTAAAAAGTTGCTTTCAATACGATTTGTGGTTTCTTCTTGCTGTTGTCTAAGTCTTTCAATGTTTTCCTTAGAAACCTGCATACGCTTTTGGAAATCTTTTTGAATGTTGTCAAAGTTTCTTTTCAAACTTTCAACAGTTGCTTCAATTTGAGCGATTTTTGCAAGTGTTTTGTCACGCTTTGAAAGATACGCTTCAGATTCTTTCATCGCTCTTTCCAAAATGTTTTGTCCGTCGATGCCAATGCCTTCAAAGTCATATTTCTCGTATGTAACGCCTTCTTCTTTGGCGATTTTATCAAACTCTTCCTTTTCTTTTCTTGCCCTGCTTTCAAGATATTCTCTAAGCGCTGGAATGCCTTTGTCGATTTCTTTTGCAGTGAAAAGCAATGAATAGTCGATGTATGCAGGAAGGTCTACGCAAGCGTTATCGATAAACCTGTCAAAAAGATGAAGGTTTTGATATAATTCATCAAGGTTAAAGTTTTTTCTAGCGCGCAAGATCATAACTGTTATGGTGCTGATGATTAAAATCAACACAGGAATAAGCAATGCAATGATAAGCATGGTTGCGTTTAAAATTGTGTCACCAAAGTTTTGATATGCGATTGCCACAATAAACATGATCACAGCCCAAACAGCCGAAACCCAAGTAAGGTTTTTGATGTTTGCAGAAAATGAGCTTGTTCTTAAAGGCTTTTCAATTATGTTTTCAGCCGACATGTATTGTGATGGTGCTTTTTCACGATACAAAATGTATTGCTGCCAATTTACTGCAAGCCTTTTTGGTGCAGTTTTAACCATATCGTTAAACTCTTTGATGTTTTCTTTATCAAGTGTTTTGTGCGTGAAAAGCCACCTGTTTAATTTATCAAGCGATCTTCTCATTCTGCTTTCGTATGAAAAATGAGTTAAAATGCCAAACAATAGAATGAAAAACACTTCAAGCCCAAGCCCAACAAAAAACAGAGCGTTGTATGAAATTGAACTTGCCAGTGTTACAAAGAATGATTCAAATGCGCTTTGCACGTCTGCAAGAAATGAAAAATTCATAATAATTCTCCTTTTTCTTTCTTAGTATAACACAAGAAAAAATTATTTACTAATATTTTCACTATTTTTTTTATATTTTTTTATTTAATTAAATTTTAATTAAATCTCCATATTTTATTGACACTAAATACATTTCATCAATCTTAATATTTTCTGCTTTTTCAATGGCTTGCTTATATAATTTTAGCTGCGGCAAGTAGCGAGTTTTTAAAACCTGCGCGTTTTTTTGCCCTGTAAATTTATAGTCAATCAAAATATTTTTTTCGCCTTTTAAATATAAATCCACAACGCCTTGAACTAAATTTGCGCCCTGCCCTTCTTCTAGGCGCATAGTAAATTGCTTCTCTTTAATTATCTGACAATTATTTGCAAGCGGTTTGATTTTTTGAATAATATTAAAAATTAAAGAAAAATTAAGTATTTTTAAGTATTTTTCTTGAATTTTTTTGCATTTTAATTGATTTTCAACATCTTGCTGCGTTTTAATATTTTCAAAATCAAGCACCCTAAGCGCCTCGTGATAGGCGTTGCCTTCTTCAATCAGCTGCTGATTTTGCTCTGTGTTCTCTCCGTCTGAATTAGAAACCAATTGAGTGACCGATGCCTTTTGCTTGATGCCAATTTGGTTTTGATAAGGATAATTAAAGTTTAAATAATTGTTTATTTTTTTAACATTGTTCTCATCCACCGCAGCAACTTTTTGAATTTTTATGTTTGGCTTTATGCTTACAACTTCGTCAATCACTTCAACATCTGCACCCGCCTGCTGAGGTTGAGTTGACAAAATCAAATCAAGCGCCGTGGCATATTGCGAAAATTGTTCTTGCGAAAATTCTTCCACTTCATCTAAATCAGCGCTGCCAGTGATAAACAAATGACATTTCGCTCTTGTCAAAGCAACATATAACACCATGATTTCGTCGATGCGCTCTTGCCTTTTAGCCTGCTCTCTTGCAGCCAGCAGCGCCAAAGATGCCTGCTTTTGCCAAACGGCCTCGTCGTAAACCATCAGTGAAAGCCCAAACTCATTTGAAATTTTAAATGCGGCTGTGTCAACTTTTGAAAGCGGCTTGCCTAGGCTCACTACAAAAACAATTTTATACTCCAACCCTTTGCTTGCATGAATTGATGAAATTGTAACGGCGTTTTGCCCCGAGATGTTAGAAAAAGATATGTCGCTGTTTAAATATTCACACAGGCTAGGCAAATCCTTATCATTTTCATACGCGCCAATAATGCTTAACAGGCTTTGTGTCTCCTGAACCGCATTTTCATCTGCATGCGAGTATAGATAAACGAAATATTCAGTTTGATAAAACAATTTTTCCAACGCTTTTTTTGCACCAAAAAACATGCATTGGTTTTTAAACCATTCAAGCCTTTGCAACGCAAGTTTAATTTGCCCATCTTGACTTGAAAAAACATTGTCAACAAAACTGCCGCCGCTCTGCTGCAAAAGAGCAAGCTTATCCATATCCACGCACGCGAACGGCGAGAGCAAAAAGCTTGCAAGCGCAATTTCATCACGACTGTCACAACACAAGTTTAGCAGCGACAGCACAAGTTGAATGTGCGCTTTTGAAAGCAAGTCGGTTTTGAGAGTTGAAACAAATGGTATGCCCTTTTTTCTTAAATTGTTGATGATGCTTGTGCAGATATTGCTTCGCGAACGAGATAGAACCGCGATATCTTTTGGCTGCACGCGAATTAGCTTGCCGTCACCGCCAATAAAATTGCTTGCAAGAAGCTGTTCGATTTTATTTGCCACAATCTGTGCTTCCAAATCGCCATCCTGCTCGTCGACAAGCGGATCGTCAAAAATATTGTAATCATCAATCGGTTGAGCTCGCTGCAATTTTTGTTTTTGCGCCACCAAAATGTTAACCGCTCCAAGTTGCACTTTTTGCGCAATATTATCTCCTTTCAATAAGGAAGTTGAAGCATAATCGATGCCGGTTGTGTTTTGCGTCATAATTTTGGCAAAAACATGGTTGACAAATTGCAAAATTTGCCTGTCGCTTCTATAATTTTGACTTAAATATTGAGTTTGCCCGTCTTTTTGATTTTCAAAATCTTCGCTGTCCTTCAAAATGATTTTAGATGTTGCGTTTCTAAACGCGTATATGCCCTGTTTAGGGTCGCCGATCGCAACAAATTTACATTTCTTGCTGATAAGTTTGACAATTTTTTCTTGAACGGGGTTGGTGTCTTGATATTCATCGATAAACACATAGTCATAATTTTCTTGAAGCTGTTTAAGAACATGCTCGTCTTCAAGCAAGTGCTCGCTTTTTAGTTCTAGGTCATCAAAATCTAAACAATTTGATTGTAGTTTTATGTTTGAAAAGCAGGTTGAATAAAGATTGTATAATTTAAGCAGCTCGTCAATAAGTTTTTGAGATTGCTGAGTTTGCCACAACAGCTGATTTTGCGGCTGAAGCTTTTCAGCGAATTTGACAATCTGCTGCGCAAGGGCTTTTAATTTTTTAACATCATCTTTAATTTCGCCGCTAAGCACTGGGATTCTTGGCAAATTGACGCTAAGCAAATTTTGCGCCAGCTGTTGCAGGTTGCAAAAACTAAAATTAAATTGCGAAAAAAGCTGTTGCAAAAATGCATCTACTTTTGCATCGCCTTTTGGAAAATTGAATATTTGTTGCTTTAATTTATCAATTTTTTTGCTTAAAAAGTCGGTTAAATAAAGTTTTGCATGCTCAAAATTTTCTTGATAATTTTTAATGCGCATAAGCGCCTTGTTTTTGTCAGCTTGCGCGTTTAAAAAATCTTCAATTTTAAAGATAATTTCTTTAATAAGATTTTTGTCTCGCATGGTTAAAAACAGGTCAAAATATTCTGCCCTTTGCTGCTCGCTCATTTGAGTTTGCGCCTGTTCAAACGCTTGCTCTTTGAAAAGCGCTGTTTGTTTTTCGTCTAAAATTTTAAAGCCTTCAAGGTGCGGAAACTGACTTAAATTTCGCTTGATAACCTTTTCAAGAAACGAATGTATGGTTGAGATGTCGCTTGTAAACAAATCGTCAAGTTGGTTTTGCACGCTTTCAAGATTCGCGTTGGACATCAAACGCAAAATCAGTCTTTCACGCATCTCGCTTGCCGCCGCTTTGGTGAAGGTTAGCACCAGCAATCTTTTAACATCCTGCCCTTTTTCAATCAAACGCGAGATAAACTCAATCATCGTGGTGGTTTTGCCGCTGCCCGCCGATGCACTTATCACAAGATTTTTTTTGTTGAAATTAAAAATCTGCTGCTGTTCTATTGAGGGGTTAAATTTGCTCATTCCCCACCCCCTTTCATCCGCCTTACGCCGTTTTCTCGATCGTATCTGCAAATTGTCTTATATTTGCAATATTCGCAAGAGCCCGCATCCGGATATGGCAGCAATTTTCCTTCGCTTAAAAGTTTTGCACCTTTTAAAAGCATTTGCTGCGCTTGATTTTGAAGTTGCTGCATTTGCAGCGCGGATATGGTTTTGCTGCTTTGACCATCCACATCATCTTCGCTTGTCAAACCAACAAGAATTTTATTATCTCCCGTATATCCTGCCTTGGCGTCGAAATAGTAAATGCCGCCGCATTTTAAATTATATTTCTGGCAGATTGCATCCGCATAAACAAAAAGCTGCAATCTTTTTCCGTAACTTAATTGTTTGACTAAATTGTTTGAAATTTTGCCAGTTTTATAGTCAATAATCCTAAAAACATCGCCGGTTTTATCAACCCTGTCAACCCTGCCAACAAGCGGCTTGCCCTGCAAATCAATTTGAATTTTTTGCTCCATAAGCCACGGCTGATATTTAGACTGCGCGTTTTCTTGGCTGACTGCCTGACAAACTTTAAATAAATCCTTTTCAAGTTTAGCCAAAACCAAATCGCCGTCCACAAGCGTTGAGAAATCATAGGCGCTGTTAAGCTTTTTGTTTATAAATTGCTTCAACCGAGTTTCATCAAGCGGTTGAAATTTATATGTTTTGCCATAATCTTCCAAAACATCATGCACGATGCTTCCAACATCTGCTGGTGAGAGCGCTTGCAAGCGCTTTTCTTTTAGCTTTAGCACATTTTCGCAATAAACTTTAAACGGGCAGTCATAAAATTTTTCAATTTCGGTTGGTTTGATTGTTTGCCCAAGTTTAAGCTGCTGGGCGCTGGAAAGCGGCTTGATTGTGTTAAATTTTTGTAGATTTGGTTTTAAAACCGCGTCAAGTGTTTGCTTAATTTGCTGTGACGATGTTTGAGCCATAACTTCTTCTGCGCCAACTCTGTTTCTGCCTATCGCCAAAAGCAGCTGATTTATATCTTGCAGTTCATCTGGCAAAATGTTGGTGATGATTTTGTCATGCTTATTAAACAACTCTTTAAGCTCGCCCACAACCAAACTTGGAGAGATTGGTTTGTCGTCATCGCCAGAGAGCGAATATGAAACATATAATCGCTTTTTCCAACTGCTCAGCAGTGAGAAGATTTTAAATCGCGCCCTGCGATTGATGGTTTTAACTGTTGGCTCAACTTTTTTAACAAAGTTTGCGCGCTTTAATTCATCATCTGAAAAAAGCGAATTGTCTTGCGTGATTTTTGGCATGCAAGAAGCATTTGCGCCAACAACAATAAGCACCTGACTTTCGCTGAAAAAGCTGTCGGTTGCATCGCCAACATAAACTTGATCGACATAGCTTGGTATCGCCGACACCTGAGTAGCTTCAAGCGCCAAATCCACAGCCGAAATAAACTCTTTTAAACTGATAACACCAACCTGCTCGCATGCCGCAATAATGCTTTCTATGATGTCGGCAACTTGATTTTCCATATTCAAAGTTTTTTCGTCGTCAATCAAAGATAAATATTTTTCCAAGTTTTCGCGCATAAATTTAAGTGCAGCTCTCGCGCCGTCGAGTGGATTTTTGCTTACCGCCTCGGCGATATCTTTTATTTCCTGAACATCCTTCAAAGCGAAAAACTGTTTGCCGCCTTGATAGGTTTGAGAAATCTGTGAAATCTGCTCGGCGGAGTAATCAAAAAGCGGACAGTTGATTAAAAACAACAAATCCTGTCTGCTGAAATTTTTATAAGCAAAACTTATCAATTTTTTAAACACCAGCGCCAGATATGTTTGGCTTGCGCTTATGCTGCAATCTAAATAATATGGAATGTTGTTTTTTTCAAATGCTGTGGCAATCACTTCGCCATATTTAGCCATGTCACTGACTGCAACTGCAAAGTGCTTGTATCTTGCGCCGTTAAAAACTTCAAAGGCAATAAGTTTTGCAGCCCAGTCGGCCTCTTGTCTTGCACTTCTTGCTTCAAAAATGTGAACATTGCTTGCTTCAACCGCTTGCTTTTCTCCACCAAAAAGCTGGCTTGCAATCTGCAAAGGCTGATCTTGCAAAGCGCTTGGCGGAGAGATTATTTTTACGGTTTGGTTTACGCTTTTTGCAAGCTCTTTTATTTTTGAAATTATGTCGCCGTCATATATGTAAGCATTTTTTTTAGAAACAGGCATAGGCACACCCACCGCAACGCACTGACATTTTTTTGCCAGAGCCAAAATAAGTTGATAGTGGCGCAAAGTAAAATTGTCAAACCCAACAAAATAAAAATACGCATCGTCAAACAGATTGTGATTGACAACAACATTTTCAAACTCTTGCAGCAGCTGATTTGGATCAGTTTTGTTGCTTGTCAGGTTTAAATATTCTTGATAGATAAGTTTAATATCTGCAACTTTTTTTTGCAACGCGGTTTCGCATGAGCAAGAAATCTCCTGCGGCAATATAGCAGAAGAAGATAGTTGAGAAATAAATTTAAACACTTCTTGGCAAAAGTTTATATTGGTCGATTTAAAGTATTTAAAATTTTGCTTAACATTTTCAACCGCTTTTTTAACATACATCAACCCTTCAACTTCGCTGATAGGTTCTAGCTCAACGCCTGCATATTTGATGGCCAAGTTTGTAAGTCCAACAACATTTATCAAAAAAGTTGAAGATAAGTTTAACTCGTCAAAAAGCATCTCTTCAATTTGAAGAGTTTGCCTGTCTGGAACAACAATAAACACCGGCTTGTTTTGAGGCAAATCGTGTATGGCGTTTTTTATTGCCTCCACCTGATTTGCTCCTGTGACGATTTTTATTTCCACAAACAAATTTTATCACAATTTTAATTAAAATAAAACTTTTTAAGCCTTTTCTTTGCTCTCTGCCAAACTTTTTGCCTTTGCACAGGTTGCAAGCAAAACTTTTTTCTTTAACAGGGCGTTTTCTTTTTTTAAAGATAGATAGTCGGTTTTTAAAAATTCAAGCTCTCTATCCTTCTGCCCCAACTGAGCAACAAGTTTTCTAATCGCCAAATTTGCCTGCGTTTTTTCTTCTGCAACGGCATTTTTTGCTTCGTCCAGAGCCATCTTTTTAACAAGTTTAACAACGCCCATAAACAAGCCGTTGACATCGCTTTCGCTGATTTTATTTGCAGGTTTTTTTCTGAAAAATAAAATGTTGCTGTGCTGATTTTTTTGGTTTGCCCTAAACTTGTTTTGCAGCCTGAGCATTTGTTTGACATCCCCACCGCTTAATAGATAGCACGCTTTGCGCACGGAATAGCCTTCTTGAAGTTTTTGCTGGATTTTTGTTATTATCGCCTGCTTTTCTTCTTCGCTAAAGCCCACAAATTGATTTTTTTTGTGCAGCGATAAATCAATGCCAAGCCTTTTGACGCGGTCAGCGTCGCTGGTTAAACAGTCAAGCTCATGATAATAATAATTTCGCACGCTGTTTGCTTTTCTTCCATAAGTTTTGGCATGCTGCAAAAATGCATCCTTGGTTGCTTTGCCTGCAAGTTTAAATTCTTGCACTTGTTTAAATAAATCTTTTACTTCTCCATCGCTCCAAACGCCTTTCATACGCTCTCCTTTTTTAGTTTTTTTAACATAAAGCAATGTTTTTATACTTAAATTTTTTTACAGAGCATATATTTATCACATGAAAACCTTTCAATTAAGAAGCACTTTTCCATGTTTAGTAAAATGGAGCGGCGGCGAGGAATTTTTAGACGAAACGGCATATCTAGAATTCGACTCGCCACAAAAATTTTGCATATATCCAGCGCTTCCATCTCGCACCGCGCTGCCATTTATGCTGGATACTCAATCCAACCTTTGCCCAGCAAGAATAATAGACATCTCGCAGTGCCGCATCTTTTTTTTGGATGCGCCCGAATACTCGACGACAGTTAAAGAAAGCCTGCGCGTAAACTCAAAAACAATAAGTTTTAAAATTTCCAACAATTTTGTTGAAATTGAAAACGATGAAATGATTAAAACTTGCAGCTGTATCAAGCCAAGATCTTATCAACTTTTTAGCCACGATAAATTTGCAATTTTGATTATAAAATCCGATCGCGCTCAGCAAGCGATTGTTTTTGACAGCGCAAACGCAAATATATCTCGCTTGCAAGCAGATAAAATTGAATTTAAGGATGGCGAACTTGTTTGTGAGAATGCAAACTTGCAACAGCGACATCTTATCACCAGCGAAGGCTTTATTCAAAGCAATAATTTACAGCCGTCTCCACGCAATGCAAAAACTTTGTGTGCAACATTTTTGCAACAGCTTAAAGAAAAGCAATACTCGCGCGCAAACAATCTTGTTTGTGAAAGTTTAAACTCAAGTCAAGAAAAACTTGCCGAATATTTTGGAGAGTTTCAAAATTTTTTCGCGCTTGATGAAACCAAATTTGTAATAATAAAAAAATCAGGCCACAATGTTGTGACATTCGGCCTGAAAGATGATAAAATTTGCGACATCCAAATGGATTAGTTAACCGCATTTGTGCGTTTTAATTTGTTTTCAAGCACCCTTCTTTCAAAATTGCTTGAAAGTGTGAAAGCTGCTCCCACACCGAGCAAACTTACAACAAGCGGAACAATTGTTCCGTAACCAAAGGTTGTGTGTGTTAAGCCGTTGGATTCAAAATAAAGCACAAGCAAGATTGTTGCAATTGTCCCCAGCACAGCTGTCAGCAGCGAAAGCGCACGCAAAGCGATTGCCATGTTTAGCTTGCCAGCAACTTTTGGCTGACTGTCAAACAAGCACGCGCCAACAAGCGAAAGCACATTAAGCACAAAACTTACAATCGACAACGCAAAAAAGGCCATCATCATAACTGTCGCAACAATATAGAAAGAGCCTTCTGCGCCCAAGGTTTGTGAAACTTCGCCAATGTTAAACATAGATTCAAAAACATTGTATAAAACCAAATTTGATGAGTTTTCAGCATTTTTAACTTCAACAAGCATCGGCAAGAACAACAATAAAACGCAAGCCAAACTTGTAACCATACCCACAATGCTTCCAACAAGCGATCTGATTTTAAGTGCCTTCATATTGCGCCTCCATATATTTAATTATACAAAATTTGCAAACATTATCAAAATAAAATCTCGCTCTTGCGAGATTTTTTGCTAATTTTATTCGCTTTTATATATTCTTCTGCTGTAAGCAACAAACGCACCAACCACCGCAAGTATGCTTGCCAAAAATATTGTTATCGGCCCCGCCCCAACACTTGTTCCTGCCGCGCCAACCAGTGCCACATAAACAATCATAAAAATTAGTGACATAAGTGCTGAAATCATTGCAATAATTGAAAGAGTTCTGTTTGCGGTTGTCATATTTAATGCGCGAATGTCAAAAATGCCACCAAACAAACCTATCGCGCTTAAAATTATCATTGTGATAGATAAAATAAGCGTCAAAACATAAAACGCGCCTGCCACAATATAATAGGCGATGTTTGCACCCGTAGCCGTCGCCAAATTGGTTATTGCGTTATACACACTGTTGCCGCCAACGCCTTCAATCATGTTTAAAACATAAAAGCATAAAATCATTATGCCTGCAATATGCACAAGAGCGTTGCCAACAATGCATCTTATTTGTGTTTTTTTCATAAAAAATCCTCCTTAGGCTTATTTTGCCCAAAGAGGAAATTTTTATTATTCAATTATGATTTCTTTTTGCTTGGGGCGATGAATGCACTAACCAAAGCAAGTGCTCCACAAATCATAGGCAGAATTGCGCCGCCGTTTACAATGGTTTCTGTGCCGCTCTTGCCACCGAATGTATCAGTGATGAAGCTGAAATCTGCAAAGTAAGCGATTGAGCAAATCATTGCAATCAAACCAAACACAAGCAGAACAAGTGAAAGAATTCTGTTGTAGAATGTAAGGTTTAATTTTTTGTTGCCGATGATAACGCCAACAAGGCTCACGATTGATGTGAGTGCCACAATGCAAGCAAAGATTGCAAACAACAAGAAGAACACAAGCGCCGCTTGGCTTGTTCCACTTGCATCACCAATGTTGCCAAGCACATCAAACACGCTTGACCCTTCAACTGCTTCGCTTGCCTCACCTGCAACCCACATTCTGCTTGCGCTCCATGGCAAAGCCATAAATGCAAGCCCTGCAACTGAGAACACCAGAAGCAAGATATTGCCAACAAAGCCTCTTATTTTTTTCATTTTTCCCTCCTTTTAATATATATACATTGTAACACAAAATCTTCTTAGTGCAAAACAAATTTGTATATTGACAAGCATTTTAGTGTGTGATAAACTTTTTTTGTAAGGAGAAGAAATGAACGATTTAGAACAAACTCTGCTGCAACAAAGCGATAATTTTAGAAAAATAAGCGATGCGCTTTTTGATTTCGTGATACAAACTGACTTTAAAGATGCAAAAGTTGAGCAATATTTTCTTAGATCGGTTGGCTTTGATTTAAGCGAGCTGAACGATGTTTTCTTGAAAAGGTGCTTAAAAAACGGAGAAGACTACTATCAAAATTATTTTCCTTTTCTTGAAAACATGTATAAAAAAAGTTTGATATATCAAAAATACATCTCGCAAAGCCACCATTCATTGGCGTCTTTGGCGAAAAGTTTTGAGATTATAGACAACTCTCTCACCGTTCCACTTCCCGCCGAACAAGAAAAGCAAAATTTTCTTGATTTGCAGCAAAGTTATTATGCTCAAATTGCAAGCGACAATTTTAAAGAAATAGAACATTTTAAGGTTGTGGATGAAGAAAAATTGATTGAAATGTTTAAATAAAAAAAGAATGCAGTTTTGCATTCTTTTTTTGAAATTAAATAGGAAAATTATTGAGAAAATAGTCCTGTTAATAGCCCAAAATATTGGGCGGCACATTTAAGAGATAAATGTGTCTCGACGATAAAACGGAAAATCCGTTCTCTTTAAAAGGAGGTGATCCAGCGGCACCTTCTGATACCGCTACCTTGTTATGACTTCAC
>CALVYP010000006.1 GCA_944372365.1 uncultured Clostridia bacterium | reverse complement strand
CGAAGTGAAGTGTTTTAGCCCGTTAAGGGTGGTGCGTGTTTGCGCAGGCTAACAGGGTGGCCACCCTGATGCAAGGCAGAAAGCCTTGCGCACTGCTTGTGCAGTGCAAGGTGGGGGGCTTTGAACAAAAAAAGCACCCCGTGCGGAGAGTGCTTTTGGTAGTCGTGAGTGGACTCGAACCACCGACCCCCACCTTATCAGGGTGGTGCTCTAACCGACTGAGCTACACGACTATATTAAATTGTTTTGCCGCATATAGATTCTATCAAACGGTGCCCCACCTTAGAAGAACCTGCCTGTCGGCAGAACCTTGGCGTTCGGTTTCTTGCGAAACCTCGGCAGCAGGGCGAAAGCTCTAACCGACTGAGCTACACGACTATGTTTTGCCGTCATTTTTATGCGACTGTTTAATTATACATTATAAAAACAGCGTTTGTCAATTATTTTTCAACAAATTATTCAAAATTTTATATTGACAACGCACAAAGTGTGTGCTAAGTTAAATTTACAGGAGGCAGATATGAAAGAAGAGAACAAACAACCACAAGATAAACAATCAGCACTCGATTATTTCGGCTTTACAGAAGAAGAGCTTGCAGAGCAAGCAATAAAAATAGATGTTTCCACAAAAACGCCACAAGAAAAACCTAAAAAACAACCAGAGTTATCAAAATAAAATGGAGCAGCCGCTCCATTTTTTAATTGAATAAGTTGTTGGTTTCAAAATATGGCTCACTTGAAAGATATATTCCAAGTTTTTTAAGCGTGAGCTCATCGGAAGTTGGCAGTATAAAGGTTGAGTGCGCCATACAAGTTTTAAGCTTTGTAAGCATTTTCATGCATGCGGCCGCCTCATCGTTAGAGTTTGCACATATTGAAAGAGCAATCAAAACATCATCAAGCGAAAGTTGAGATGAAAGCGAACCAAGCACATTCTTTTTAAGGTTTAAAATTGGCATCAAAATCTGATCGCTTATCAGTGGGTGGTCATCAATGCCAGCAAGCGTTTTAAGCGCATTGAGTATCACTGCGCCAGCGGCGGAGATAAGATTTTTGCTTTTGCCAGTCAGCACTCTGCCGTCATCAAGTTGCAGGGCGATGCATGGCAAATTGCTCTCTCTGCCAACCCGCTTTGCGGTTTTGATGATTTCAAGAGCGGTTGGGCTTATTTCAAGTTCGTTTAACAAAAGTTTAACTCTGTCAACCGTATCGTATGATGTTTGACCCTTTTTTGCGGCGCAAGCATAGTTGTAATAGCGTCTGATAATTTCGTTGATGGAGGCTTGGCAAGCCGCATCGTCATCTATAATTGCATAGCCAACCATATTTACGCCCATGTCGGTTGGCGAGTAATAAACATCCGTGCCAGTGATTTTTCTTAAAATGTTTTTAAGAACAGGAAAAACCTCTATGTCGCGGTTGTAGTTGACTGCCAGTTTGCCATATTTGTTGAAATGATATGGGTCAATCATATTTACATCTTTTATGTCTGCGGTTGCGGCCTCGTATGCAACATTAACAGGATGCTTTAATGGCAGATTCCAAACTGGAAAGGTTTCAAATTTGGCATAGCCCGCGCTTGTTCCGCGTTTATATTCGTGATAAAGCTGGCTAAGGCATGTGGCAAGTTTGCCGCTGCTCGGGCCAGGTGCGGTTACAACGACAAGCGGGCGAGTGGTTTGTATGTAGTCGTTTGCGCCATAGCCTTCTTCGGAGACTATGGTTTCAATGTCGTTTGGATAGCCTTTTGTATAGCGATGGAAATATACTTTTTCGCCGCGATTTTGCAGCAGGTTTGCAAATTTTTGCGCGCTTGATTGACCTTTAAAAAGCGTGATTACAATTGAAGAAACATACAAACCAAGTTTTCTAAAATTGTCAATCAGCCTTAACACTTCGTTGTCATAACTAAGCCCCAAATCGGCGCGGATGCGGTTTTTTTCAATGTCGTTTGCGCTGATGCACATAATTATTTCGGCCTTATCTTTCATACTTTCAAGCAATTTGATTTTAACATCAGGCTCAAAGCCGGGCAACACTCTGGATGCATGCAAATCGTCAAACAGCTTACCACCAAGTTCAAGATAAAGTTTGCCGCCAAACATATCAATTCTTTCCATGATATGCTGTTTTTGCATGGTGAGATATTTTTTGTTGTCGAAGGCTTTTTTCATATGTTTCTCCTTTTTTATACAATATTAGTATACTCTTTTTAAGCATTTGCTACTAATCATTTGCAAAAAAATTTTAAAATTTGTTATACTATTTATAATCTAAAACGAAGGAGAATGAATTATGGCAAAAATAACTATGGTGCAGTATGGCTGCGGCAAGATGAGCGTTTATACAATGCGCTATGCTCTTGAAAAAGGCGTAAAAATTGTTGGGGCGTTTGATATTGACGAAAGCAAAATTGGCAAGGATATCGGCGAAATTATCGGCTCAAAGAAAAAGCTTGGCGTTAAAATTATGCACGCTAAACAGTTTGATGCATTTCTTAAAAAGAACAAACCGCAGGTTGCAATTGTCACAACTATGAGTTTGATTGCTGATGTTGAAGATGCACTTGCAATTTGCGCTCAAAACGGCGTCAACGCAATCACAACATGTGAAGAGGCTTTTTATCCACAAAATTCAAATCCAACCATCTTTGAAAAATTGGATAAGGTGGCAAAGGCAAACGGCTGCACAATTTGTGGCAGTGGCTATCAAGATGTTTTTTGGGGAAATTTGATAACAGTGCTTGCTGGTGCGACACATAATATTACAAAAATCAAGGGCAGGTCGAGTTATAATGTAGAAGATTATGGCATCGCTCTTGCAAGGGCGCATGGTGCAGGGCTGACATTGCAGCAGTTTGAAAAGGACGTTGCTGCTGCTGACAATATCACTCCAGCAGCAAGAGAGAAAATAATCAAAAGCGGCAAGTATGCGCCAAGTTATATGTGGAATGTCAATGGCTGGCTGTGCTCGCAACTTGGGCTTACGGTAAAAAGCCAAACACAAAAATGTGTGCCTGAAATTGCAAAAAGCAAAATTCATTCTTCCACACTTAAAATGGACATTAAAAAAGGCGATTGCACAGGCATGAGCGCAGTTGTTACAACCACAACTAAGGAAGGGATTGTGCTTGAAACAGAGTGCGTTGGCAAAGTGTATGACAAAAATGAATTTGACAGCAACGAGTGGACGATTTATGGCGAGCCTGACACCACAGTTGTAATCAACCGTCCGTCAACGGTTGAACTTACCTGCGCAAGTTGCATAAACCGCATCCCAGAGGTGATCAACGCACCAAGCGGATATGTTACAACAGACAAATATGCGCCAAACAGCTACAAAGCAAGCTCGCTTGAAAAATATTTAAATAAAAGGTAGATATGAAAAGGTTTTTAATTTTTACAGTCACGGCTGGAAACGGGCACAACTCTGCGGCAAATGCAGTAAAAGAAAAACTTGAGGCCATGGGCGGCGAAGTTAAGATGGTTGACTTGTTGCATGAATATTGTGACAGCAAAACTTTTATATGGATGCAAGAAGTTGGCTATGGCATTGCTGTGCAATATTTTAACAAAATTTACAATGCGTTTTTCAAGCATTGGCAGAAGGCTAAGCCAGAAAAGTCAAACAAATCGCCAGTGCAATTTGGGCTTATAAAGATGTATGACAAAGTTTTGCAACTCATCTATGATTATAAGCCGGATGCGATTTTCACTTCGCACTTTTTTCCATGCGTGATGATCACAAATTTGCGCAAGCTCTATCCAATTCCTGCAAAAACCTTTTCGTTTATATTTGATTATGCGGTTTGCCCATTTTGGGAGGCGGCAACTGGGATAGATTATCTGCTTGTGCCAAATGAAAGCTACATTCCGCAGATGATTTCAAAAGGCTTTACAAAACAGCAAATTTTGCCATATGGTCTTACAGTCAATGAAAAGTTTTCAAAAGTTATGGATAAATCTAAGGCGCGCAAGCAGCTTGGCTTGAAAGACGATGTTTTCACAATCTTTGTCATGTTTGGCGGAGGCTTTTGGAGTGGAAATTATAAAATCGTGAAAAATCTTATCAAAAACTTAAAATCGCATTCTATGCAAATCATCGTTGCAAACGGCAGAGCGGAAAAAGATAAGCGCAAAATTGATAAGCTTAAAGTTCCGTCAAACATCAAACTTTTAAATTTTGGTTTTTCGAAGGATGTGGATTTATATATGAGTGCGGCAGACATCATCATTGGCAAAGCTGGTGGCGTGTCGGTGACAGAGGCGCTAAACAAATTTTTGCCAATCATCTGCTGCAAAAAGCTTCCAGAGCAGGAAAGAGTGAATGTTGAAATGCTTGTTCGTGAAGGCGCAGCAAAGCAATACAAAAGCAGCAAAGAGATGGTTGAAATTGTTTTGCAGTTTTTAAACAATCCAAAGCTTTTACTACAAATGCGCGAAAATGTTGCAAAGGTAAGGCGCCCAGATGCAACCAGCATGCTTGCGAAGGACATGTTTGAGTGTGACGCAACCTATCCAGACAGCAGCAATATTGATTATTCTAAAATAAACAAGCAAATCAAAAAACTTTTAAAAAGAAAACCAAAGCAAGCATAAAAATTGTGTAAAGATAAAGACTAAGCATTATGCAAAGTCTTTATTTTTTATTGCCAACGGCGTTGATTTTTTTGTTTATGATTCCGGTGTCAATGCAGGTCAGGGTCAGCTACAATCTTCTGCAAAACCAAGGCGTGCTTTGCTTTTTTGTTTTTAAAATTAAAATTCAATATCTATATTTTGAAATTGGCGACAAGCAAATAAAAATCAAAAATCAAAATCAAGTCGAGCAGCCGCCATTGCAATTTGATTCGCCCGAAGTAATTTTTTATCAAGAGTTTACAAAACAAATTAAAAACAAAACGCGCTTAAAGTTTTGGGAGATATATTACAACATTGGGCTCGGTGATGCGTTTTTAACAAGCATGGTTTGCGGACTTATAGATGTGGGCGCGTTAATATTTTTTTCATCAATAAAAAACAAAAAACCAACCGCGTCGCTTGCGATATTCGACAGCGTTTCCTACAACAAACTGTCGGGTGAAATTGCAAGCGTTACAAGCGTTTCAATAAGTGCTTTTGATGTTGCATATTCTTTTATCAATTCGGTTATCCTAAGTAGGAAAAAAGCGGCAAAACAGCAGATGTGCAAGGTATTATGACATAATAGACACAATATATAGGGGGTATTATGAAAATCTATACAAGCAGCGAAACCATCAACAGCCTTATTTCCAGCGCGATGGATAAAATTAAAACCATTGTAGATTCAAGCACTGTGGTGGGTGAAAAAGTTGTAACAGAAGATGGCTCAACCATAATTCCAATTTCAAAAGTCAGCGTTGGATATGTGGTTGGCGGCGGCGAGTATGCCGACCTTTCTTCTAGGCGTGTGGCAAATCATTTTCCAATGGCTGGTGGTTCAAGCGGCGGGATGAGTGTTTCGCCAGTTGGCTTTTTAATTGAAACAAAGGGCGAAGTTAAATTTGTTAATGTTGAAAACAAATCGCTTTATCAAACAGTGCTAAACATTTTCAACGCTCTTTTAAGCAAGGTGGAAAACAATGAAGAGAACAAAGAGCAAAACTAAACTTTCAAACCTTATTTTTGTTACAATCACTGTGTTGCTTGCCGCGCTTATGACTTTTTCATTTTGCTATGGCGCGATAAAATCGGTCTCTTCTCTCGTGCGCGCAGATGTGGCAACAAGGGCCAAGGCGATGTGTTTGATTGAAGCATCAAGCGGCAGAGTTTTGGCTGAAAAAAACAGCAATGCATCTTTGCCTATGGCAAGCACAACAAAAATTATGACGGCAATCACGGCGCTAGACAACTGCCAAAACCTTGACGAAGTGTTTGAAATCTCACCAAAGGCTGTTGGAGTGCCGGGAACTTCGTTATATTTAAGAAAAGGCGAAAGACACTCGCTTAGAGATTTATTATATGGCCTTATGCTTGTTTCGGGGAATGATGCCAGCGTTGCAATCGGCGAGCATGTGTCGGGCAGCGTGGAGCATTTTGTTGATCAAATGAACTTCACTGCGCATCGACTTGGGCTTAAACACACGCATTTTGAAAACACTCATGGCTTAGACGAAGATGGCCACTACACCAGCGCGCATGATCTTGCCAAGATTGCGGCATATGCACTTGAAAATGATGTGTTTAGAGAGATTGTTTCAACTCAAAACAAAAAAATTACAAGCGCTGATGGCAAGGATAGATATCTTGCAAACAAAAATAAATTGCTTAGAACTTTTGACGGAGCGATTGGCGTTAAAACTGGCTACACAAACGACGCCGGCAGGTGTTTGGTGTCGGCGGCAGAGCGTGACGGCATGAGGCTTGTTTGCGTTGTGCTTAATTGCAGCCTTATGTTTGAAGATTGCGCAAGGCTGCTGGAATGGGGTTTTGAAAACTATAAGATGCACAATTTAACAGATGATGTGGAGTTTTATCCGCAACTAGTCGTTGAGGGTGGCGAGAAACAGTGCGTGCAAATTGGGCATAACCACACATTTATGTATCCACTTGCAGATTGGGAGTTAGACAAAATTTCAACCAATGTGCAGATTGTGCCAAGCGTCAAACCATTTTTAAAGGCGGGCAGCAAAGTTGGCGAGTTTGAAATATTGTTTGATAAAGAGTTGCTATTTTCTGGAAATATTGTTACAATGGAAGATGTAAAGGCAAGGTCATTTAAGCAAAGGATATTTGATATACTTGACCAATGGTAAAAGATGAGATTAAACAAATTTTTAAGCACCGCGGGTGTTGCGGCAAGAAGAAAGGCCGACGATATAATCGCTGCGGGAAGAGTTTCGGTTAACGGAAAAATTGTAACAAGCCTTGGGGCGCAAGTTAATGAAAAAAATGATGAAGTGGCAGTTGATGGCAAACGCATCAGCCTGCCTCTTTCTTTTGTGTATATCAAACTGCACAAACCTAAGGGCTATGCCTGCACAAACAGCGATGAAAAGGGAAGAAAAACCATTTTTGATTTAGTGCCGTCATCTCAAAGATTGTTTTCAATCGGCAGGCTGGATTACGACACCGAGGGGCTTATCATCTTAACCAACGACGGCGACTTTGCAAACAAAGTTTCGCATCCTAGTGGCGAGATTGAAAAAGAATACATCGTTAAAATTGAAGGCGACATAAAGCAAAGCGAACTTGCGGTGCTTAGAAATGGCGTTGTAATTGATGGGCAAAGGTTGCCAAAGGCAAAAGTTAAGGTTGCAGGAGTTCAGGCAAACGCCACACGGCTGTCGGTTGTTATCCACGAAGGGTTAAACCACCAAGTGCGCAAGATGTTTGAAGCTATTGGCAAAAACATAACTCTTCTCAAGCGCGTTCGTATTGGCGGGGTGAAACTTGGCGGGTTAAAGCGCGGAGAGTATAAACCACTCAAACCATACGAACTTGACCAGTTGATTTTTTAGTAAGGAGGCAACATGATATTTCACGCAGTGCAGTTTTTGGCATTTATTCCAGGTAAAATTATATATCCTTGCAAAATTTACGGCAAAGAGAACCTTAAAAAAGGTAAGGCAGTTTTAACCATGAATCACACATCAAACCTTGATGCTGTAAACATTGTGCTTGGAACATTTGAAAAAAAATATTTTCTGGCAAAAAAAGAACTCTTTAAAAACAAGCTTTTTGGTGCGTTTATCAAAGCAATGGGTGGCATTAAAATTGACAGGCAATCGGCCGATGTCGGGGCAATCAAAAATGCTTTAAAAGTGCTTAAAAACAATAAAAAACTAATCATCTTTCCAGAAGGCACGCGCAATAAAAGCGACAATGTGGAGCTTGGCGAAGTTAAAAGCGGTGCGGCAATGCTTGCAATCAAAGCCAAAGCACCAATCATTCCGGTTTGGGTTTACAACAGGCCGCATGCGTTTAGAATGACCAAAATTTTAATCGGAAAGCCTTACGAACTCGATGAGTTTTATGGTGCGAAAATCACCGAAGAAGTGCTGGATAAAGCAAGTGAAATTGTTTCGCAAAAGCTTAATCAGTTAAAACAGCAGGCGGAGGAAAAATTTAGTAAGAAAAGGAAATCAAAATGAGTGAATTTAATTTAGAGGCTATTGAAAAAACTTTTACATCCTACAAAAAAGGGCAACTGCAAGATGGTGTGGTTGTTTTTAAGCGCGACGACGGCGTGATTTTTAATATCGGTGGCAAGAAGGATGCATTTATTGAAAAAAGCGACTTTGACGACTTCGACGAAATAAAAATCGGCGACAGATTTAAGGTTATGATTTTGGGCACTAATGAAGAAGGAATGATTATCGCTTCAAAATCGCAAGCGGATGTCACCATACTTGGCACTCAAAACGCGCAAAAACTTAAACTTGGCAGCAAATTTTCGTTTGTGCCTATCGGCATAGATGACGGCTTGGTGGGCAAGATGGGCGACTATCAAATTTTTGTGCCGTATGATGAAGTGGACGAGCGCAGAGTGAATATAAAAAGTCTGATTGGCAAGCAGTGTGAGGCGGTGGTGACTGAAATAGATAAAGATGATAAAAAAATTGTTGCAAGCATCAAACTTTTGCAGCAGCAAACGCGCCTTGCAAATGAAGAGCTGTTTTGGAAAAGCATTTTCATCAACAAAATTGTAAAAGGCGTTGTCAAAAAGATTTTGCCTTACGGGGCATTTGTTGATGTTGGCGGCGTGGATTGCTTTATTCATATTTCCGATCTTTCTTTTGAAAAAATTCAAAGCCCAGCCGATGTGCTTAAAGAAGGCAAGGAGTATACTTTCAAAGTTATCGAGCTTGACCGTGAAAACAAAAAAGTTAAACTTGGGCTTAAACAAATTTTGCCTGACCCGATGATTGAAAAAATTAAGCAGTTGCAAGTTGGCGAAAAATATGATGGCGAAGTTATCAAAATTTTGGCGTTCGGCGCAATAATAAAACTTGAAAATGGTGTAACTGGGCTGCTGCATATTTCAAATGTCACCGAGCGCAGTGATGCAAATATATATGAGTTTGTCAAACTTGGCCAAAAAGTGGGTGTCACTGTGATAAACACATCACCAGAAGAAAAAAAGGTTAGCTTTAGTTTATAACATATTGTAAATTTGTTTGACATAACATACAAAATGTGGTATGTTGTGAATAAAGGAGAAAAAAATGAAAAAAATATCTAGGCCGCTATTGTTTTCTGGAATTATTATAAGTTTAGCGGCATACATCGCGCTTCTTGTGTCTAGTGCAATTTTAATTATTCCTGCAATCGTGCTTATCTCTAGTGCAGGCGAAGGGATGGAGGAGGGCGCTGCGGAAAGCATCGTTAACATGTTTGGCGATATGATGGGTATGGTTTTAATGTATTCATCTATAATCTTAATTATTTTGTCGCTGATTGGTGTGCTTTGTGCGGCATTCAGCTTTTCAAAAGTTAACCTTTCGCCAAGCGAATTTGAAAAGAACAAGAAAACCGTTAGAAGACTGATTATTTACACAATAATTACAATTGTGGTTGGAATTGTTGGTCTTGTAAGTTCGTTTAGCGTTGTCAACCTGCTTGTTATTATCGTGTTGGTTGCGGCTTGCGTTTTGATTTTAATTGATTGGTTTAAAAACAAAAAACTGCTTAAAGCCGAGTTGCAGCCTGCTGCTCAAACTCAACCTCAGGCAGAGCAAGCTAAACCAGCAGAAGAACAACCAAAAGCAGAAGAACCAAAGGTTGAAGAGAAGGTAGAAGAGAAAGTAGAAGAGCCAAAGAAGGCAAAAAAATCAAGCAAAGCAAAAGCGAAAGAAAAAGAAGAAGTTAAACAAGAAGAGCCAGCAGAACCAGCAGCAGAAGAAAAGCCTTCCGACAAAAGCGAATAATTGAAAAACAAAAACAGAATGAAATTGGCATTCTGTTTTTTTATGTAATTTAATTGATATATAACACATTGTTGTGCACTAATGTTGTAAATCTAATTTTTTATAAACTCCAAGATTATTTGACTTAGTTCTTTTTCTTTATGTTTAAAAGTATGTCCGCAGTTTTCAATTACTTTTATAGTATTGTTTTTTGTTTTGCTATTTTCATTGATTTTTTTTAAGTGATTAAGAGCATCTCCATAAGCGAAATTATCGTTAGCGCCCATAATAAATAAACCATCTTGTTTTATTTTATGAAGTTGTTTCCAGTCTCCATTTTCAGAATAAATTGGCAAGTTTTTTGAGTTTTTATTATTCATAAAATCTAAAAAAGTTCGGGCAGTGAATTGGTTGTAATTATCAAACAAAACAGGTAAAAGTTCGTCAAGTTTATGTTCTTTTTTATATGATGTGGCAATAGGCATAAGTGCTTTTACAGAAATTTTTTTACTGTTATTTAAGCGACTTATGTCGGTTGGCGATAGTAAAATGTATTTATCAATTTTTTCTTTTTGATTTTTAGAAAGATAATATACAACCTTATTTGCTCCATAAGAATGCCCGCCAAGAATAATATGTTTATATTTATTTTGTTTTGCCCAGGAAACGTATGCTTGCAAATCTTCAATACAATTATTGAAAAGTTCATAAGTGCATCCAGTAGGCTTGCCACTTTTGGTTGGTGAATCTAATCGATGAAAAGCGCCGCTATTATGTGCATAAATAAAACAAATTTTAGATTTTTCTAATTCTTTGCCAATAATCTGTAAAAATTTATTTTCAAAAATATTGCCGCAAGTGCCATTTGTAATGATAACACAAGTGTCTTTATATTTTGCTCCATATATACAGCCGTATAGCGTATCTCCTCGTTTAGTTTTAACCTCAATAATTTCCAAATATTGACTCCTTTAATGTTTTAAAAATTTATGAGACGCATATTTTTATTAAAAGTTGCTTTGTTATATTACGGCAGGGTAACGAACCTAGGGGTTCGAGTCGCAACCTTGCAGGTTGCAGTTTTGCTGCGCAAAACTCCGCCGCGCAAAGCGAACTGTTCTTTGGAGCTGGCGGCGGGAATAACAACTTTTTACAAAGTTGTTGATGTTCGCCTTGAAGGCTCGATAACGAACCCGGGGTTCGAGTTGCAACCTTTCAGGTTGCTTTTTGCTGTGCAAAACTCCGCCGCACATGCAGGCCGTTCTTTGGAGCTGGCGGCGGGAATAACAACTTTTGCAAGTTGTTGATGTTCGCCTTAAAGGCTCGATAACGAACCCAGGGGTTCGAGTTGCAACCTTTCAGGTTGCAGTTTTGCTGCGCAAAACTCCGCCGCACATGCAGGCCGTTCTTTGGAGCTGGCGGCGGGACTCGAACCCGCGACCTTTTGATTACGAATCAAATGCACTACCAACTGTGCTACGCCAGCATGGCAATAATATATCATATTTTAAAAAAAATTCAAATATTTTTATTGAATTTGATTTTTAAATATGTTAAAATTTTGCAAAGGGGTGAGATTATGCTATATCATGAAAACGATTTTTATGCAGATGCTTCAATTTCAAGCGCAGACGGAAGACAATTTATTGTGGAATATGCCAAACATGATAAATCGGTTGTCTTCAAAGTTTTGCCGCGTCCACAAACCATTAAAGAGCAAGATAGTTTGGTTTTTGATGAAGGAACAAAGGAATATGAAATTGTTCTTAATTTTGCAAAAACATTTGTAGCTACATCTTATGGTGAAAGCGTTGTGCGTAATAATGGCGAGCCGAATTATATGATGTGCCTAAGGCATCCACATTTTGTAGAGATTGCTTTTATTAACTCAAAAAGGAATTTACAACAACAAAATTTTGTTAAAACACAAATAACTAATAAAAACGCTGGTTTAGAAAAGGCAGTGAAAAATTTAATAAATGATGTAAGAAATATAACCGAAAAGCAAAATGAACTTTCAAAATAAATCGCAATAATGCGATTTTTTTATTAAAAAATTTGACTTAAATTTATTGTTTGATATAATTATTTTTGAGGTGAAATATGTTTAACATCGCAATAGACGGCACAACCAGCAGCGGCAAAAGCACGCTAAGTCAAGGTTTAAGCAAAGCGCTTGGTTTCAAAAGGCTTGACACGGGCGCAATTTACAGGGGCATAGCATGCAATTTTAAAAGGCGTGGCTTTAAAAGCGTGGATGAAAAATCCATTGCGCAGTTGGTTGAAAATTTGCGCATACAAGTTTACTTCGACGGCGAAGAGCAGCATGTTATCGTCAATGGTGTGGATGAAACTGCTTTTTTGCGCAGTGAAGAAATAAGCATGCTCACATCCTTAATTTCACCATTTCAGCAGGTTAGGCAAGTGGTTTTAAAGTTGCAGCGCAACTTTGCAAAAAACAACGATTGCGTTATGGAAGGGCGCGACATCACCACTGTGGTTTTGCCGAATGCTGATGTCAAATTTTTCATCACCGCCACGGCAGAAGAGCGGGCAAAGCGAAGATATTTGCAATTTAAAGATGCACCAAATGCGCCGAGTTTTGAAGAAGTGCTTGCAGATTTAAAATTGCGTGATCAGCGTGATGAAAACAGAAAATTTGGCAAGTTGGAGATCGCAAAAGACGCCACGGTTATTGACACCACCGGCAAAACACTGCCGCAGGTTATAGATCTATGCAAAAAAATTGTAATGGAAAAGCTTGGCAAATGAGATATTTAAATATTGAAAACAACAAAATCACCTATGATAAAATTGCGTCAATGTATGCGCAGCAATATGCAAACGATTTTTCCGACAGCGTTTACATTGACTTTTTTTTGCAAAATGTAAAAGGTAAGGAAATTTTAGATGCGGGATGCGGTGTAGGGCAGTTTACTTCCTACATGGCAAGTTTTGATAAGCGGGTGCTTGGAATTGACAACAGCAAGAAGATGATTGAACTTGCGCAAAACGCCTTTGACAACTGCAAATTTTTGTGCCAAGATGTTTTGCAGATGAACTATCAAAACAGGTTTGACGGCATAGTCGCAAACAATTTGCTATTGCATTTCAGCCACTGCCAAAGCGCGCAGGCTTTCAAGCGCTTTTACGATGCGTTAAAGGATGACGGTGTGCTTTTGGTTTCGTTTTTGGAAGGGCGCGGCGAAGGTTTTTTAAAGCAGCCAGTAGATGAGAGTTTGCGCACATACATAAAATTTTATATGTATAAAGAAATTGAAGATTTGATTGACGAATATTTTTTGATAAAAAAGGTGTGGACTTTAGAAAAATTTTCGTCATTTTCGATGGCAGAGAAACGCATTTTTATGCTTTTAATTAAAAAGCAAAAAAATACATAAAATTATTTGACATAATTTAGTGGATTTTGATACAATATAGGCATATGAAAAACAGGCTTATCAACAAACTTTTTTTTCTAAGGAGCAAAAAGAATGCGCAAAAATCCGCTCAAAAAATGTGCCAAATCGTCACTCCGGGGGGGGGGGCAACTAACCGCCTTTTAACATATTTATCCACAAAAGAATTTTTAATTTTAATCATCGGTTGCGCACTTGCATGTGTGGTTATTTTTGCACTTGCATTCAGCGCAATTTTTAATGCAAAAAGTGAAGAATATTCTGTGACTATGGCTGATCCAGCCGAAGCGGATTATTGGACGAACGACGCTACATATTACAAAACAGATTGGCTAGGCGCTGGCTCTATTGACAATCCGTATGAAATTTCATCGCCGGAGCATCTTGCAGGTCTTGCATATCAAGTCAACAACGGCACATCTTACACTGGGCAGTATTTTATTCAAACCACCAATTTAGATATGTCCGCCCATGTTTGGATGCCGATTGGGTCGATGATGTCATCAAATGCTTTTGCCGGCTGTTATGATGGCGGAAATTTTGAAATCACAGGTTTAAATATATATGAAAATGCCATGGAAGCGGGGCTTTTTGGGCAATTAAATGGCACGGTGATCAACACCAGAGTTGTTGATTGCACGTTCAATCTTTCACCAACGGAATATCAAGCTTGCGTTGGAATCATCGCCGCGGGTTCTACAACAGGTTGCACAATTGTAAACTGCTACACCGATTGCGAAGTTAACATTCACAATGCAGTAATGATTGCAGCAGGCGGAATACTGGGCAATGCGATAACCGAAGTAACAAACCCAGCGGCAAGCAGTAATGTGGCCGATTGCGTAAGCCACACTTCCATCACATATTCATTGCCGAATTTTTCTTCGATAATGAACGGCGTGTCTGACTTGTTTGTTTGTATCGGCGGCATCGCCGGACAGGCAATTAACGTAAATTTTTTAAACTGCACTTCTTATAGCAACATACAAGGCGACAACTCGCTTATGCTTGATTATATGGATTGGCTTGCAGCAGAAATCGGCCCGGAAGCCGCGGATTATAAAGATGAGATACTGTATGTATATGGCTCGGTTATGCAATCTTGCACTGGCGGAATTGTCGGCATGGGACAGGGCAGAATATTATCATGCTCCAACCACGGAAACATCACCGACGCATGGATGACCGGCGGCATAGTTGGGGTTTTGCGGATGAATGATTTCACAGAAGTCTCTTCCAACCTGTATGATTCTTTTATAAACATCGCAGATTGCTACAACACCGCAAACATTAACGGCTATTTCGTCTCTGGCGGAATCACAGGCGTTGCAACAGGCGCCTCGAATGAAAGAGGCAACGCAATCATAACCAGCTATAACAGCGGCGCGATAACAAGTGAATTTTTGGCGGGCGGCATAAGCGGCGCTGGCAGCTTTGATGAAGGGAACGACAGCGCATTGCTTGCAGTAAACTGCATAAACGTTGGCAGCGTTGTTGGCAAGCAAGGCTACTATGGCGCGATCATGGGCAAAGCTTTGGTTTTCATGGAGCAAAGCATGGAAGCGCAGGTGGAAGCGCAGATGTTTTTAACTGCTGGCATGTATGGTATAATGCATCACAACCATTATGGCGGTGAGTGCGATTTTATTGGTGCGCAGGCTGGCGGGAAAGACGACGTTTATGCAAGCTTTTATTCAGAGCATTTAGCAGAGCAGATGCAATCACAACAATTTTTTGAAGATGCTGAAAATTGGGTGATAACCTATTCATGGAATTTTGAAGATGTTTGGCAGTTTGTTGATGGTCAAAACAACGGCTTGCCAGTGTTAAAGCAAAACAATAAGCAGTTTATGATAAATGCTGCCGATTTGCAAAGTTACATATTTTCTAAAACAGACAACAACACCACAAAGGTGCATATTTTGGTTGTAGAGCCAAACGCATTTCTTCCAACAAATGGTTGGCAGGGCGTTGGATATGGAGATATTGTTGCCGAAGGCGATGGTGTTGTTTCTATGGTTGAATATATGATGTTAAAAAATGTTGAAATTGGCAGCACAATAGGTGCGCTTCCAACTTTTAATTCCAATTCGGGGTTAAGGTTTCTTGGCTACTATGCCACAACGCCTTTGACGCCAGAAAATTTATTGTCAGAAGAAGACATTTCCAACATGGTGGTTGAAAACGCAGATGGCATCACGATTATAGCTTTGTTTGAGCAAGCCACAAGCTGGTGGGATTATCGTTCCACAACCCTTAGAAGTGATGAAGACGGAAACTATTTGATAACCAGCCCGCAGGATTTGGCGTTTGTTTCATATCAAGTTGCGCAAGGCAGCCAAGATTGGGCCACTGCAAGCTACATTCAAACATGCGATATAGATTTGTCAGATCTTTATTGGCAGCCTATCGGCACGCGAGAGCATCCATTTGCCGGCAATTATGATGGCGGCGGGTTTGTTATAACTGGCGCAAGAACCTTCCGTGTGTATAGTGGTTTGGTCATCGGTAGCAGCGATGAAACTTCTGCCACTTATTGGATAACGCAAACTTACAATACGCAAAATCCAGATTATGCAGGCATCTTTGCTTGGGTTGTTGGTGAAAGCCAGCAAAATAAAAGCGTGATAAAAAACATTGGCTTAGAAGATTCTTGCATCGCATCCTACATGTTTACAGCTGGCATTGTTGGCTATGGTGAAAACATCCGCATTGAAAATTGCTATAATGCTTCTCAAACTATAAGTCACAATACTGGTCTCGGCGCTGCAGGTGCAGGAGTTATCAACGCATGTAAAAATGGCGAAATTATTGATTGCTATAATACAGCTTCTGTGCCATTTAAAACAATAGGTTTGTCTGCTCTTTTAAATACATACATGACTGTTTATTGTGGTGGCGTAATAAGCCAAGCAGAAAATTGTTTAATAGATGGTTGCTATAACACAGGTTATCTTGTTGCGGGCGCCGCCGGTGGTGTATTAGGCTGTGATAGGATGCTTTTTGATAATTATGAAGAAGGCCAAATTCCGCCAACTAAAATTCAAAATTGCTATAATGCGGGAAGCGTTACGGGGTTGCTTATGTCAGGTGGGGTGTCTTTAGGTGCATCAGGCAACGGATCAACAATTGATAAATGCTATAACTCTGGAAGTGTGATTTCGTCTCTTTCAGCTTCAGGGATAACCGGCGGGCAAGCGGGCGGCAATTTCATTGTGTCAAATTGTTATAACAGCGGGCCGGTTTATGCTTTGGGAGCGGGAGGAATTTCGACTAATACAGGCACAGACACGCAAATTGTCAATTGTTTTAATGCAAATTTTGTTATCGCGGCTGACTCCAGTACTTTGAAAGGATCGGCAGATCCCATAGGCGATGACCGTGCGCAAATTCAAAATTGCTACTATAACTATCCTCGACGCGCAATTGAAGGGCAGGGAACATATCTTCCAACTCTTGAAACCGACGGCAAAAATGAAGCATGGTATAACGACAGTTCGCTTTGGAATCCTGACTATCCATGGAACATCGGCGAAGATTGGTTCATCATCGACGGCTATCCAACTTTCGAAGAGCCGATAACTTGGCTAGATGACCCAAGCTATTATGATCATGAATATGCAACTGGAAACGGCTTGGAAGGCAATCCGTATGTGATCACATCCAACAAAGAACTTGCCGGCATGGCATATTTGTTGCTTAATTACAATGATGTTTATAAAACCAAGCATTTCAAACTCGCGGCGAATGTAGATATGAGCGAGTATTATTGGGTGCCAATCGGCACATCAGCATCGCTGTCATTCTCAGGCAGCTTCGATGGCGGCGGCTACACAATCTCTGGTTTGAAAACCTTGACGAGTTGGGACGGCGGCGGACTTTTCGGCACAGTGATCGGCACTTCAAGCTCGCCAGCGCAGATTAAAAATGTGGTGATAGAAAACGGCACGCTTCACGCAGGGAAATATGGCGGCGGCGTTGTCGGCCTTGCAGAATATGCAAACATATCGGGCTGCCGAATTCAAGGCAGAGACAATCAAGCGCGTGGCACATATGCAGGTGGCGTGGTTGGTTTCGCACTCAACAGCACAATTTCAAACTGCTACAACGACGGTGAACTTTCAATCTTTGCAACCTATTCGGGCGGCGTTGTCGGCTATGCAAATCTCACCACGGTTACAAATTGCTACGGCTCAAACAATGCGTCTGTTGATGGTGCTGCGTCTGATGCTTTTCTTAACAGTGGCGCGATGTATTGCACGGGCGGCGTAGTCGGCGGTGCAGAGCACTCCACGATCTCCAACTGCTTCAACGCCGGCGACGCAGTGGCCAGTGCGTATGTAGGCGGGGTGATAGGCGGCGCAAACACTGATACTGTCGTTTTCAACTGCTACAACACAGGCTCTGTTTCAGCTAGGCTTATGGCTATGGCTGGCGGCATTGTAGGTTTAACCAACGGCGCAACAATACAAAATTGCTATAATAAAGGCGTGTTGCAAGCCGACGGAGTGGGATCAGACAAAGGAACAATCTTTTTAGGCGGCATTGTTGGATTGGCAGACAACAGCAGTCAAATTTTAAGCTGCACAAATTATGCAAACATTGACGAGCTTATGTCGCTTGCTTCTGGAATTGTTTGCTATGTGACGGATCAATTATCTGCCAACACCATTGAAAATTCGATGGCATTGATCGACAGGTGCATCAACTATGGTGACATTAAAACCATGGTTTCGGCGGGTATTGTTTGCATGATGGAAAAATGCAACATCACCAACTCTCTTAATGCTGGCGACATTGGTTTTTACAATGCTTCTGGTAACACCAACAATGCGGGGGGCATAGTAAATGAGATTACCAGTGACACCGAAGAAGAGATTTTGCTTGAAAATTGCTATAACATCGGCGATATAACTGGACAAAGGCCTTGCGGAATTGTTCAAAGCGTAAGTTGCAGCAATCGCGAAAGCAAATATCTCACATTGGTTGTCAACCATTGCTTTAACTCTGGCACGCTTACATCTGTCGGTGGAAGCGTTGGCGGGTTGGTGGGCGAAGTGTATTCCGCAAACCTTGAGTTAACCAACTCGGCAAACATTGGCGATTTTGTGCTGCTTGGCACAACGAATGCAGAAAATGTTGGTGGTTTGATTGCAAATGTTCGCGCTTATGCATCAACGCTTAGCTACACAATCTCAAACTGCTTGGTTGATATGGATGTAAGCTTTACAGCGCCTGACAACACTTCAACAGATGTGGTTCATATAGGCGGCATAAGCAGCACTTTCGATGTTCCAAATCTTTCAATCTCAAACTGTGCGATCAGGATGAACATCAATGCGGAAGGCGAGTTTGGTGACGAAAATGTGGGCAGTTTCTATTTAGAATCAACTTTCAACCCAGCTGATGTGGTTAAAAACAGCTATTCGCTTGCAACCAACTCATCAACTGGCACGCAAACAAATGTGGTGCTCGACAACGGCGGGTTGGATGGCAATTTTGTGTATCAAGAAGGCATGTTTGGCGGCATGGCAGTGCCAGTCAACCTGTATCACATTGATGATTACATCACATCCACTGGCATTTTAACCTACCTGCAACAAACCTTCAATGTTCAGCCATACGCCGCAGCATAACCCAAACTTCCCAACAAAAAAAGGCTTCCCAGAAGCCTTTTTTTAACACAATTTTTGTTTTTTTAATATGCTTTTTATTGCTAAAATCAATTTTTGGACATCAGAAAACGAAGTAAACATTGAAAGCGATGCGCGCACCGCGCCGCGATCCAACAATTTTAGTGCTTCATGCTTTTTTGCCGCGCAGTGGTAGCCGCCGCGCACACAGATTCCATATTTTTCATCCAAGATGGAAGCCACTTCACTTGAATGCATGCCGGGTATATTAAAGGCAAACACACCTTTTGCATTTTCTGGCGAAGTGTAAATTTCCACGGGAAGTGATGAGAGTTCATAGTTTAAAAATGTTGTTAAATCATCTAAATGATCATGAATAAGAGAAAAGTTTTCTTTCACAAAATCAAGCCCGCCCGAAAAAGCCAAAATTGCAGGCGTGGCGATTGTGCCAACTTCAAAGCGTTCTGGCGGTTGGAGCGGCTGAACTAATTCAAGTGAATTTGTTCCTGTTCCACCATATAAAATTGGAGAAAGAAACTCGGGCGAGTTTGCAAGCAGCACGCCTAAACCTTGCAGGGCATAGAAGCCTTTATGCGGAGCAAGTGCAAGAAAGTCAATATTGCTTTTTTGCATGTCAATTTGTTCGTGCCCGCCACTTTGTGCGCCGTCAACGGCAAACAATATGTTTTTTTCGCGGCACATTTTGCCAATTTCGGTGACGTCTGCCGTGTCGCCGTTGACATTTGAAATATGGTTGCAAATCACCAAATATGTGTTTGGACGAAGGCATTTTTCTATGTCAGTTTTACTTATGCCGCCAGCATTTTCTTGAAAAGCGACGGTATAGTCAATTATGCCTTTTTGTTTAAGCGCTTGCAGTGGTCGGAGCGTGGAATTATGCTCGTTTTCAGTGCAAACAACATGACCGCCTTGTTTTGCCGTGCCTAAAACAATCAAATTAAGTGCTGCCGAGCAGTTTGCTGTGAAAATCACATTGTTTTCGCTGTTTAAATTAAACATCTCCTTAACTTTTGCTCGGGTTTGTTCAATCTCCATGGCGGTTAACACGCTTTGCCTATGTCCGCTTCTGCCTGGGTTGGCGGTAAAGCGAGTGACTGCCGCGCTTACTGCTTTAAGCACTTCTTTGGGCTTTACCAGAGTTGTGGCGCTGTTATCAAGATATACCATACCGCTCCTTTTAACAATTGCTTATATATTAAAATATAGTGTTTATGGAGAGAATTTGTGCATAAAGGAGGGGTTATGAAATATGTTTACGCCGTGTTTACTTCCAGAAATGAAACGCTTTCTTTTGCAAATCTATTAAGAAAAATCGGTGTACCAAACATGGTGACATCAACGCCTAAAACAGCAGGCGTTGCATGCGGAATTTCGGTTAGAATCAGCAAAGACTATCTGCAAATTGCCAAGGGCTGTTTGGGGTTTAGCTACAAAACTTTTAAGGGTTTTTACGAAGCATAATAAAGTTAAAATTTCATAACATAAGTTTGTGAAAAAACTTTTGCCGCTTTCAATGTTTGTGCTTGCAATGGCGGTTTGTGTTGCCGCAACTTTTTTGATGTATTGCGCTTATTATCCGCTTAAATATCAAGATTATATTGCTGAATATTCAAGCAAGTTTAACATTTCGCCGGCACTTGTGTGTGCTGTGATAAATGCAGAAAGTTCGTTTGACAAGGATGCGGTGTCAAATAAAGGGGCGGTTGGGCTTATGCAAATTATGCCGTCAACTGCAAAGGCAATAAGCGCTGCATTAGACGAAAATTTTGATGAAAACAATTTGTTTGATGTGAAAACCAACATAAAATATGGCAGCTTCTATCTGTCGCAACTGCTAAAACAGTTTGAGTTTGATGAGGCTCTTTGTGCGTATAATGCTGGCATGGGCAAAGTGCTGGGCTGGCTTAAAAATCCGCAATATTCAACTGACGGGCAGCATCTGCACACTATTCCGTATCCGCAAACCAAGGCGTATGTGGAAAAAGTTAAGAAAAATATCAACTTTTATCAAAATAAAATAATTTAAGTTGACTTTTACTTAATATTTTGCTAACCTATTTTCTAGTAAAATAAGGAGTTATTTATGGCAGAAGTCAACAATTTATCTAATGAAATCGATGTGAGAAGAAACAAAATTCTTTCGCTTAAACAAAGCGGCGAAATTGTTTATAAAGCAAAATTTGATAGAACTTGTTCAATCAAGCAGGCTCGTGAAAAGCTTGGCGAAAAGGTTAAAATTGCAGGCAGAATGGTGTTTAGACGTGTGATGGGCAAGTTTGGGTTTATGCAAATCCGCGATATTGAAGCCGCAATCCAAGTTTCTGTTGGCAGAAATGAAATCAACGAAGAAGATTATGATTTCTATAAAAAAATGATCGACCTTGGTGATTTTGTTGGCGTGGAAGGCGAGGTTTACACAACTCAAACAGGCGAAATCACAGTTAGGGCAGAAAAAATTACGCTGCTTTCAAAGGCTCTTCGTCCGCTTCCTGAAAAATTTCATGGGCTTACCGACATCGAAACAAAATATCGCCAGCGTTATCTAGACCTTATCGCAAATCAAGAAGCTAGAGATGTGTTTTTAACGCGCAGTAAAATTGTGTCGTTTATCAGGCGTTATCTTGAAGACAACGGCTTTATTGAAATTGAAACGCCAATCATTCAAACAAATGTAAGCGGTGCATCTGCCAAGCCTTTCTTCACCAAACATAATGCACTCGACCTTGATTGCAACCTTAGAATAGCAACTGAAACATGGCTTAAAGAAGCGATTGCTGGCGGTTTTGACAGGGTTTTTGAGCTTGGCAAGGATTTTAGAAACGAAGGCATGGATGCAACTCACTTGCAAGAGTTTACTCAGGTTGAGTGGTATGCTGCATACTGGGATTTTGAAGACAACATTGCGTTTTTCCAAAACTTTTTGAAAACTTTGATGCAACAATGCCTTGGCACAACAAAAATCACATATCAAGGCAATGAAATTGATTTTGGCAAAGAAAACTGGGAAAGAATTGACTATATCGCAAAAATGCGCGAAATTTTGGGCTTTGATTTTCTTCAAGAAGAAGACGCGCAAGAGTTTAAAAACAAGCTTATCTCGGCAAAACTTTTCACAAAAACCGATTTAGAGCCTTACAACTCTGTTAGAGCGATTATAGATTTTGTTTACAAGAAGAAAATTAGAGAAAACATTGTCGGGCCTGTGATTTTATATAACTATCCAGCAGTTTTAAAGCCGCTTGCAAGAAGAAATGATAAGGATGAGCGCATCGTCGATGCCTTCCAGATTGTAGTTTGCGGCGCAGAACTTGTTAATGCTTACAGCGAGCTTGTTGATCCAATTGCTCAGCGTCAAACTCTTGAAAGCCAGATGCGTGATAAGCTTAAAGGTGACGATGAGGCGATGGATTTAGACGAAGGCTTCTTGCTTGCTATGGAGCATGGCATGCCACCAATCTCTGGGTTAGGCTTTGGAATTGATAGGTTTATAATGACAATTTTTGATCTTCCAAACATTCGTGACACAGTGCTGTTTCCAATTATGAGGTGATATGACTAACGCACAAATTTCACAACAGTTTAACAAACTTTTTCCAAACGCAACTTGCGAACTGGAATATAAAACGCCTTATCAACTTTTGGTGGCGGTGATTTTGTCTGCCCAATGCACTGATAAGCGCGTTAACATTGTCACAAAAGAGCTGTTTAAAAAATACAACACGCCTCAGGCCATGCTTTCACTTTCGCAAAGCCAGCTGGAAGAAAAAATTCATTCTTGCGGATTTTTTAGAAACAAAGCAAAAAACATTTTGCAGGCATCAAAGGATATAATCGAAAAATTTGGTGGGCAAGTTCCTTCAACTATGGAAGAGTTATGCTCGCTTAGTGGCGTTGGCAGAAAAACTGCAAATGTTGTCATCTCTGTGGCTTTTGGCGGCGATGCTTTTGCGGTTGACACCCATGTTTTAAGGGTTTCAAACAGGCTTGGGCTTGCAGACAGTGACGATCCAAACAAAGTTGAGCTTGCTTTGAGAAAATTCTTCATGCAGAAAGATTGGTCTAGATTGCACTATCAAATGGTGCTGTTTGGCAGATATAAATGCAAGGCGATCAAACCTGATTGCAACGATTGCCCATTTCAAGATATGTGCAAATTTTATAAAAAGGAGAAGTGATGTTTTTAGACAGGGTTAAAATTTCAATTAAGGCAGGAAATGGCGGCAATGGCTCGCGTAGTTTTTTGCGCACTAAATTGACAATGAATGGCGGCCCTGATGGTGGCGATGGCGGCAAAGGTGGCGACATTATTTTTCGCGCCACACAAAACATGAACACACTATACACCTTTCGTTTTCAAAAAAAGTTTTTTGCCGAAAATGGTTTAGACGGCAAAAAACAACTTAAAACTGGCGCAAATGGCAATGATCTTATCATCGATGTGCCGTGCGGAACAGTGATTATTGATGCCGAGTCAAACAAGGTGATTGCCGATTTAAATCAAAACAATCAAACCTTTACAGCGCTTAAAGGCGGCGCTGGCGGGCACGGCAATGCGTATTATAAATCATCGGTTCAGCAAGCGCCAAACTTTTCACAGATGGGCGTTGAAACAAAAGAAAGGCAGGTGATTTTAGAGCTTAAAACCATCGCCGATGTTGGACTAGTTGGCTATCCAAATGTTGGAAAAAGCACTTTGCTTTCTGTTATTTCAAACGCAAATCCAAAAATTGCAAACTATCCGTTCACAACTTTGTATCCAAACCTTGGTGTGGTTGAAGTTAAGGGGCAAACCTTTGTTGTGGCAGACATCCCAGGGCTGATTGAAGGGGCAAGCGAAGGTGCAGGGCTTGGCCACTATTTTCTTAAACATGTCGAGCGCGTAAGGCTGATCGTGCATCTTATTGACGCCGCAGAAAGCGAAGGTAGAAATGTTTTTGATGACTATGAAAAAATAAATTTGGAATTAAAAAAATATAGCGCTCAGCTTGCAAAAACTCCGCAAATTGTGGTGTTTTCAAAGATTGACGAGTTAAGCGAAAGCGAGCTTAATCAAAAAATTGATGATTTTGAAAAAAAATATGGCATTCGTCCTATGCCGATATCTGCAATTTTGCATGAAGGTGTGGAAGGGCTTAAAAACAAAATTTTGGAAAAACTTGTCAAAATTCCAAAAAAGCCACCAGTAAAAGTTGAAATGTTCAATTTTGATCAGCCAGATCTTTCAAGTGTGCAAATCAAGCAAGAAAACCGCACTTTCATTGTTGAAGGTGGAAAAATTGACAACTTTGTAAGAGGAGTTGCGCTTGACGATCCAAGAAGTTTTGCTTATTTCCAAACAAGGTTGCAAGAGATGGGAATAATTGATTTGTTAAAACAAAAGGGTTTAAAAAACGGTGATATTGTTAAGATAAAAAACATTGAATTTGAGTGGGTGGAATAATGAAAACAAAAGAAAAACTTGTGCTTGTTAAACCAAGAAAAAAAGACGCCGCTGAAATCATGCAGTTTAGGCAAGAGTTCATCGACAACGGCGAAGGCGATTCTATGCCAGGTGCAAACAAGCTTAATCAATTTGATAAATTTGAAGATTGGTGGAAATACATCAAAGCTTTTGAAAAACAAAAAACCGTGCCAATAAAAGGTTTTGTGCCTTCGTTTGAATATCTTTTAAGGCGAAAAAGCGATGGCAAACTTTTGGGCATGCTGCAAATTCGTGCAAGGCTTAATGAAAATCTGTTTTTCTATGGTGGTAATTTTGGCGGCTGCATTCGTCCAAGTGAGCGAAGCAAGGGTTACTCCACACAGATGATCAGCATGGGTATGAGAAAAGCAAAGCGCCTTGGGCTTAAAAAAATTTTAATAACATGCCTAAAAACCAATCTCGCCTCTGCCAAAAGCATTAAAAAAGCGGGCGGCGTTTTGGAAGACGAACTTGTTTACAACAATGACAAAATGCAAAGATATTGGCTTAGGAGGAAAAAATGATCACAAGCAAACAGCGCGCTATGTTGCGTGCGCTTGGCAACGCTCTTGATCCTGTTATGCAAATTGGCAAGGATGGCATCACTCAAAATGCACTTGCGGCAATTGATTTATTGTTGCAGGCAAGAGAACTTATTAAAATTAAGCTGCTAAAATCTTGCCCAGTAGACGGCAAGCAGGCGATGCAAGAAATTTGTCAGTCACAAAATGCGCAGCCTGTTCAGTGCATCGGCTCAACGCTGATAATTTACAGGCGTTCAACCAAGCAAGGCGTAAAACACATCGAGCTTATTTAAAGCAGGCTTTTGTAATTTGCGTTTCTTGAAAAAGGATCGTAAAGCGAAATCAGCGCAAAAATTATAAGCAGCGAAGCTACAACGCAGTAGTAGATTGCTTCGCGCACAAAAAATGAAGAAAAAATTAAAATCAGCGCAGATATAAAATACCCTTTTGCGCGCGATTTGTTTAGTGAGTAGCAAACAAGGTCTTTAAACGCAAGGCCTTTTTCTTTTTTATATTGCGCCTTGATTTCAGGAAAAATATCATAAGGCTTGTATAGCTTTTGATAGGTTTGATATTCATCTAAAATCAAAATTTCACAGTCAAAATTTTTTATGAACGAAAAACATTGTTTTTGAGCATCTGCACATAAAATTACAATTTTTTGTGCATGCGCGCTTTTGGTTTGCATCAAAATTTTCACCACATCATCTTGTGATAATTCATTAAAAGATAGATGCGGATACAGCACAACTTTTTCTCCGTCATCGTGTGTAATCAAAATGTATTGCTTTTGCTTTTGTGCGTTGTGCTTGCTTTTGGCAAGTTTTTCAAAAAAATTTAATGGGCTTTTTTCTAGGCACAGCGATAGAAAACAATTTGCCGCATGCGTTCGCTCTTGATTTTTTAAAGTTAAGGCGCGCTGTTTTTTTCTTGAAATAAATCTGGTTAAAATGTCAATAATCGCTGTGACGGCCAAACTTATCACAACCGACCAAATAAGAGAGTCGACAAAATATCTAACCCAAATAAAAGTTATCAAAAATATTAAAATAAATTTAAAAATAAATTGAAAAATAAACGAAATTTTATTCATATTTGTTTTTTTGACGAAAATTTGTGAAAAAATACATTAAATTTATTGTATTTTTGTGAAAATTATTATAAAATAATTGAATATGAGAGAGATTTTAGCAAAAATTGTAGAATTTTTAAAATCGGCTAAGTGCAAAAATGTTTCCACCTTTGATTTAAGCGAAAATGGGGAGGAAAAATATTTTATCATTGCCAGTGCTGCAAATTGTGACGATGCTAAAAGGGCTGCCGACGATCTTGCAGTTCAAATCAAATATGACGGCGAAAAGGATGGCTATCACAAAGGCGAGTGGATTATATTAAACGCGCAACCAATTATAATTCACATTTTCACAGCAACCGAAAGGGCAAAGTATAATCTCGACAGGCTTTACAAAAGCAAAGAGATCAATGTTTTAAAACCATTAAAAAACAAAAAATCAAAGTAAGTGCTTTGATTTTTTTTTAATATATGTTAAACTTTTCTCATGCAAGGAAATATTAAACTATGCTTTATTTGCACTGGAAACACATGCCGCTCATTTATGGCTGAGCGGCTGATGAAAAAGGCGCTTAAACAAAGCAATATAAATTTTGTTAAAGTTTCTTCGCGTGGGCTTGCAGCAACTGGCGAGATGAGCACGCCAAACGCCTGCAAGGCACTAAAAAAACTTGGTGCGGTTGCCACAAAACGAAAAAGTGTAGCGATAAAAAAATTTGACCAAAAAACTTTGTATGTGGCAATGACCTCTGCGATTAAAGCCAAGGTGGCGGGCAAAGTGATTGAGATGAAGGATTTGATTGGGCAAGAAATTTTCGACCCATACGGCAAAGATGAAAAAGCGTATGAAGATTGCGCTTTGCTGATTGACAAAGCCTGCAAAGTGCTGGCTGAAAAACTTGTTAAAATTGGAGGAGAAAAATGATTATTTTGGCTTGCGATCATCGTGGCTATACATTAAAAGAAGAAATAAAAAAATTTTTTAACAATGAAAGCATAATCACCATCGATGTTGGCACTTACTCAAAGGAGGGCGTCGACTATCCAGATTTTGCCAAAAAAGGCGTTGCAAAGGTTTTGGAAGATCCTCACAATGTTGGCATATTCATCTGTGGAACAGGCATCGGCATGAGCATCGCAGCAAATCGCAATCCAAAAATCAGGGCTGCGCTTTGTGTAAACACAAAGTTTGCCGAACTTGCACGCGCGCACAACAATGCAAACGTTTTGGTGTTGCCGGGCAGTTACATGCGTCCTAAAAAGGCGATAAGAATAATCAAAGTTTTTCTAACAACCGATTTCGATGGCGGCAGGCATTTAAGAAGAATCAAAAAATTGTAAGGAGAAAGCATGAACAACATTGTTTTGCCAGTTATAGATGGTTTTGAACAAGCGGCGCAGTTTATAAAAAACATCAAGCGAGATGACTGCAAGTTTTTTGTTGGAACAACCAAGGCAGGCGAAAGCTATTTTAAAAATTCAAAAAAAGTTAAGGTTTTTATTTTTGCAGACAAAAGCAAAAAAGAAGAGATAATCAACAGCCTTGCAAGTGAGCTTGATGATGGGAAAATTATCGTTTTAAGAAAACTGATTTCAAGTCAAGAGCTAGATTTGTTCATCTCATCGCAAACGGATATAACGCTGTGCGCAACAAAAAAGTTAAACAAATTTTGCATGTTTTTTAACAAAATTTGGCGCAAAATCATCAAATTATTGTTTGATTTCACATTTTTTGAAGGCGATGTTTCGGTGGTTGCGCTTGGCGAGTCGGCGGCTCTTGTTGCAAGAAACATCTCAAACCTATCATATGCAACCAGAGTCAACAGATGGAAAGGCATGTCGCAAAGCAGTGTTAAAGTTGCCTCCAAACCAGCCAAAAAAGAATACAGCAAGTTTAAAATCAACACTATGCTTATTGGCTTTGTTGGGTTGTTTGTTGGTTGCGTTGCTGCCACGGCTGTTTATTTTATTTTTGAAAAAGCAACATTTTTGGCAGGAGTTTTATGGGCATGTGCAATATTTTTAAGTTTGCTTTTTATGATTTTAGCGATAAACATTTATCTTTTAAATGTTAAAACTGGAAAAAGATTGTTTAAAAAAGCTGAAAAGGGGGAATAAAAAATGGCTAAAACAAAATTAAAAATTGGAATCAATGGTTTTGGAAGAATTGGCAGGCTTGTGGCAAGGATATGCGCTAAAAGGGGCATTGAAGTTGCGGCAATCAACGATCCATTTTTGGATGTTGACTATGCAAAATATCTGCTCGATCACGACTCTATTCACGGCAAGTTTGACATTCCAACTCAAGTTAAGGGCGACAGTTTAATAATCGGCGGCAAGGCTGCAAAGTTTTTTGCAATCAAAGAGCCAAACCAAATCCCTTGGGGTGAGCAGGACGTTAACATTGTAATTGAAGCCACAGGCAAGTTTACAAATTATGAAGGCGCGGCTCAGCATTTGGAAGGCGGCGCACAAAAGGTTATTGTAACTGCTCCGGGCAAAAATATGCCGATGTTTGTTATGGGCGTTAACCATAATGAATATAAAAATGATATGAAAATCGTCTCCAACGCATCCTGCACAACCAACTGTCTTGCTCCGCTTGCAAAGGTGATTAACGATGCATTTGGCATCAAAGATGGCTTGATGACAACCGTTCACTCTACAACCGCAACTCAGCTTACAGTTGATGGAGCAACCAAAAAAGATTGGCGCGGTGGCAGAGCGGCGTCTTACAACATCATTCCATCGTCAACTGGCGCGGCAAAAGCTGTGGGCGAGGTTATTCCTGCACTTAAAGGCAAACTCACAGGCATGAGCATGCGTGTTCCAACACTTAATGTTTCGGTGGTGGATTTAACTTGCAATTTGCAAAAACCAACAACCTATGAAGAAATTGTTGAAGCTATTAAAAAGGCATCCAAAACCAACATGAAAGGCATCATGTCTTGGACGGACGACAAAGTTGTTTCAAGCGATTTTATCGGCGAAGAGCACACTTGCGTGTTTGATGTTGAGGCAGGCATTATGCTTACTCCAACCTTTGTTAAATTGGTTGCGTGGTATGACAATGAATGGGGCTACTCAAACAAAGTGGTAGATTTGGCAGAACATATTTTTAAAGGAAGCAAAAAATGAACGAATACAACAAAAAACCAAATGCATGGTCTTGGGCAAAGGTGGTTGAATTTTCAGCATACATTGCTATAGCCTGCATTGCAATAGCGCTGCTTTTAAGCGCAATTTTTGGCAGTAAAAATGTTGCAAACGCGTTTAGGCTTGTTGGCGAAGCGATTGCCTACATTGTCACAATCGTTGTGGCGGGGCTTTGGGTTAAAAGAAAAACTCATGTTGCGTGGCTGATTTTGTATGTAATTTTCGCTGTTTCAATTGTTGTGCTGTATATTGTAAACATAGTTTTGTAAGATGAGAGATTATAAAAAATATATGAGAAAATTCATAATAACCTGCTGTTTGCTTGCTGCAATTTTGGTGGGTGCGCTTGTTGAATATTATTGTTTTGATTGGCCGAAAAGTTATCTGCTGATGGCGTTTACCGCGGCATTTTTCCTATATTGGGGCATTGAGTTTGTTTTGGATTATGTTGACAGCAAAAAGGATTATGAAGAGCGGTTTAAATATTTTTGTGCAGAACTTGTAAATAAAAACAACATCACGATGCAAGATATCGAAAACAACAGAAAAAAATATTTTGCAAAATTTAAGCGCTCGATTATTCGAGAAAGATGGTGGCATTATGGCAAAATTTGCCTTTGCCTAGGTGTGACGATTGCGCTTGTTGTTGCTATGTGCATATAAAAGGCCGAAAGGTCTTTTTTTTCGACATAAAACAAGGCTTCTTTTTTCGTCAATTTAAAATATTCTTGCGCTTTCGCTTGTCAAAACCACAACTGTGTGCTAAAATAATGTGCAGTCAAATAAAAGGAGAAATTTTATGATTACACGCGAAAAAAGTCAAAAAGGAGAACTTAAATTAAAGCTTAAAGTTTCAGGCGAAAACTGGAAAAAAGCAGTTGAAGAAGCCTACGAAAAAAACAAAGGCAAATATAACATTCAAGGGTTTAGAAAGGGCAAAGCGCCAAGAAAAGTTATTGAAAAAACCTATGGCGACACAGTGTTTTTTGACGACGCTTTTGAAGAGATTGTTTCAAAAGAATATGGCGAATTTTTATCTAACAATCCTGAAATCGAGCCAGCCGACTATCCACATGTTTCCATTGATTCAATGACAGACGACGGCTTGGAAGTAAGCATGAGTGTAACACTTATGCCAGAAGTTGAACTTGGGCCAATAGAGCTTAATGTTAAAAAGCAAAAAGCAAGCGTAAGCGACGGACAGGTTGAAGCTGAGTTAAACCGCTTTGTTGAAAGCCAAGCAAGATTTGAAGAAAGCGACAAGCCAAGCGAAAATGGCGACTTTTTGTTGATCGACTTTGAAGGCAGTACAGATGGCAAAGTGTTTGAAGGCGGCAGCGCCAACGATTATAGGCTTGAGCTTGGCTCACACATTTTCATCCCTGGTTTTGAAGAACAACTTGTTGGTGTGAAAGCGGGTGAAGAAAAGGTTGTTAAAGTAACTTTCCCAGATCAATATCCTGCTGAAAATTTGGCAGGAAAACCAGCCGACTTTAAAGTTACGGTTAAAAAGGTTGAGAAAAAGATTTTGCCAGAGCTTACTGACAAACTTGTTTCGTTTGCAACCGAGTTCGACAGCATTGAAAGCTACAAAAAATCAATAAAGCAAAAGTTGCTTGACGCTCAGCAACATCAAAACGAGCATAAGTTTGAAAATGATCTCATTCAAGCGCTTGTTGACAAAGCACAGGTTGACATTCCAACTCAAATGATCGAGCATGAAAAACAACATCTTATTGAAGATTTTTCAAACAGGCTTATGTATCAAAACATAAAACTTGACGATTATCTTTCATATCTTGGCAAAGGCAAAGAAGAGTTTGAGAAAGAATATTTTGAAGAAGCCAAAAAATCGCTTAAAACAAGGCTTGTGTTGCAAAAACTTATAAAAGACGAAAACATTCAAATTTCGCATGAAGAATTTCATGAAAAATTGCATGAAATGGCAAGCATGCAGAATAAAACATGTGAAGAGATGGAAAAATCATTAAGCGAATATGAAATCTCTTACATCCAAAACGACATTTTAATGTCAAAGCTTATTGAGCTTTTAAAATCTAAAAACAAACAATAAAATTTGATTTGGAGGTGACATTATGCTTATTCCTATGGTTGTTGATCAAAAAGGCGCAGGCGAGCGTTCGTATGACATCTACTCGCGTTTGCTTGAAGATAGAATTATTTTCATCAATGGTGAAATTGATGACAATGTTGCCAACCTTGTGATTGCGCAACTCATCTATTTGGAAGGCAAAAATCCAGATAAAGATGTGTTCATCTACATCAACTCACCGGGCGGAAGCGTCAGCGCAGGGTTTGCCATCTATGACACTATGCAGTATATCAAGTGCGATGTCGTTACTATATGCGTTGGGCTTGCGGCAAGCATGGGCGCATTTTTGCTTTCAAGCGGAACAAAAGGCAAAAGGTTTGCTCTTCCAAACAGTGAAATTATGATTCATCAACCGCTTGGTGGCGCGCAAGGTCAGGCAAGCGATATTGAAATTCAGGCAAGGCACATTGCAAGAATAAAACAAAAAATCAATCAAATACTAAGTGAAAACACCGGCAAAAGTTTAAAGGTGATTGAAAAAGACACCGATCGCGACAACTATATGACAGCCGCAGAGGCAAAAACATATGGGCTTATTGACAACATCTTTGTAACCAGAAAAGCAAAAAAGGAGAGCAAGTGAAAAACCCAGAAAATCTTTCGTGTTCGTTTTGCGGAAAGCCACAAAAAAACGCAAAAAAAATCATCGCCAGCCCCAATGGTGAGTGCTTTATTTGCGATGAGTGTGTTGCAATTTGCAAAGAGATAATCAAAGAAGATGAAAGCCAAACCCAACTTGAAAAAATTGATCTTCCAATTCCTGCCGACATCAAAGCGAAATTGGATGAGTATATCATTGGTCAAGAAGAGGCAAAAAGGGTGCTTGCTGTTTCGGTTTACAACCATTACAAGCGCATAAACTACAACTTTTCTAAAAAGGATAATGCCGACGATGTTGAGCTTGAAAAAAGCAATATTTTGATGATCGGGCCAACTGGTTCGGGCAAAACGCTGCTTGCAAAAACGCTTGCAAGAATTTTAAAAGTGCCATTTGCTGCAGCTGATGCAACAACTTTAACCGAAGCTGGCTATGTGGGCGATGATGTTGAAAACATACTTTTAAAGCTCATTCAAAATGCAGATTATGACATAAGAAAAGCACAGCGAGGCATCATCTATATCGACGAAATTGATAAGATTGCCAAAAAGACGCAAAATGTTTCAATCACTCGTGATGTTGCAGGCGAAGGCGTGCAGCAAGCGCTTTTGAAAATTATTGAAAGCACAATTGCAAATGTTCCACCACAGGGCGGAAGAAAACACCCTCAGCAAGAAACAATTCAAATTGACACCACAAACATTTTGTTTATTTGCGGCGGTGCGTTTGTTGGGCTTGACGGAATCATCGACGCACGCAAAAATTCGTCCACGGTTGGCTTTAACGCCGATGTTAGAACCAAGGTCGAAAAAAAGGATATCAACTTTGCCAAAGAAATCCAGCCTGATGATTTAATCAAATTTGGACTTATTCCAGAGTTTGTTGGCAGGTTGCCAGTGGTTGTTGGCTTGGATGATTTGGATGAAAGTGCGCTTTCAAAAATTTTAGTAGAGCCAAAAAACTCAATCATCAAGCAGTATAAGCAAATGTTTAAAATTGATGGCATTGACATTGAGTTTTCACAAGAGGCAATCAACGCGGTTTCAAAACGCGCAATAGAGTTAAAAACCGGCGCAAGGGGGCTTAGAACAATTTTAGAAAGCAAGATGCTTAAACTGATGTATGATTTGCCGGGCAAGAAAAACATAGAAAAGGTTATCATTACAAAAAGATTTATCGATGAAGATGATGCCGAGCCAGATGTGGTTTTAAAGCAGCGCGATCAAGATCAAACTCAGCAACAAGCAATTTAAAAGCGGACAATTCCGCTTTTATTTTATGCCATATTGTTTAAAAAATTGTTGCGATGAAAGCAGCCCATTTCGGTTGATTCGTTTAAGATGAAACAGGGCAGAGCTGTCGCCTTTTGTTAGGATGTTTATGCCTTCGTTGCAAGTTAAAAACGCTTTAAAACCTAGGTTAGATAAAATCTCTCCGCTTGTTTTTTCATACTTGCCAAAAGGATAGGCAAAAACATTTGTATTAAAATTGCACTCGGTTGCAAACTTATTTTCAAGCCGCAAAACATCCTTTGTGAGATTGGCGGCATATGTCTGCTCGTCTTCTTGCGGAAGCTTTGCAATGCCATATCGCGGTTTAAATTTGTGCATAGCATAGGTGTGGTTGCCAATTTCAAACACGCCGCTGTCGTGCAGCTGTTTAATCTCTTGCCAAGTTAAATAGGAATAGTTGGGGTTGTCGCAGTCGCCGCTTGAAGACGAAAATTCGCAATAGCTGCCAACTATGTTAAGGTTGGCTTTGCAGCCAAGTTCATCTAAAATAGGATAGGCGTAGGTAAAGTTATTGTAATGACCATCATCAAAAGAAATGACAACTGGTTTTTCAGGAAGCGTGGCAACGCCGTTGCAAAAATCAATCAAATCTTGCACGAACACTGTTTGATAGCCCAAATTTTTTAGCGTTTGCAGATCGCATTTAAGGCTGTCAGGTGAGACAATGTATTGCCCTTTTTTTGATTTCAAAACAGAGTGATACATGATAATTGGCACATCGCGAGTTTGTGTTTGGGCATGCAAAACCATGTGGTCGCTGGTGGGGGAAACAAGCGCAGCCAAGCATAAGAGCAGTAAAAGTGCGAATGCAAAAATTCTTTTCATAGCGTTATTATTTGCAAAAAACACATAAAAAACGCAAAAAATCAACTTTTTTACATATTTTTTGCGATATTATTATAATTTTGTCGCATTTCACTCGCGGGGGAAAACAAAAAATCGCGGTTAGCCGTATGGCGTGCCCGCGCAAATTTTTTGTTTGCCCCCGCGATATGGAGCGGAAGACGGGGCTCGAACCCGCAACCCTCAGCTTGGGAAGCTGATGGCATACCATTAGGCCACTCCCGCATATATAGTATTGTAAATGTTTTTATAAAAGTTGTCAAACTTTTGTTTGAGTAATTTGAAAAAAATACGGCGGCATTTGCAAGCCTGCGCCTTTTGGCGCAGGCTTTTTTTGCGCCCGCGCGGGGCGGGCAGTGGAGTCTGTTGTTTTAACCTACAACGAAGTTGCATGCGTGGTAAATGTTAGTTGCGAAAACCCGAGCAAACTTTATACTAACTATGAATGGGTTAAGCCACCAGATAATGCTGACATTTGCAGTGTAGTCGGCACAAACAGCTATTTTAATTTTACGGGTGTTGCCGCTGATTTTAGCGGCATGGGAAGATACGCCGGCGTGTTTGACGTGGCGAGGAAGCAATATTATTCTGGTTTCAGCGACAACGAATGGCTTATTTTTCCAACAGACAAGCACCCAACACTCCGTGAGTTTATGGCGGTTGGTGACTTTGCCACCGTGCAAAATGTGGAAGAAAAACTGATTGAACTGGGCTATACCAAGATTATGTAATAAACTGACAAAAAGTTAGTAAAATCGCTTGACAAATTATGTGATTGTATATAAAATATAGAAGTCGCAAAAGTTCAAGCGGTTTTTTATTTATATTAGCCCCATAAATAAAGGCAGTTTGGGTTGTTTGCAAAAAAAATATAGGAAGGAATGATTACATGAAAACTTTTATGGCAAAACCGTTGGAAGTTGAAAGAAAATGGTATGTAATCGACGCAGCAGGCTTGCCACTTGGCAGACTTGCAACTGCTGTTGCCGACATTCTAACGGGTAAAAATAAAACAATCTACACACCACATGTTGACACTGGTGATTTTGTTATCGTTTTAAACAGCGATAAAATTGTGCTTACCGGCAAAAAGCTTGAAAAGAAAAAACTTATTTGGCACACTGGCTATATTGGCGGGTTAAAGCAGGTTGGATATGATAAACTTATGGCTGAAAACTCTCCAAAAGCAGTTGAAAAAGCAGTTAAAGGCATGTTGCCAAAAACTTCTCTTGGCAGAAAACAATTCACAAGGCTTCATGTTTACAAAGGCGCAGAGCATAATCATGAGGCTCAAAAACCTGAACTTATTGTTGTAAAAGGAGCAAGAGTATAATGGCAGAGAAAAAAGAAGTAGTTAAAAAACCTAGCAACGAATTTATTGCAACTGGCAGAAGAAAAAGCTCTGTTGCAAGGGTTAGAATGCAAGCCGGCAAAGGCAAAATCACTGTAAACGGCAGAGAGATTGGCGAGTATCTTCAACGCGACACGCTTTTGTTGGTTGCTCTTCAACCACTTGAACTTACAGGAACAAAAGATAAATTCGACATCCGCATCAAATGTGACGGCGGTGGAATTTCTGGTCAGGCTGGCGCAATCTGCCACGGCATTGCAAGGGCGCTTGTTAAAACCAACGAAACCTTTAAGGCAGAACTTAAAGCAGCAGGCTTCTTGACAAGAGATCCAAGAATGAAAGAAAGAAAGAAATACGGCCTTAAAAAGGCAAGAAAAGCTCCACAATTCAGCAAACGTTAACAAAATAAAAATAGGCCAATTTTTGGTCTATTTTTTGCTTTTTTGGGTATTATTTTTTGGGGGTGGTATGATTTACGATATTATTGTTGTTGGCGCAGGCCCAGCGGGGCTTACTGCGGCAATTTACGCAAAGCGCGCAAACAAAAATGTGCTTGTAATCGAGCGCGGGCTTTATGGCGGGCAGGTGGCAACCATTGGTGAAGTGGAAAATTATCCGGGTTTTTTAAGCATCCATGGCAGCGAACTTGCTCAGGTTTTTTATTCGCAAGCAAAAAAGGTTGGCGTAGAATTTGTGCATGACAATATGGTTGATTTGTTGGATGGCAAAATCAAAAGCGTTGTGTGCAAAAAGGCAACCTATCAGGCAAAAGCGGTGGTTTTGGCGCTTGGCAGCATGTCGAGAGAACTTAATGTCGAAGGCGAAAAGCAGTTTATCGGCAGTGGCGTAAGTTACTGTGCAACCTGCGACGGTGCGTTTTTTAAAGGTAAGGATGTGGCCGTGGTCGGCTCTGGCGACAGCGCAGTTGCAACCGCACTATATCTAAACAACATTTGCAAAAGTGTGTGCATAATTTCAAAATATCCTAAACTCAAACTCAAAGCCTATCAACCAAACATATTTGACAGGTTAAAAAATGTTAAAATATATTATTCCGCGCTCGTGCAAAGCATAAAAGGCGATGGAAAGGTTGAAGGCTTAGTTTTGGATAGCGGCCAAAAGGTTAAAGTTGACGGCATTTTTGTGACGATTGGAAGAAAGCCAGACACCGAATTTTTGAAAAATAAAATCAATTTAGATGAAAAAGGCTACATTATCACGGATGAAACCGCGCACTCGTCTATGGAAGGTGTGTTTGCCTGTGGCGATGTTTCAACCATTGCTGTAAAGCAAATTGTAACGGCGGCGGCAACAGGTGCAATCGCAGCAACAAGCGCGCTAAATTATATTGCCGAACACTGATTTTTGCCTAAAAACAGGGCAGAATAAAAATTTTTTCGGTTTTAGATATAAATTTATAACTTTATAAAAGGAATTTGTTTTTTTACCGAGTATATATAGGTTAGAAGTGTTTTTTAAGAGGGGAATTTGAGTAACAGTAACAGGGGTTTTTCGCCAGATTGGCTTGACGAACTTAAACGCAAAAATGACATTGTCAGCGTTGTTTCAAAATATGTAACCCTTCAACAAAGGGGAAGTAAATTTTGGGGTTGTTGTCCATTTCATCACGAAAAAACCCCTTCTTTTTGTGTCGACCAATATGAAGGGCTCTATCATTGCTTCGGCTGTAAAGAGGGCGGCGATGTAATCACCTTTGTTGAAAAAATTGAAAGTTGCGATTTTTACGACGCAATAACCAGACTTGCAGAAAATGCTAAGATGCAAGTGCCACAAATCAGTGGCGATGATGGAATAATCCAACGCAAAAAGCAGAAGGATGAAATTTTAAAAGTGCTTGACGCGGCAGCAGAGCACTATCATGAAAATATATACAAGCCTGAGGCAAAAAAGGCGCAAGATTACATAAAGTCGCGGGGCTTTACGCGCCATGAACTTGAAGATTTTAAAATCGGCTATTCGCTTGATTGGAATGAACTTGTTGCCTATTTATTAAAGCGCGGTTTTTCTAAAAAACTGCTGCTTGAAAGCGGCGTTGCACAATCCAAACAGCAGGATAGGCTTTACGATGCCATGGGCGAAAGATTGGTTTTTCCAATTTTCAACAGCTTTGGCGAGTGCATAGGCTTCACAGCTCGCGCGCTTGAAAAAACCGACTTTGCAAAGTATAAAAACACCGCTGAAACAATGGTTTTCCAAAAAGGCAAGGTTGTGTTTGGCATCCACCTTTTAAAGCGTTTAAAACAGCAGCATGGGCTTAGCAATATAATTATTGTCGAAGGACAAATTGATGTAATTTCCATGCACAGAGCGGGGTTTAAAAACACAGTGGCGTGTCTTGGAACTGCCGCAACTGCCGATCACGCGCGTGAACTTAAAAAACTTTGCGATGATGTTGTGCTGTGCTTTGATGGCGACGAAGCGGGCATAAAAGCCACTTTAAGATCGATCGACATTTTCAAAAACGCGGGCTTTAATGTAAAAATTGCTTGCCTGCCAAGTGGACAAGATCCCGACGAAGTTTTAAAGCAAGAAAATGGTAAGGCTCAGATGCAAGAGATTATTCAAAACGCAAAGCCGATTATGGATTACTACATCGATCTTGAACTTGAAAAGTTTGATTTAAATAAGCCAGAAGAAAAGGCTGGATTTGTGCAGAATATCTTGGACAAGCTTAAAAACTTTTCGCAGCCAGAGCAGGAAGCATATGTTTTTAAAATTAGAGATCTCACTGCCGTGCCTGTTGATTCTCTTAGACGAAATTTAGGCATCAACATTATGCCAACCTTTGAAAAACAACAAAACTCTGTTTTAGTTAATCGAATAAATGGCAACAAAAGAGCAGAAACATTTGTTTTGGCGTCACTTCTTCACAAAAAAAGTTTTGTGCCTGATAATTTAAACTTTAAAAAACTGATTGACGGCAGAGATGAAGAAATAAACTTGATTGCCTCCACTCAGCGCATTTCCACATTGTTTGATAAAGTGGATGTTGAAAGCCAGCCATTTTGGCAAGATTTAATTTATTTCAACTTTGCCGAGGCCAACGGCAACGAAAAACAATATTTTAACGAATGTGTGTGGGCGCTTGCCGAAGAAAAACTTAAACAGCAAAAAGACGCAATTATGGCGGAATACAAAAACTCGCAAGATTTAAACCAGCGCAGGGCATTGCTTATGCGTGCGCAGGATGTGGATAAAAAAATTAGAGAAAAAAATTTGGAGGATTTTTATGCTTGATAAAAAAGTTGAAGCAGAATTTAAAAGAATTGTCGACCTTGCGCAAAAAAAAGGCTCGGTGAATGAGGACGACATCTTTTATAAAATCTTAAAATATGATGTTTCGCCAGACGATGTGCGTCAGTTTATTGACAAGTTGGAAGAACAGGGCATAAGGGTTATCCGCACCAATGATGAAGAAGACATGAAGGATGATTTCACCGACATCATGCCTGAATATGGCGTTGACGACCCTGTTAAAATCTATTTAAAAGACATCGGCAAAGTGCCGCTGCTCACCGCAGATGAAGAGCGCGATCTTGCTCAAAGGATTGTTCAAGGTGACGAATATGCCAAGGCAAAATTCTGCGAAGCCAATTTAAGGCTTGTGGTAAGCGTTGCAAAAAAATGGGCGTCAAGGGCGTCGAGCTTGTCATTCTTAGATCTTATTCAAGAAGGCAACCTTGGCTTGTTGAAAGCGGTGGAAAGGTTTGATTATTCCAAAGGCTTTAAATTCTCAACATATGCAACTTGGTGGATTCGTCAATCCATCACTCGTGCGATTGCCGACCAGTCACGCACGATAAGAATCCCTGTGCACATGGTTGAAACCATCAACAAAGCGCAGCGCGTGATCAGGCAGCTCACACAAAAACTCTGCCGCGAGCCTTCCACCGAAGAGATTGCCAAAGAAATGGGGCTTCCGGAATCAAAAATCATTGAAATTCAAAAAATCGGGCTTGATCCTGTTTCGCTTGAAACTCCAATCGGCGAAGAAGATGACAGCAAACTCACCGACATCATTGTGGATGAAACAGTCAAGTCGCCAATGGAAGTTGCAACTCAGTCGCTTTTAAGAGAGCAGTTGCTTGCTGTGATTGACACTCTCACGCCAAGAGAGCAAGAAGTTATTCGTCAGCGCTACGGCCTTAAAGACGGCAGGGCAAAAACCTTGGAAGAAGTGGGCAAAGAATTTAAAGTCACGCGTGAAAGAATTCGTCAAATAGAAGCCAAAGCGCTTAGAAAACTTAAACATCCAAACCGCAGCAAAAAACTGGCTGACTTTATGGAATAAGGAGAAATTATGCAGTTAGAAGCCATTTTAGAATATCAAAAAATTGATGGGCAAATTGTCAATCTTGAAAAGGATTTGGCTCAAAATCCGTATAAACTTAAATGCACTCAACTAAGCCAAACTGCCAAAGATTCGCAGGTTAAATCAAGCCAACTTGAACAGCAGGCTGGCAGCATTTTGCGTGAGATGGACGAGCTTAAAAAAACCATAGCTTCAACAAAAAAGCATGGCGAAGACCTTTTAAAAAAGAATGTAGAAAGCCTTTCAGTTGACAAAATAAATGAAAATCTTGCAACAAAGGATAAGGTTGTTCAAAACCTAGCTTTGCTTGACAAACGCCTTACAAAGCTTGCAGAAAGCATCAACCAAGTGCTTGCAGACTACAACAAAACCGTAAAAAATTATAACGAAGCCAAGGCGCAGTATCAAAAATACAAAACGGCATACGATGAAGCGGCACTTGCTGTACAGCCTAAAATTGACGAGCTTAAACTTAAACTTGCCTCGATTGCCAAAAAAGTGCCAGCAGATGTTATGGAAATTTACAACAAAAAGCGTGCCGACAAAATCTTCCCAGTTTTTGTTAAGGCGATGGGCAATAATTGCGGAAGATGCAGAATGGAGCTTTCGGCATCAGCGCTGTCAAAACTCAAACGTGAAAATATTTTAGTGTGTGAGAATTGCCGCAGCGTAATATATCAAGATTAAATCAGCGTTTTGCTGATTTTTTTTTGCAGAAAATTGCTGAAAAACAAATAAATTTGGTTGACTAAA
>CALVYP010000005.1 GCA_944372365.1 uncultured Clostridia bacterium | reverse complement strand
GAATTAAATCAATGGGTCCAGGTCACAAACTTAAAATCCCAGAGATTTTAAAATCCTTCCCTTTCGTTTCAGGGCTCAAACCCTGGACGAACACAACTTAACATCCAATATGGACTTGTAGCTCAGTTGGTAGAGCAATTGACTCTTAATCAATGGGTCCAGGGTTCGAGCCCCTGCAAGTCCACCAAAAAACCAGCCCATCAGGCTGGCTTTTTTATTTTAATAGAAAACCATCATTAAATTCAACACTTCCCGCTCTGGCATATTTGATTTTAGGCGTAGGAAAATGCAAAAACTTTCTGCCATATAAAAGATTGATAAACTCCATAACATGATGCGGCCTTGGATAAACCTTTTTGGTGCTGTCGCTGTAATCAATATATCCGCAATTATAGCTTTTGTTTATGTTTACAATTTCATATGCACGCGATCTGTCGTTAAGCTTATTTTTGTTTGCGCTTACATAATCTTGCTCATTAAAAGTGATAAGGCTCATGCCCAAAGTTGTGGCCTCGGCCATGATGTAGGCATCGTTTGATGGCACATATGCCCCGCTTGCCGCACTGTAAATTTGCTTCATTGGCGCAAGCGAACCATCTGGTTTAACATCGCAATAACTTTTCGCCAAAGTTTCAACCTTTTTTGCATAGTTTAATTCTTTTGGCATAATTTTTGGGATACAGCAAAAATTTTTGATAAACATGTCTATTTCGCTGTTTTTCATTTGCGGATTATGTACTTCATTAAACACCACACTGGGAACGACAAACCTAACTGAAATGTCGTTGCTTTTAATGTCATCTAAAAATTCTTTAATTCTTTGTTTTGTGTTTGGCGTGAGTTGCACTTTGCCATTGCCATAATAAATTCTTGCAAAGTTTATAAGCGCATCCGAATCGATTGCGATATAAAGAGGCCTCATACTTCACCCCCATCAACATCCACCGCCACCATCTCCACTTTGTTTTCTTTGGCATAGGCTTCTGCATTTTTAACCATCTCAATCAAGTTTTGCAAGCGCTGAGACTGCGTCATCATAGCTCGCTCGATTTGCATTTTTTCACGAATCAACTTTAATTTTTCTGCTTCCTGCATAGCATCTCCTTTTTTCACACTTTACAACTATATTTTACACTATATTGACGATTTGTCAATGAAATATTAAATAAATGCTTTTATAAATTTTGCTAATATGATAAAATATAAATGTAAACGGGAGATAAAAATGATTATAACATTTGTAACTGATTGCTATTTTGACGAGAATAATGGCACGGGCATTTCAGCAAGAAGATTTACTGATATGCTGAGAAAACGCGGGCATGAAGTGAGAATTGTAACCATTGATGAAGAAGGCAGAACAATGTATGGCGTGCCAAAGCGCTCGTTTGGCAAATTGTTTGACAAAATTATTATGTCAGAAGGCTTTGTGTTTGCAAACCCGGATGAAGAAGTTTTGAAAAAAGCGATCACTGGCAGCGATATTGTTCACATATACATGCCGTTTAAACTTGGAATAACCGCTGCCAAACTTTGCAGAGAACTTAATGTGCCTTGCACTGCTGCATTCCATGTTGATCCATGCAACATAACTTCCACCATCTATATGCACAAAGTTAAACCGCTCAACGACGCAATCTATCTTTCATTTTACAACAACTTATATAGATACATCAAACACATACACTGCCCAAGCATGATGATTGCAAACAGGCTGGTAAAACAAAAATACCATTCATATTTGCATGTGATTTCAAACGGCTTTTCAGATAGCTTCACTATGCAGAAAATTGAAAAGCCCGACTTTTTAAATGATAAAATCATCGTTTCATTTATTGGGAGATTTTCACAAGAAAAACGCCATGATTTGATTATCAAGGCGGTTGAAAGATCTAAATATAAAGACAAAATTCAACTTATTTTCGGCGGCAAAGGCCCATTGAAGAAAAAAATTCAAAAAATGGCAACCAAACTGCCTGTCACCCCTATCTTTGGCTTCTACACCAAAGAGCAGTTGCATTCTATCCACAATTTTTCAGACATTTACATCCACCCTGCCGACACCGAAATTGAAGGCATCAGCTGCATTGAAGCAATCGCGTGCGGAGTTGTGCCTATTGTTTCAAAATCAGTGCGTTCGGCAACTCCACAATTTACAATCTGCGAGGAAAGTCTGTTCAAGCCTGGCGACCACAAAGATTTGGCAGCCAAACTTGACTGGTGGATTGAACATCCTGAAGAGAGATTAAAATATAAAAGCGAATATGTTAAACATTCTAAAAATTTCCAAATTGAAAAAAGCATAGATCTCATCATCGACATGTTCAATCAAGCTGTTGCAGACTGGGATGCAAAATATGATGGCAGAAAAAAGCGCCTCGCTTTGCAACCAACCATAGTTTCAAACACAGAAAACTAGGCACGCCTAGTTTTTTTTATGCATATACAAACACCACATCGCCGTTTAGCCAACTGTCAAAAAACTTTTGCAGCTTTGCCCCCGCTTTGGCACTAAAAAATTCAATAAACTCGTCTGACGAAACATTTTTGAAGGCATACTGCTTAAAATATGCTTTTAGTGTGGATGTCAATTTTTTTGAACCCAGTTGATTTTTAAGCGCGTCAAACATCAAAATCCCACGCGTGTAGATGTTGTTGACATATTCAGGCTCGGTTGCAAACTCATCAAGCGGACGAAGCATGCTGGTGTCAACATCGCCTTGAATTTTTTTATATATCTGCAAAAAGAACTTGTAATTCGCCTCCGCCCCGCTGATTATTTGATTGTATGAGATGTTATATTCAGGATAATTTTCAAAAAACAATGCTGTTGAAAATTCGGTTAAGCTTTCATCCAGCCATGCATGATTATATTCATCATTCCCAACCACACCATACCACCATTGATGTGCGATTTCATGGGCAATAACATAGGCGTAATCTTCACTTGCAACGCTGTTTGAAATCATCACGAGGCGCGGATATTCCATGCCGCCATGCACAAAATTTGTTTGCACAACCGCAAGCGATGAATATGGATAATCTCCAAAACTTTGGCTGTAAAACTCCATCGCCTTAACCGCTGTTTCAAGCGAATTTTGCGCGTTGCCATCGTCAAAAAAATAATATTCAATTTCACATCCGCGACTTTTTGCTGAAATCATATTAAAATTTTGCGACAAAACAAAGCTTACATCTCTAACCTTCTCGTTTGAAAAAGTTGTGATGTTGCGGTCTCCATCCAATGCGGTTGTTTTATCAGTGCCGCTGCAAGCGAGAATGTAACTTTGCGGATAGTCAACTGATACAACATAGTTGGCAACATCGCTGAAAAACGGATCGCCGTTTGCGATGTAACCATCCGTTGCAAAACCTTCGCCATCGCGATATACGCAAGCAATTGGATAGAAATTTGCAAAATTGACGGTGTCGTCACCATAACCAAACCTATGGTTTGCGTTTGGCAGCACCAACGCGAATTGCATCTCAACCTGCACTCTCTCATCAGGAAAAAGCTGGTTTTCTAGGCTGACTTTCAAAAGCATGTCGGCTTCTCCTTGTAAAGTGAATTGTGCCTGCTTGCCGCCAACTTGAACGCCGTCAATTTGAATCCCGCCATAGCTTATCCCGTTTGGATAGGTTTTCGTCTCGTTCGCTGGCGAGCAAACCAATCCTTCTCCCTGCTGCGAAAAAGCGTTCGGATAGAGATGAAACAAAAGATAATCAAATGCGTTGGAAGTATTATTAACATAATCCACGGTGCATACGCACTGAGCGGTTTTGTTTTGAGAATCAAAGTTTACCGAAATTTGATAGCTGTTTAATGCTGGCTTATCTTCACAACCCGACAAAAAAAATGCTGGCATCAGCAAAACAATAAGCAAAAAAATAGCGCACACTTTTTTCATGCTATAACATATTCACAACTAATAAATAAAATTCTTTGACAAATTAAATTTTTGTGGTAAAATCATTCTAACGGAGTTGTTATGAGTTTTTGCAGATTTTCAACAGAACTTGTTGCCAACAATAAAACACAAATCGATAATATCTTCATCGATAACTTTTTGCCGTCAGCGCCAGATTTGTGCGTCAAGGTTTATTTATATGGATTGTATCTTGCAACCAACGACATCGAAATAGATAACACCTTTGAAGCTTTTGCAAAAAAACTCAACATAAGCGAGCTTGATCTTGAAAGCGCGTTTAGATATTGGGAAGAGCAAGGGCTTGTGCAAGTGCTTTCAACCTATCCTATTCAAGTGCTGTATAAACCACTTAAAGATGTTTTCAACGGCATCAGGCTTTATAAGCCAGAAAAATATGAAAAATTTAATTCTCAGGCGCAAGAGCTTTTTAAAGGCATGCGCGAAATCACCAAAACAGAATACGGCGAATATTATGATTTTCTTGAAAAAAGTCATATGCAGCAAGAGGCACTGTTGATGATTATGGGCTACTGCATACAAAGCAAAAACAAAGCAGTTGGCTACAGCTACATACTCACTGTTGCAAAAAATTGGGCAAAAGAAGGCATTTTAACTGCACAGCAGGTTGAAGAAAAACTCTGCCAAGCCGAACAATCATCGTCTGCCCTAGCGGCTGTGCTTAACGCGCTTGGCATCAAGCGCAACGCGTTTATTGAAGAGAAAGAGATGTATTTAAAATGGAAGGAAGGCATGGGTTTTGAAGACGACGCCATACTTTTTGTTGCCCAAAGCATGAAAAGAAAAGGCGGCTGCGAAAAACTTAATGCTCTGCTTGAAAAATACTTTTTAAACGGCAAGTTCTCAGTGGCTGAGATAAAGCACTTCATCGCATCTCAAGACGAAATTTTTGCTTTGGCAAAACAGATAAACCGCAACCTTGGCGTATACTATGAAAGCCTTGACAGCGAAATTGAAACCTACATCACCCCATGGCTTAACATGGGCTTTGAAGCAAAGGCGCTGGAAGACTTGGCAAGCTATGCATTCAAATCTTCCATCCGTTCGCTTGACGGGCTTAACAGCCTTGTGCAAAAACTATATAAACTTGGCATTCTAACCAAGTCGGCACTAGACGAATACTTGGCAGGCATTGTAAAGATTGACGAACAAATCAAAATTTTATTGCAAAATCTAAACATTTCGCGACGCGTAAACGCATTCGACCGCGAAAGCTATAAAACATGGAAAACCGTGTGGAATATGAGCGACGAAGTGATCTCATATGCTGCCGAACTTGCTAAGGATAAACTTTCGCCACTTCAATACATAGCAAGGCTGCTTGCAAGTTGGCATGAAAACAACATCACAACCGTAAGCCAAGCAAAAAATCTCACCCCTGTTGCTGCGTCGCAGCCACAACAGAGCAAACTTAAAGGCCGCTCTTACACCAAGCAGGATTATCAGGCAATGATTCAGTCTATTGACGAAATAGAATTGTAAGGAGAAACAATGAAGCAAAGTTTGGTTAACCAAGCACTTGAAATAATTTTACATCGCAAACAACTTGCCGAAGCAAAAGCGCAAGAGGCTTTTTCAAACGCGTTTAAAAATCCGCAATTTAAAAACGCCTATCAAGCTTTGCAACAAGCCATAATGCAAAAAGCAAAAGATGATGCCTTTGCAATCAAAAATGATGGCTCGCAATTAAAAAAATGCCAAAATGAATATGAAAATGTTAAAAAAAGTTTAAAAATTGACAATCTTTCGCCAAATTATCATTGTAATAAGTGCAAGGACAATGGCATCGTTGACGGCGAATATTGCACATGTTTGAAAAAGCAAATTGCGCTTATTTTAATTAAAAACAGCGGTTTTGATCAGCTTGAAGATTTTAAGCAATCCAACTTTTCAATATTTGAAAATCCTGAAAATGCAAAAAAGATATATGCTCTTATGCAAAAATGGTGCACATCTCAGTCGCAAAAAACGCTGATATATATGTTTGGACAAACTGGCACTGGCAAAACGCATCTTGCCAAATGCATGGCAAAGCAACTTATTCAACAAGCAAAAATATGTTTGCTTATTTCTGCTTTTGCGCTCAACCAAAAATTTTTGCAAATTCACACCGCTCGCGAAGAACAAAAAACCGAGTTGCTTGACGAGCTGCTCTCGCCCGAAGTGCTGTTTATCGACGACTTGGGCACAGAGCCAATATACAAAAATGTTACAATCGAATATCTGTATCTTTTGATAAACGAGCGTCAAACGCGCGGGTTGAGAACAGTGATAACCTCCAACCTAGATCCTGAAAGCATAATGCAGCGATATGACGAAAGAATCTTCTCGCGAATTGTAAACAAACAAAAAAGCATTGCTTTTGAACTTGCAGGAAAAGATTTAAGAGTTAAAAAGAAGGATTAAACCTTCTTTTTTTATTATATTTGTTGCAATTTGCACAAACACTTGACAATAAAAACTAAAAATGCTAAAATTTTTTCATGCCTTTTAGGGGTGTAGTTTAGTGGTAAAACAGTGGTCTCCAAAACCATTGTCGAGGGTTCAATTCCTTCCACCCCTGCCATGTCAAACGCTTGAAAATTTTGTTTTTCAAGCGTTTTATTGTTTGCTTTTAAAATTTTTTAGGAGTATAATTAAACCATGCAAACTCAACAAATTATTTCAAACTTGCTGGATAGCAACACATATATTGCTCAAAAAAATTTGCAATGCTTGATTATAGATGCGGGCGCATCGTGCGATCAGATTGAAAAATATGTGGGCGGCAACAAGGTTTTAGGATTGCTGCTTACGCATGGGCACTATGATCACTGCTTTCATGCCAAAGAAATTGCAAAAAAGTTTGGCTGCAAAATTTATGCATCAAAAAAAATTGTGGAGATGCTTAAAGATGCCGCAAAAAACTATGGCGAAAATTTTGTGATCGACGATTTTTCTAATTTTGTTTTTATTGACGATCAGCAATCGTTTTCTCTTGGAGATTTTCAAATTAGCGTTTACTCACTTCCGGGGCACTCGCAGTGCTCACTTGGCTTTTTGATTGATGATGTGCTGTTTTCAGGCGATGTGCTGTTTAAACAAGGCGTTGGCAGAACCGATTTGTATGGCGGCGACAAAAAACAAATGCTGCAAAGTTTAATCAAAATTCAAAACGACATCTCATTTGCAACTCTTGCAAGTGGACATGGTCAAATATCCACGCGCGACGAACAAAAAAGAAATCTGTCATTGTTTATACGCTTTCTTTTACGCTGACTTTAAGCCAGCGTTTTTTTATGCCAATCCCACATCAAGCGCCATCATAAGCGCAAAGCCTATCATCGTCCCCCACACGTAAAATCCGTTTGCTTCTTCTGTTTGGTTTTGTAAAAACATCTCGCCCACAACAACAAAAATCATCGCGCCTGCGGCAAATGCAAGCACCCAAGGCAAAACCAAGCTTACGCTTGCGGAAAGAAAAAAGCCAATCACTGCGCCAACTGGCTCAACCGCGCCACTCAATGTTGCCATCAAAAAACCTTTAAATTTGCTGCCAGTGTGCTGTTTGACTGGCAGTGCAATCGCCATCCCCTCAGGAAAATTTTGTATGCCCATGCCAAGTGCTAAACTCAGCGCAAGCAGCATCGCAGAAGAGTTGGCACTGGCAAAAGCCGCGCCAAACGCCACCCCAACCGCAAGGCCTTCAGGTATGTTGTGCAAAGTCATGGCAAAAAACAATTTATTGTAACTATGCATTTTTCCATGATTGACACGCCGGCAAATTACATCAATCACAGTAAGAACAACTCCGCCAATCAAAAAACCAATCGTCGCTGGCAAAAAACTTAATTTACCAAAATTTTGAGAGCTGTCAATCGCCGGAAGCAGCAACGACCATATTGATGCAGCAATCATAATACCCGACGAAAAGCCGGAGATAAATTTGTTTAACTTTTGGCTGGTTTCTTTTTTGAACAAAAAAACCATCATGCCACCAAGCGTTGTCATCAAAAAAATAAAACTTATGCCAATCACAACCTTCGCAATATTGCTCATGCCTTCCTCTTTTGCGTATGACGCTTGATACAATATATTTCAAATGCCGGTTGCATGACACAAAAAAAGCAGGCAAAGCAAATTTTTGCGTCTGCGCAAAAATTTCGCGCTCCGCGCTTAAAAGCGCGGGGCGCGTGCGCGCTTAAAAGCGCGCGCTTTGCCTGAGTGTCAGTTATATCCTAAATCTGTAAGCTTGCTTGGCTTATCCTTCCAACCTTCTTCCACTTTCACAAAAATTTTAAGCATAACCTTTTTGCCCAAAAGCGCTTCACACATCTGCCTTGCATACACGCCAATTTTTTTAAGCGTTTGCCCGCCTTTGCCGATGATAATGCCCTTATGCGATTGCTTCTCGCACACGATTTCAACTTCGATGTCAACTATATTTGGCTTTTCTTGATATAAAGTTGTAACTGCTGCCACGCCGTGTGGCACTTCTTTTTTAAGCTGTTGAAGCACTCCTTCTCGAACATATTCGGCAACGATAAATTTGATCGGCTTATCAGTTACTTCGTCTTGGTCATACAAAAAGTTTTTAGTTTTAGACGACGGCAAAAAACTTAAAATTTTGTCAATAAGCAATTGCACATTCTCACCGGTGAGCGCAGAAAACACGACATCGCAATCAAAATTTGGATGCTTTTTATCACACTTGGATGCCGCCACAACAACATTCAGCCCGTCTGCTTTCATTTTGGCAATGTGTTCAAGCTCCTGTGCAGTTGGAGCGGCGGTGCTGTCAATCAGATAAAGCACAACATCGGCACTTGCTTTTGCTGTGCGAACATTTTTCATCATAAACCTATCCAAATGCGATGTCGCCTTATGTATACCGGGGGTATCTATCAAAACCAGCTGATAATTTTTGCCGTTAACAATCGCCAATATATTGTCGCGCGTTGTTTGCGGCTTGTTTGACACAATGGCAAGACGCATGCCCACCAGCCTGTTGATCAGGGTGCTTTTGCCAGCATTTGGCAAGCCTAGCACTGCAACATATCCAAATTTATACATTTTCACTCCTTGTAATTCCACATTCGGCGAGAATTTTTTCCGCTAAGCCGAACATCTGTTTTTCTTGCTTAGCATTTAAGTGGTCATAGCCAAGCAAATGCAAAAATCCATGTAGCGCTAAAAAATTGATCTCTCGTTTTAATGAATGTCCGTAAGCTTTGGCTTGCTTTTTTGCAACTTGAAGACATATGACAATGTCGCCAATTTCCAATTCTTTTGTAAGCGGATCAATCTCATCTAAAAAATTTTGCAAAGTTGCAGTTTTTTTTGTTTCGAACATAGGAAAAGAAAGCACATCCGTCACTTTATTTACGCCGCGCCTTGCTAAATTGAGTTTTTTGATTTTGGCTTTTGAAACAAAGCTGACTCCAACCGTCACACCCTCAACTTGATTTGATGTAAGTTCGAGCGCTTTTTCAAAAACCTGATTGTCAAGCAATTTAGGTTTGTTTGAGTAAATTTTCATTATTTTCTCCACTTGCAAGAATGTTTGCAGTAATCACATATTTAACAGTTGTGCTGCCCGCCCCCTGTAAAATACGATAACTTTCATTTTTTATTATCTCACATCCATCAATTTTTTGCAAGCAGTTTTGTTTTGCCAAATTTATGATTTCGTCTTGCTTTTCTTCAAAAGTGGAAATAATCGTTTGCGATTCTAGTTGAAAATATGTTGTTTTAACAATTTTAAACGGCAGCAAATTGTTATTACACAGTTTTATGGTTTTTTGCTGACTTTCGTAATTATCAAAATCACACATCACTCCATTGTTATAAAATTCTGCACCAAACAACATTACACTCACATTTTCACATTTTTTGCCTGTGCGAAAGGTTATAACTTGCTTGTCAAAATGAGTCGCTTCGCCTTCAAACCACACATCCATATAGATTTGCGCCTTAGGCTGGATGTTAAACTCTTCGCCGGAAGAGTTCACCACCTTTGGCTCAACCAAAATTTGTCCCTTTTGGATTATATCGCCCACTTTAACCTTTAAAGTGCCTTGAATTAGCGAGATTTTTGTTATCACACCATCGTATTGCGACACAATCGGCGAAAATTCGCTTTGCATCTCAGGCGGAATAATTTGATTTTTTAAATTTACAACCAAAGTCTGTCCAACAATCGCGCCGCTGATGAAACTTAAATCATCAAAGTTATCGTTGATCATATGTTCAATTTGTTGAATGTCGATGCTGCTTTTATACTTAGAAGAGATGTGCGTTTTTAAATATTGCTCAATTTCGGCGCAATTTTCAACGCCGCGAACCTGAATGTTTTGAATAAATTGAGCCTGCACGCCATAAAGTAAAACGCTGATCACAAGCCCAGCAATCAGCCCATAGCTTGTGCAGAAAATTGCAAGTTGGCTTAAAAACCCTGATTTTTTATGTTCAATAATTTGAAAGCCATCTTCGTGCAAAATTTTTTGCACTTTTTTTCCATCGAAAAATTTAACTTTAAAGGTTGAAAGATTTTTTTCTAATCTGTTGATTTCAAACAGTTGTATGTTTTTACTTAATTTATTGAATAAACGCTCTTGATTTAAACCTTTTATTTTGAAGAAATGATAATTTTTTAACTTCATCACAACACCTCAACCCTTTTGATGTTGCCTGTGATTTTTAAAGTTTTGTCCATAAGCTCAAACAGCATTAAATCTTCGCCTTCCACTATAATCATCTCGCCTTTGACTTTAAAGCTGATTTGCTGCTTGGAGAGTTTGCATATTCCCAAATGCCCTTCAACATATAAAATCCTGCCCGAAATGTTTATAATATTATATTTTTCGGTAAATTTTTGCGATTTTAATGCCTTTTTTATTTCATCAAAAAAATTAAACACGCACCCTTCCTTTTAAGTTAAAGTATGCGTGTTTAAATTTATTTAGAATTGATCATCTGGCTTTCTATCCAGCACTCCTGCAAACAGCAATGCCTTGATTTCTGGTGAAAGCTCTTTAATTTGTTGCTTGATTGGAACTTTTTCTTCAATCGGAAAATATTCTCGCTTAAAATTGGCAAATGCATTTGGATCTCGCCTGATTGGCCTTTGCCTGCTCACAACTGGATAAACAACTTCCTCAACAAACTCGCTGGATGGCGTGTAAACTTCTTCATGCACCCCGTCTTCTGACAACACCTCAACAACATCTTCGTTTAAGCTGACATCGTCTTCTGGTTTTTCTGGAAGAGTTTGTGGCGGTTGTTTTTCTGCAAGTTTTGCCTTTTTTTTCTCTGCTCGCTGCACCTTTGAGCGCTTTTTAAAGATTTTTTTGCGTTTTTCAATCACAAACACCAATCCACAAAAGCAAAGCGCCCCCAGCCCGATGAGTGTAATCCACAGCCACAACATTTTTATGCCTCCCCGTCGCCGCTATCCTGTTCTATGCCTGCGATTGATGAGCGCATTGCGGTGTCTGCTTGCAGATTTTTAAGTTTATAATAATCTAAAACGCCAAACTTGCCTTCTTTTATTGCACTTGCAATCGCCTTAGGAATTTCAGCTTCCGCTGCAAGCACTGCGGCTTTCATTTCCTGAGTTTTTGCCTTCATCTTCTGCTCTTCTGCAACCGCCATACTGCGCAATCTTTCTGCCTGCGCTTCTGCAAGTTTTTTCTCTTTTTCCGCTTCTTCGGTTTCAAGTTTTGCACCAAGGTTTCTGCCGATGTCGATGTCCGACACATCTACCGAAACAATTTCGTATGCAGTTCCGTCATCCAAGCCCTTTCCCAAAATTGCGTCTGCAATGCTGGATGGATTTTCAAGCAGCTCGGTGTAAGTTTCAGCAGCGCCAATACAACTTACTATGCCCTTGCCGACTCTGGCGATGATTGTGTCTTCTCTCGCGCCGCCCACCAACTCATCAATGTCGGTTTTAACGGTGACTTTAATGTTAACCTTAACTTCAATGCCATCCTGAGCGACTGCGGCGATGCCGTTTACTTCGATAATTTTTGGAGTAACGCAAGTTTCAACCGCTTCAACAACATCGCTGCCCGCAAGGTCGATGGCTTTTGCAAGGTCAATCGACAATTCAATGCCTGCACTGTTTGCAGCAATAAGCGCTTTGACGATGTTTTCAACATTTCCGCCCGCCATGTAATGCGTTTCAAGATCGGCTGCCGTGATTTTGATTCCACCTTTTCTTGCCATTATGTAGGCGTTGACGATGAGTTTGTAGTTTGTTTTTCTAAGTTTCATGCCCACAAGCCTTGCCATTGAAATGTGCGAACCCGAAACTAACGCCGTAAACCATTGCTTGATTGGCACTAAAATAAACAACACAACCATACCAGCTGCAAGCAAACAGCACATTATGATAAGTGCGATCGCCCAGCCTTCAATTGCTAAAAGCATGCTGTTATTCATCTTGTTCTCCTCCTATTTTTTCAACTTTGATTGTGTTGTTTTCAACTTCAACAACCTTAATTTTTTCGCCTTCATAGATTGCCCCTTTAACCGAGCAAACCGTGTAAACGCTTTCGTCGATCTTTGCTTTTCCAACTGGTTTGCAAAGTGTGATGATTTCACCCTGCTTTCCAACAAGCTCTTTTAAATTTGGGTTTATGCCATAATTTTCTGGCAGCGCGGTTTGACTTTCAACCAGTGGCGTTTTTTTGATGAGACCTTTGTGAAAAGAATGCGAAAATATAACAAACAAAATTGCAAACAGCACTAAAATCAAAAATATCATAAAAAACACATCAAAAACCGACAGCGTAAACACCGCTTCGCAAACGATTGCGGCAATGCCGGTGATCGTTCCCATGATTCCCCAAATGCCAAAGCCCGGAATGATGATTTCAATAACAAACAAGATTATTGTTATCACCAGCAATAATATAACCGACCAATGCATTTCGGTGAAGAATTCAACGAATTCCATTTGCTTCCTCCTTGCCCTAATTATAACATAGGCAATTTGGTTTGTAAATACCCCTTTTAAAAAAAGCTCATCAGAGTGATGAGCGTTGATAATAAAACAAATATTGTTGAGCGTAGCCTGATAAATTGCCAAAAATATTTATTAAATTGTTTGCAATTTTTTGCCTGTTATTTAAAGGCGAATAATAGGTGTTATACATTTTATTTATCCATGTGTCAACTGGAAAAACATCTTTTCTTCCATAGCCAAACAAAAGTATGCAGTCTGCAACTTTTGGGCCAACTCCGCTGAGCGAGATTAAATTTTTTCTAAGTTGCGGCGTTGGCAGAGCTTGCCACTGCAAAATTAAATTTTCATCGATTTGCCTGAGTGCTTTATACAGCTGCGGAGCGCGATAGCCCAAGCCTAGGCTGTAAAAATCTTCCACCGAAAGCTGCAAAAGTTGGTTTAATGAAGGAAAATCGCTGCTGTGCGTGCAAACTGATTTTAATGAATTTATTATTTTTTGAATGCGTTTGATGTTGTTGTTTGCTGAAATGATAAAAGAAACAATCACTTCAAAAATATCATTTTTTAAAATTCTTATGCCTTCACCAAATTTTATTGGGTTTTTTAATATCTCAAATTTTGAAAGCTGTGCTTTAATGCAAGAATAATCGGTTTTTAAATCAAAAAAATTCTCAAAATATTTTTCATCGTCACACAAAACTTGATATCCCCAAGATTTTTCAATTATCGTCGCCTTTTTGTTTTTAGAAAAAACCTGATAGCCTTGACTTGTTTTTTGATAGCAAAAAATTTGCCCACATTCTAAAATGTGTTGCGGATTAAAATCTTGCTTAGAATAAATTTCTATTTTATTTTTAAAAATTTTATATTCCATAACAAAAAATCCCCGCAAATTGCAGGGAAAAAATTAAATATTTTCTAAAACTGAAACAATCTTTTTGCCTTTTGAAGAACCAAACTTAACAGCCCCATCTTTAAGAGCAAACAAAGTGTAATCTTTGCCGATCCCTACATTTGCGCCTGGATATATCTCTGTGCCTCTTTGGCGAACAATAATTGAGCCAGCCAAAACTCTCTGTCCATCACCAGCTTTAACGCCAAGGCGTTTGCCAGCAGAATCTCTTCCGTTTTTGGTGCTTCCACCACCTTTGTGGTGAGCAAAAAGTTGAATATTTATTTTAAACATCTTCAACCTCCAACTTTACATATTTTTTTTGATCTTCGCAAATGCTTTGCAAGGTTTTGTATAAAGCGGTGATAATCAAATCTGATTGCTCGGATGGATTTTGAACTGCTAGGCTTAAAAACCCATCCTTAATTTGCACATCGGCTTGCATATTGGCAACTTCACAAATTGCAACAACCGCCATTTGCGAGGCTGTTGACAGCGCGCTGCAAAGCACATCCTTGCCTGCCTCTGCCTTGCCCGTATGCCCTGAAAGCTTAAACGCCACAAACCTTGAATTTTTGCGAGTGAATTTTATTTTTGTCATTTTAACCTTTCACAGACAGAATTTTAATTTCAGTGTATGGTTGTCTGTGTCCCTGTTTTTTACGCTCGTTTTTCTTGGCTTTATATTTGAAAACAACAATTTTGTCTGCTTTGCCATGAGCAACAACTTGTGCTTCGCAAACAGCATTTTTCAATTTATCGCCAACTTTAGAGCCGTTTTCATCGGCAATCATCAATACATCAAGTTTAACTTTATCGCCAACTTTGGCATCAAGTTTTTCAACTTTAATTGTTTCGCCAACTTGAACATTGTATTGTTTGCCGCCAGTAGCAACAACTGCGAACATATTTTTACCTCCTCTAACCAAACTCGCTATCATGGTGGGCGCAAGCCACTTAAAACCAGTTCTATGCGGATACGATGCAATTATAGCAGACTGGGTGTGCATTTGTCAAGAAAAAAAGCACTTAAACTAAGTGCTTTTTTTGTTATTTAACGATTTTGTCGTTTTTATCTTTTTTTGCAGCTTTGCCTTTTGCTTTTTTGTTCTTTTTAACTTTGTTGATTACAAAGAATGCAACCACACCAGCAACAACAAGCACTGCCACAACAATTAAGATTATGCCGATGATTTCGTAAATTTCAACTCCGCCATCTGCCTCTGTTGAAACTTCAAATTCAACAGTGTGAGTGGTTGTCCAGCCTGCATCGTCAGTGACTGAAATTTCAATCTTGTATGTGCCTGCTTCGTCAAGTTTAAAGCTGTATCTGTTTTCACTTGCGTCTGCAATGTTTTTAAGTGGTTCGCTGCCGCTTGCAGTGTTGATCACTTCAATTTCCAAAGTTTCCCAAAGTTTTGCTTCATCAGTTTCTTCATCGCTGATGTGAACTTTGCTTAAATCTAAGGTTAATGTAGAGCCAAGTTCTTGCTTTTTAGCAACAAAATCATCATCGGTTTTGATTTCTGGCGACTTTGTGTCACCAACTTTGATTGTGTGAGTTACATCGCTGTTTACATTGTTGTGATGATCATATACATAGTAAGTTATTGTGTAATTACCGTCACGAGTGAGTTGATAATCAATGTTTCCAGTCTCTGCGTTATAGCCGTCTGCCTCAGTCCATCTGTTGAGATAATATTGAGTTGAGAATGATGTCTCTCCGCCTTTATACTGGATGATGACATAGCTCTTTTCAAGGTTGATGCCTTTTACAGAGTTATCTTTTGCTTCAACTTTTTGAATTTGAACCCATTCGTCTTTCGCAGCGGTTTCTGGATATTGATATTCTGTTAAAATTTCAGGAGCAGTTGAATCAACAACCGTCAGTTTATAAATTTTGCTTGGTTTGTTGTAGTATGCAGTATAAGCATCGCTTGCAAGAGTGGTTGAGCTAGCAAGAGTTTCTGCCGTTCCATCTATTGAAAGGTTGTCAGCGCTCTCGCTTGTAAGGCTGAATTGCAACTGTTGCCCATTTTTAGCAATAAATTTAAGTTCGCCATCAATTGTGAGATAATATTTTACAGAATCTTTTTCAATATATTGCCCAAATATGTTTTCAAATCCGCTGAGCTTGCTTGAAAGATCATAAACCAAATATTGTGTTTCGTCTTTGATTGCATATTTAACAACCTTTTCAGTTGTTGAAACGATAACAAAGTCACCGTTTGCAAGTGGTTTAACTTGGTTGTTGGCATTTTCTTTTTCAACAACAGCAGTGCCGTCTGCATTCTTTACAAACACATCTGTGTCAAACACGCTTACATTAACACTGTATTGCAATCTGTAAACACCCGGTTCATAAGGTGTGAATGTGTTTTCTTCATTTTCGTTAAAGCGATATGTTGATGGAGAATCGCCTACAACATTGATGTTGTAATCTGTTGCAGAATTTGAGCTGTCGTCGCTAACACCGAAAATATCATATTGATCGCCAGCAAGCTGATAAGAGATGGTTGGAGTGCCAAGGTCGATCGCCTCGCCGGCTTCTTTGTCGCCGCTCTCATCAATCAAGCCTGGAAGAATTGTAGGATCTCCAACTGTGCCTGAGCCAACAACTTGATAATTATAGAATGTTGTGATTTGGTTGTTTCCAGCGTCGGTGATTACAACTTTAACTTGATAATCTCCAACATATGATGCAGTCACCTTGCCTGCCGTCAATGTGTAGCGATTGCCACTTCTTGTTTCGTTTTTGCCGAAAACAGTGATTGGAGTTTCAACTTTTGTAACCTCGCCTTCTTCGTCTTCAACTTTTTCAACTCTGTTTACATAAACTTCTGCGTTGAGATATTGAACATTGTCGTCATGCAAAACAATTGTTGGAAGAATTATGTCTGACATTTGCTTTATAGGCGCTGAATTGTCAGTGCCATAAGACTCCATAATAATTGTTGGAGCTTGACTGTCTTGAACATCGGCGATTGCAATTTCTTTGCGCCACTCGCCTTTATTGCCATAATCATCTTTTGTAGTAACAAGAATTGTCACTTTGTTTGGAACATCATCTTCATAGATTGCTTGATTGATTTGAGAAAGATCGATCTTATACTCATCATCCTCAATTACGATTGACGTGTAATCTCCTTTTTCACCGGTGAAGAAATATTCGGTTGTAATATCCATTCTGGTGTCGTTATCGTCGCTGGCAGTTGGCGCGTCGAATGTGATGATTGAGTTTGCCCTATAAGAGTTTTTAAGATTTGTTGCAAAGCTGATTTCAGGAGCAACATCATCGTTGAAAGCGTCGCCACTTACAATGGAGATGTCATATGAAAGCACCGTGCTTTCGTTGCCTGCTTCATCTTCTGCGCTGTAAAGAACAGTGTAAGAAGTTCCAGTAGACGAACCTGGGAGCATGCTTCCGCCGCTTACTGTAACATCAAGATATGCATAGCCTTCTTTATCCTTATCTTCAACATTGTTTGAAACAAACAAGAAATTGTGTTCCAGCAACCATGCTTCAACTGCTTGCTGTGAAGAAGTTTCAACCATTGCATCTTCAAGCTTTTGCCTGATATATTCGTTGTTTGCAAGGAATGTGTCCCATTCATAATCAAAGATGAGGTTTTTATCATTGTAATCATTGATTGTAATCTCTCTTGAAGAGCTTTTAATCACTCTTTTCATAGAAAGGTTTTCAAGTGCTGAAACATTGTCAGTTGCCGCAATAGCAAAGATGACAACATTGTTTACAGAAGTTTTTGATTTAAGTGCGCTGGAAGCATCTGGATAAGCAACTTCCTCTTCACTATCTGTGCTGCTTGTCTCGTCATTTTGCAGATCAATGGAAGCATCATACATGTAAACTTTTGGTGCTTGGCTGTCTTTTACGCCGTCAATACGGAATTCAAGTGTTTGTGTGTTGCCATAGAAGTCAGTTGCAGTGTAAGTGATTCTATAAGAGCCATTTGCCCATGGTGTGAACACGCCGTCAACAATGCTGTTTTCTTTGGTTTCGGTGAATTCATTGTTGGAATCACGCCTGTAAGCTTGAACGGTGTAGCTGATTGCAACACTTTCATTTGCTGGAGAAGAGTCTTCACTTGTTTGACCTGAAATTGTTGGAAGAGTCACCCCAACATTTGTGATTGCAGATGAAAGTGAAGAGTTTTGAACAAGCTTAAGTTGATAGTCTTCATAGTAGTTTTCTGCAACTGTAAATGATTTGGTGATTGATGTGATGAACTGTCCGCCAACATAGTAATCAAAGCTGATGGAATAGTTGCCAAAACCTGCAAATTCTGCTGCATCTGGCGTGAAATATTTGCTGTCGATGTAATATTTTCCTTCGCTCTGTTCAACAACAACCGCTTTTTTGCCGCCTGAAACAGAAATTTTAACAACATCGCCTTCTTGTGGAACTGCTTCGTTGTTTAAAACATATTTAACATCTTCAACTTCTTCTTCGTTTCTGTCAAAAAGCGTTGGAATAGGAAGAACGATATCTTTCAAGCCGTCTTTTTGCATTGAAACATCATAAACGCTTGGCACGATGTTGGTGTCGTTTTCATCGAATTCAAAATAAGCAGTTGTGATTTCGCTGTAAACAATATAGTCGGTTGAAAAGCTTTTTTCTTCGCCATTCACCGTTACATCAAAGTTGTAAGTGACAACATATTCGCCAGCGTTTTTAAGCTCTACCGTGCCGTAAACAGCGGTGGCTGCATCTGAGCTAAGCTGACTGATGATTGTAGCTGGCTCGTTTGCCTGAACTGCCACTTGCTGGCCAGAAGAAGCATAGGTTACTGTAACGCTTGATGTAATCGCCTCAATTGTGTTTGCGCCGTCATAATTTCTTCCAATGTAAACGGCATAATCACCCAAACCCACAGGTATCTGTTCGTCAGAGCCAAAGTAAGCTGCCCTAATTTCATATGTAGAACCCTTGTTTGCAACCGACTGAGCATTTTCAACAAAAATTGCCTCGCTGCCTATCCCACCTAATAAATGATCGGCTTTAACCTGAATAAGGTTTACTGGCAAAAAGGATGATGCCAAAATGCCCGCAAAAGCAAGAGTTACTCCTTTATACAAATGTTTGTTTTTAATAGTTCTGTTCTTAATCATATCTACCCCTTAGCAAATCGTAATTTAGTAACAACCTATTCTAATATAATTTGCGCTTAAAGTCAATCAAATTTGGTGATTTTTTGATTAAAAATATTTTGTGCCAAAATGACAAATGTATGTAAACAAAAAAAGAGTGTGTAACACATTTTAACAATTTTTAATAGTATGATAATGTGTAAGCACACTCACACAAAAGGACAAATTTTAGGAGGTACATATGAACTTTTTTGGAGGTTTTGGCGGCGGAAATGGTTGCGGATGCGACTGCTGCTCAATTTTAGTTCTTCTTATGCTTTTGCAATGCTGCGGCTGTGGCAACGGCAACGGTTGCGGAATTGATATTTGCACGCTGTTGTTAATTTTAGTGCTTTGCGGCTGCTGCGGTGGTTCAAATTGCATGAACAAATGCTAAAATATGCATAAAAAGAGCCCAAAAACAATTTTTTTGGGCTTTTTTCTTTACTTTTTTGTTTTTTTTAGTTAAAATATCAATAGAGGTGTGCTATGGATAAAAATAAAAAAGTTAAAAGAAAATATGGCGTTGAAGCAGAACTTATTTGGAAAGATAGAAAAAGATATTTCGGTTTGCCATGGTCATTTACAAGATACTCGCTGATTAAAAACGGCGAAAAATGGTTTAAAGTTTTTTCAGACATTGGCCTTCTTTACACAGCAGTAGAAGAAGTGAATGTTTATCGTATTCAAGATATTTCTTTGCATCAATCGCTTTTTGATAAAATTTTTGGCACTGGCACAGTTATTTTATATTCAAACGATGAGCGCCAACAAGTATTTAAACTTAGGCATATTGCAAACCCTTACCGCGTGAGAGATATGTTTTCAAATTATATGGAAGCAGAAAGAGCAAAACGCAATATTCGAGTTTCGGAATTTCAATATTAAAAAAACGCCTTCGGGCGTTTTTTTTGTGCTTAAATTTTATAATTGATAGTCTTTAAGTTTTTTTATGTAATTTTCAAAATAATCAGGAAGCGGCAATTCAAATTTTAAAACTTTGCCGGTTTTAGGATGCTTAAATTCAAGCGAATATGAAAACAAAAGTTGGCCGTTTAAACTTTTGTCTGCCTTGCCATAAACCTTATCACCCACAACTGGATGCCCCATGTAAGCGCTATGCACCCTAATTTGATGCGTTCTGCCAGTGATCAAACAAAACTCAACCAAAGTTGCGGTTTGATAGCGATGCTTAACTTCAAACAAACTGATGGCTTCTTTTCCCTGCTGGCTGACCGCATATTTTTTTCTATCCTTTTTATCGCGAGCAAGGAATGTTTGGATTTTTCCGCTGTCATCCCACACAACTCCATCCAAAAGCGCAAGATACTTGCGTTTTACTTCTTTATCTTTAATCATCTGCGCAAGAGCGTTGTGCGCGAAATCATTTTTTGCAACCAGCATAAGCCCAGCTGTATCCTTATCAAGCCTGTGCACAATCCCCGGACGCAAAATGCCGTTTATGCCGCTTAAATTGCTGATTTTTGCAAGCAAACCATTTACAAGCGTGCCATCTTTTTTGCTTTGACATGGATGCACAACCAAACCCTGTGGTTTGTTGACAACAATTAAATCATCGTCTTGATAAACTATGTCAAAGTCGATTTGCTGCGGCTGAGCTTGTAAAGGCTCGGGCGGGAGAATTTCGATTGCAATTTCATCGCCATCTTTAATTTTGTAACCTGTTTTAACCACCGCTCCATTGCATGTCGCCTGCCCTTTTTCAATCAGGTTTTGAATGTGTGAGCGCGAAAAATCTGTGAATAGCTCGCATAAAAACCTATCCAAACGCTTACCAGAATTTTCTTGAGTGACTTTAATTTTCTTTTTCAATTTTTTCCTTTTTTTTGCTTTTTTTAACGAATGAGATGATAAAGTAAATTATAAGCATAATCACGCCAATGGTCAAACAGATGTCGGCGATGTTGAAAACTGGAAACGACTGCCAAAACTCAAAGTGCAAAAAGTCGCGCACGTATCCAAACGCCAGCCTATCAACTAAGTTGCCCAAACTGCCTGCAAAAATTAAACCGAGTGCGATGTGAAAAAGTGGATTTTTTGCCTTTTCGGCAAACATAAGCCAAACAAACACTGTAATAAAAATAAAAGAAAGAACAATAAGCACAACCTGCGAATCTGCAAAGATCCCCCACGCTGCGCCAGTGTTGTGAACAGTGACTATATCTATAAATCCAGGCAAAAACTGCGCACTTTCACCAAGTGGCAGCGCCGCATCAATAAAATGCTTGCTTACTAAATCTGCAACAAGCATAGCCGCAAAAATAGGCAAAGTTATGCATAACAAAAATTTAGTGTGCCTACTCAATTTCAACACCCTCTGGCAGCAAAATTAGCAGCCTGTTTTCTTCAATCACCTGCATAGAGCCATTGGCATAGAGCATTGCACCTTCAAGATAGCCAAGCGCCCTGCTCTTGTCGTCTGCATAGTCGATGTTGATAAGCACAGGCTCATCACTGTTAAAAATTTGAAAAGCTTTTTTCATGTCATCAATTTTTTCAATATAAACAACTCTGATGCCATCGATTTTATCCGGCCTTTCAATTTTATCCTTTTTTAAGTTAAAGGTTGCCTTTGACTCGGTTTTTCTTGTTCTTCTTGCTTTAACTGGCTGCTCTTCGCTTTCAAAACCAAGCGCTCGTGCAATATTTCCGAAAAATCCCATGTTTTTCTCCTTGCAAACATTTTAGCATACAAGCAAATTTTTTCAAAGTGTAGTTTAAGCATTTTTCACGATTTATGTAGAAAAAACTTAGGCATCTGCCTAAGTTTTATAAAACCAAATCATTTGTGTTGACTTTTGGCTGCTTTGTCAATGAATGCACTCTTTCGCGACGCTCGGCAAGCTTGGCAACCACTTCTTTTTCAACCCTAGTAAAATTTTTGTCAAGTGTTGGATAGTTTGGATTGTAGCCTTTAACTTTATACACACCAGAGAGGGTATAGTCTTCGTCAATAATATAAATTCTGGTCAAGTCAACGCCGTTTCTTTTCCATTCAGAAAACTTTTCATCGGCAAGTTTTTTGCTGCAACAAACCAACCTAAGGCTTGGACATTTTTTGAAAATATCTTTGCCAACCGCCTCTATGTTTGGTGGCAAAATTATCATTTCAAGTGAAACGCATTGAGTAAAGGTTTCGCTGCCTATATATTTCAACGAATCTGGCAGCACAACTTCTATTAAGTCAGCCGCATCATAGCAAGCCATGCTGTCAATGCCTAAAAGCCCTTCGCCCAAAACCAATTTTTGAACTGATGAGCTTGCAAAAGCTTTTCTGCCCACATAATCAAAGCCGCTTTCAACATAAACATCTTTTACGCCTTGTTTTTCAAGCAATAATTCTGGCTGAACAACTTTTTTCTGCCCGTCACATGTTGTGATTTCTAAAACAGCTCCAATGCGCTTTGGCAGATTGTGTCTGCCGTAAACCTCGCGTGGTTCATATCCATCTGCAATTCTTTTTGATAATGCTTCTCCCATAATTCACCTCGGTTTTTATTTTATCATAATCCAATGTAAATATCAATATAAAAATAAAAAAAACGGCTAAAATTAACCGTTTTTTTTTAAATTTTTCAGTAAATTATTCAACAATTTTTGAAACAACACCAGAACCAACTGTTCTGCCACCTTCACGGATAGCGAAACGAAGGCCTTCTTCGATAGCGATTGGTGTGATCAATGTGATTGTCATATTTACGTGGTCACCAGGCATAACCATTTCAACGCCCTTTTCAAGTTCAATTGTTCCAGTAACGTCAGTTGTTCTGAAATAGAACTGTGGTCTGTAACCATTGAAGAATGGAGTGTGGCGTCCGCCTTCTTCTTTCTTCAAAACGTAAACTTGTGCAGTGAATTTTGTGTGAGGATGAATTGAACCAGGTTTGCAAAGAACTTGACCTCTTTCAATTTCGCTTCTCTGGATTCCTCTAAGAAGAAGCCCAACATTATCACCTGCTCTTGCTTCGTCAAGAAGTTTTCTAAACATTTCAACGCCTGTGATAACTGTTGATTTCTTAGCGCCCATACCAACGATTTCAACAGTGTCGTTCATTCTTACAACGCCACGTTCTACTCTACCAGTAGCAACTGTTCCTCTTCCTGTGATTGTGAAAACATCTTCAACAGGCATAAGGAATGGCTTATCGGTATCTCTTTGTGGTTCAGGAATGTAAGAGTCAACTGCATCAAGAAGTTCTTGAATAGGAGCGCAGTCTGGGCTGTCTACATTGCCAGCCTGAGCAGCTTCAAGTGCTTTAAGAGCAGAGCCTTTGATGATAGGTGTTTTGTCGCCTGGGAATCCATACTCAGTAAGAAGATCTCTGATTTCCATTTCAACAAGTTCAAGAAGTTCAGGATCGTCAACTTGATCGGTTTTGTTCATAAAAACAACGATGTATGGAACGCCAACCTGTCTTGCAAGAAGAATGTGCTCTCTTGTTTGAGGCATTGGGCCATCTGTTGCAGCAACAACAAGGATAGCGCCGTCCATTTGAGCAGCACCAGTGATCATGTTTTTAACATAGTCTGCGTGTCCTGGGCAGTCTACGTGAGCATAGTGACGTTTGTCAGTTTCATACTCAACGTGAGCTGTGTTAATTGTGATTCCACGAGCTTTTTCTTCAGGCGCTTTATCGATTTCATCGTATTTCATAGCCTGAGCGTGTCCCTTTGCAGCGCAATACATTGTGATTGCAGCGGTAAGGGTTGTTTTACCATGGTCTACGTGACCAATGGTTCCAATGTTAATGTGAGGTTTATTTCTGTTAAAAGTTTCCTTAGCCATTTTTAAAAAATCTCCTTTTTTGTTTTACTTTGCTATTTTAGCATATATTATTTTTTTTTCAAAACGTTTTTAACAACATTTTTTAATTTCTTTTTGCTCTTTCGCCAACAATTTTATCAGCGATTGATTTTGGAACTTCTTGATATTTAAGTGGTTCCATAACATAGTTGCCTCTGCCCTGAGTTTGAGAACGAAGGTCGGTTGCATAGCCGAACATCTCTGCAAGTGGCACTTCAGCGCTTACAATTTGAATTCCAAGGTTGGATTCTGTGCCTGTAAGCATTCCACGACGAGATGTAAGGTTGCCCATAACTGTTCCAAGATATTCATCCGGCACTTCAACTGAAACCTTCATGATTGGTTCAAGCAAAACTGGATCTGCCTTTTTAGCACCATCTTGGAAAGCAAGTGAGCCTGCAATTTTAAACGCCATTTCTGATGAGTCGACTTCGTGGAAAGAGCCGTCGACAACCGTAACTTTAAAGTCAACAGTCTCATAGCCAGCGATAACGCCATTCATTCTTGCTTCGTTTATGCCGTTGTTGATTGGTTGAATGTATTCTTTTGGAATAGATCCACCAACTGTTTTATCAACAAACTCATAGCCAGCACCTCTTTCAAGAGGTTCCATTTCGATGATACAGTGTCCGTATTGTCCCTTACCACCACTTTGGCGGATAAACTTGCCTTCTGCTTTAACAGGCTTTCTGATTGTTTCTCTGTAAGAAACCTGAGGGTTACCAATGTTGGCTTCAACTTTAAATTCTCTTAGCAGTCTGTCAACGATGATGTCAAGGTGCAGCTCGCCCATGCCTGCGATAAGCGTTTGCCCTGTTTCTTGGTTGGTTGAAACCCTGAAAGTTGGGTCTTCACGCATAAGTTTTGCAAGTGCAAGCGCCATTTTTTCTTGCATATCCTTGGTTTTAGGCTCGATTGCAAGTTGAATAACTGGCTCTGGGAAATCCATGCTTTCAAGTTGGATTGGATGTTTTTCATCGCAAAGTGTGTGCCCTGTGATTGTGTCTTTAAGCCCAACGATTGCGGCGATGTCACCTGCGCCAACTTCGCTTATTTCCTGACGATTGTTTGCATGCATTCTAATAAGCCTTCCAACTCTTTCGGTTTTGCCCGTGATTGAGTTGTAAACATATGAGCCTGCTTTCAAAAGCCCGCTATACACCCTAAAGAATGTAAGCCCGCCAACAAATGGGTCGGTCATAATCTTGAATGCAAGTCCTGCAAAAGGAGCGGTTTCGCTTGCTTCTCTGGTTTCTTCTGCGCCAGTGTCTGGGTTGATGCCTTTGATTGGCGGAATGTCAACTGGTGATGGAAGATATTCAACCATTGCATCCAAAAGCATTTGAACGCCCTTGTTTTTATATGATGAGCCGCAAAGAATTGGTGTGAATTTTCTTTCGATTGTTCCTTTTCTGATGGCCTTTTTAAGTTCATCGATAGAAATTTCTTCACCTTCAAAATATCTTTCCAACAATGCATCATCTGTTTCAACGATTTTTTCAACCATTTCGTCATGAAGTTTTTGAGCCTTGTCTTTATATTCAGCAGGAATGTCAGTAACTTCAATCTCTTTTCCCATGTCGTCTTTATAGATTTCTGCTTTCATGGTTAAAAGGTCGATGATTCCAGTGAATGTGTCAGCCTCGCCAATGTTGAGTTGAATTGGAAGAGGATTTGTTTTTAATCTTTTTTCGATAGACTCAACGCAGCCCATAAAGTCTGCTGCATCTCTATCCATTTTGTTTACATAAACAATGATTGGAACTTTGTATTTAGTAGCTTGGCGCCATACGGTTTCAGTTTGAGGCTGAACCTTGTCACGCGCGCTTAAAACAAGCACCGAGCCGTCAAGAACTTTGAGAGACCTTTCAACTTCTACTGTAAAATCCACGTGTCCTGGTGTGTCGATGATGTTGATTTTGTGGCCTTTCCAGTTACAGGTTGTGCAGGCAGATGTGATTGTGATTCCCCTTTCCTGCTCCTGAGCCATCCAGTCCATGGTTGCCTGACCATCGTGAACTTCACCGATTTTGTGGCTTTTGCCAGTGTAATACAAAATTCTTTCGGTGGTGGTTGTTTTACCAGCATCGATGTGCGCCATAATTCCAACGTTTCTTGTTAGTTTTAAATCTGTTGTAGGCATTTTTTTCTCCTATATTTATCTCTATTTACATATTTTTTCAAATTTGCACCGCCCTATGCGCCCAGCAAGGCGGAAGTGGGCAGTTTTTTACCATCTGTAATGTGCAAATGCTTTGTTAGCCTCAGCCATTCTGTGAAGTTCATCTCTTCTTTTAATTGAAGCACCGGTAGAGTTGTATGCATCCATAAGTTCGCCAGCAAGTTTAGCATCCATATTTCTTTCACCTGTTCTTTTTCTAGCGAAAGAAACAATCCATCTAATAGCCAAAGTTTGGCGTCTTTCTGGCCTGATTTCCATAGGAACTTGATAGTTTGCACCACCAACCCTTCTAGATTTAGTTTCAAGCATAGGCTTAACATTTTCAAGAGCCTGATTAAACACATCAAGTGGCTCTAATCCCATCTTTTCCTTAATGATGTCGAAAGCACCATAAACAATTCTTTGAGCAAGGCCTTTTTTGCCGTCATACATAACTTGATTGATAAGTTTTGTAACAGTTTTGCTCTTGTAAATTGGATCAGGAAGGACAGGTTTTTTAACGGCACTATTTCTTCTTGCCATTTTTATTTCCTCCTATTACATATTTTTTAATTATTTGCTTTTTGGTTTTTTAGCGCCGTATTTAGAGCGTGATTGATTTCTCTTAGCAACGCCAGCGGCATCAAGAGTTCCCCTGATGATGTGATATCTCACACCAGGAAGATCCTTAACTCTGCCGCCCCTAACAAGAACAACGCTGTGCTCTTGAAGGTTGTGACCAATTCCAGGAATGTAGCATGTTCCTTCTTGTCCATTTGAAAACTTAACTCTGGCGATTTTACGAAGAGCCGAGTTAGGCTTTTTAGGGGTTGCGGTTCTAACAGAAAGGCAAACACCTCTTTTTTGTGGACACTCGTTAAGAAGTGGTGCTTTTGACTTTTTAGCAAAAGTTTTTCTTCCCTTATTAACAAGCTGGTTAATCGTAGGCATGGTTTTTCCTCCTTATCTAGATTTGTCTAGGCTTTAAGCCATAATTTCTTTTTGATTAAACACGAACAACACAATCGCAACTTTTTTGCGACTTTGACAAAATGCTTTGCCAAATCGGTGCAAGGGCTGGTTTGCCCCCACCTGTCGTTTGTTTATGCCTTAAAAAAGACAGTCCCCGACAACAAGACTAAATAAATATATCAATTTGCAATAAATTTGTCAAGAAAATATGGCAAACTTTTAAAAAGTTTTTGCAAGAAAAAACCCGCTGAATGCGGGTTTGATTTAACCTGGCAAATTTAAACCTTGTTAATCATATCAATTAAGTCTTGTTCGCTTATTATTTTTATGTTAAGTTGTTGGGCTTTGGCATACTTAGAGCCTGGGTTTTCGCCCAAAAGCACAAAATCGGTGTTTTTTGAAACAGAGCCCGAAACTTCGCCGCCGTTGTTTTCAATAATCTCGGTTGCCTGCGCTCGCGAAAGAGATGGCAGCGTGCCAGTAAGCACAAACTTTTTGCCAGCAATCGGCGAAGAGAAATCGCGCGGCTTAGGATTTATTATCTCCACCCCAACATCAAGCAAACGAGAAATTTGTTTTAAGTTTTCTTGATCTTTAAAATAATCAAAAACATTTTTTGCAATCACTGGGCCGATGTCGCTTAGCGCTTGAATTTCGCTTAGTTTTGCCTGCTCTATCGCCTGTAAACTTGAAAAATAATTTGCAATATCTCGCGCTGTTTTAATTCCAACTTCGCCAATGCCCAAAGCATAAATAAATCTAAAAAGTTCAATTTTTTTGCTTTTTTGTATGGATTTTTGCAAATTTTCGGCTTTTTTATCCTTAAAATTGTTTAATTTTAGAAAATCGGTTTTTTCAAGTTTATACAAATCGGCGGGATTTTTCACCCCTAAATCGGTGATCAAAACGCTTACTGTTTTTTCGCTTAGCCCTTCAATATTAAAAGCATCGCGACTTGTAAAATGTGTGATTCGCCCTTCAATTTGATCAAAACAGCCATCGTGATTTGGACAATAAAGAAGCGGGCCTTTTTTAATCAATTTGCTTGCACAACATGGGCAGACGGAAATCTCTTCAATCTCTTTTGCATCCTTCGCCTTTTCAGCCAAGCCCAAAACTTCGGGTATAACTTCGTTGCTGCGGCGCACAAAAACTCTGCTGCCGATTGAGATGTTTTTGCGCAAAATGTCATCATAGTTGTTTAGCGTGGCTTTCTGCACGGTTGCACCGGCAAGTTCAACAGGCTGCAAAATGGCAATCGGCGTAACCTTTCCAGTTCTGCCAACCTGCCACACAACATTGTTTAAAACTGTTGAAACTTCTTCTGCTTCAAATTTATATGCCATCGCCCATTTTGGGAATTTGGTTGTCCAGCCAATCTCGTCGCGGTAGGCAACCTGATTTATGCTTACCACCACCCCATCAATCATTACATCCAAGCTGTTTTTGCGCTTATCAATGGCGTTGATTTCTTGCATAACTTCTTCGGCTGAAGAAACAATTTTAAAATAATCGCCTGTTTGGAAGCCGTTTTTAAACAAAAAGTTGTGAATTTCTTGCTGCGAATTGAATTTAACACCCTCCGCCTGCAAAACACCATAGCAGAAAAAGTCTAGGTTGCGTTTGGCGGTTTCTTTTGGATCTAAATTTCTTATTGCGCCTGCGGCAGCATTGCGTGCGTTTTTAAGTTTCTCTTCCGCCGTGCGATTGTAAATTTTAAGCGCGTGATTTGTCATCATGCCTTCGCCTTCAACAAACAAATGCCCTTTAAAAGCAATTTCAAGCGGCACAGAACGAATGGTTTTAACTTGCGCGCTTACATCTTCTCCCACATAACCGTTGCCGCGCGTTGTGGCACTTACAAACTTGCCGCCCTCATATTCAATAACAAGATGCAGCCCGTCAAATTTATATTCCACCGAAAAAGTCATTGCAGAATGCACATCTTTCATATCCTGCACCCAAGCAAACAGATCTTGCTGGCTGCGCACCTTGTTTAGCGAATAAAGCTTTTTAGGATGTTCGCGCTTTGCAAATGCATCCAACACTTCACCACCAACCCTAAGCGACGGAGAAGACGGCAAAACCGTGCCGGTTTGTTTTTCTAAATCAATCAAACGATAGTAAAGTTTATCGTATTCCGCATCCGAAATTGTTGGTGCATCCAGATCATAGTAGTTGTGGTTGTGTTTGTTTATCTCCACAATCAGCTTTTGCATTTCTTCGATTTTATCCATCACTCCTCTCCCAAAATTGTAAGCGGTGCTATTTCAAGCATCAAACTTTTTTTGCCCACGCTTTCAAAAATTATATCTCCAACCAAACGATCGTCGGTTATACTTTCTATTTTACCTTTTCCAAATTTAGGATGACTAACAATTTGCCCACATTTATATTTTGAAGTGTCAATTTTATCATTTTTTTCTTCAAAACGCGTTAAAATTGAGTTTTTATTAAAAAATGAAGTGTTTTGCACAAAACTTTTGCCTTCACTCATCACATTTCGCTGCTCAATTTTTTTAGGTGAAAACTGATAAAAGCCAAGTTCCTTGCAAAAGCGGCTTGCAATTTGATAGTTGGTTTTGCCATACAAAAAGCGCTTGGAACAGTGAGTGATAATCACCTTTTCTTCCGCCCTTGTCACTGCAACATACATAAGCCTGCGCTCTTCTTCAACATCGTCTGGCATGGTTGCCCTGCTGATTGGAAATATGCCTTCTTCCAAACCGATGATGAAAACATTTTTAAATTCCAGCCCTTTAACTGCATGCACTGTTGCAATTGTAACGCTTCCACCCTCGCCAATCTCGTCAGCGTCGCTGGAAAGCGTTATGCTCTCCAAAAAGTCGGCAAGGCTTGCGTTTGGATTAAGCCTTGCATATTCTCTCACCCCCGCTTCGAACGAGGAGATGTTCATAAGCCTGTCAAAGCCATCTTCACTTTTTTTGTCGTAGGCGTCGCGCAGGCCAAACTTGGTTATCACTTCGCCAGCAAAATCGGCAAGCGGAATATCAAGATTTTTAAGCGCTGAGAAAATCTCTAAAAACGACGCCAATTTTTTTTCAAGAGCGGCATCGCTTTGCATTTTTCCAGCCAGAAGCGCCCGTAAAATTGAATCGTTGCCAGCAAGAGTTTTAAGTTTTTCCACGCTGCTTTCACCAATTCCACGGCGCGGAAAATTGACGATTTTTAAAAATGCGACATCATCGTCTGGGTTTACAAACAATCTTAAATACGCAACAATGTTTTTAATTTCTGCGCGCTCATAAAACTTGAAACCGCCGTAAATTTTGTATGGAATATTGTATGACAAAAGCGCCTCTTCCAAATTTCGAGAAAGAGCGTTAAGACGCATCAGCACTGCAAAGTCTGATGGTTTGTCGCCACGGCGCATCAATCTTTCAATTGTGCTTGCAACAAACAACGCTTCGTCGCGCTCATCAATGGCGTTGTAAATCACCGGCTCGTCGCCACCCTCTTTTTGCGTCCAAAGTTTTTTCTCCAAACGCGAAGCATTGTGCGCAATCAGCTTGTTTGCCCTATCCAAAATTTTGGAGGTAGAACGATAGTTGCGCTCCAATTTATAAACCTTAACATTAGGGAAATCTTTTCTAAAATTGAAGATGTTTTTAAAGTTTGCACCGCGCCAAGAATATATGCACTGATCTTCATCGCCCACAACAAAAATGTTGCCATGCACTGATGCAAGCTGCTTTAAAAGTTCATATTGAACGATGTTTGTATCTTGAAACTCATCCACTAAAATGTATTCAAACCTTTGCGCATATAGGTTTTTAACATCTTCACATTGCAAAAACAATTTATATGTTTTAATCAAGAGATCATCAAAATCAAGTGCGTTGTTTTTTTGCAAAGTTTTTTGATATTCATCAATCACCTTAACAATTTTTTTAATATCTGTAACATCTTTGCACGCTTCTTCATATTCAGCCAAACTCATAACGGTGTTTTTCCAATTTGAAATGTGAAAAAGCACGGTTTTTTTGTATTTATCTTCTGGCAAAGAAAACGCGCTTAAAGAGTCCTTAACAACTTTTTCGCTGTCGTCTTCATCATATATTGTAAAGTATCGCGAATAGCCAAGCCTATCTATATGCTGCCTTAAAATTTTAACGCACATCGAGTGAAAAGTTGAAATCCAAATGTTGCCGCCTTCGTCGCACATATTTCTCACCCTATCAGCCATCTCGCGCGTAGCTTTGTTGGTGAAGGTGATTGCTAAAATGCTGTAAGCACTTACGCCTTGCGACAAAAGATAGGCAATTCGATGAGTTAAAAGCCTTGTCTTTCCGCTTCCTGCACCAGCGGTCACTAAAACAGCCCCTTTCGTTTGTAAAAGCGGCAGACGCTGTTCGTCATTAAGCAAATTGATGTCAAAATTATTCATATGCTAATTTTAGCAAAAGAAAAAAAATTAGTAAACTAATTTTTGCTCTCTTCTTTCAAATTCCTGCTTGTATTTGTTAAATTTTTCAATAACATCCAAAAGATATTTTTGCTTTTTGTTTTCGTCAAGCGATTGATAGTATCCTGCGTCAATAAGTTCGCCGATCGGGTTTAACACACCCTTTTGCAAAACCTCTTGCGCCCGAATTTTAAATGTTTCATCGGATGCAGAACTTTCTATCACTTTAAACTTAACATTTGGGCTTAATGGAGCGTTCATCTTTTTAACTCCACCTGCCGCCTTGTTCATAAGCCTGTTGCGTGCGTTTTGCGCAAGCTTTTTTAGTTGATCATTCATTTTTTTCTCCTTTTATTTTTAACGAACAAAAGTTATTGTAAAGCAATTGCACGCACTTGCAAAATAAAACAAAAGAAGAATTTGTCGATTTGGTTCGAATTTTTTTGACAAAAAATATTTACAAAAAAACATGGCCTTTGCCATGCTTTTTAATTTGATTTTAACCTCTTTTTCTAGCGCGTTTTCTTGCAGCCTCTCTCTTGCGTTTTTTTGCAACGCTTGGTTTATAGTAGGCTTCTTTTTTTCTTATATCGCCAATGATTCCGTCTTTTTGGCATTTTCTTTTAAATCGTTTAAGCGCGCTTTCCAAGCTTTCATTTTCGCCAACCTTAACCGTTGTCAACCTTTCTCACCACCTTCTAATTTACGATTTTGCTTTTTTATTATATTTATTTTGTTTTGCCTTGTCAAGCGTTTACGCCAAATTTGCAAACGCTAATTTTTCATTGCCGCCTGTTATGTTTACATTCACAATGTCTCCCACATTGCAAACGGCATCGATTTCACATTTTATGTAGTTTTCTGTAAAGCCATAACTTTTGCCGTTTATAACTTCTTCAATCAGCACCCTGCCGCTCTTGTTTTGTGAAATAAATTTTTTATGTAATGCAGAATTGATTTTTTTAAGCTCATCTGCTCGGGCTTTTTTAACGCAAAAATCTAAATCTTTTTGCCTAGACGCCACCGTGCCTTCTCGATGCGAATATGGAAATATGTGCAAAAATGAAAATTGAATTTTATTGATAAACTGCACCGTTTGATTAAACTCATCTTCGCTTTCATCTGGGAAGCCGACAATGACATCTGTTGAAATTGAAGCCGAAGCAAAATGCTTTCTAATCAAGCTGCAAGTTTTTTCAAACTGCAAAGTGGTGTAGCGCCTGTTCATGCGTTTAAGCACGCTGTCGCTGCCGCTTTGAAGTGAAAGATGAAAATGCGGACAAAAATTTTTAAGCTTGCTTAAACCTTTAATAAACTCTTCGTCTGCAATCACTTCTTCCAAAGACGAAAGCCGCATGCGCAAATTAAACTTGTCAAGCGCCTGCAAAAGCGATAAAAGCCCAAGCTTTCCATCTATTTTAAAATCCGAAAGATTTATGCCCGTAAGCACAATTTCCTTTATTCCGCCATCAAGGTTTTTTACTTCATCCAAAATTGAGTTTAAACTGCGCGACCTGCTTGCGCCGCGAAGATATGGAATTATGCAATACGAACAATAGTTGTTGCATCCATCTTGCACCTTGATGTAGGCACGCGTTCTTGATTGAAGCGCAAACTCTTCTTGCTGATATTGGTTTGGCACATCGTCAATCTGCACACCGCTTGGAAGAAGCGCAATTTTGTTTTTGCCAGCCACGCCTTTTATAAGCTCTGCCTTGCCCAAAAACTGATTAGGATTGTTTTGAGCCGCGCATCCGCAAACATATATCTTTGCATCCGGATTAAATTTTTTGCACCTTGCAATCATCTGCCTAGATTTTTTTTCGGCTTCACTTGTAACCGCGCATGTGTTGATCACATACGCATCAGCCTTTTCTAAAACATCGCTAACATCCCAGCCCTTTTGCTTAAAAATATTTAAAAGGCTGTCGCTTTCATATTTGTTGACTTTGCAACCCAAAGTTAAAACGCAAACTTTCATGCTCGCCACCTAGTTGCCTGAAAACAAGCTTGCAATTCCTGAAAGTAAAATTGCCGCTGTCTCCGCCCTTAAAATTCTGCTGCCTAGCGAAATGTTTTCTGGTTTAGTTTTTAGAATTTGCACTTTTTCTTGTGCCGAAAATCCACCTTCACAGCCAATTAAAATTGCAATGTCATTCGCAGTTTTTAAAACCGAAAAATCAAACTCTTCACCATTGCGCTCGTTAGCAAAAAGTTTGAGTGCATGTTTGTTAAACTCATAAAGCATTTGATCAAACGAAACAAGCTGTATATTCATAAAATCCGCACGCTCGCACTGCTTTGTTGCGCTTTGCATAATTTTTTGATAGCGAACAATTTTTTCGCCCTTTAATTTCATAGTTGAAAAATCGCTTTCAAAAATAAATAAATTTTTAATTCCCACTTCAACTGCTTTTTGCACAACAAGTTCCAACTTTTCTCTTTTTATCGCGGAAATAAATAGCGAAATATTGTTTTTTGCATTATTTTTACTATTTTTTTTGCTTTTTACGCTTAAAAATGCAATATTTTTGTCAATTTTAATTATTTGGCAAAGATAGTCGCAGCCGTCGCCATTGATGACAATCACTTGATCGCCAACATTTAAACGCAAAACATTGCGAAGATGAGTTAACTCTTCTCCTTCAATTATTGCATGCTCATTTTCAATTTTTCCAATAAATCTTTTCACGCAATTAGTTTACAACAAAAAAAGTGAAATGGCAACACATTTCACCTTTTTGAAAGAAAGTTTTGATATTTTGAATATAATTTTTCATCAATTTTGCTGTCAAGTTCTTCCAACAATTTTTTGGTTTGCTTATCCAATGTCTTTGGCGGCTCGGCTTTTATTGAAACAAGCATGTCGCCATAGGATTCTCTGTTTAAAATTTTAACGCCCTTGTTTTTAAGTCTCATCACTGTGCCTGACGGCGTGAGCGGCGGAATGGTTAATTGATACACACCTTTTAGTGTTGGAATTTCAACCTTTGTGCCGAGCAAAGCTTGCGTGAATGGGATATATAAATCCAGATATATGTCGTTGCCCTTTCTCACCAAAATTTTATGTGGCGCAACTGATATGCGGATATTTAAATCGCCGTTTATGCCATCACGAATTGGCGCATTGCCTTCGCCACGCATTTTAAGCGTCTGCCCATCGTCAATGCCTGCCGGCACTTTGACATCAACTGTTTTAACAATTTTTTCGTAACCCTTTCCACCACACTTATCACATTTAATTTTAACAACCTTGCCGGTTGCATTGCATGTTGTGCAGCCCGTCTCTCTTATGGTTGTGCCAAACATGGTGTTTTGTTGAAAGCGCACCCTGCCGCTGCCGTGGCAATCTGGGCAGACAGAATATTCTTTGCCGTCCTTTGCGCCAGTGCCATGGCAAGCCGAGCATTTTTCAATTTTAGAAAATGAAATGCTTTTTTCCACGCCAAAAGCGGCTTCTTCAAACGAAATAGACAAATTTACAAAAATATCTTCGCCCTTTTCCATAACTCTCCCTCTTGAGCCGCCCCGCCCAAAAGAAGAGAATATATCCGAAAATATGTCACTAAATCCGCCGCCGAAAAAGTCGCCAAAGCCGCCCGCTCCGCCGCCGCCAAATTGCGGGCCATCGGCAGAGCCGAACTGATCATAGTTGGCACGCTTTTTGTCATCACCAAGCACTTCGTATGCTTCGTTGATGTCTTTAAATTTTTCGGCAGCTTCGGGTGTTTTATTGACATCTGGGTGATATTTTTTTGCAAGACGACGATATGCGGACTTAATTTCGTCCGCACTCGCATTCTTTTCAACACCTAAAATTTGATAGTAATCTTTATTTGCCATTAAAATTCAAACTCCTGTTAGTTATCGACAACAACTTCTGGGTCGCCGTCTGAGCCGTCTTTGTTATCTTTGTCGTCCTTGCCAGCGTTTGCGCCTGCTGCTTGATACATCTTGCTTACGATGCCGTTTGAAACATTTGTAAGAGTGTCGATTGCTTTTTTAACAACTTCCACATCTTCACTTGCTTGTGATTTTTTTGCCTCGTCGATTGCATCTTGCAGTTTTTTCTTGTCGTCATCATTAAGTTTGTCGCCGCTTTCTTTAATCATCTTTTCAAGACCATAGATAAGGTTGTCAAGAGTGTTTTGGCTTTCAACAAGCTCTTTTCTCTTCTTGTCCTCTTCGGCATGAGCCTCAGCCTCTTTGATAGCTTTTTGAATATCTTCTTCCTTAAGGTTTGAAGAAGCGGTGATTGTGATGTTTTGTTCCTTGTTTGTTCCCAAATCTTTTGCCGAAACTTTTACAATGCCGTTGGCGTCAATATCAAATGTTACTTCAATTTGTGGCACTCCCCTTGGTGCAGGTGGAATGTCGGTTAATTGGAACCTGCCAAGGGTTTTGTTTTGTGCTGCAAATTCTCTTTCACCTTGCAAAACATGGATGTCAACACCCGGTTGGTTATCCGAAGCGGTTGAGAAAATTTGAGATTTTCTTGTAGGGATTGTGGTGTTTCTGTCAATGAGTTTTGTAAACACTCCGCCCATTGTTTCAATGCCAAGTGAAAGCGGTGTAACATCAAGCAAAAGCACATCTTTAACTTCACCGCCAAGCACACCTGCTTGAATTGCAGCACCGATTGCAACGCATTCATCTGGGTTGATGCCTTTGTATGGATCTTTGCCTGTGAAAGATTTAACTGCTTCAAACACAGCCGGAATTCTTGTTGATCCACCAACCAAAATAACCTTGTTGATGTCGGAAGTTGAGAGTTTTGCATCCTTTAACGCGCGTTTGCAGCATTCGATGGTTTCTTTAACCAAATCTTCTGTAAGCGAATCAAACTTAGCGCGGCTGAGTTCATATTCCATATGTTTAGGGCCGTTTGCATCGGCTGAGATGAATGGAAGTGAAATTGTGGTTTTTGGAGTTGCAGAAAGATCAATCTTTGCCTTTTCTGCGGCTTCTTTAAGCCTTTGCATAGCAAGTTTATCCTTGCTTAAATCAGTTCCATTTTGCTTTTTAAATTCTTCAACCAAAAGGTCGATGATTCTGTTGTCAAAGTCATCTCCGCCAAGGCGAGTGTTTCCGTTTGTTGAAAGCACTTCAAACACGCCGTCACCAATTTCCAAAATTGAAACATCAAATGTTCCGCCACCAAGGTCATAAACCAAAATCTTTTGATTGTTGTTTTCGCCTTTATCTAAGCCGTATGCAAGTGCTGCAGCGGTTGGCTCGTTGATGATTCTTAAAACTTCCAAGCCCGCAATTTTGCCTGCATCTTTGGTTGCCTGACGCTGAGAGTCGTTAAAGTATGCTGGCACGGTGATAACCGCCTGAGTTACCGGCGAGCCGATGTAACTTTCTGCATCCGCTTTAAGTTTGGCAAGAATCATAGCCGAGATTTCTTGTGGAGAATATTCTTTTCCACCCAATTTAGCCTTAAAATTTGTGCCCATCTCTCTTTTAATAGACATGATTGTGTTGTCGCTGTTGACAACTGCTTGGCGTTTAGCCACCTTACCCACAAGGCGCTCGCCTTCTTTTGTGACAGCCACAACTGATGGAGTTGTTCTGTCGCCTTCTGCGTTGGCGATAACGGTTGGCTTGCCGCCTTCCATAACAGCCACGCAAGAGTTTGTTGTTCCAAGGTCAATACCAATAATTTTTCCCATAATTTTAATCCTCCTTTTTGTTGACAATGACTTTTGAATATCTTATAACTCTGTCGTTATATTTATATCCTGCTTGGTATTCATCCAAGATGATATCATTAGGTTTTTTTTCATCGCACATGACTGCGATTGCGTTGTGCAAGTTTGGATCGTAGTTTTGCCCTACGCTTTGAATTTTTTGCACACCAAGTTTTTCAAGAGCTTGCAAAATGTTATGCTCAATCATTTCAACACCTTGCAAAACTTTTTCGTCAGTGATTGATTGTTTGGCAACTTTAAACGTGTCCAAACAAGGCAAAAATGCTTCAATAACACCAATTTCGCCGTCTTCTTTTGCTTTTTTTATTTCAAAAAAGGTTCGTTTGCGATAGTTTTCAAATTCGGCTTGCAGCCTTTTTGCCATTTCTAAATATTCGTTTGCCTTATCTTGATTGCAACAGCACTGCCCATCTTCATGCTGGCAGGAGCAATCTTTTTTATCTTCCGCCTGCTCGCAGTGCTTTTCGCATTTGTTTTGGCAACTTTGTTTTTGCTTTTCTTTCAAGTTCCGTCTCCTCCTTTGATGTTTTCAAGTTCATCGGCAAGCAGTTTAAGCGCACCGCTAACCACACCATAGTCCATGCGTTGTGGCCCGATAACACCCACCGAAAGTTCGATGCCGCCCATTTTTATAGGCAGTTTTACAACCGAAACATCATCCTCGTCTTCAGCCACCGAAACAACAATTTGTTCTTCGTCTGGATTGGTTTGCAACACTTCGATAAGTTCATCTTCATCTTCCAGCACTTTAAAAATATGCTTTGCTTTTTCAATTTCGCCGCTTTCCAAAAGCTTGACCGCCCCACTTTTTTGAATATCCAAAAGTTTGCGGTTGTTGAATCGTTTAAGCCCGCTCACCAAGCAATCGACAATGTTTTGAAATTCTTTGATTTCATCGGTAAGCCCGCCTTCTTCAAACTGCTCCGTCATTTGCGCGATGGTTTTGCCAACAAAATGCTTTTTGAAGTATCTGCCAGCGTCATCGCATTCGCGCTTGGTTGCAGAGATGTTTAACCTTTCGTTGATGTAGCCCGCATTTGTTCCAATCAGCACCAGAACTTCTTGACTTAGCAGCGGAATTATTTGAAAATCTTGCAAAATCAAATTTTCAACTCCGCTTGCCATAACAACAGTTGGATAGTTGGTTGCCTGCCCTATAACTTTTGCAATCTGCGAAATTAAATCGGCAAGAGATGAAGTTTTTTGCTCAATCAGCACCCTGATTTTTTCAAGTTCGCTGTTGGTGGCTTTAAAGTTTGAAAGCATGCCGTCAACATAAAAGCGATAGCCCTGCGCCGTTGGCACACGCCCGCCAGAAGTGTGAAGTTGCCTTAAAAAACCCATAGCCTCCAAAGCGTTAAGCTCGCTTCTAAGCGTTGCAGTTGAACAATCAAGATTTGCAATATTTTTAAGCCCGCCACTGGTGATTGGACAGCAAGACGCAATATAATCTTCAATGGCAAGCCTTAAAATTTGTTGTTTTCGCTGTGAAAGTTGCATTCAAACTCCTTAAAGTTGGCACTCTCGACTTTTAAGTGCTAGCACTATTATATGCAGAACAAAAAAATATGTCAACCAAAAGTGACATATTTTTAAAAATTTTTTTAAATATTTTCGCTAAATATTTTACATATATATTATATATTTTTAATCTATTCTTTTTCTTAAAATGTCGCCTTCGTATAATTGCAACGGGCACTGGCAAGTAAAAAGCATTCTGGCAACATTCGCCTTTTGGATGCTTTCGCCATCGGCATTTTTGATGTCTAAAATTTTAAAGGTTTTATTAAAATTGCTTGCATTTGGGCTTAGCACTTCCACTTCATCGCCATTCTGCAAGAAGTTGCGCTGTTCAATTGTTACAACGCCGTTTTGGCAATTTTTAACAACACCAACAAACTCATGCGTCTGCACCGGAGTGGAACTTTGCCTAAACTCCTTATCCTTCTCGCCAAAGTAAAAGCCAGTTGTAAAGCGGCGATGCGAGGTTTTTTCAAGCTCTCTCACAAACTCTTCGCCAGCCTGCTGTGGCAACATATCAAGCGCCTTGCGATAGGCGTTTGTCACGCATGCAACATAATAACTAGATTTCATTCTGCCTTCAATTTTAAGCGAAACCACGCCTGCATCTTGCAAATCTTTTAAATGCCTGATCATGCATAGATCTTTGGAGTTTAAAAAGTAAGTGCCTCTTTCATCTTCTTCAACTTCAAGCTCGTCTTCACGCGACTGCTCGCGAATAAAATATTTCCACCTGCATGCCTGAACGCACTCGCCATGGTTTGCATCTCTGCCAGCTAGATAATTTGAAAGCAAGCACCTGCCCGAATAAGAGATGCACATTGCACCATGCACAAAGCACTCAATCTCAACCCTGCCTTTAAGCGCATTTGCGATTGCGGCAATTTGATTTATGTTAAGCTCTCGTGCAAGCACAATTCTTTTTACGCCCATATCCGCAAAAAACTGCGCCGAAGCAAGATTTGTGACATTTGCCTGCGTTGAGACATGCACATTTAATGCTGGAAAGTTTTTTATAATGTAACTTATTATTCCAACATCTGAAACAATCACGCCGTCAACTTTGGCATCCTGCAACTGTTGCAAATATTCGTCAAGGCCATCAAAATCTTCATCCTTTGCCACAATATTAACCGTAACATACACCTTTTTGCCAAGTTTATGAGCATATGCGCACGCGTTTTGAATTTCGTGCATAGAAAAATTTCCAGCAAACGCCCTTAATCCAAACGATTGCCCCGCCAAATAGACAGCATCTGCGCCAAATTGCAATGCCGTTAAAAACTTTTCATAATTGCCTGCTGGTGATAAAAGTTCCATATCTCTCCTATAAATCTATGCTTGGTTTCGCCGTCAAGTCCAGCGGTGCAAGGCCTATGCCTGCGCGAATGTAGTAATATGCCGCCGAGCCGATCATCGCAGCGTTGTCGGTGCAATATTTAAGCACTGGAAAATATGCTTCAAAGCCCTTTTCTTTGCACTTTTTGCTCATCTTGCTTTTAAGCATGCTGTTTGCGCCAACTCCGCCTGCAATCACAACCTTTTTCATGCCCATAAGACGCATAGCACGAATCGACTTTTCAACCAACTCGTCTGTAACCGCTTCTTCAAAGCTTCTTGCCACATCCGCTTTGTTAAACGGTTGATTTTTTTGGTCAAATTTATGCACATAGTTGATCACTGAGGTTTTTATACCACTGAAAGAAAAATTTAATGTGGAATGCAGTGAGTTTGAAACTGTAAACTTGATGTTATTGCTCCCTTCCTTGGCAAGCTTGTCTATCTCTGGCCCACCCGGATATGGCAGCCCAAGCACACGCGCAACCTTGTCAAACGCTTCGCCCGCGGCATCGTCAACCGTTGTGCCAAGCAGTTTAAACTTTGTGTAATCTGTAATTTTTAAAAGAGCGGTATGCCCGCCGCTTACCATCAAACACATAAACGGTGGCTGCAAAGAAGCATGCGAAATATAGTTGGAAGCGATGTGTCCATGCACATGGTTTACTGCAATAAGCGGCTTTTTAAGCGCATAGCTTAACCCCTTTGCAAAATTTATGCCAACAAGCAACGCTCCAACAAGCCCTGCGCCATAGGTTACAGCAATCGCATCCAATTCTTCCGCTTTAACTCCCGCTGATTTTAAAGCCTGCTCATATAAATTTAAGATTGCCATAAGGTGGTTTCTGGATGCAATTTCTGGCACAACTCCGCCAAAACGCCTGTGAATTTCAATTTGAGATGCCACAACATTTGACAAAACCTCCCTGCCATTTTTTACAACGCTTACGGCTGTTTCGTCGCAAGAGCTTTCAATGGCAAGGATCGTTAAATCCGGCTTGTCTTTAAGCTGATTAAACTCGTTAAACATGTATGGTTTTTTCATATTTTCCTCTTATATCTTTTGCAAATAGGCGTTTATAAATTCCTGAATATTTCCATTCATAACCGATTGCACATCGCTTGTTTCATAGCCAGTGCGATGGTCTTTAACCAAAGTGTAAGGGCAAAACACATAACTTCTAATCTGGCTGCCCCACTCAATTTTTTTAATCTCGCCTTTAATTTGCGCCATATGTTCCATCTCTTCGCGCTCTTTAAGTTCGGCAAGCTTGCTGGTTAGCATTTTCATGGCAACTTCGCGGTTTTGAATTTGCGAGCGCTGAGTTTGGCAAGAAACCACAATTCCTGTTGGAAGGTGCGTGATTCTTATTGCTGATTCGGTTTTGTTTATGTGCTGTCCACCTGCTCCGCTGGAACGGAAGGTGTCTACTTTAAGGTCTTCTGGCCTTATTATGATTTCATCATCATCTTCAATCTCCGGCATAACTTCCACGCTTGCAAAACTTGTGTGGCGACGCGAGTTTGAATCAAATGGCGAAATTCTCACAAGCCTGTGGATGCCTTTTTCTGCCTTTAAATAGCCATATGCATTTTCGCCAGAAACCAAAAAGTTTATGTTTTTAATCCCCGCTTCTTCGCCGTCAAGCACATCCAAAACAGTAAGTTTAAAGCCCTGCTTTTCGGCATACATGCAATACATACGATAAAGCATATCCGCCCAATCCTGCGCCTCTGTGCCGCCTGCGCCTGCATGGATGTTCATGATGGCGTTGCAGCTGTCGTACTTACCCGACAGCAATGTGACAATTTTAAGGCTTTCGCACCTGTTTTCAAAATCGGAAAGCGACAATTTTAACTCTTCAAACAAATCGCCATCGTCGGCACTTTCACACAAATCAATAAGCGTTTGAATATCGTTTTGCTGAGATGTTAAACTTGAAATTTGGTCAAACAAATTTTGCTTGCTTCTAAGTTTTTTGCCAACTTCGCTTGCGCGTTTTCTATCTAAATAGAAATCTGGATCAAGCTGCTGACTTTTTAGTTGTTCAATCTCGCTTTGCAGTTTTTGCGCGTCAAAGACACTCCTTTAAAAAATTAAAGTTTTCACTAAGCGTTTTAAATTTTAGTTTTTCGTTGTCTAAAATCATATCAATCTCACTTTCTAGATGATTATATCAAAAAAATATATTTTTGTCTAGCAATAAAAAACAACTCAGACTGGCTGAGTTGTTTAATTAGTTTAATTTCACACTCTTGGTGGAACAACTGGGCCTGATGCCGTTGGATAGAGTGGCATTTCAAACAATCCTGGGCATGCGCTTGCCGCTGGCGCAGCGTGGCATGGCGGAATTACTGGATAGCCATATGACGGCACAAGCACATCAACAACTGCTGTCACCCTGATGATCACCTGCAAACAACCAGTGACAGTAAATGTGCTCTCGCCAGTTGCACTGCCTATATCGCTTGAAAACATGGCAGTTGCAGAAATATTTACAGGAGTGACAGAAGGTTGAGGAACAAAGAGAACAACATTTTTGTTGACTGTTATTGTGGATCTTCCGCTGCCAAGCACGCCATTGTTGTCACGATAGTTAACAACAACTGGTATTGTAACCGTTGCACTTACATTTGCATAATTTGGGCAGCTTTCAATGCGGTCGACAACAAGATCTGAAATTACAACAGGCTCGTTTGGAGCATTTGCAGCCGAAATAAATGTAAGCGGCGTTGCAGGGCTGGCAGGTGTTAGATCGGTTACAGGCAAAACAATTCCTGTTTCAGTGCTTTGCGAAACGCAAGCATCAAAAACCTTTGTTGTTTCTATCAAAATTTTTTCACAAATTCCATTAAGTGGATTGCCAACAACTGGCCCCGGCTTACTGGGATTTGTATTGTTGATGTAAAAAGACATTTTCCTACCTCCTGTTTTGTCTATACACTTTATAATATGATAGGTGTCAAATTTTGGTTATCACTTTATGTGCACTTCTCCCCTAAAATTATTAAATGCAGTAAGCACTTCATATGTGCATTTGTGAAGTTTTTTTGCCATTTGCTGAGCATCATCCAAAAGATTAACACTGCTGCCAACTTTAACCAACCCACCCGTGACATCTACAAAACAGGCATCCATGCAAAGATTTCCCACAACCTTAAATTTTTCGCCACCAATTTCAACATAAAATTTTTTGAAACCGCTTCTATCAAAGCCATCGCCATAACCCACGCTCACAACTGCCAGCGTGGTTTTTCGTTTGGCTTTAAATGTGCCATCATAACCTGCTCTTTCACCCTTTTTTAAGCTTCTAAGTTGCACAACTTTTCCAACAAGCCCCAACACCTTTTTTAGGTTGGCATCGCCATAACCATACAACCCGATTCCCACTCGCAAGATATCGCAAGGCAGGTTTCTTGCTCCACTGCCACCAAAGCAAACCGGATATGGTTTTTGCAAATATGCCCTAGTTTTTAAAAAAAGTTGATATTCATTTTTAGTAACTTTTTTTGAAGAAATATTTGAAAAATGCACAGAAAATCCTGCAAAATCATAATTTTTTATTAAATTTTTAACTTTTTTTAATAAATTATTGTTTTTGCAATCAATTCCAAAACGATTCATTCCCACGCAAAGTTTTATAAAGCATCGCTGCGTTAAATTTAATTTGATTGCTTTTTTGATGTCTGCCACACTTACGGCGGTTAGATAAAATTCATGCAGAAGATTAAAATTTTCGCACTTTCCAAGTATTATTATTTTTGCTTGCGGCAAGGCGATTTTAAGACGCTGCGCTTCATCAGAGTTTGCAACGCCAAAAAAATCCACATATGGGTTTAAAATTTCGGCGACCTTAATCATGTCATGTCCATAAGCACCGGCCTTTACAACGGCACAAATTTTTGGCGCAAAGCCTTTAAAAAATTTTGCATTGCTGACAAGCGCATCGCGATTTATCCACTTTTGATTCATGCAAATTTTATATTATTTATTTTTAATTTTTGCCACTTTAACTTTGATCACGCACGCACATTTAAGCCAAAAAAAATCGCGGTTAGCCGTATGGCGTGCCCGCGATTATAAATTTTATCCGCTTTCTTAGAATTTCTGCTTCGGATGGCAGTCGCGGCAAAATCGCCAGCGTAAGCGCGATTTTCGTTTGGCCGCGAGAAGAAAATTTCAAGCGTCAAG
>CALVYP010000004.1 GCA_944372365.1 uncultured Clostridia bacterium | reverse complement strand
GGCGAAGTGATTAAATTTTAGCAATAAAAAAATGGAGCTGCTGACGGGAATCGGACCCGTGACCTCCGCCTTACCAAGGCGACGCTCTACCGACTGAGCCACAGCAGCATGCCATTTGCGGGTGCTTTTTGCACGCTTTTAAAGCATAGCAGCAATTTAAAAATATGTCAATCTTTTGATGAAAATTTATTGAAAAACAAACAAAAAAGTTGAAAAAAGCAATTTGTTGCTACATTTTTTTGCAAATGCGTAAAATCGCATGACAAATTGTAACAAAAATTTTATAATATAAGTGTCAAGTTGATGTTTTTTAAAAGGAGGGAGATATGAAAGCGTTAACTGGTTACAGCACAAATGCTGATGCTTACAAAGCGGGGCTGGAAGCCGCTAAAATGGCGGGTAAGAACAAAGACGCAAAACTTGTGTTTGCATATATGAGTTGTGATTACAAAATTAAAGATGTCATCAAAGGCATCAAACAGGTTTTTGATTGTCCTGTGATTGGCAACACATCTTTCACAGGCGTGATTATGCCGGATGGATACATAGGCGGCGATAAGCCGTTTGTTGGCATTATGGTGCTTTGCGATGCGAGCATGGTTGTTGGCGTAGGTTTTGCCGACAGAAAGGCATATCAAAGTGCGCGTGACGCTGGCGAAGCAGCAACCAAGCATGCAAGAATCATGACAAAAATGCCATATCATGATGAGCCAGACCTTATGTATATGACGGCAAGCCCAACAGAAGAAGAATTTTTCTTAAAAGGCGCAAACAGGGTTGTCGGCAGAGTTCCGCTTTTTGGTGGCTCGGCAGCAGACAATACAATCTCTGGCAAGTGGAGCTTGTATCTTGATGGCAAGATTACAGGCGAAGGTGTTGCAGTTGCGCTTATATATATGAAGAATGGCTTTGCCAATGAGTTTACTGGTGCGTATCGCGAAACCAAAGATATGGGCATTATCACCAAGGTTGAAGGCGCAAGAAGACTTGTAGAAATTGATGGCACACCTGCAGTTAAAAAGTATGCTAAATGGCGCGGCATGAAAACAAGCGAACTCATGGGCGATAAACTTCTCTCTGCAACAATCACAAGTCCGCTTGGGGTTAAAGATAGGCTTGGCGATTTAATTGCAATTCGCCACCCAATGTTCGCAAATGATGACTATTCTATGAACATCGGTGCAAATTTAAGTGAAAAAACTGTTGTAATAAGAATGGAAGCAAGTGTGGACGAGCTTATTTCAAGCGTGGGTGAAACTCTTAAAAAACTCAATGACAGCCTTGACAAACCTGCCATTTGCTATCATCTTGTTCACTGCGGCGGAAGAAGAGCCGGCATTGGTGATAGAATTGGCGAAGTTTATAAACAAATTGTTAAAAATGTCAACGGCGTGCCGTTTATTATGGAATTCACTTTTGGTGAATATGGGTATGAAGATGATGGCAGAAACACCACTGGTGGGCTGATGCTTTCATTCACTGCAATAACCAAATAGGGGGCGGAACATGCAAAATATAATCAATGGCAAGTGGGTTGATGCAAGCGATGACAGCGTTATGAAAATTGTCAATCCATACAGTGGCAGAACCATAGACACTGTGCCGAATGCAACCAAGCGTGATGTAAACAGAGCAGTTGCATTCGCAAAAAAGGCGCAAGAGAAATGGGAAAAAGTGCCAGTATATCAAAAGGTTGAAATTTTAAAGAAATTTTTGCAAATAGTTGAAGAAAATAGAGACGAACTTGCAAAAACGCTTTGCTTGGAAACAGGCAAGCCAATTTCGCAGGCATATGCTGAAATAGACAACATTTTCATCTCGTTTGATGCTTTTTGCGAAAAGGCTAAACATTTATATGGAAATGTTGTGCCAGCGGGCACTGAAAAGGGGCAGGATAACACATTGCAACTTACAATCAGAGAGCCGCTTGGAGTTATTGTTGCAATCATACCATTCAACTTTCCTTGTGACTTGTTTGATCAAAAAGTTGCGCCTGCAATCTTGGCGGGCAATGCTGTGATTGTTAAACCACCACATCAAAATCCACTTACTTTAATCAAGCTTGTAAAGCATCTTCATGAGGCAGGGTTGCCATCTGGCGTTGTGCAGATCTTGGCGGGAGAAGGCGGCAAGTCGGGAGAGGCTCTTGCTAAGCATCCAGATGTAAACGGAATCACATTCACAGGCTCAACCAAAGTTGGCAAAGCCACCTATCTTAACGGAGCGGCAAATCTTGCGCATGTTTCGCTTGAACTTAGCGGCAACGATGCGTTTATAGTTTTAAAAGATGCCGATCTAGATTTGGCGGCAGATGAAGTTGTGTGGGGCAGAATGTATAACACTGGGCAAGTTTGCTGCGCATCAAAACGATTTATTGTTCAAAAGGAAGTTGTTAAACAGTTTGAAAAGAAAGTGATTGAAAGATTAAGCAAGCTTGTTGTTGGCAATCCTTTAAACAAAAAAACAGACATCGGCTGCTTGGTTACAAAGTCTGCATGCGAGAAGGCGGTTATGCAAATTCAAAATGTTGTTGCTCAGGGCGGAAAAATTATATACGGCGGGCAGCATAAAGGTGCGGTTTTGCAGCCAACTGTGATAACCGACATTCCTGCAAGTGCTGATGTTGCAAAGGATGATGAAATTTTTGCGCCAGTTGTGTGCATAATTCCATGCAAGGATGTTGACGACGCACTTCAAATTGCAAATTCATCAAGCTTTGGGCTGTGTGGCTGCGTGTTTACTGCTGATATGAAAACCGCGTTTAAAGTGACGCAAGAACTCAAATGCGGCTGCGTGGTTATCAATGGTGCAAGCTTCCATCGCAGCTTTGAAATGCCTTTTGGTGGGCACAAAAGCTCTGGCATAGGCACAGAAGGCGTGATGAGCACATTTGATCAAGTTACAAAAGTTAAAACAATAACATTAAAAAACATATACAAATAAAGCCTTAAACAAGGCTTTTTTTGTTAATTTCATGTAAAATTGACTTTATTTGCACTTAATATGCTTGAAAAAGTTTTTTCTTTGTGATATACTTGACTTGTTACGGAGGAAGAAATGAGTCTTTCTATGCTCGGGGATGTGTTTACAGACCTTAACAACTGGATAAGAGGTTGGAGCGATGTCACATTTGCTGTGGTTATGATTGTGTTTATTGCGTTAGCATTCATGTTTCTGATAAACTTAATCAAAGGCTTTCTTGGCAGCAAATTTAGATTTAGATTTTTTTCTTTTCTTTTTCTGGCAATAATTGTTGGAATAGTCATTTATCTGTGTATAATGCGTTAAAGGAGTTTTTACATGAAGTTTAGTTTATTGTTGGCAGATGAAATTCAGGCAGATTGGGTCACATCATTTTTGCCTATATTGAGATACATTTTGTTCTTTTTGGTGATTGCATGTTCGATAATAATCATCATAACTGTTTTGATGCAATCAAACAATTCGTCGGGCGGCGATCCAATAACTGGCATCCAAGAAAGTTATTACTCCAAAAATAAAGGTGCAACGCGCGATGGCAAACTTAAAATAATCACCATTGTTTGCTCAGCAATCATCTTAGTTAGTGTTATTGTTTATTTCATCACCGAAATATTCAATAAAACGGGAGCATAATGTTAAAAGAAAAAATAAAGCAAATTTTATCAAAAGATAGTTTGGTTTTTTCACAACCAGACAATCTTTTTTTGTTTTTGGCAGATGCTTTGGGCAGAAAAGTTGAATCGGTTTCAACCGAATGCAAAAAAATGCTAGAAAATGGCGAACTTTATGAAATTCGCAAGGGCAAATATATAGTTTTGCCATCGCACGGCTTTGTAAAAGGAAAATATATTGGCAATGCCAAAGGCTTTGGCTTTTGCGAGATTGAAGGCAGAGAAGACGATGTCTTCATTCCGGGAAACATGTCGGGCGGCGCGATTGATGGTGACGAGGTTATCATCAAGCTTTTTTCAACCGACGGCGGAAAAGATGGCGAAGTGGTAAAAATTGTTAAACCGGTTAAAAATATGACTGGCAGAGTGGTGAAAATAAGCAAAAATTTGTTTTTAGAACCAGATAATCCACGCATTCCATTCAAAATTTCAATTTTAAAAACCAACAAATGCCCTTTGCTCAATCAAAAGGTGGTGGTAAGGCTTGTTAGAAGGCCAAGCGGCAAAGTTTCAGGTGATGTGATTGAAATTTTGGGCGATGCGGATGATGTTAAAACGCTTGAACTTGCAATAATTCGCGAACATAACCTATATGAACAATTTTCCGACGAGGCGGAGGCGCTTGCAAAAAGGCTTAACAAACCCGTTACTGCAAAACAAAAGCAGGGCAGGTTGGATTTAACTAAAATTGTAACCTTCACAATTGACGGCGAAGATGCACGAGATTTTGACGATGCGGTGTCCATCGCTCCGCTTGATGACGACGGCTTTGAACTTGGCGTACATATTGCAGATGTTGGCGAGTTTGTTAAAAGAGGCAATGCGCTTGATGACGAGGCGTTCGAGCGCGGCACAAGCACATATTTTCCAACTTCTGTGCTTCCAATGCTGCCTGTAGATATCTCCAACGGAATATGTTCGCTTAACGAAGGCGTAGAAAGGCTTACACTTTCTTGCATAATGAAAGTTGATAAAAATGGCGGCGTTTTTGATTATCAAATCAAAGAAAGCGTGATCAAAAGCAATGCAAGACTAACTTACACGCAGGTTTATGCGGTTATGCAGGGCATGGATGATCCAAAAGCCGGCAAGTTTAAAAAAGAAATATTGTTGATGGCAAAGCTTGCAAAAATTTTGCAGCAGAACAGGCAAACGCGCGGTGCACTTGATTTAGACATCGCCGAGCCGCAGTTTATATATGATGAAAAAGGCTATGTAACCGGTGTTGAAAAACGCGACCGTAATGATGCGCATAGACTGATTGAAGAGTTTATGGTGCTTGCAAATCAAACTGTTGCAAAACACTATGCACTCAGGCAGCTGCCGTTTGTTTATAGAATTCACGAAAAGCCAACAAATGAAAAAATTAAAGGCGTGCTTGAATTTTTAAACGGGCTTGGAATTGCCTGCCCAGCGCAGCCGCAAAACATCACACCAAAGTTTGTGCAAAGGCTGCTTGATTTAATCAAGGGCAAAAGCTATGAAGAGGCCGCAAACAAGATTGTGCTTAGAAGTTTGCAAAAAGCGATATATAAAAATCAAAATTTAGGGCATTTTGGGCTCGCGCTTGAATATTATTGCCATTTCACTTCTCCAATCAGGCGCTATCCCGATCTGACCATTCACAGGTTCATCAAAGATGATTTGCATGGAAAGCTTACTGGCGAAAGATTGGAAGAAGCTGAGGATTTTGCCGTTGAAAGCGCTACGCAGAGTTCGGAAACCGAGCGCAACAGCGAAAAAACAGAGCGTGACGTTGACGATCTGTGGCGTGCTTATCTTATGAAAGATCGCGTTGGTGAAATTTTTGAAGCCACCGTGGTAAGCGTAACCAATTATGGCATTTTTGTTGGGCTTGAGAATTCAGTTGAAGGGCTTATCAGAATCGAAAATCTGCCAAACGATGCATATCTATATTTTGAAAGATCGATGGAGCTTAAAGGACAAAAGCATAGATATCGCATAGGAGATAGGCTTAAAGTTAAGTTGATTTCTTCAAATGTCTACACCAGAAAAGTCGATTTTGTGCCTGCAAATTAGCATTTTTTGTTAAAAAAAGCATAAAAAAGCATAAAAAAACAAAAAAAATTTAAAAAGGGTATTGAAATAGTTAGAAAAAGGTGATATAATGAATAACGAAATAAAGGTGATAGCGTCAAATAAAAAAGCGTTTCATAATTATTTCATTTCAAACCTAACCGAAGCGGGCATAGCACTTGAAGGCAGCGAGGTTAAATCTTTAAGGCTTAACGGCATAAGTTTAAATGAAAGCTATGTTTTAGTGAAAAATCGTGAAATTTTTCTAAAAAATGCTTATATTAAGTCTTATGAAAACGCTTCAATGTGCAAGCCAGACGAGCGGCGCGACCGCAAGCTGCTGCTTCACAAAAAGGAGATTGAAAAGTTTGAAGAGGCTGTTAAGCAAAAAGGCTTTTCAATTATGGCAACCAAAGTTTACTTCTCTAAGGGCAAGGCCAAAGTTGAAATTGGGCTTGCAAAAGGCAAAAAACTTTACGATAAACGCGAAAGTTTAAAAGAGAAGGCTGTAAAACGAGAAATTGATCGTTTTACAAAACAAAGGGGGCGATAAGGTTTCGACGGGGCAGGTGAGAAAAGAGTAAAGCGTGTGGTTGATGACATGAAACCTTAAAACTTGTCAAAAAAATAAACGCAAATAACAATTACAGAACTGTTCAGGCTGCTGCCTAACAGCGCCTAGGTTGTTTAAACCACTCGAAACAACTGGGGTGTCAAACAAGAGTGGATCCTCTCTTTAAAATTTCCTTAGTTTTTTAGAGAACATTATATAAGGATAGAAAATTTAAGTTTGTTTGTGGAATTAAATTTTCAAAGTCAAACACAAACTGCACACGGAGAAAGGCTTTTCAAAAATGTTTCGGACGCGGGTTCAATTCCCACCGTCTCCACCACAATGGTGTTTACAAGCGTTTGCTTGAAAGCATAAAATTTACAAAAAGAGGTAAAAAATTATGGGAGAGATTGTTCTTACAGTTGTAATCATTCTTGGCATCATAATCGCAGGAGGATTTTTGATTTTCTTCTTGGGTGATTTATTGATGTCAATTGTAGATCCAAAAGGAGAGGCTGAAAGAATTAAAAATAAAAGAAAGGATGCTGCTAAAAAGTATCAAGAAAAAATCAGCCGTTTGCCAGCAGAAGATGTTGCTGAAATCAAAGAAAGCAACCCAGAAGTAGAAAAACTTCTTGCCGACATCGCTGAAAGTGATGCTCAGCAGCAAGCCGAAGTTAAGCCAGAGCCAAAAATTGAGGCTTACAAGGTTGAAACTGTTGAAGTTGAAGCTGATGAAGAAAAAGAAAGTGATGAAGAGGCTGAAGCAAAACGCATCGCTGAGGCTAGGGCTGCGCTTGAAAAAAGAAAAGAAGAAATTTTAAAGCGTATGCAGGCACAAATCGAGCAAGAGCCTGAAGAGCAAGAAGAAGCCGAAGAAGAGCAAGAAGCGGAAGAAGAAACTGTTGAAGTTGAAGAAGAAACAGTTGACGAAAATGCTCAAATCAAGGCAGAACTTGAAGAAGCAAGAAAAGCACTTGCCGAAGAAAGAGCAAGATATGAAGCACTTTCAAAACAAATTGACGAAGCTAAAAAAGATCAGCCTGTTGAAGTTGAAAAACCAGCTTTAAGCAAAGAAGAATATGAAGCTCAACTTGCTGAACTTGAACTCAGGCTTAAAAACAACGAAAAAGAACTTAAAGCATGCAAGAAAGAATATCTTCCACTTGCAAGAATCAACAAAACTCTTGCTAGAGACGAGAAGAAACTTAACAGAAAAGAAGCAATCGTTGCTAAACAAAAACTTGTGCTTTATGGCGTAAACAACTATGAAGACCTTGATGAAGAAAAAGCAAAGAAACTTGCTGAGGATCTTGACCTTTACGATGGCTTGAAACTTTCTGTTCAACATGGCAAAGAAGTTATGGAAAAGAACAAGGATAGGTTCCCAGTTCTTGAAAAAATGTATTACATTCTTAAAAACCAAAACGAAGAAATCAGAAAGGATATTGCAGCAGTTGAAGCCAACTTGAAAATCCTTGAAGATGGAAGCCCAGTTGTTATCACTGATGAAGATGCAGATAAAGCTGACGAAGGACAAGAAAATCAATAAAAACAAAACCACTCACACGAGTGGTTTTTTTATGCAAAATTGTTTAATATGATTGATTCAATAAAAAAACTCGCATTTTTGCGAGTTTTTTAACACAAAACAAAATTATTTAGCCTAATTTTACTTAAGTTCAACAGTTGCGCCAGCCTCTTTAAGTTTTGCTTCCATTTCTTTAGCTTCGGCTGTTGGAACGTTTTCTTTAACTGTGCTTGGAGCGCCGTCAACAAGTGCTTTAGCTTCGCTAAGGCCAAGGCCGGTGATTTCTCTAACTGCTTTGATAACTGCAATTTTGTTTGCTCCAATTTCTTTCAACATAACGTTGAATTCTGTTTTTTCTTCTGCAGCTGGAGCAGCAGCGCCAGCAACAGGAGCAGCAGCAACTGCAACAGGTGCAGCAGCGCTTACGCCAAATTCTTCTTCAAGTGCCTTAACAAGGTCACTTACTTCAACGATTGTGAGTTTTTTGATTTCCTCAACAAGATTTTTAATATCTGCCATTTTATTTTCCTCCTAAAATTATTTTGTGGCAATCGCATTCAAAGCGATTGCAAGGCCTTGCGTTGGTGCATTAAGCACTCTGGCAAGTCCAGTGATAGGGCCAAGCAACGTGCCAAGCAGTTTTGCAACCAAAACATCTTTGCTTGGAAGTTTTGCAAGAGCCTCAATTTCCTTGCTATCAACGCACTGTCCGTTAATTAGGCCAAATTTGATACTAAGTTTTTTGGTTTTGTCGGCATAGTCGCAAACAATTTTTGCTTGTGCAACTTCGTCGTCATATCCAAAAGCAACTGCGCTTGTGCCTTCAAGGTGTTTTTCAACGCCCTTGATTCCAAGTTCGTTGAGTGCAAGGAGCATCAATCTGTTTTTGTAGACTTTGTATTCTGCGCCATTTTGTTTAAATTCTTTACGCATTTTTGTGTCTTCTTCAACAGTAAGCCCGCGATAGTCTACAAAAGTTACTGATTTTGCTTTTTGAAGTTTATCTTTAATTTCTTCAACTATCTGCTTCTTTGCTTCAAAATTAGCACTCATGATTCCTCCTTTTATTATTTTGTTTTGTGTTATCCAAAAAAAATCTCTTGCGCCAAAGAAAAAGGGCAAGAGAGAAACTTCGCTTATATCCTTTTTCCTCGGCAAGCATGCCTTTCGGCATTTACGCAATGCACTTGCTGTCTATGGAAAGATTTATTTTAGACTTTGACATTATATATCATTTGTTTTGTTTTGTCAATTATTTTGCAAAGTTTTTTCAAAAAAAATAGGGCGGGCGACATTTAACCGCGCGCAGAGACCTGCGCGCGGTTTTCCGCCGCACCGCGGTGCGGCAAAACGCTCGCAAACGCGAGCAAATGTCGCCCGTAAATGCAATAAAATGTCACAAAAAATTTTGCCAAAGATTTGTTCAAAAACTGATGAAAGTGGCAAAATAAAGATTAGTTATCCACATTTTTTTAAAATAAAAATTTTAAAAAAGTGCCAAATCGTGTCAAAATTGCTTGACTAAGAGCGAGCGAGCGAGCGAGATATACTACTTTTATTGAAAAAGGAGCAAAAATTATCCACAATTATGAAAAAAAATTTTTGTAAAATTAAATTTGATATATTATGCCACAAGGTGGAGATTATATACTAGCGGCTGATGTAAATGGTGAGCTAACCGCAAACCTCAATGCGCAAGGCGTGGTTTATGCTGCTCAAACAGAGGGCGACAATTATATTATTGTAACCGCTTATTATCCTGGATTTCATGATAACCTTTGGATGGGTATGGACGGAGGCTACAACGCTTTCGACAAAAGGCCAAGATTAAAACAATATCTTTTAGTAAGCGATTTCGCAGAGACTATTGATGTTGAAAGTTATTTGAATGGCATCGGCTATAATGCAATGTAAGCAACCTTTTTGGGTTGCTTTTTTATTTGACTTTTTTAATATTTAGTGATAGAATTTTCAAGTATCACTTATTAGGAGAAATTATCATGGATTACGCGAAAATCGAACAAAAATGGAATCAAAAATGGGAAAAAGATAATTTATACAAGTTTGACGAGAACAATCTCGATAAAAAATATTATCTGCTTGAAATGTTTTCATATCCAAGCGGGTTAAATTTGCATCTCGGCCACTGGTGGAACTTTGGGCTTTCGGATAGTTTTGGGCGTTTTAAACGCATGCAAGGCTATAATGTTTTTCAACCTATGGGTTTTGATAGTTTTGGTCTGCCTGCCGAAAATTTTGCGCTTAAAACTGGCATCCATCCAGAAGACTCCACGCTTCACAACATCTCTGTAATGGAACAACAACTTAAAAACATCGGTGGCACTTTCAACTGGGAATATGAGGTTATCACTTGCAAGCCAGAGTATTACAAATGGACGCAATGGCTTTTTGTTCAACTTTTCAAAAAAGGGCTTGCTTATCAAAAACAAGCACCAGTTAATTGGTGCCCATCTTGTAACACCGTAATCGCCAACGAACAGGTGGTTGAAGGCGTGTGCGAAAGGTGCGGCAGCGAAGTTGTTAGAAAAAATATGAAGCAGTGGTTCTTTAAAATCACAGATTACGCCGAAAGATTGCTCTCTGGGCTTGATAACATTGACTGGCCACAAAAAACCAAAATTTTGCAAAAAAACTGGATAGGCAAGTCAATTGGCTGCGAAGTTGACTTCAAAACCGAAGACGGCAGCCAGACTTTGACGGTGTTTACATCGCGCGTTGACACAATTTATGGTGTAAGTTGGCTTGTCATCGCACCAGAACATCCGCTTTTACCTAAACTTGTAAAGCCAAACCACAAGGCGGAGGTTGACAGATATGTTGCTGAGGCGGCTAAGAAAGACGAGATCACAAGAAGCGGCACAAACAACCAAAAAACCGGTGTTTTTACAGGCACATATGTGATAAATCCGCTAAATGGCGCAAAAGTTCCGCTTTATGTGGCTGACTATGTCATCGCATCATATGCCACCGGCATTGTTATGGGCGTGGCTGCGCATGATGAGCGTGACTTTGATTTTGCCAAGGTTTACAAAACCCCTGTTGTGCAAGTTATTGAAGGCAAAAATGGCGAAAAAGTTAAACTGCCATATACTGAATATGGAAGGCTTATCAACTCGGATGAGTTTGACGGCCTAACCAGCGAGCAGGCAAAAATTGCAATCTGCGAAAAACTTGAAAAAATTGGCGCAGGTAGAAGAAAAATCAACTACAAACTGCGTGATTGGTCTGTTTCAAGGCAAAGATATTGGGGTTGCCCAATTCCAATCATCCATTGCCCACATTGCGGGGCAGTGCCAGTGCCAGAAGAGAATTTGCCTGTTTTGCTTCCACACATCTATGACTACAAGCCAGAAGGCGAAGGTCCACTTGGCAAGGTTAGTGAATATATGAATGTCAAATGTCCTGTTTGCGGGATGGATGCAAGAAGAGATCCCGACACGCTTGATGCGTTTGTTTGTTCAAGTTTCTATCAACTGCGTTATCCAGACGCTCGCAACGACAAACAGATTTTCTCATCACAAAAAATAAACAAAATTTGTCCTGTTGACACCTATGTTGGGGGCGTGGAGCATGCCACTGCGCACCTGCTTTACTCGCGCTTTATCACAATGTTCTTGCATGATTTGGGCTTGATTGATTTTGACGAGCCGTTTAAGCGTCTTGTTCACCAAGGCATGGTGCTTGGCAAGGACGGCAAAAAGATGAGTAAGCGCAATGGCGGCAGAACCGCCGATGAATATGTCAGCGAGTTCGGCAGCGACGCACTGCGTCTTACCATGATGTTTTCTATGAATTATATCGACGGCGGGCCTTGGAATGACGAAGGCTTAAAGCACATGACCGCGTTTATGGATAGAATTGAAAGAATTGTAAAATCATGGGTTGCTTTGCCAAACGGCAGCGGCGTTGACAAGGCAGATGGCGAACTTGAATATGCAAGGGCATATTGCATCAAAGAGATGCGCTCATCTTTTGAAGAATTTTCTTTCAACACTGCCATTGCAAGGCTTATGGAACTTGTAAATGTAATGTATAAATATGACAAACTTGAAAACAAAAATGCCGCACTTTGCAAAAGCGTTGCACTGGATGTGGTAAGGCTTATCGCGCCAGCAGCGCCACATTTTGCCGAGGAGCTTTGGCAGCAGATAGGCCAGCAATATTCAATCCACAATCAAAAATATCCTGTTTGCGATGAGAGCAAGCTTAAAAAGCAAGCTGTTGAAATTGCCTTGCAAGTAAACAGTAAAATCGTTGCAAGAGTGGATGTTGAAACATCGTTAAGCAACGCTGAAATTTTGAAGATTGCAAAGTCAAACGATAGGGTTAAAGCTTTGCTTGAAGGCAAAAGCATCGTCAAAGAAATTGTCGTTCCAGGAAGAATTGTAAATATTATTGTCAAATAATGAATATGTATAAATAACGAAAGAAAGGAATTTTTATCAATTTTTGTTGACTAATACTGAAAATTATGGTATATTATAATCGTTAGGAATGCCTAACGATAGGATTTTAATTAAATGAGTTTTAAAAAACTGAGATATAATCTTCTTGTTATTGGACTTATCGCCCTAATATGTTGTTATATTGGGATGACTTTTATATTTGTAGATTCAAAATCTATCGATGTCAACCAAGGCAATATTCAAGGTGCAGATGACACTGTGGTTGATGACGAACAGCTTGACGAGGATGGCAACAACGATGCTCCTGCCGAAGACGCTGTTATTCCAACCGAGGCAATCGAGCTTATTCAATATGGCCTTGACATCATCGCAAATGGCAACGGCTACACCAGCACATTTAACACAACCATTGTCAATGAAGCAGTTGGCGTAAGCGCTGTGCAATATGTTGACGGAAAAATAAGCAAAGGTGTAAACTCCAAAGGCGAAAGCGTTTCGGTTGAAGAAAATTATTATTACTCCACCGAATCTGGCGTTGCAGGCAGCATGGTTGCAAACTTCTTTAAGGGCTTTTATGTAAATCAAACTGCCGGCACAACGCAAGTTGCCACAACCAAGGATTACAACGCCAGCGCTCAAACATATAACCTTGCAAATGCGGATATCAACAAAATAATGTCAACGCAAGACGCTCTTAATGAATATAAAATATTGCAAGGGCAGGGCTTTCCAATAGACATTACAAAAACAAATTGCATTATCACAAAAGATGACACATCTAATAAGAATGTAAGAATAATCACTGTCAAAATAAGAGATTTCTCATCGCTCTCACAAAATTTCCTTGATTTCTTTTCAAGCACGGGGCAGATGCAAGACATAAATTATTCTTCAATAGTGATAAGTTTTACAATCAACAAACACAACGGGTATATCACAAAAGTGCAGCGCACAGAAAACTTTACATCAACCGCTGTAAATGTTCCAGTTTTGGGCAGTGTGGGTGTAAATGTGCAAGCCACAACCATACAATCTTTTAAAAATATGAATAAGGATATTGTTTTGGCTGACAGTTTGTGATATAATACTGATGATAAGAAGGTAAGATGAAATTTAAAAAAGTTAAATATTATATGCTGATGTTTGTTATGGTGCTGCTATTTGGTGCGTATATAGGAGTAAGCTTTTTTGCAACGCCATCGTCAGCTGACGTAACCCTTCCAAGTGATGATCCAACACAAGGCTTGATTCCAGACGAAGAACAGCCAGACGATCCAACGTTAGATCAGGATGAAGACTTTGAATTGCCAACGGATGCCATTGATCTTGTCAACTATGCATTAGATGTTTACAACAATGGTGCTGGCAGCGCCGCAACGGTTGAATTTATCGTTCAAAATACGGGAATTTGGCAAGGCGCTGAGGTTGGCGTCGTTCAATATGCGGTTGGAAACACCTATCGCAGCGGCAGTGAAAGTTTGGAAGAGGTTTACTTCTACTATGAAGATGCCGATCCATTGGTTGAAGGCTTGTTGCTTTCAAACCACTTGGTTATGACTGAATATCGTGCAATAAACACAGATTCTGCAAACGACAGCATAATTTGTGCGGGAACAGAAGATTATAACCTTAGTTCAAAAACCTACAATTTGAATGATAAAACCGCTTATAAAAACACTTACACTATGGAAAAAGGCAAGGAAAAGTTTGTTGTCATTCATTCAATGGAATTTCCACTTGAAATAAGCAAAAGCACAGTTGAAATTAAAACTTACGACACGCGCAGCAGCAAAAATTATATCACCGTTAAAATGTCGTATAAACTTGATAAATTGCCAGAAGAATTTGACATGTATTACAAGAAAAACGGCACTTTGCCAGTTGTAACTTACACTCAATATGATTACACTTTTGTTCTTTCTAAAAAAACAGGCCAGCTTAAAAGATTGATCAGAGAAGAAGTTTTCACAAGCTACACAGCTTCAGTTCCGGGCGGGCTTACAATCAATTCAAAAGCAACATTTAGTCAAACATTCACATCAATGAACAAAGCGATTGAAGTGCCAAAACCATATCTTTCATATGTAAAATAAAAACAGCCGCGCTGGCTGTTTTTTGTTGTTATAACATAAAGTTAAAAAAAATAATGGCAATCGCCATTATTTTTCTTCTTTCTTATCTTCTTTCTTATCTTCTTTTTTATCGTCAGCTTTATCAGCTTTATCGTCTTTTGTTTGTTTTTTATCTTCTTTTTTATCTTCTTTCTTTACTTCTTTTTTATCATCGGCTTTGTCTTCTTTTTTGTCATCTTTCTTATCATCAGCCTTGTCAGCTTTTTTCTCAATTCTGTTTACTGCATAAATTTCAATTTTGCTGTCAACGGTTGTTTTCTTAACTGCGTATTTGTTGATAAGCCATGCAGCAAGAAATGCCAAACCTGAAAGCAAAGCGCCGCACAATATTGAAAGCAACATGATGTAAAGTTCGCTTGAATCGAAAATTGCATATGCGGCAAATGCGCAAGCAAACCACATTATGAATGTCACCATAGGCAGGATGATTGTAAACAAAACTTTAACAAAAGTGTTTCGATAGCCGTTTGGGTGACGCAATGTGAAGAACACCATTGCTATTGTCAAAATTGAAAACACAATTCCTAAAACAAAAGTTGTTATTTGAAAAGGTGTTAAAAAGTTCATATTAACCATAATCTCTTCCTCCAATTACACTAACATTCTATCACAATCACATTTATTTGTCAATATTAAAATTTAAATTAAATTTGTTTGTTAACATTTTATTTATGTTGTATAATACTATTGTGTCTAAAACAAAAAAAATAATTATTTCTTGCAGTGTGATTGGTGGGGCAATTTTAATTTTGGTTGCCTGCCTTTTGCTTGTGTTTTTGTTAAAGCCAAAGCAAGGCGCAGAGCTGGAAGCCAAAACAGTGGGCAATCACATTTATATTTGCACTCAGCCAGAGCAAGAGCGCACCTTCAAGTTTAAGTTTGTTGGCGACGGGGTGGAAAAAGTTTTCGACAGCGTTTCAAGTCAATTTGATATAACCGAATTGCTGTGGTCGGGCGAGCTTAGTTTTGGCACGGAATATCAAATTTCATATTGCTTGGTAGAGCCTACTGGCATTTTGGCAGGTGAGTTTAGCGAAGAGATTTCATTTGTTCCAACCATTCGTTTAGATGCGCCAGCGATCACGCTTGACGAGCAAGGCTCAACCATTTCTTGGCAGGAAGTTAGGGGCGCAGAATATTATGTGCTTTATTATAATGATGGCGGCAACACCATCTCTTGCAAGGTTGAAGGCACAAGCTTTGGTGTGTCGCAAATCAAGGGTGGCGAAAGGCAAATTTATGTAACCAGCAGCTCAGATCAAACATATTTCTACGAGAGTGAAATGTCAAATGTCATCTCTTGCACAGTGGAACATCAACTTGCAGAATTTGAAAGCGCATACATCGACGAACAGTTGAATTTGCACATCATCGCAGCTGAAATTCCACCAGCAATCACAATGTTTGTTGGAGAGACTGAATATACAGTTGAAATGCAGCAATGTCATGTTGTTGCTCTGCCGCAAGGCTATGAAATTGAGTTTTCGGTTAAATTAGTCTATGGCGGCGGCGAAATCACGGTATGTCCAAAAGGGGATGATTTCAACATCTTTTCGGGCGAGCCAACCACGGTGAGCGAAAACAATTTAGTATAACGCAAGTTATTTTATGCATACTACCTTAAAAGGAAGGTGGTATGCTTTTTTATGATGTTGAAAGCAGATTGGAAAAAATCAAGCAGCAACTAAACTCTTCAAGCGATGTCGGCACAAGAATTATCCAAAAAAGCACGGCAAAAGTTGGCATTGTCTATTTAAGAAGCATGGTTGACAGCGCACTGTTTGCCGATGGAATTTGCAGACCAATCATTGAAAGCCAGCATGTTGACATTGAAAATTTGTCATCAAAAATTTCTGCTGCGCAAATCACGCAAGCATCGTTTGATCAAGCCTGCGAAAAAGTGCTTGCTGGCAATGTTGTTATATTGATTTCAGAACAAGAAAACATTCTTGCGGTGGATATTTTAAAGTATCCAGCGCGCATTCCATCAGAGCCGCCAACTTCGTCTGTCATTCAAGGGCCGAGAGAAGGCTTTACAGAAGACATTCGCACAAACATCACGCTTATTAGAAGAAGATTTTATAACAAAAATTTGGTGCTTAAAGATTTGTTTGTTGGCAAGTATAGCCACACTCGAATCACGCTTGCATATTTAAAAGGCGTTGCAAACAAACAGGTGGTGGATGAGATAACCAAAAAACTTGAAAGCATAAAAGTTGACGGAATAATTGATTCACACTACATAATCAAACATTTAGAAAAACATCCTCGTTCGCTCTTTAAACAAGTTGGCAGCATGGAAAAACCAGATATTATCGCTGCAAAAATTTTGGAAGGGCGGGTGGCAATCATCGTGGACGGCTCGCCGATAGTTTTAACTTTGCCATTTTTGTTTTTTGAAGAAGTGCAGGCAAGCAATGATTATTACAACAGCTACATCTATGCGTCGTTTATTCGATGCGTAAGGCTTTTTGCAATAATAATTGCAGTTGTCGTGCCGGGGATTTATATCGCACTTAGAGTTTTTCATCAAAACATCATTCCAATCAAGTTTTTGATAACAATCACAAACACCACAAAAGGATTGCCGTTTACACCTTTTTTGGAGATGCTGTTTATAAGCCTGCTGTTTCAAATTTTGTATGAAGTGTCGCTAAGGCTGCCAAGTTATCTAGGGCTTGCAACAAGCATTGTGGGCGCTCTGATATTAGGTGACACAGGCGTTAAAGCTGGTTTGATTTCTCCACCGGGAGTGATTATTGTTGCGCTTGCAAAAATTGCACTTTACACAGTTCCAGAGCAGGCTTATCAGCTTACAATTTTGCAATACCTGTTTCTATTTATCGGCGGCTCGCTTGGCATGCTTGGCATAGTTGGGTTGCTGGTTTATTTGGTTGTTTATCTCGCGTCAATCGATGGTTACGGCGCGCCATATCTTGCGCCGTATGCGCCAAGAGTTTATTCAGACTTAAACGATGCACTGCTTATGCAACCAACCAATCAAATGAAGTTTAGACCGCAGTCGTTTAAAAATCGCAACAAAACGAGGCAAAAATGAATCAAACAATCTCTGCCAGACAAACTGCAATTTTGGCATCAATCTTGCTTTTTGCAAACAAAATTTTAGTGCTTCCATCGCTGCTTTATGAAATTTCCAGCGCTGATGGATTTTTTATTTTTATTACACTTTTAGCAACCGAATTTATTATTTTATTTATTTTCTTTAAAATTAAAACCATTTTTCCGCGTGAAAATTTCTATCAAATAATTAAACAATATTTTGGAATAATTACTGCAAAATTGTTTTATTTTTTGTTAATTTTATATTTTTTCTTTAAAATTTTGTTAATTTTCAATATTTCTTATATGTATTTTCACATTCAAGTTTACATTGACGCAGCGTATTATTTATTTTTATTTTGCTTTTTAGTTATCATGACAACTTGCGTTTTTCGGGGTATAAGACCGTTGGCAAGAGGAGCAGAATTTTTTTATTTTTTAATAATTTCATGCTTAATTTTTATAATTTTGCTTTCGTTTGCAAATTATGATAGGTTTCCGCTGTTTTTTGACAGCAATCCAGCAAATTATTTTAAGGGTGTGTTTAACAATCTGTTTTGCTTTGGCGATATGCTTGTGCTTTTTGTGATTATGGATAGAGTGCAGCTTAAAAGAAAAGATAAAACTATGTTCTTGCGCTATGTTTTTACAAGTGCGATAATTTTGCTGCTTATTTATTTTATGTTTTACAGCATATTCGGGCAAACAAGCTTCATTCACAAAAATGCGATTTCAGACATCATCACTTTTTCATACAGATTTATCGATCTGGGCAGGTTGGATATAATTGCAATCATCACTGTGATGTTTCTATCTTTTTTGCAACTTAGCGTCTATTTTTTTGCATTTTGTCAGTGTTTTATGAGTCTTTTTAGCAAATTATCGCTCACTTACACTGTTTGCGTGTTTGATTTAGCATTTGTTGCAGTTGTTGCATCATCGGTTGTCAACTATTTGACGGCGATAAATTTAGGCACAACCGTCATGTGTTATTTCGCACTTGTCTTGCATTTTGTTTTGCCAATTTTGGTTTTGTGTTTTGCAAAATTTAGGAGGCAGCGATGAAAAGGTTTATCAAAGCAATCAAAGGTGCGCCAATACTTTTGGTACTGTTGTTTATAACTTTGTTTTTCTTTCCGTCAGCAATCATTGCGCCTGCCGAAAGTGTTTCAAACGCAATAGTCACTGCAATTGGTTTGGATAAACAGCAAGATGAATATGAAGTCACGCTGCTAACTTTTCTTTCATATCCAAATCAATCCTACACCGAGCGTTATGAAATTTTCACATCCACAGGGGCAACGCTCAGCGAAGCGCTTACAAAAGCGGGGCTTCAACTTGGCAAAGCGGTGTCGCTTTTTCACACGCACACGGCGATTGTAAGTGAAAGTTTGCTTAGCCAAGACATCGCACCTGCGCTAAACTATCTTGTCAGAGTTGCATCGCTGCCGCAAAGTTGCATTTTAATTGGCACAAATGTTAGCACAAAAACATTTATGGAGTTTATCAAAGAACTTGATGCCGAAAGCGATTTAAACCTTGAAGAACTTACATTTTTCAACTCCAACTATGTTTATTGGAACGACACAACCATCAATTCGTTTTTGCAAGGATATTATTCTCCAACTGAAACATCGCTTGTAAGCTACATGCCGATTGTGCAATCTACAAATGATGGCATTCCGCTGGATAAACCTTTGCAAAGCCAGCAATCCAACGCGGCACAAACAACGCAAGCGGGCGGCGAAGCGTCTTCCTCTGGCGGAGAGAGTGGCAGCTCGTCGCAACAAAAATATGAACTCATCAACGATGGCAATGAGATCATTCTCAAGCGCGGTGTTATGCAAACAAGCATCAACAGAGACATTCTGCGTGGATTGAACTGGTTTAACTCTAAAACCACCAGTGCCGTGCTGATTTTGGATGATGTGTGCGACCAAAACTTCAACCATGCACAGCTCGCCTACAAGGTTAACAAAAAGCAGGTGCGCATGCATTTTGACTATCAAAATGGTGTTCCAGTTTGCTCAACCAGCATAAGATTATTTGTAAATCTCACAGAAGTTGACGGCAGTAAGCAGGAGTTGCGCTCTAAAAGCGAGGCAAGCTACATCAGCCAAGAAGTACGCGATAAAATTGAAGAAACTGTTAAGCGCCAAATAAGCGACGCCTTAGAGGTTTTTGTGAAAAATAAAACTGATGTTTTAGAAATGTTTGAGCATTTCTATCGAACCCATCGCCATCAAACCAAGCAGTTTTTAAAACAAATTCAAAGCGCCGATGAATTTTTACAGCATGTTGTGTTTAAGGTTGTGGTGTCGGTTTTTCCAAACTAGCGCCACTAAAATAAGTCAAAATGTGGTAAGAAATGATATATACTTGTTTGTATTATCTTTAAATTGGTTGGAAAAAAATTTTTGATATGATAAAATAATCTATATCTTGGAGGTAAAAAACTTGGAAGAAAAAAAAGGTGGATTTAAGTTTTCCTATTTAATTGTTCTTTTGCTTTTGGTGCTTTTGGTGTGCTTTTTGTTTATCGACACTTCAAACCCAGGCAAAAGGGTGGAGCTTAGTGATGTTGATGCCTTTATCTCTGGCACTTACAGTGAAGACGAAACAGGGCCGCAAAACATTCAAATGGCTCGCCTATATTACTACGACGGCACGGGCTACATTTTAATTAAAGACAGCAAACTTGCTGACAGTTTTCCAAACAATGCCGACTATTATTTTGAATATTCATCTTCAAATGATATCAACAGAATCGTAGAAAAAATTGATGCGGCTGTCGCAGCAGGCGCAGACATTTCTTACGACACAAACAGGCCAAGCGACAACTGGTTTTTGTCACTTTTGCCAACTCTTTTGATAATCATATTTGGCGGCGTGATGGTTTGGGTGCTTTACAAAATGATGACGGGCTCAAACCGCGGTGCAATGAGCTTTGGCAAGTCGCGCGCAAAAGCGTATGCAACAACCAAGGTTAAGTTTGCCGACATCGCTGGTGCAGATGAAGAAAAAGCAGAGCTTGAAGAGATTGTTGAATTTTTGAAAAACCCTAAAAAGTTTACAGATCTTGGGGCAAGAATTCCAAAGGGAATTTTGCTTGTGGGCAATCCGGGAACAGGCAAAACCTTGCTTGCAAGGGCGGTGGCTGGTGAAAGCAATGTGCCATTCATTTCAATTTCTGGCTCAGACTTTGTTGAAATGTTTGTCGGCGTTGGTGCGTCAAGAGTGCGTGATCTTTTTGAGCAGGCAAAGAAAAACAAGCCTTGCATTGTGTTTATAGATGAAATCGATGCCGTTGGGCGTCAACGCGGGGCAGGTCTTGGCGGAGGAAATGATGAGCGCGAGCAAACCTTAAACCAACTTTTGGTTGAAATGGATGGCTTTGAACCTAACGAAGGCATCATCGTGCTTGCAGCCACAAACCGAAGCGATGTGCTTGATCCTGCGCTTTTGAGGCCGGGCAGATTTGACAGGCAAATTTATGTGCATGTTCCAGATGTCAAGGGCAGAGAAGGAATCTTGAGAATACATGCCAAAAACAAACCTATCGATGAAAGCGTTGATTTTAAAACGCTTGCACGAATCACGGCTGGTTTTACTGGTGCAGACATTGAAAATATGCTTAACGAAGCAGCCATTTTGGCAGCAAGGGCAAACAGACCAACCATTATCATGACAGACATCACCGAAGGCATAAACAAAGTGCTTATGGGCCCGCAAAAGAAAAGCAGGCTTGTTACTGAAAAAGATAAAAAAATCACCGCCTATCATGAGTCTGGGCACGCAATGCTTGCAAAACTGCTTAAACATTGCGATGATGTGCAAGAAGTTTCAATCATTCCACGCGGCATGGCTGGTGGCTATACAATGAGCAGACCTGAAAATGATGACAGCTTTGCAAGTTACAACAAACTTATGGATGAAATTGCAATGAGCATGGGTGGCAGGATTGCCGAAGAGCTTATGTTTGGCGAAATCACCACTGGTGCATCAAGTGACATCCAACAAGCCACAAAAATCGCGCATAAAATGGTGTTTGATTGGGGCATGAGCAAAAAAGTTGGCTTTATGTCGCTTTCATCTCAGGAAATGATTTTTGTTGGCAGAGATTATCAAACCAAAAATGATTTTTCTGAAAAACTTGCAGCCGAAGCTGATGACGAAGTTAGAGAGATTTTAGAATACAACTATCAGCGTGCTTACAAGCTTTTAAAAGAGCATAAACCTCTGCTTGAAGAGATGGCGAAACTTCTTATTGAGCGTGAAACAATCTATAAAGAAGAAGTTGACATGATCATGCAGGGCAAAACCACAGAAGAGATTGTTAAACTTATGGAGAAAAAAGATAAGGCACAAAAAGCCAAGGAAGCCAAAATCCGTGAGAAACAACTTCAAACCAAAAAGTTAGAAGAGTATCGAAGCAAAGTTGCAGAAGGCAAAAAATTGCTTGATAACGGCATCATCACCAAAGAAGAATATCAGTTGGTTATTGCCGAATATGAACAACAACTTAAAGCGATGCAACCTAAGCCAAAGGCCGAACCAAAAAGCAAGGCAGAGCCAGAAGCTGAGAAAAAAGCGCCACAAAGAATAAAGGCTAAAACAGCTGCAAAAACAAAATCTCAGTCAAATAAAGATGGTGAAAAAACTCAACCAAAGGAAGAACCACAAGAAAAACCAAAAGAAGAAAATGACAACAAAGGAGAATAAACATGCCAGATAAAGAACTTATGCTTGATCATGAAGTGGCATTAAAAAGAAAAAGAACCAGCCGAGTGATTGCTTTTTCGCTGCTTGGCATTGTGCTTGCGTTGGTTGTTCTTATTATTGTTGGCGCTTGTGTTAAGGTTAATTTAAAGCCATATATAGCCGCCAATCCTGACAGAGTGACAATCTATAATCAAAACAGTGTCTATGGCCAGTTTGACAGCGATCAAGAAAAATATCAGCAATTTATGCAGCAATTTGATGAAATTTTTGAAACATCGTTTTTGGTTGCGCTTTTCAGCGGCAGGCTTGGCGACTATCAAATAACAGGACAGCAAGACAATCAACTTTTCAGCACTGTTGAAAGTCAATTAAAAAATGGATATTATGTTGAATTTAAATACGATCTGCCTCAAACTGTAACATACAACGATGGAAGCGCATACAAGGATATTTGGCACACAGATCAAACACTCTCATTCACTTCATTGTATTTTGCAATTTCGCAAACCGACGAGCTTTCAACGCTTGATATATATGTTGCTGTAAAATATAAAGCCGATCAAAATTCGCAAACTTATGCATTAAAAATCTCGCAAAAAGCCAACACATACGTTTTGTATGACAGCCTTGCAGATTATAAAACATATTAAAAAAACGCCTATTTAGGCGTTTTATTTTTTTTGCTTGGCCATTTGAATTTAACTTTCTTTTCAATAATCATCGCAATCACCATAAGCACTGCGGTGCAGGCGATGATTCCAAAGAAGCTTGCCCAAACTATGTTTGTAAAGTCTGTCATTGCAAAGAACCAAGGCATCACAAGGCAAGCGGCAACAAGCAACACAAGCGAAAGTGCCAAAGTGATAAGCCTAAGCTTGGTGAAAGGTTGGCACAGCCACAGCAAGTTGATGTAACCTGCAAAAGTGATGGTTAGTGTAAGAAGCGTGTTGTATTCTGTTTCTGTAAGCAGATTGAAATATTCTGATCCCAAAAATATCACTGTAAACACTGCCAGCAGCATCAGCACGGCTCGTGGTATGGATTTTTTCAGCACTTGCGGAATGAAGTTTCCTTTAATAAGTTCGGTGTTTGGCTGGAAGGTGAGTATAAGCGACGGCATGCCAATCACCAGCAATTCCAGCAGGAACATCTGCCTTGGGGCAAATGGATAAGGCACAACCATAATTATTGTGCTTAGGCACATAACAAGTGTGAACAATGTTTTCATTAAAAACAGCACAGATGAGTTTTGAACATTGTTGATAACCTGCCTGCCTTCTTTAACAACGCTTGGCAGGGAAGTGAAATTTGAGTTAAGCAGCACCAGATGCGAAATGTTTCTTGCAACTTCGCTGCCGTCAGCCATAGCGATGGAGCAATCTGCCTCTTTAAGCGCAAGCGTATCGTTCACGCCGTCACCAGTCATTGCCACAACTTTGCCGTTTTTTCTAAGCGTTTTGATTATTGCATACTTTTGTTCTGGAGACACTCTGCCAAAAACCGTAAATTGCGATGCCATTTTTTCAACTTCGTCGATGCTTACATTTTCAAGCGAAACATATTTGTCGCTTCCGTCAACGCCAACGCGCTGTGCAATTTTTGCAACGGTTACTGGATCGTCGCCAGAGATTATTTTAATTTCAACATCATTTTCTTTAAACCATTTGATTGTTTCAACTGCGTCATCACGGATGTGATCTTCTAAAACATACAGTGCAAGTGTAATCCCTTCGCTTGCCCCGCTTTTTTCATCATATGGCGTTTCGCATTCGGTTAGGGCAATCACTCTAAAACCCTGCTGCAGTTTTTCTTGCATAAGCTGTTTTTGCTGGTCGGTGAGTTTGGCTTTAACATAGGTTGGAGCGCCAAGATAGTAGGTTTTGTTGTTAGAAAATGTTGTTACTGAAAATTTTCTTGATGATGAAAACTCAAGCTTTTGTTTAACTTTAAGTTTGTTTTTGACACCAAACTTTTGAATCATAGCGTTGCTTGTGGCGTTGGTTGTGCTTTGCGCGCCAAGCAGGTTGCTTATTATGTTGTCAACGGTTTTTTTCTTGCGAGATGAAGTGTAAATCACATCTTTCACAACCATAGTTCCGTCGGTTATCGTGCCGGTTTTATCCAAACACAGCACATTGCTTCGCGCAAGCATTTCAATGGAATATATATCTTTAACTAATGTTTTTTTGCGCCCAAGTTTAACAACGCCCACCGAAAGCGAGATGGTTATCAGCAAAAACATTCCTGCTGGAATCATGCCTGTAAGCGCGCCTGCGGTTTTGGTGATTGCCTCGTTTATGGAGTTTGGCAAAAACACAAATTCTTTAACAAAAGTCAGCACACCAAGCGGAATAAGCGCGATGCCAATGTATTTAATTAAATTGTTTATGTCTTTAAAAAGGTTTGATGCAGGGGCTTTAAATTGTTTTGCCTTTGCTGCAATGGTTTGGATGTAATTATCTTTGCCCACCTTGTCAACTCTTGCCCAGCATGCGCCTGAAACCAAAAAACTGCCTGCAAGCAATGTGTTGGATGCCTGTTTTTTTATCGCGTTGGATTCGCCGGTAAGCAAACTTTCGTTGACTTCAACTTCGCCTTCCAAAATTATGCAGTCGGCAGGCACTTGCTCGCCGTTTGAAAGCATAATCACATCGTCAAGCAACAGTTGCTCGGCTGGCAGTTCAATTGCATTGCCTTCTCTTATCACTTTAACGCGTGGCAGTGTTACAAGCGAAAGCTTTTCAACTGTGTGTTTTGCGCGGCACTCTTGCACAACGGCAACGGTTGTGTTGCAAAGAATGACAAGCAAAAACAACAAGTCGCTGTATGATCCAACACAAATAAGCGCAATGGCGATTATCAGCCAAATTAAGTTAAAGTATGTGCAAATGTTTCTTACAAAAATAGAAAAATACGAACGCGTGGATTTAACCTTTGCTTCGTTTGTTAAATTATGTTCAATTCTTTCTGCAATTTGTTGTGCATCCAGCCCAAAATCTTTTTGAGTTTGATAGCGAACGAGCTCAAATTCTGCGGCAGCCTTTTTCATTATTTTTAATATAACAAATTGATATTTTGTTGTCAAACAAATTGTGTTTGCTTGACAAAATATTGTGTTTAGTTTAGGATTAAAATATGAATATAGTAATAAAACCAAGTTCAGCTGCAAAAAAACTCGCCAAAATCGTTGGCGGCGATTTTTATATTGTTGGCGGATATGTAAGAAATTCGCTGCTTGGCAAGCCGTGCGGCGATGAAGATTTGTGCAGCGCGCTCACATTGTCTATGCTTGAAAAAAAGCTGGCTGGCAGTCCGTTTGCTTTAAAAAGCAAAAATGCCGCTTTGGGAACATGCAAAATTGTTTGCGGCGATGCAAGTTTTGATTATGCAACTTTCAGAAAGGAAAGTTATGACAAAGGCCATCGCCCAACAAGCGTAGAGTTTGTTAAGGATCTTTCGCAAGATGCCAAAAGGCGCGATTTTACAATCAACAGCATCTATTACAACATCAACAAAGGCGAAATTAAAGATCCGTTTGACGGCATGGACGATTTAAAGCGCAAAAAAGTTCGCGCAATCAGAGAGGATGTGTTAAACGATGACGGGCTTAGAATTTTGCGTATGATTCGTTTGGCGGGGGAGTATAATTTTTCAATAGAAAAGCAAACTTTTTTTAATGCTCAAAAAAACATTAGCAACATTAAAGATTTAACGCATGCAAAATTTGCAGAAGAAGTTGAAAAATTGTTTGATAAAACCACAAATCGTGGTGCGGTTAAAGCGATAAAATTATACAATAAACTCGGCGTTTGGGCGCAGATTACAGATGCGTTTGATCATGTCAAACCAAACATGCTTGCAAAGTGTGAAAACAAAGCACTTGGCTTTGCCATTGACCTTGTTGACACAGTGCAGCCAGCAAGCGTTTCATATTTTTTAAGCAATCTTGTTGCGCAGTGCGGCATCGCGAAAAAGCGTTTGGCGTGGTTTATCAACATTGTTTCAGGTTATTATGACGCACTCAATCATTTAAAAAACAAGCAATTTTTCTTTAAATATTTTGATAATTTCCCAGAAATATATAAACTTTTAAATAAAAAATCAAAATTATTGGCGCAAAAGTATAATTTCTTTTACCGATACATCATTTCACACAAATTGGTTATTAAAGTCAGCGATCTAAAAATTACCGCAAAAGATTTAAAAAAGCATTTTCCATCTTTGCCAGCAAAACAATATGATGCGGTTTTGCTTGCAGCGCTTGGCGATGTTTTTGACGGCAAGTGTGCCAACACTCAAACCGAACTTTTAAAGGATATCGGCAGAAAACATTATCACAAATTTTAAAAACGCTTTTAAAGCGTTTTTTTGATATTTTTTATTTCTTTACTCATAATAAGAGCATGAGTCAGGAAAAAGTTAAAACCAAAAGCAATAAATCAGGGTTGTATTGGGGGCTTGGCATTGCGCTTTTTGCAGTGGCACTGCTAATTTTTTGTCAGCTATATTTTGTAGACAGCCTTTCGCCAAACGACACTTTCATAAACGGCACAACAATAAACGGCATAGATGTTTCTGGCATGACGCGCAATCAAGCAGAAAACATTGTGTCATACTCGCTGCTTTCAACGCGAGCAGACATCAAATTGACCCTTACATATGACGATAAAAGTTGGGTGTTTTTTGGCGATGATTTTGAAGTGAGCAATGAAGTTGAGCCTGTGCTTAGCGAGGTTTTAAAGCTTGGGCATGAAGGAAATTTTATTAAAAGATATAAAGATAAACAAAAAATAAAAAAGCAAGGGCTTGCGGTTTCGGTGTCATATAAAACCGTGCTTGGCGGCATAGAAGAAAAGATTGAAGATATCGCTGTGCAAATCGAGCGTCAGGGCGAAGCGCCAAAAGTGATTTTTGATCCCAACGCTGAAAACATGTTTAGTTTAAGCGAAGGCAAAAGCGCGATAGTTGTAGACCGTGATAAGCTATATGCGCTTATCGATGAAGGATTGCAAACTCAAAAACAGCTTACAATTCAAATTCCGGTGATAGAGATTCCGTTTGAAGTTGATGAAGATGAAATTTTGGGAGCGATAACCATGCGCTCCAAGTTTTCAACCAGCTATGCTTCGTCTTCTAAGGAGCGCAAAAACAACGTTTCTCGTGCGCTGAGTGCTTTTAATGGGCAGGTGCTTATGCCTGAGCAGGAGATGAGCTTTAACCAAACAACAGGCGCTAGAACTGTTGAAAACGGCTATAAGCAGGCTAATGTTATTTTAAACGGAGCATATGTCAAGGGCGTGGGCGGCGGCGTTTGTCAGGCGTCAACAACTCTATACAACGCGCTTGTGCTTGCTGATGTTGAAATTTTGCAAGCAAATCACCATTCGCTGCCTGCAAGCTATGTGCCGCTTTCGTTTGATGCGATGGTTTCGGAAGGTTATTCAGATTTAGTTTTTAAAAACTCATTGCAAGCGCCAATTTACATTAAAACCTATTATGATGATGAAAATGTTTATGTCGAAATCTATGGGCAGCCGTTTGAAGAAGGACAAAGCATTCGCACTCGCGCGGAGTTTGTTAAAGTGCTGCCGCATGGTGGAGATAAAATAATTCAGGATACTACTGGCGAGCATGCCGATCAGGTTATTTACAAAGGCGAATACTATCGTGTAAGATATCCGCGTGAAGGCTATGAAAGCAAAGGTTATGTTGAATATTTGCTAAATGGCGAAGTGGTGGAAGAAAAGCAAATAAGGCACGATTTCTATTGGCCGCAAGATGGGCTTATAGTTGAAGGCAGCCAAGAGCTTGGCGAAGGCATGAGCCTGCCAGAAAACGATGTAGAGTTTATTCCGCCTCAAAAAGTTACCACCACAACCACTCAAACTGTGCGCGCAAAACTTGAAAAACAGCGTCCTTCGCAATACAATCCATAGCCAAAAAAGCCTTTAAAAATAAAGCGAAACGCATTTTTGTAAAAAAATCGTGATTTTTTTACAAAAATGTCTAAAAATGTTTTGCTTTATTTTTTTAATGCGTTATAATCTGTTGTGTAAAGGGGGATGAAATGGCTGATATAGAACTTCTTGTGCATGAGGAGATAACAAGAATTTTGGTAGAGTTGGGCATGTCGCCAAACTTGCAAGGTTTTAGGTGTTTGCATCAATGTGTGTATGAAGTGTCAAAAAATCCAAATATGATTAAAAAGGTTACAAAAAATCTATATCCAACCGTTGGTAAAATATATGATATGGAAGGCTATGTGGTTGAGCGCTGTATGAGACATGTAACAGAAATCGGTTTTGAGAAAACTGGATTTAAGGCGCTGTGTGATTTATATGGCGTTCAAGAAAATCATTGGGAATATAAACCTACCAGCAGCGAGCTTATTGCGCTTTTGGCTGAGTATATCAGAATATTTCTCCAAAAGCATTCTCGCGAACAAAAAAAAGAGAAATCTTAGCACTATATGCAATATTTTTTCATATTTATTTTTATGAAAAAGTATTATTTTATTGGAATTTGTGGCGTCAGCATGTCTGCCTTGGCATTGATGGCAAAAGATAATGGAAACGCTGTCAGGGGATATGATGTGCAAACAAAAAAATGCTTGCAAGAACAGGGCATTGCAGTTGACAATCAAATCAACTTTGCAAATATAGATTGGGCAGACGAAGTTATATTCTCATCAGCATTTGATGAGAATTTTAAGCTTATTGAATATGCAAAAGCGCAAAAAAAAGTTGTCATGGCAAGGGGTGAGTTTTTGGCGCAAATTGCAAAGGGATATGAAAAAGTGATTGCAGTTGCAGGCAGTCACGGCAAAAGCACGGTTACTGCAATGATCTACAACATTTTAAAAGTGGCAGGCAAAAGCCCATCGCTTCACAACGGGGCAAACTTAGTTGAAACCAAAAAGAATTATGACATCGGCGCAAAGCAATATTTTGTTACCGAAGCATGTGAATATCATGATAATTTTCTTTTTTTGCGCCCATATTTAGGCGTTGTAACCAATATTGAACGCGAGCATCTTGATTATTTTAAAACTTTTTCGCGCGAAAAAAAATCCTATCAAAAATTTATCGAAAATTGTGAAAATTGTGTTTGCGAAAGCCTTTTTAAGGTTAAAAACATAAAGCGCCGTTCGCCATTTGAAATAAGTTTTAGTTTAACGCAAAAGCACGCAAAGCCCATAAACATTAAAATGCGCATCGGTGGGCTGCACAATGCCTTTAATGCAGCAATCGCAGCAACCGCAGCAAAAAAGCTTGGAATATGTGATTGTTTTATCAAAATAGGCTTGCAAAGTTTTATGGGGCTTAATCGTCGCTTTGAAAGAGTTTGCAGCGACAAATCTGAGTTGGTGATTGTAGATTACGCGCACCATCCAAAACAGATTGATGCGGTTTTTCAAAGCGTGAAAGCTTTGCCGCAAAAAAAGGTTGCTGTGTTTCAGCCGCACACATTTTCGCGGACAAAATTTTTCATGCAAGATTTTGTGCGAAGCCTTGAAAAGTTTGATGAAATTATTTTGTTTAAAACCTTTGCAGCGCGCGAGAAGAACGATTGCAAAGTTGAAGTTGATTTTGTGCAAATGCTGTGTCAGCGCAAGCAAGCTGTCATGTTTTATGACGCAGATGCGCTTTGTGACAAACTTAAAAGCCTTTCGCAAAGCATAATTTGCATAATGGGTGCGGGAAATTTGCCAGATCTTTTAAAACAACGCAATTTTATTTGCACAGATGTGTGATTTTAGATATAATCATAACAAAGGGAGCAATATGAGAGCAGTTACTACATCAGCATATGGCGTTCGTGCGCCAATCATCAGAAAAGGGGACGACCTTGTAAAAATCACCGCCGATTGTGTTTTGGAAGCCGCAAAACAAAACGGGGTTAAATTAAAAGATAGAGATATTGTTGCCGTAACAGAAGCGGTTGTTGCAAAAAGTCAAGGCAATTTTGCAAGCGTTGATGATATTTCAAAAGAAGTTGCAAAAAAGATGGGAAAAGGCAAGGTGGGCTTGATCTTTCCAATTTTATCACGCAATCGTTTTTCGCAAATTTTAAGGGGGATTGTTAGCGGCGTTGACGAGCTTATCATTCAGCTTTCCTATCCGTTTGACGAAGTTGGAAATCCGCTTGTTTCAATCGACAAACTCTATGATCTTGGCATTCACAATTTTAATCAAGAGTTTTCCAGCGCCCAGTTTTATAAACTTGTGGGCAGCGTTCAGCATCCTTTCACGGGCATAGATTACATTAAAACCTATCTCGATATATGCGGCGGCAAGGCAAAAATTATTTTAAGCAATGATCCTTGCGATATTTTAAAACACACCGACAAGGTTATATGCGCAGATATTCATTCAAGAAAGCGCAACAAAAAACTTCTTCTTGCAAATGGCGCAAAAAAGGTGATGTGCCTTGACGAAATTTTAAATAAAAAGTCAAAGGCGCACGGCTATCATGAAGATTTTGGCGTGCTTGGCTCAAACATGTCAAGCGAAGGCATGATTAAGCTTTTTCCAAGAAATTGCCAAAAGTTTGTGGATAATCTGCAAAAAGAGCTTAAAAAACGCACGGGGTTAAATTTTGAATGCATGGTTTATGGCGACGGTGCGTTTAAAGATCCTGTTGGCGGAATTTGGGAGCTTGCCGATCCAGTTGTAAGCCCAGCATACACCGAAGGGCTTAAAGGCACACCAAATGAAATTAAGCTTAAATATGTGGCAGACAATCAACTTGCGTCTTTAAACGGGCAAGAGGCAGTGGATGCCATGAAAAAGCTAATAAAAAACAAAAGCAGCAATTTAAAGAACGATAATTCTTCGCTTGGCACAACTCCAAGGCGCATAACAGATTTGGTTGGCTCGCTTTGCGACTTGGTTAGTGGCAGCGGCGACAAAGGCACGCCGATTGTGCTGATCACAGGCTATTTTGACAATTATTCAACCGAATAAACCGCATTTTGCGGTTTTTTGTATTAAAAAACAAACCAAACGCATGCTAAAAGCATGTATTATAATTATCACGCAAAAGCTAAACAGCTGATTAAAGAGGGCAGGCTGATTGGCTATCAAATTGTTGAAAGCTATCACGGAATTTCGCCTGCGCTGCTTCTATATTTTGATTGCCATAAACCCATGCCAATACGGCAGCATAGGTGGCAAGAGTATTTTGAATTATTAAGCCAAATTAAGTGAAAAAAGCAATAAAACCCTTGCTTTTTTTGTTATATTTTGCTAAAATTACAAAGTCTAGCATATGGTCCCTTGGTCAAGAGGTCAAGACGCCGCCCTCTCACGGCGGAATCAGGGGTTCGATTCCCCTAGGGACTACCAGTTAAAAAGCCTTGCGTTGCAAGGCTTTTAATTTTTATCTGCAAAGCCGAGTGAGATTAAAATTGCTCGGTTTATTTCTTTCATCTTGCCGTCTTCAAGGGCGGTTATTTTTTCGCGTAAACGGCGTTTGTCAAGCGTTCTAATTTGTTCTAAAAGTGCCACGCTGTCTTTTGGCAGATGATATTTTTCAGCCGAAAGTTCTATATGTGTTGGTAGGTGGGCTTTGTCAAGCTTGCTGGTGATTGCAGTTACAATCACGGTAGGAGAATATTTATTTCCAACATTGTTTTGTATAATCAAAACAGGCCTTATCCCGCCTTGTTCGCTTCCAACAACGGGACTTAGGTCTGCCATATAAATTTCACCACGTTTAACGCTATTTTCCATCCATCCTTTCCAAATCATATAAATCGGCGCTTTCAAGCTGGCTTAACTCGTCAGCCACAGCCTTAGGAAGAAAAAAATCTCCCTTCGTAAGCAGTTTATGCGTTTTAAGTGAAGAAGTTTCCTTCTGCGCAAATTTCGCTAGGTCTCCATATTTTTCTTCAAATTCCTTAACCGCGCTGTCAAGTTTCGTTTTAAAAATGTTTTTATCGCTCATTTTATTACCTTCTTTTAAGCAATTTATTCGGTTTTAGATTGAGAATAATGCCGAAATATATGCATTTTCAATTTGCAAAGAATGTCGAATTTTATCAAAAAACCTTAGACAAAAATTTACTATATGTATAATATTAGTAATAAATAATCTAAACTATTCTATATGGAAAGGGAAGGGTTTAACAAAAGGCTGAAAGATTTAAGGTTGGAGATGGGGCTAACTCAAAGCGCCTTGGCGCAGAAGATTGGTGCAACGCAAAGGCAAATAAGTTTTTGGGAGAGCGGGCAAATTGAACCTAACATTTTTTGGCTGATTAAAATTGCGGATTTTTTTGATATTCAAATTGACTATTTAGTTGGCAGAATTTAGATAAGGAAAGTCATGTTTCGGGCAGAGCAAAAGCAAAAATTTAAAATAAATTTTAGGCCACTTGCTGTGGCTTTTTTAAGTTTGCTTTTGGGCATAATCTGTGCAAGAAGGCTCTATGCTGGTGATGGTGTTTACATAGCTTTGGTTGTGATTTTGTTTGCAAGTTTAATTGTTTATTGCTGCATCAAAATTAAATGGCTGGCGCTTGTGATTATCGCATCTGCGTTTGCGCTTGGCAACGGATTATATTTTTTAAGTTATTGGTTGTTTACTGGCAAAGAATATTACGATGCAAGCATATCTGGCAGGGTTTGTGCAGTTGAATATGATGCCGATTCTTCTCGCAGCACGCTTATTCTTGAAGATGTTGTTGCAAATGGTGACAGCGTTGGCAATGCAAACTTAACAATCTATGCAACGCAAGAGGGAGACTTTCAACTTGGTGACATTTTGGTGTATAACGGCGACTTAACGCACCGCAATCTTTTCACGCTTGGCAGCTTTAAAAGCGGAGATTATCGCGATGGGGTGGCATACAATTCAAGCGTTTCAAAACAAGATGTCGCGCTTACAAGCGGCGGGCTTAAATTTGACGAAAAGGCAAGAGAGAAAATTGCGCAAGTTTTATATTCCAACATGGATGAAAAATATGCAGGCATAGCCTATGCTGTGCTTGTTGGAGAGAAAGGCGGCATCGACGAAGATGTTTACAACGCTTTTGCAAGCTCGGGAATAATTCACATTTTAACTGTCTCTGGATTGCATGTTGCCTTTCTTACAACTTTGATTGCTTGGGTTATGAAAAAATGCAAAGTCAACAGGTTTGTCAACTTTGTTTTAACATTTGTTATTTTGCTTGTCTATGCCTACATCTGCGGGTTTGCGCCGTCTGTAATCAGAGCAATGATAATGGGGTTGATGTTGGTTTCTGCGTCGCTTTTTGGCAGGAGATATGACGGAGCAAACGCTCTTTCAGTTGCCGGAATTCTCACGCTGCTGATTGCTCCGCTTTCAGCGCTGGATGTTGGTTTTTTGATGAGCTACGGTTGTGTGGCGGCAATATTTGTTTTGCAAAAACCGATTGCAAATGTGCTTGGCAAAGTCATTCCAAAGAGGGTTGCCGATTTGCTTGCGATTTCGCTTGCAACGCAAGTTGGCATATTGCCGTTTCTTGCATCCTTTTTCAGCGAACTCAACCTTTTAAGCTTCTTTGCCAACTTGATTGTTGTGCCGTTTTTCGGTGTGGTGTTTATGCTGTTGATCGTGCTTGTCATCGCAGTTTTAATAATTCCGTCTTTGGGCGGAGTGCTTATGCTGTGTCAGTGGGGTTTTGTGGCGATTGAAGCAGTTGCCAACTTTTTTGCAAGCACGTCGTTTAAAATTTATCTCACACCGCTTGATCCACTTATCAGCGCGATGATATTTTTAGCGGCATTTGCGTGCAGCTATTTTCTGTTTGCATCAAATTTTGCAAAATGGTTTATTGTGGCGGCAATTTGTTTGGTTATGGCTTGTTATTCTATGCTTAGAGTAAATTTTTCGCCAACGGGGACAAACGCAAGTTTAATCACATCTGGTTATTCCAACACTTTGGTGCTGCAAAGCAAAAGCGGCCAAATTTTGTGCTTAAACTATGATGATTATCTTGTAAAATACTATCTCTCACAGCAAAATTTAGATCATGTCGACTATGTTTTGGGCATTGAAAGCGGAAACGGAAGCGAATTTGGTGGGCAAGTTGTTGTGGATGAAAATGGTTTTGTGGGAGATTTTAAATTCAGCGTGGAAGATGACATTTATATAATAGAATTTGACGATGTTAAAATTCTCTTTACAAATCTTTCAAATTCGCGGTATAATGTTCTTGCGATAGAGCAAAAGTTAAACAGTCAAAACTTTGATTTTGTTTTTGCAAAAAACTATCAGCCAACTCAGCAAATCAATGGCTTTTTTGCTTCTTCTAGTGCCAGCGATTATTGTGATTATGCAATAGACGATTTGGGAAGTTTTAGTTACAGTTTTAATTCAGGTGATGTGAGGAGGATTGATTGAAAACCTTAAAAAAGCGGCTTAATGATGGGATTGCCAGGGTGTATCTTGTTGAAGGAGATGACTACTATCTTTACGACAAGGCTTTTTCTATGATTAAAAACGCTTGCAAAATCACATTGGACGATTTTAATGTAAACATTTTTGATGACGAAAGCTTTAATATAGACAAATTTTTTGCTGCAACCGAAATGCTGCCTGTGATGGACGAAAAAAGATTGGTTGTGCTTAAAGGCTGCAAAGTTGGCGAAGGCGACAAAAAACGCATAAATCAAATTTTATTGCACATTCCAAAAACAACCGTCGTGATTGTTTTAGATTACAATAATAATTTTGAATTTTTAAAGCAGGATTTTGTTTTTGTCGATGCTGGAAGAATGGATGAGCCAACCGTTCGCAAACTTGTTGTTGCATACTTAGCAAAGCAGAACAGACAGATAAGCCCAGAAGCACTTGAAGCGCTGATTGCCGCTTGCAACGGCTATCTAACCAGAATTTTCAACGAGCTTGGCAAGCTTATGTATTACGACAATCAAAATGCGCTTATCACCAAGGAAGCTGTTGAAAAGCTTGTAAGCAAGGATGTTGAATTTTCGGTTTTTGAACTCACCGAAGCGCTAAGCAAAAAGCAGGGTGACAGAGCTCTTAAAATTTTGCAACAAATGCAAAAAGAGCAGGGTGTTTTCACACTTATTGCAAATCAGTTTAGAAGGCTGTTTTACAGTGCGATTTCGCCACTTTCAAACTCTGAGCTTGCAAAACTTTTGGGGGTTAAAGAATATGCGATAACCAAAGCAAAACAACTTTCAAAGGGCTTTTCAAAGGCACAGTTAAACAAAATTTGCGCTATGCTTGAAGATTATGACTTTCTAGTAAAAAGTGGCGAAATGCAGCAGCAAAATGCATTATATTTGCTTGTTTTTAATATTATTTATGTTTAAGGAAGTGAAAAATGATTATTGGCAGAAAACCTAAAATTGGCATTGCGTTTGGCGGAGGTGGAGCAAGGGGCTTCACTCACATTGGCGTGATCAAAGCTTTTGAAGAGTATGGCTTAAAGTTTGACTATGTTGCCGGCACAAGTGTTGGCAGCATTATGGGTGCGGCGTATGCGGCTGGCAAAAGTTGGCAGCAGCTTTACAACATCGCAAAGGATGTTAAAGTAAAGGATATTCGCACAAACAAAATTCCGCTTATGCCGTCAAAAACCGATGGCATTGAAAGTGTGATGATAAACGCACTTGGTGACATCAACATCGAGCAGCTTAAAACCAAATTTTCGGCCGTTGCAGTGGATATTAAATCCACAAAAGAAGTTTGCATTTCACACGGCAATTTGGCAAAGGCGGTGGCAGGCTCTTGCTGCGTTCCAGGTGTTTTTGTGCCGGTGGAATTTGGCGACATGTTGCTTTGCGACGGCGGACTGCAAAACACCATTCCAGCAGATATTCCGCGCTATTTTGGCTGCGATTATGTTGTGGCGGTGGATTGCAATAAATCACGAACCTACGGCACTGATTCATCCAAGTTTATTGATGTGATTTCTTGCGCGATAAGAATTTTGATGAAATCAAATGCAGTAAGCGGGTATATAAATGCCGATGTCATCATTGCGCCAGAAACCAAGCGCTTTAAATCAACAAGCACCGATGGCTTTGAAGATATGATTGAAGAAGGCTATAAAGCGGCGATAGATATAATGCCAGAGATTATAAAACTGTTTAGAAAAAGAAAAGTTTTTAAATCAAAACCAAAATTTAAAACTGCGGATATAGAGTTTGTATGAAAAAGTTGAAAATAAACTTTAAAGCATATTCAAAAACATCGCTTATCATACGAATTGTGATCAGCGTAATTTTGATTGCAATGATTGGCGTGGTGATCGGCCTGCGTGAAGAGATTTCGCGCAAAGTTTATCATTGGGGTGAAGAGATTCAAAACCCAAATTTTGTTGTGCATTACATCGATGTCGGGCAGGGCGATGCAACTTTAATCGAGTTTGATGACGGCAAAAACATGCTAATCGATTGTGGTCCAACAAGCTCAGCCGATTCGCTTGTAAGCTATCTGCAAAATCAAGAAGTGGAAGTGATTGACTATTTTTTAATTACGCATCCGGATGCTGACCATGTTGGCGGAGGCGTGCATATATTTCAGCAGTTTCAAGTTAAAAATTTTTATAGGCCGATGATTGCAAGCCAAAGTGAAGATAATGTGCAAAATTATCCAGTTCACAGCACGCAAATTTATGATAATGTCATAGACGCCGCATATATGGAAAGCGGATTAAATATGATTTACACATCTTCATCGCTTGCGCCTATTCAAGGGCAAAACTATCAGGTTAAGTTTCTTTATCCAAACCAAGTGACGGACGATTCCAACGCTTCATCAGCAATTTTGCATATTCAACTTGAAGATTACAAATTTTTGTTTATGGGCGATGCCGAAACTCAGCAGGAAAATCAAATTATTCAAGAATATGGCTATTCGCTTAGGGCTGACGTGCTGAAAGTTGGGCATCATGGTGCAAAAACCTCAACAAGCGAAAATCTTTTGGCGCATGTTTTGCCTGCATATGCCGTAATCAGTGTTGGCGAAAACAGCTATGGGCATCCTTCAAGCCAAGTTATTTCAAATTTGAAAAAATATAATGTAACCTATTACACAACTCAGGAAGAGTCAAACATAACCGTATCCATCAAAGATGGAGCGTTTGTCATTGGCAAAAATCAGGGGAAAATGATCGATTGTGCACTAATTAGCGTGGTTTTGGGCATGATATTATTGATATGCTGGGGAGTGCCAGATTTTAAACCCAAAAAACGCGAGAATAAAGATATTGAAAAATAATGCAAATTTTATTTGGTTAAAACTTAAATTATGTTAAAATAAAGATATGAAGTTATCAACAAGCATTTTAATTGTGTCCTTAAACAAGCAAATCGGCAAAATGCTATCTTTACAGCTAGCAAATTCTTTAAACATGCATTTTGCAGATTGTAAAGAGCTTATTGAATATGATTTGTTTGACAGCGGCGCAATTTTGCAAAAATGTGGGATAGAATATCTCACAAAGCGCGAAAGATCTGTTGTAAGAGATATTTCAACCTATGAAAATTCAATAATTTTTGTGGAATATGATATATATAAAAGCAATTTAGAACTTTTAAATCAAATTCATCCAAGCATCTATTTGCGCTGTCCAAAGCGCAAGCTTGAAAAAACCGAGGCTATAAACCAAATTGCGTTTGAAGAGCGAGATTTATATTTAAAAAACAGTTGTGATTTAACGGTTGATATTTCAAGCGCAAGCAAATTGGCTCTTGCAAAAATAATTAAGGAGATCAAGCAAAAATTATGAAAAAAATCATCCAAAAAAGTTTAAATTATTTAAAAGCGCTGGCTGCTGAAACTGTTTCAAACGCAGGCTCTGGGCACACTGGCACGGCGCTTGGCGCAAGCAGCATTTTGTTTGCGCTTTTTAAAGATCATTATTTGTTTGATGTTTCTGACACCGATTTTTTAAACAGAGATAGGTTTGTTATGTCTGCTGGGCATGCCAGCGCGCTTTATTATTCGCTGCTTGCCATGTTTGGTTTTGATGTAAGTTTGCAAGATTTAAAGGATTTTAGAAAACTTTCTTCACGCACGGCAGGGCATCCAGAATTTGGTCTTATCAACGCCATAGAAACTTCAACCGGCCCGCTTGGGCAGGGCGTGGCAAACGCAGTTGGCATGGCGATTGCAGAAAGCATGATGGAAGAAAAGTTTAACGCCATCGGCTTTCCAATAATTGACAACTACACCTATTGTTTTGCTGGCGACGGCGACCTTATGGAGGGTGTGGCTCAGGAGGCTTGCTCAATCGCAGGCTCTTACAACTTAAAAAGGTTTATTTTGCTTTATGACTGCAATGAAGTAACAATTGATGGAAACATCAATTTGGCAAATCGCGAAAATGTTGCAAAAAAATTTAAAGCGATGGGCTTTAAAGTGATTGTTGTTAAAGATGGCAACAATTATTCAAAATGTTCCAAAGCTATTGCGCGCGCAAAGGCGGCGCAAAAACCAACTATAATCATCTTCCACACCACCATAGGCATTGGCACAGAAAAGGAAGGCACAAGCGCAGTGCACGGCTATCCTATGAAAAAGGAAGAGCTTAACGCTTTTAAAGAAAAACTTGGCGTTAAAGAAAGCTTTTTCATACCAAACGATGTGCGAGAATATTGCATGAACACAACAATCAACGGCAAACTCATGCACGAAAAATGGAATCAAGATTTGGCAGTTTATGCCACAACACATCCAGATTTATATAAAAAATTGCTGTCGTTCTTTGATGCTAAGAAAATTGATTTCGAAAAAATTGCGGCAATGGAAAAACTTGAAAATCTTTCAATGCGCGATATGAACAGCGTTGTTTTAAACGAAATTGCAGAAAAACTTGGGCAAATTGTTGGCGGAACAGCCGATCTTGCTCCGTCCACCAAGGCATATTTAACCAATGGCGGAGATTTTCTTGCAGGCAATAAGCGCGGCAGAAACCTGCATTTTGGTGTGCGCGAGCATGCAATGGCAGCAATCTGCAACGGCATAAGCCTGTATGAAGATTTTTTACCATTTGATTCAACTTTTTTGGCATTTTCAAACTATATGATTCCTGCGCTTAGAATGCGTGCGATGATGAAGCTGCCAGTGCTTGACATTTTAACACATGACAGCTTAATGGTGGGCGAAGACGGCCCAACTCATCAGCCAATCGAGCAGATTGCCGCTTTAAGGGGCATAATTGGGCTGAACGTTTTCAGACCTTGTGATGCCAACGAACTTTTGGCTGCGTATAAAACATTTATTGAAACAAGGCTGCCGATGTCGATTGTTTTGGCTAAACAAAAGCTTGTAAAAAACAATCTCTCCACCTTTAAAAATGCGTGCATGGGCGGATATATTCTGCTTCCAGCCAAAAAGCAGGCAGATGTTGTTATTATGGCATCGGGCAGTGAAGTGCAACTTGCGCTTGGTGCGGCAAAAGAGCTTGCAAAAGTTTGTGATGTAAGCGTTGTAAGCATGCCATGTTTAGAAATATTCGAGCAGCAAAGCGAAGCTTACAAAGAAAAAGTGCTGCAAAACCATGCAAAATTAAAAGTTGCAATCGAAGCGTCCAACGATGATGTATGGTATAAATATCTTGGTGGCAACCATTTGAGAATTGATGTTAAAAACTATGTCGGCAGTGGTGCTGGCGAGCAGGTTTATCAAAAAGCAGGGTTCAGCGTTAAGCAAATTTTAAGGCAAATCAACAGAAAACTTAAAGTATAACATTTTTCGACATTAAACAAATTTTTTCTAATGTGGGCATATTTGCATCTGTTTGTAAAATATAATAGAAAGAGGTGAAAATATGTTTACAAAAAAAAGTTTGGTGCTTTTCGGTGTTAAAAATCAAAATTGCAAAGCAGTTTTAACGCTTGAAAACCATGGCGAAATGATAAATGGCAGGCTTAGGCTATATAATTTCGACAAACCGCCAGAGGGCATAGTCAGCCTTGGATTTTATGACAATGGCAAAGTTAAAAAGTGTGGGTTAGTTAATACTTCTCACATGCTTTATAACTTTAAAACCACGCCTGACATAAGCGATGAATTCTGCTGCGGCGTTGTAAATTTTGTTGGAGCGCATGTAGAGCCGTTGTTGTTTGGAACAACTCAAAACAACCAAAACAGCGAAGAGATTTTGGGAAAAATTGCGGGCGAAGTTTTTGACAATGATGATGTAAAAAGCGTTGAAAAATGCTTAGACGAAAACGGCGTTGAATATGATGAATCACTGCAAAAACAGATTGATGAAGACATCAGTCTTGCCATGTCGCAGCAACAAGACAGGTGCAGCGCGTGCAAATATAAACAGTGCTTTTTTGGAGAAGAGATTGCTGAGAAAAAATTGTTTATAGACGAAATCAAACAGCAACTTGATGCAGCTTTTGAAAACAATCCGCCAGAAAACTTTTTGCAAGAAGCCATTCCTTCATCCAAATGGGTTAGGGTGGAATATGATGGCGATGGCGATTACTACATCCTTGGGCTAGTGTATGACGACGATCAAAATGTAAAATATGTTTGCTATGGCGTGCCGGGAGTTTATCAAAAAACACCACCAACTCAGCTTGCCGGCTATCCAGTGTGGTTTCCGCTTGACAGCGACAAGCCGCAAAGTTTTGGTTATTGGCTGACCTATCAAGATGCGCAAACTGGGCAAAGCGTTAAGGCGGTTGTTGAATAAAAGGAGAACAAATGAAAATTTTTGCTATTGTGGCTTTATCACTTCTTGGGCTTGTGATTTTGTGCATGGCGCTATATCTTATAATTGGCAGCATGTGCTTTAAAATTGCTCTGTCGCGCAAAAGCACGGTTAAGCGAGTTGTAAACAAAACTATGCAAAAACTTATTAAGCAATATAAGATTGATTTCAGCTGGTGGGATAAGTTTGATTTTCAAACTTTAACCACAACATCACAAGATGGGCTTAAACTTGTTGCACACTTTTTGCCGAGCACAACCAACAAACTTGCAATCATCGTGCATGGATACGGCGCGGATTATCGTGAAATGCATTTATACACAAAATATTTTGTCGAAAACCACTATAACATTTTGGCGTTGGAAAACCGCGCTCACGGCAACAGTGAAGGCAAGATGATGGGCATGGGTTGGCTTGATAGACTTGACATAATAAACTGGATAAACATTATGCTTGAAAAAAACAGCAACTATCAAATTGTTTTGATGGGCTTGTCGATGGGGGCGAGTGCGGTTTGCATGACAAGCGGCGAAAAATTGTCAAGCGCAGTTAAAGCGATTGTTTCAGATTGCGCTTTTGCAAACGCGTATGACGAATTTAAATATGTTTTCAATCATCGCACTCACTTGCCAGCCTTTCCACTTTTAAACATCTTTAACAGCTATACAAAAAACATATATAAATTTGACATGAAAAAAGCCGATGCTACAATGCAAGTTAAAAAAACCAAAACGCCAATTTTATTTATACATGGCGATGCCGACAGCTTTGTTCCGGTTGAAAATGTAAACAAGCTTTATGCCGCTGCGCCAGAAGGGTTAAAACAAATTTATATTGCAAAAGGCGCTGAGCATGCCATGAGCTATCCAAGCGATGAAAAAGAATATGAAAAACAATTAAATAATTTTTTAAAAAAATATATAAAAAATTAAAAAAATAATCAAAAAATCGCAAATTTTATTTAATTATTATTTTTAAATTAAAAAAAGGCTAATTTTTTAGCCTTTTATTTTATTATTTGTTCGCTCCATTTTTTTGTAAGAAATATAATTTTCTTTATTTTTTTCTTTTGATTTTTTAAACAATTTTTTTGCTTTGTCTGGATGCTGTTCATTTAAAAATGCATATCTTCTTTCTCCTAAAAGAAAGGCTGCAAATTTGTTGTTCACTTCGCCGCGATCAAGTGTAAATCCATTTGTTGGATGATATCTAAACAACATCACATATCCAGCATCAACCGCTTTTTTCATTTCGGTGAGTGATTTAGACATATCAAAACCATGGTTTACACAGGTTGAGTAGGCGATAATCAAGCTTGGGCCGTTGTAGCTTTCGGCTTCCTTAAATGCTTTGATGCACTGGTTCATGTCGGCGCCAAGCGCAACCGATGCCACATAAACATTGCCATAAGTCATTGCCATAAGCGCAAGATTTTTCTTGTTGGTGGTTTTGCCACCGTCGGCAAGTTTAACAGCCGCGCCAGCTGGAGTGGACTTTGATGCTTGGCCGCCTGTGTTGGCATAGCATTCATTGTCAAGCACAAGGATGTTAACATTTTCGCCGCTTGCCAGCACATGATCAAGTCCACCAAAGCCTATGTCGTATGCCCAGCCATCGCCGCCGATTATCCAAACGCTTTCGTGCGAGTTGCTTTTTTGTTTTGCAAGTTTTATGCCAAGCCCAAATTCGGCATTGTCTTCAAACAAGCTGTTTGCCCAAGCAGGGCCTGCACCTTGATTGTTTTTTGAATAAGGACAGGATGGATAACTTCCGCCATATATGCTGCTGCAACCTGTGGCGTTTGCGATGATCATTTTTTCACCAAAAAGCATGGATGCCAGCTTGATGTATGGCGTTTCGCCACAACCTGCACATGCACCAGGGAAAGCGAAATAATTTTTTTCAAATTGCAATCCTTTTACAGTTGATTTTGAAAAAGGTGTTTTTTTGATGGTTTTCAAGCTTTCGCAGAGTTCAAAATTTTTCTTTTCCTGTTCAAGAGTTTGGCTTGCTGGGCGCATAATCATTGCTTTGCCAAGGGCAGGGCAAACTTCCTGACACAAGCCGCAGCCTGTGCAGTCTTCTGGTGAAATTTGAATGCGATAATATCCGTCAACTCCAAACGCTTTAACAAAAGGCGCGTCTTTTGGTGGAGTTTTAACCAAAATTGCTTTAAGTGCGCCATGCGGACATGCAAGCACGCACTGACCGCATTGAATGCATTTGCTTGGCTGCCATTGAGAGATATTTTCGGCGATGGCGCGTTTTTCAAATTTGGTGGTGTCTGTGTCGATGCTGCCATCTTTTGAAAATGCTGAAACAGGTTTTTGGTTGTAATCTTCGCTAAACCTTGTTGGAACATCTTTTTTGGTGATTTTTATAAGTTTAAGGCTAACTTTTTTAACCGCACGCTTGCTTTTTGCAAGTGCTTGAAGGTTTTTGTCTACAACAGCCTGACCTTTTTTAGCAAAGGTTTGCTGCACTTGTTGTTGAAGTTTTGGCAGATAGTCTTTTTTAAGCTTTGTCACTTCAAAGAACGCGCCAGTCATGATTATGTTAATTTTTTCTTTAAGGCCTGCATCGTTTGCAATTTTATGTGCGTTTATAACATAAACCTTTGCATTTGCGTCAAGCAAAATTTGCTTATATTCATTTGGCAAAATCTTGTTTATCTCTTGTGGTGAAAACACCGTGTTGAAAATCACCGTTCCACCTTTTTTAAGCCCTTTCAAACAGTGATGTTTATGCACAAACGAGAAATTATTTATCATAATCACATCAGCGTTGTGGCAAAGATAGGTGCTGTGAATTGGTTGTGAAGAAATGCGCAAGTGTGAAATCGTCATGCTTCCAGATTTTTTGCTGTCATATTCAAAATATCCTTGCACAAAAGTGTCATCTCTTTCGCCCAAAATTTTGGTTATTGTTTTTGATGCAGAAACCGAACCATCCGATCCAAGCCCAAAAATTTTAATTTGAGTTTGTTTTAAGTTTAAATTTGCCTCTACATCAGGCAGGCTGTTTTTGGTTACATCGTCATTGATTCCAACGGTGAAATCGTCAACCATAGCGTTGAAATTTTCAATCACCGCCATCGCTTGAGCAGGTGAGAACTCCTTTCCACCAAGTCCATAAACGCCGCCAACCACTTGGATGTCGCTTCCATACAAAGCGTTTTTAACATCAAGATAAAGAGGTTCGCGAGCTCCGCTTTCGCGTGTTCTATCCAAAACAATAATTCTTTTTGTGTTTTTCGGCAAAGCGGCTTTAAACGCCTGTTCGTCGAATGGCCTGTAAAGTCTAACCTTAACAAGCCCAACATTTTTGTTTTTTTGAATGCATTCTAAAACACACTCGCTGCCAGAGCCCATCATAACAACAACATTTTGAGCGTTGGCAGAGCCATAATAATCAAATTTTTTATATTTTCTTGAAGTAAGCTTTGCAAAACTAGCAAAAACTTTATCAATGTCGTTCAGCACATTTTGATAACAGATTTCGCGTGCTTCTCGGTTTTGGAAAAACACATCAGGGTTTTGTGCTGTGCCAAATTGTTTTGGCGCTTGGCTGGAAAGCGGGCTAAAACTTGGCTTGGTTTTTATAGGGAAAAGTTTTTTTATGTCTTCAAATGAAAGCATATCAATTTTTTGAAATTCGTGGCTGGTTCTAAATCCATCGAAGAAGTGCAAAACCGGCATGTGAGATGTATGGGCAAGCATATGCGCAATCATTGCCATATCATGTGCCTCTTGCACGCTTGAAGAGCAAAGCATGTTAAAGCCCGTCATTCTCACGCTCATAACATCCGAGTGATCGCCAAAAATTGAAAGGGCATGAGAAGCCACGCTTCTTGCTGCAACATGCATAACCGCTGGCAAGCATTCGCCTGCCATTTTATACATGTTTGGAATCATAAGCAACAAGCCCTGACTTGATGTAAAGGTGCAGGCAAGTGCTCCGCCAATAAGCGCACCATGCAGCGCGCCGGCAGCTCCTGCCTCAGATTGCATTTCAACGGTTTTTACTCTTTCGCCAAAAATGTTGACGCCGCCGTTTGCGGCAAGGCTGGATGCAAGCTCTGCCATAGGTGACGAAGGTGTGATTGGGTATATTGGCACAATTTCGCTTAACGCATATGCCACGCGTGAAACTGCCGAATTGGCATCGATTGTTTGTTTCATAGTTTTCTCCTAATTCAATTATACCTAATATGCAAAAAAAAACAAACAAATGCTTGGTTTTAAACGCTAAAAAGTGTATAATTTTTTTATGCAAAGGGTTAAACTTGTTTTAGAATACAACGGCAGCAATTTTAGTGGTTGGCAAAGGCAGAAAAACAGGCGAAGCGTGCAAGGGGAGATAGAAAACGCCTTGTCGCAACTTTTGCAAACTCCAACCTTGATTGTTGGCAGTAGTCGCACAGATGCAGGTGTGCACGCATGCGCACAGGTTGCACATTTTGATTATCAAGGCGGCATCGATGCAAAAAAAATAGCCGTTGCTTTGAATGCGCTTTTGCCTGAGGATATAAAGGTTCTCTCATCAACCGCTGTCAAAGAAAATTTTAATGCAAGGTTTGATGTCAAGAAAAAAACATATGTTTACTATTTAAGCACATCTTCAAAAAACGCAATTTTAAACAGTTTGGTTGCTGGGTGTGAATATAGGCTTGATGAAGAGAAGATGCGCGCGTGTTTAAACATGTTTTTAGGCAAGCACAACTTTAAAGGTTTTTGTGCAAGCGGAGCGCAAGTTATAAACTTTGAGCGCACAATTTTTCAAGCGTCGCTAACCAAAAAATCAAATTTTTATATCTTTAAATTCACAGGCGATGGTTTTATGCAGCACATGGTTCGCATTTTGGTTGGCACATGCGTGGATGTTGGCCGTGGCAAGCTTACACTCAATGATGTTGAACAAGCACTTGCCAGTGGAAATCGTGCCAAGGCAGGAAAAACCATGCCAGCATGCGGGCTTTATCTTAAAAAAATATATTATTAGGAGCAAACATGATCACCGACAGACAATTAAAGCAAATGTGGTTTGATTTCTTTTCCAGCAAGGGTTTTAAAAAAATTGCTGGCTATTCTATTTTGCCAGAAAACGACGCAAGTGTGCTTTTTACAATCGCAGGTATGCATCCGCTTGTGCCGTATCTTTTAGGAGAAAAACATCCAGCAGGAAACAAAATTTTTGATGTGCAAAGATGTTTAAGAACAAATGATATAGATGAAGTTGGCGACGAAAGCCACTTCACTTGTTTTGAGATGCTTGGATGTTGGACGCTTGGCGAATGTGACAAAAAGCAAATGATTAAACTCAGCTATGAGTTTTTAACCAGCCCTAAATATCTTAACATTGACAAAAACAAGTTGGCTGTCACAGTTTTTGCAGGTGACGAAAATGCGCCGCGTGACGAAGAAGCCGCTTCGGCGTGGAAAGAATGCGGGGTGCAAAAAATTTTCTATCTTCCAAAGCAACACAACTGGTGGGCGCTTGGCAGTGGAGTTGGCCCTTGCGGAAGTGATAGCGAAATGTTTATCGACACAGGCAAGCCGCCATGCGGAAAAGATTGTTCGCCAGCGTGCGATTGCGGCAAATATCTGGAAATTTGGAACGATGTTTTCATGCAGTATAATGTAAAAAGTCAGGGCGAAAAGCCGGTGCTGCTTGAAAAGCCAAACATCGACACAGGCATGGGCTTGGAGCGCACTCTTGCAGTCATCAACGGCGTTAAAAGTGCATATGAAATTGGCTGCTTAAAAAAAGCGATGGATTATGTTAAAGCCGAATGCGCAAATTTTGAGTTAAAAAGCGCAAGAATAATCGTCGATCACATCAGGGCGGCAACTTTTGTTTTGGGCGATGAAAAAGGCGTTGTTCCAAGCAATTTGGGGCAGGGATACATTTTAAGAAGGTTGATTCGCAGGGCGATCAACCATGCAAGAAAAATTGGTTTTGATTGTCAAAATTTTGCCGTGCTTGCAGATATGTTCATAGCTGAATATGGCATTGATTATCCAGATATCAAACAAAATGCGCAAAAGGTTAAAATCGAGCTTGACAAAGAGATTCAAAAATTTTCTAAGGCGATTGACGAAGGGCACAGAGAGTTTGAAAAGGTTATCAGCGGCATAGAAAAACACAAGCTTTTTGCGCGTGAAGGCGAAAAAGTTGAAAATATAATAAGCGGTAAGGCAGCATTTCGGCTGTATGACACCTTTGGTTTTCCGCTTGAACTTACAAAAGAGCTTGCCGCCGAGCGCGGATACAGCGTTGACGAAGAAGGCTTTAACCAAAAGTTTAAAGAACATCAAGAAAAGTCGCGTTCAATTTCGGCGGGCTCATTTAAAGGCGGGCTTGCAGGTGATGGTGAGATATTGCAGAAATATCACACCGCAACGCATCTTTTGCTTGCAGGGCTTAGAAAGCTCAATCCGCAAGTTACGCAAAAAGGCAGCAATATCACAGAAGAGAGGATGCGCTTTGATTTTAATTTTGATCACAAACTCACTGCCGAGGAACTTGAATTTTTGCAAAATTTTGTAAACGACGCCATCAGCAAAAACCTTCCGGTTGTTTGCGAAGAGATGTCGCTTGACGAGGCAAAGCGCAGTGGTGCTTTGGGCAGTTTTGAAAACAAATATGGCGACAAAGTTAAGGTTTATTCAATCGGCGAGCTGTCAAAAGAAATTTGTGGCGGGCCTCACGCAAAAACCACAGGCCAACTTGGCACATTTAAAATTGTTAAAGAAGAGTCGTCATCGGCTGGAATTAGAAGAATTAAAGCAATTTTGCAATAATATTTGGATTTTTAACAAAATTTTGCTAAATTATTATTAAGGGGAGTAAAATGGCAGGCGGATCAGATGGAAATGTAAAAAAAGGATTTTTCTTTTATTTTGGTTTATTTGTGCTGTTTATTGTGGCAGTCATGATGGTTATTTTTGTGGTTATGATGTTTATGCCGGGCACTTCAATTTTAGGCATGCAATATTTTTCTTCCACTCAAACAATTCATATAACGCAAACAACAGATAAAAACCAAACGCAAATAAACTTCAATCAGCCAAACTTTGACAGCGTTGAAATCAATGCAGGATATGCAGATGTAACCATTCAAAAAAACAATGATTACAAACAAAATGGCGTGTATATCGTAAACAATGCAAAGGGCTTTGTAACAAGCGCCGATGCTGTTGAGTTTGATTACAGCGCAGTAATTGAAAATGGCACTTTAAAAATTTCAGTAACCGAACCAAACGGCTTTTTATATTTTTCAAAAGACGTTCAAATTGTTTTGCAAATTTCAAATGAAAGCATAAATCCTTTCGCTGGCAAAAGCGTTTCAATCAAAACCACGGATGGCGGCATCAACATTGGCAGCGATGTAAATGCGGGATACAGCTATGATGTTGAAATTGGCAGTCTGACGGCAGAAAGTGGAAAGGGCAGCATTGTTTTAACAGAGCACAGTCCAAGCACTTACACCAATCTTAATTTAAAAACAACTTCTGGCAAAATTCTTTTCCACGAAAAAAATGTAAATGCGCAAAACATCAGTCTGCAAACCTCATCTGGCAATATCTCGGCGTCAACTTTGCGATCCAACAATGTTATAACATTAAATTCTGATAGTGGCAAAATAGACATCACAACAATCAGCAGCTTTGCATCAAAATGCAAAAATGTGTATATGACAATAGACACGGTAAGCGGCAATGCTGATTTTTCGCCATCACAAGAAAGTTTTGATTCAAGTGTGATCAACATCACAAACATCAACGGATGGATCACCGCCAACAACGCAAGAAAAACAAATTTCAATTTAACAAATGTTCAAGGCATTGCAACAATTCAAACGCAGGAAGGCAACATAAGCATCAACCGCGTTCAATCTCACTCAGCTTTGTCAACGCAGTCTGGGCAGATCAGCACAACAGTTGCTCCATCATCCACAAACATAACTCTTTCAACCAAAGAGGGGGCAATCGATGTGGCAATTCCTTTGGAATTTAGCGGTGTTACGATTGAAAACGTCGCAGGCACAACCAATGTGACGATGGCAGATAACATTGGCGTTACAATCAAGTTTGGATATGTAAACTTAACGGACGAATTTAACTTTGACAAAGTTTCGCTCAACAATCCAAATTTACAACCTGCAAATCCGTTGGTTGTTGGCAATGGCGAAAGCACCTTAAATTTAAATTGCAATCAAACAATCAATTTTAATTGGCTTAAAAGTGCTTAAAAATAAAGCACTTTTTTGTTTGTTTAAGCAGAGCTTGTGTGCTATAATTGAAATATGAAAATTATGCATGTTGCAGATGTTCATGTCGAGTCTGCATATATCAAACCGGGAAAGCAAAAAAGTGCATTGCTTCGTGATGAAAGCGTGCAGCGTTTTGCAGACATTGTAAACGAGGCAAAAAAGCAAAAAGTTGATGTGATGTTAATTTGCGGTGATTTGTTTGATCGAACGGTTGTAAGAAAATCTACAATCAAGTTTGTATTAAGCCAAATTGCTCAAAACAAAAACATCAGGTTTTTTTATTGCCTTGGCAATCACGACCATAAATTGCTTTTTGATGGCGAAATTCCTAAAAATTTAACAATTTTTCCTACAAATTTTGAAAAATATGACCTTGGCGAAGTGGTTGTGGGTGGCAACAGTGTGCGCAAATATTCAAGGGCAGAGTTTGCAAAGCAGGTAGATTTTGATGAAAACAAAATCAATATCTTCATGCTTCATGCTTTTTTAGCCAGTGCAAATGTTGATGATTGTTTGTGCTTTGATGTCAAAGATTTAAAAAACAAAAACATCAATTATCTCGCGCTTGGGCATGTTCATGAAAATCTTAATGGCAGAATTGACAATCGCGGCGAATGGGTTTACAGCGGCAACAGCGGCGGCTATGGTTTTGATTGGAACGCGTTCGGCTATGTTTTATTGCAAGTGCAAAATGGCGTTCTTTCGTGGCAGCGCAAATTGTTGCCTACAAAGCGCAGATTTTTGTCATATGAAGTTGATATTTCATCATGTCAAAATTTTGTTGAAATTGAAAACCTGATAAAGCAAACGTTAAAGCCAGCCAATTCAAACGATTTGGTTAGGGTGATTTTGGTTGGCAAGATTGATGAAGATTTGGATAAAAAAACCGAAGTAATATTAAATGATTTTGCAGACGATTATTTTTATTTTGAATTGCACGACCATACCAGTATAAAAATTGACATCAAAAAAATTCAAAGCGAAAAGCTGTCTTTAAAAGCGGAGTTCGTCAACCTGATTTATCAAAGCGATCTATCCGACCGACAAAAACAAGAATGCATCAAACTTGGTATTGCCTCTTTGCGTGGCGAGGAGATAAGCCTATGAAACTTTTAAGCTTGCATATTGAAAATTTTGGCAAATTAAGCGGCTATGATCATGTTTTCAGCCAAGGGCTAAATGTGATTGAAAACGCGAATGCGTGGGGAAAAACCACGCTGGCAGTGTTTATTAAGGCCATGTTTTACGGCATGGATAAAAAGGGGAACAGCAAGCCGTATGATGCCGAACGCAGCAAATATCTTCCATGGCAGGGCGGAACATATGGCGGCAGTTTAATGTTTGAAGCTGGCGGGAAAAACTATCGCGTGCTTAGAACGTTTGCGCCAACGCCAGAAGGCGATCGTTTTGAGTTGCTCGATTTGCAAACCAACAAAATTTCAAAAGATTTTTCGTCAAATTTAGGAGAAGAGTTGTTTGGCGTGGGCAAAGAAACTTTTTGCCTTACAACATTTTTTGCGCAAGGAAATTTTGAAAGCGGAATAAACGATGAAGTGCGCGCACATCTAAGCGGTGCAAACATTTCCAGCGGCGACGCAGAAAGATACACCAAGGCGGTTAAAAAATTAAAAGAGTTGTCGCGAAACACGATGGTTGCAACACCAAAAATGCATGAAATATATGCGGCAGAGCAGCAGCTGAAAGAAACCAGCGCGCAAATTGAAAATCTTAAATCTCAACAGCAAAAATTGCAGCAGCAGATTGAAGAATTGACCGCCAACATTCAAAGCCAACCTAAGCAGCCGCAGCGCACCGACTCGTCACAACAAAAAACAAAGCAGCTTGAAGAGTTAAAGCATCAAAAGGCGCAGCAAGAAAAAAACATTCAATTCAAGCGCAAACAAAACTCAAAATCAAAAATTAAATTTTGGATAATGCTTGGCTTCGGCGCTATTATGGCGGTTTTGACAATCATTTTTGCCGCAACCGCGCAGGCCGTACATCTAACCGCAACCATAGGTGCAACCGCAGGGGTGATTTTGCTTTTGTGGGTGATTTTGTTTTTTAAGTTTAAAAGCGACAGTAAAATTTTGTTTGAAGAGTTAAATGAAAACTTAAACCAAACCAACATGCAAATATCGCAAGTTGAGCAACAAATACTTTTAATAGTGGCAAACGCCGAGAAAAACTTGTCTGAGTTTTCTCAGCAGGCACAAAAATCGCAAGATCTTGCCATCGCCAAGATTAAATTAGATCAAATTGAAAAGCAAATTGAAATGCTGGTTGAAGATGTTGAACATCAAGACGAAATGCTTTATTTGCTTGAACAAACAAAATTTGAAAACACCCAAAAGCAGGAGATAATTAAAGATACGCTTGAATTTTTGCAGCAGGCGAAGGAGAATATTTCGCAAAGGTTTGTTCAGCCTATGCAGCAAAAATTTGACGAGTTGTTAAAAAAGTTTGAAGAAAAAGACAGCATAAAACTCAGCACCGATTTAGATGCAGTTGTAGACACACAAATAGGTGTGAAGGAAGACAAATTTTTAAGCCATGGCAAGCGAGATTTAATCACAATTTGCAAACGCTTCGCGCTTATTGAAAACATTTTTTCAAAGCAATCACCATTTGTGATTTTAGATGACCCATTTGTAAATTTAGATGAAAAAGCACTAAAAAATATGCTCTCTTTGGTCAGTGAATTTGCCAAAAAATATCAAATAATCTATCTAGTTTGTCATCCTTCTCGGGCAAAATAAGCATAAAGATTGCGATTTAATAAAAATTTGGTTAAAAACAGTTGCATTTTTTAAATAAATTTGATATATTTATTAAGTCGCAATCACATGCGGGAGTGGCTCAGTTGGCACTGCGCCACTAGCCTTCGGGAAAGGGAAGGGAAGAAACTACTTCGAAGAATGGCAAAACCTTGCTTTTTGCCTTGCCAAGGCATCTTGCAATAAAATGCGATAAAAAACATGCGGGAGTGGCTCAGTTGGTAGAGCGTTGCCTTGCCAAGGCAAAGGTCGCGGGTTCGAACCCCGTCTTCCGCTCCATATCGTGGGGACAACCAAAAAATTATCGCGGGCACGCCATACGGCTAACCGCGATTTTTTGGTTTTCCCCACGAGCCCCTTTCCGCCTCGCTGGGCTCGCCGCTGGACTCGCCTGGCGCTGAATAGGGGTTCGCAAATTTTCATGAACAGGCACAGCCTTTGCCTCATGAAAATTTGACTCCAAGATTTTATCAAAGCATATTTTTCTGTCACGGCATATTTGAATTTAAGCAACCAAAAAATTATCGCGGGCACGCCATACGGCTAACCGCGATTTTTTGGTTTTCCCCACGAGCCCCTTTCCGCCTCGCTGGGCTCGCCGCTGGACTCGCCTGGCGCTGAATAGGGGTTCGCAAATTTTCATGAACAGGCACAGCCTTTGCCTCATGAAAATTTGACTCCAAGATTTTATCAAAGCATATTTTTCTGTCACGGCATATTTGAATTTAAGCAACCAAAAAATTATCGCGGGCACGCCATACGGCTAACCGCGATTTTTTGGTTTTCTATCGCATCTCTCGGGCGAATTACAACTTAATTTTAAAAGTGCAAATGTGGTTTTGCTTGGCATGTCTGCAATATTTCTTTTAAATAAAAATAAATTATTTGCAAGCCCTGCCGGTTCGCTGCAGATAACTGCGCTTGTTTGAGTTAAAATCCCATTTTTTAAATCTTCTGCACTTTTTGCAGTGTCGACATATTTTTGTATTTTACAAGTCGGAAAATTATTTTTAATAAAGTTTTTACACTGCTTTAATGCTTGCTCATGTGAAACAATCAAATCAATTTTATTTGCGTTTTCCTTATCGTATATAAAAAGACAATGGCTAATGTTCATTTCAAGCGTTTGCAGCACTTGAAATTTTTTATTAGATAAAATTTTTTTGCTTTCGTTTACAAGACCGCCAATATTATTTTTTACGGCAACAACTCCAAAATCTATAGTTTTTTCTAATAGACTTTTTGCAACATTATTAGAAGAAGTCAGAGGATATGTTTGAACATTTTTATATCCCATTTTTGCTATAAATTTAGTTGTTGCAAACTCGCTATAACTATATTTTGCACCCTGGTATCCAATTTTACATTGATTTTTCATGTTAGTGATAGTCATCAATTTAATAATAAACAATTGAATTTTAAAAGTCAAACTTATCGTTAATACAAAACAAAGTTTCTATTTGTTGACATAAAAAAAATATAATGCTATCATTAAGTTATGTTAAAACTTGAAAATATAAGTTACATTGTTGAAGAAGACGGGCTCAACAAAACCATTCTTGACAATGTAAGTTTAACTTTTGAAGATGGGAAAACATATGTCATCACCGGCCCAAACGGTAGTGGCAAGTCTACGCTTGTCAAACTTATCATGGGCATTGAAACTCCAACAAGTGGCAACATAACCTTAAACGGAGTGAGTTTGGATAATCTTGAAATAAACCAGCGCGCAAATCTTGGCATAAGCTACGCTTTTCAGCAACCAGTAAAATTTAAAGGCTTGAAGGTGCGTGATTTGCTTGATTGGGCAAGCGGCAAGAAGAATGATTTTGCTACGCTATGCCACTATCTTTCTATGGTTGGGCTGTGCGCAAGAGATTACATCGACCGCGCGCTTGATGATAAACTTTCAGGCGGAGAGTTAAAGCGAATCGAACTTGCAATGGCGCTATGCAGAAATGCGAAAGTCAACATATTTGACGAGCCAGAGGCGGGGATAGACTTGTGGAGCTTTGAAAACCTTACAAACATATTCAAAAATTTGAAAAATTGTATAAATATAATCGTAAGCCACCAAAAAAAGATTTTGCAGATTGCTGACGAAGTGATTTTAATCAAGCAAGGCAAAGTTGAGAAGACTGGCAAATATAAACAAATTGCGCCGCTTATTGAAAGCAACCAGTGCAACAAATTGCGAGGTGAGCATGAATAAAATCGAAATGGCGTTGCTTGAAAAGGTTTCGGGGCTGCACAAAATTCCTGTGGGTGCTGTAAACATTCGAAAAAACGGCGAGGCAGTTAAAAGAACTTCCACCAGCGAAATTGAAATCGTGCCCAAAAAAGATGGCAGTGGCATTGATGTTTTTGTCAAGCCCAACGTAAAAGGCAAAAGCGTGCACATTCCAGTGCTGATAACCATTGGCGGCATTGACGAGGTGGTTTACAATGATTTTTATATCGGCGAAAATGCAGATATAACCATAATTGCTGGGTGCGGCATTCACAATTCTTCGTGCAATTCCAGCACGCACAACGGCATTCACACCTTTCATTTGGCAAAAAACAGCAGGGTGAAATATTACGAAAGCCATGTGGGCGAGGGCGAAGACAGCGGCGGCAAAATTTTAAATCCAACCACAAAAATTTATCAGGATGACGGCAGCCAAATGGATATGCAAACAATTCAAATTGGCGGTGTAACTTCCACGGTGCGCAAAACTTACGCAAGTTTAAAAAACAAAGCCAAACTTATTGTAACCGAAAAACTGCTGACAACCGATTTCCAAACCGCCGACACCGATTTTAAAATCAATTTGATTGGAGCAGGCAGCAGCGCGCAAATTGTCAGCCGCAGCGTGGCAAAAAATTATTCAACGCAGCAGTTTAAATCAACGCTTATCGGCAAAAACCAGTGCTTTGGGCATGTGGAATGTGACGGCATTTTGCTTGATGAAGCTCGCATTGTTTCCGTGCCAAAGATTGATGCTGCAGATTGCAACGCCTCGCTTATCCATGAAGCAGCGATTGGCAAAATTGCAGGCGAGGAACTTATCAAACTTATGACTCTTGGGCTGACTAGACAGCAGGCAGAAGAAGCGATAATTCAAGGTTTTTTGATGGGAGATAACTGAGCGTTCGCTCAGTTTTTTCTTGTAAAAAATCACATATTTGTGCGTTTTTGCATAAAAATAATTGACTAATTTACAGATTTATGGTATTTTAGTTATGTTCACAAACGGTACCATAGCCAAGCGGTAAGGCAAAGGTCTGCAAAACCTTCATTCCCCGGTTCGAATCCGGGTGGTACCTCCATATTTTTTTTGTAAGGGCAGGACAAGTTTCGCCCGAGCAAACACATGCTGGTGTGGCGGTCGGGTTCCCTTAAAATGCTTGTATTTTAAGGGTGTCAGTGGCAGACGCGCAGGGCTTAAAAGTCCTGTGCAACAAAACAATTTAATATTATGAAAAGCAAAAGCAAACACATGCTGGTGTGGCGGAATGGCAGACGCACAGGACTTAAAATCCTGAGAGGGCAACTTCGTGTGGGTTCAAGTCCCACCACCAGCACCACAAAACAAGCCGTTAGGCTTGTTTTTTACAATTTGATGGGACTTGAACGGGCGGAAAAGCAAAGTTTTTTTCTCCCCCATTTTAATTGACAGAGTTGTTTAATCATGCTATTTATATATTATGGGAGCGATGTTAAAAGCAATAGTTTTTGATTTTGACGGAACATTGACACAAAATCGTAAGGGAAGCAACTGCTGGCAAGAAGTTTGGAAAAGCATTGATGAGCTGTCTTACGATGATTTTTTATATCAAAAATATGCGCGCCATGAGATTGACATTAAGCAATGGTTTGACCTTGTGATTGAAAGATTCAAAGAAAAAAATGTTGAGTTAAAAAATTTACATAACATTGCCAAAACAATAAAACTTTTGCCGGGGGTTTATCAAACATTCAAGCACCTTTATGACGACGGCGTTAAAATTTTTGTTCTTTCCGGTGGAATCAGACAGATTATCGACAAGGTGTTGAAGCGCGCGAAGGTGGACAAATTTATCACTTCAATCCAAACCTATGATTTAATTTTTGATTCTCATGGCAAACTTACTGGCTATGCTCATCCAGACCATAATTTAGAAAACAAAAATCAGTATATTGAACAATTAAAGCAAAAATATAATTTAAAAAACAGCGAAATTCTTTTTGTGGGAAATGGCGCTAATGACGAAGCGGTTTGTTTAAGCGGCGTTGACACATTGTGCATAAACCCTGATGGCACAGACTTTTCCAATAAAAACATTTGGCATAATGCAATTGAAAACTGCGAAAATTTAACCCAAATCATCAAATATTGCGATAAAAATGGTTAAAAAAAGAACTTTAAGTTAAAATAAAGTTCTTTTTTGATAAATTAAATCTTCTCCGCAACTTCCCAAGCGCGCCATACAACTGTGCGCAGGTTGCCAACTTTTAATGCGTCACCAACAATGTGAACATGCTTAGACTTCTTAGCAAGCGGTGCAGGGGTGTAGCCAATCGCACTTATCACGCTGTTTGCTTTAATTTCAATTTCTTGTCCGTCTTTTGCAAGGATGACAACTTTGCCATCTTTAATTTCTTTAACTTTGCTTTCAAGATAAACAGGAACTTTGTTGAGTTTAAAGAAATCTCTCAAATATGAAGAGTTTGCAAGGCAAAGGCCGTTTGACACCATAAGGTCGTTAAGCGCTTCAACAATCACAGGTTTTTTGCCTTTCAAATATAGGTCGTATGCCACTTCGCAGCCGGTAAGTCCGCCGCCGATGATTACAACATTGTCACCAACTTCCTTGCCGTTTAAATATTCAACTGCATCAATGGCTTTTTCTCCGCCTGCAACTTTCAAGGTTTTTGCCTTAGAGCCTGTTGCGATAACAATTTCATCGGCATCAAGTTTTGAAATGTCGGTGATTTCGGTGTTATAAACAACTTTGATTGGCAGTGACGCAATTTGACGCCTATACCATTCGATAAGTTTTTTGTCTGCTTCTTTAAAGCTTGGCGCAGCGGCAGGGATGAACACGCCGCCAAGTTTATCTGTTTTTTCATAGATTGTCACTTCATGGCCACGCAGAGTTGCAATTCTGGCAACTTCAATTCCGCCAACGCCTCCGCCAATCACGGCAACACGCTTTTTGCGTTTGGCAGGAATGATGTCAAATTTATGGTTTTGCATGGTTAGTGGATTAAGTGCGCATCTAGACATATGTTTAGAGTCTTCCATAGCCGCTCCGCACGCAATGCCTTTATAGTGCGACAAAGGGAAGCAGCCGTTGTGGCAGTGTATACATGGCATGATGTCGTCTTCTTTATCTTCCATAAGTTTGGTTATCCACTGATGATCAACCAAAAATTGCCTAGCAAAACCAACGCCGTCAATTTTGCCGTCTTTAACTGCCTTAGCACCAGTTTCAGGAACCATTTTGCCCGCACACACAACAGGGATGTCAACAAATTTGCGAATGTGTTCAACTTCTTCCAAATTGCAGTTGTTTGGCATGTAAGCAGGTGGGTGAGCCCAATACCACGCATCATATGTGCCGTTGTCGCAGTTAAGCATATCATATCCAGCGTCTTGCAGATATTTTGCAGCCTTTTCGCTTTCAGCCATATCTCTGCCAACTTCTTTAAATTTTTCACCAGGCAGAGCGCCCTCGCAAAAACCTTTGGTTTTGCTTACAACCGAATAGCGCAGCGAAACAGGATAGTCATCTCCACACGCTTTTTTAATTGCTTTAACGATTGCAACAGGGAAGCGATAGCGGTTTTCAAAACTTCCGCCATATTCGTCTGTGCGTTGGTTGGTGTATTCGGTGGTGAACTGATCAAGCAAATATCCTTCATGCACTGCGTGGATTTCAACGCCGTCAACGCCGGCATCTTTACAGCGCTTTGCAGTTTTAGCAAAACCTTCAATCATTTTTTCAATTTCTTTCTTTTTTAATGGTCTGCAATAAACACCTTCCGCCCATCTAGATGGCAAACGGCTTGGCGAAGCGCAAATTCTTGACACATCAATAAAAGGTTTTAAAATTGCGCCCAAAACTTTGTTTTTAAGCATTGGCACAAGCATGGTTGGAATTGAAAAAGAACGACCGAAACCAGCAGTAAGTTGAACAAAAAGTTTAGCGCCTGTTGCATGAATTTGCTCCATGTAAGGTTTAAGTTTTTTGAAAGCGCCGTTTGCTTTATAAAGCCAACTTCCGCCCATCAAATTTCTTATTGGCGCAATGCCAGGAATGATAAGCCCGACATTATTTTTTGCAAGCTCTAAAAAAAAGTCGGCAGCATCCTTGTCAAAATGATGATTTTCCATCCAGCCAAAAAGTGATGTTCCACCCATAGGGCAAATGACGAAACGATTTTTAATTTCAACATTGCCAATTTTCCAAGGTGTGAACAGTGGTTGATATTTTTTTTGCATAATTTCTCTCTCCTTAATCAAAATTATAGCATTTTGTTTAATATTTACAAAATAAATTTAAAATAAACTTAACAATTTACAAAAAAAATTAGTTTGCCAAAACCAAGCAAATCAAATGCAATTTTGTTATTCAAAAGATTGCTTTTTAAAAAAGATTGTGCTAATATAAGTTGTCGGGCATTTGACTGCGACCTCGTAGTAAAACTGGATATTACGGAGCCCTCCTAAGGCTTTGTTCTGGGTTCGAGTCCCGGCGGGGTCACCAAAACAGGTTTCAACCTGTTTTTTTGTTGAAATTTTTATATATTTGAAATTTTATAGCCATAATTATTATGAAATTTTAAAAATATCTGCTATAATTTTTTTGTAGAGGTGAAATATGATCTTTTGGATTGTTCAAGGCCTTGGTGGGCTTATTGTAATTTTAACCTTGCTTTCATTTATCCAAAAAGAGAAATGGAAGATGATGCTTTGTCTTGCTGCAACCAATGCATGTATGATTGCGGTGTATATTTTGTCAGGCAGTTTGCTTGGTGGATTGCTTGTTGCAGGTGCGCTTGTGAGAACTGTTGTTTACTTTTTCTACAACAAAGCCAACATGCGTCCAGAGCCTATTATTATGATTTTATTTGAAATTTATTATGTTGTAATTTCAATCATATTCTGGAACAACTTGATCGATTTGTTTATGATCATCAACCTTGCGCTTGTAACTTACACATCGTGGCAAAAGGATGTTAGGGTGCTTAGGTTTGGTTATATTGCCTCATCACTTTTGCTTATTCCTTATGACATTTTGCTTGGCGCATACACAACCGCAGCCAGCGAAGTGATCATGCTTGTGTCGGTGATATACGCACTTATCAAATACGCAAAGGTAACCAAAAACTTTGAAAAAGTTGCGCAAAGATATTTCACTGCAAACAAACATTTTTGGGGAAGCGAGGTTACGGAATATAAAGATTACGACATGGTGCTTTCAAACACGGTTGACAGGTCGCCGTTTTATAACTTTGGCATAATCAAAAACAATCAAAACATCTACGACACGCTTGTTGAAATTAAAGAAAAATGTCAAGAAAACAAAGTTAAAGAAATTGCCTACATTCCGTTTAACATGAAAGATTACAACCAGCGCGTCAGCGATGCCTACACCTTGCAAATGTTTTTCCCAGTTGAGTTTAACGATGTTTGGATGAAGCTTATCGACGGCTTTAACCTAAACAACACCAAATGCAAAATTAAAGGCATTGAATACAAACAGGTTGACGAAAGCTGCATCGATCAAATTATAGATGTTTATCTTCGTGGCTATCACGGCAAAACCGACACCAGCGATTTAAACGAAAATGAAAAGTTGCAGGTTGAAAACCTTAAAAAGCTAAACTTAACCGATGTTCAGGATGGCTACAAGGTAAGTGCCTACATTGCTTACTACAACAAAAACCCAGTTTCGCTTGTTGTTATGTTAAGCAACAATGTTGAAGCGTTTGTTACAAAGGTTTCAACAATCCCAATTTTCAGAAGAAAACACATCGCCTCGTCATTGATGCAATATGGCATAAACCTGCAAAGGCAAAAAGGGGTTCAAGAGATAATTTTGGTTACGGATAAATATTCCAGCAACGAAAAGTTTTATTCCTTCAACAGCTTTGTAGAATTTGGTCAAGCCTTTGCACTTGATGTTACAGATGTTAAAAAATATAAAAGTTTTTTGGATACAAACCATTTACAATAAAAACGCACGCGGTTGCGTTTTTTTTTGTATAAATATGCATAAAAATGTTTGCATTATTCAATTCCGTGTGATATAATGGGTTTATCACATTGGAGGAAATTATGCTTAAAACACTTGAAGAACTGGGTTTTTTATCAACTGAAAACGGAGAGATCGCTGCCGAAGACAAACAAATTTTATTACATATTTATAAATCAAAATTAAACGGCGAAAAAATTGACTCGCAGCAAATCATAGATGCTCTGGATGGTGAAAACATCAGTTATCAAGAGTTTTTAGCGCAGGTAAGCAGCGCTCACAAAACGCTGGCTCACAAGCTTTTTAAAAATGTCGATGTTCAAAAATTGGGCTCGGCAAGGGCTTTTGAAAAACTTGAAGAAAGAGTTGATGGGCTTAAAGCGGCTTTTGAAGAAAAGCAAGCTCAATATCAAGCGATGGGGGAGCTTTTAAGCAACTCTCAAAGTTTTGATGCTTTTTGTGAAAAGGTGAACGTTTCAAACAAAGCAGCAGTTAAACAAGCTTTGCAAAAAAAGTTTGAAGATGCAAGACAAACATATTTAAAAAGCAAGGTTGGCTGTTTAAGTGTTGGTGTTGAATATTCTGCATGGGTGGATGCAAGAGAAGGTAAGTTTGCCATGTCATTATAATTTTTTATAATATACGGCATTGTTTTATAATATGACGACGGCGGCATTTGCAAGCCTGCGCCTGTTGGCGCAGGCTTTTTTTGCGCCCGCGGCGCGGGGCGCAAAAATGCGCGCTGCCGCGCGCACAAATGCCGCCTTACCCGTTAGCCTCACGCACAACTTTCAACACTCTCAAACCCAACCGCCACCGTGGCGGAATGGCAGAAAAAAACAAGCCTGATCGGCTTGCTATACTGGTGCGAGTGGTGGGACTTGAACCCACACTCTTTCTCTCGCACCCCTTTAAACATGCGCGTCTGCCATTGAAACCCTAAAAATGCAAGCATTTTCAGGGGAACCCAACCGCCACCGTGGCGGAATGGCATAAAAAAACAAGCCTATCGGCTTGTTATTCTGGTGCGAGTGGTGGGACTTGAACCCACACTCTTTCGAACACGCCCCTTAAACGTGCGCGTCTGCCATTCCGCCACACTCGCATACTTTAATTTGCACTTTTTTATTATACTCATGTAAAACAAGGTTGTCAATCATTTGGTGAAGATTTTTTAATTTAAAAAGATAAATTTTTGTGATATAATTTAAGCATGAATAAAATAATTCAAAGCATCTTCAAAAACAAAAGCGCCAACGAAAGCAAACTTTTGCAATATGGTTTTAAAAAATCTGCTGGCGTAATGCAATATCAAGCGCTGCTTAAAGATAATTTTTTACTAAAAGTTTTTATTGAAGGCGACGCTGTTTCGTCGCAAGTGATTGAACTTGAAACGGGCGAGCCATACACTCTGTTTTTGGTTGACGGTGCGCAGGGAAGTTTTGTTGGTGAAATTAGAGAAAAATATCAAGCCGTCATGCAAGATATTGCACAAAAATGCTTTTACAAGCGCGTTTTTAAGTCGGTCATGGCAAAGAATGTGATTGAATATATTGCGCAAAAATATGGTGACAAACTTGAATTTTTGTGGGAAAAGTTTGAAGATGGCGCAATATGTCGCAGAAAAGACAACAGAAAATGGTATGTCGTGTTTATGCTGGCCCGTGCAAGCAAGTTGGGGCTGCAAGGCGATGAAAAAGTTGAAATTTTAAATTTAAAACCGCTTGACCCTGAAAAAGTTGTGGATTTTAAATGCATTTTGCCTGGGTATCACATGAACAAAAAATATTGGGTTTCCATCTTGCTTGAAAAATGTGAAAACATGCACCAAATTTTTGATTTGATTGACCAAAGTTACGCTCTTGCTTCAAAAAAACAAAAATGCTTGGTTTCAAACGCATAAAGGTTTATAATTAAAAAAGGGGGGTTATGAAAAGATTAGTAGCGTATTTTAGTGCAACCGGCACAACCAAACGAGTTGCACAAAATTTGGCTAGGGTGGCAAATGCAGATTTGTTTGAAATTAAACCAGCCAAACCTTACACAAGCGCCGACCTTAACTGGAACAATTCATCCAGCCGTTCAAGTTTGGAGATGAGAAATCCAGCGTCGCGCCCTGAGATTGCAAACAAGGTTGCAAACATGGCAGAATATGACACGATTTTTGTTGGGTTTCCAATTTGGTGGTATGCCGCGCCAACAATAATAAACACATTTTTGGAGATGTATAATCTATCCGGCAAAACCATACGCCCGTTTGCCACATCTGGCGGATCAGGCATGGGCAGCGTAAATGAAAAGCTGTTGCCATCATGCAAAGGCGCATTGCTTAAAGAAGGCAAGCGTTTTTCAGCCTACGCAAGCGATGGCGAACTAAAATCTTGGGCGGAGAGCGTATAAAGGATAGAGCATGATAGATTGTCAAAAAACATTTGAGTTATATTGCCTTGCAAACAGACTTAAAGATGTTGTTCGCACCGGCTGGAAAAGATGGGCGGTGGAGCGAGAAAGAGTTGAAAGCATTGCCGAGCATGTTTATGGCAGTATAATGCTGGCTGTGGCGATAATTTCTAATTCTGATATAAAAAATTTGGATGTGCAAAAGGTTGTCACTATGCTTGCGCTGCACGAAACCGAAGAAATTTTGATCGGCGATTTGACATATATGGACAAGGAATATAAAAACAAAAGGCAAATGGGTGAAGAAGCGGTTGCCAAAGTTTTTGCTGGCTGCGACAACAGCGAAAGTTTTTTAAAACTTATTGCTGAGTATAACCAAAACCAAACACATGAAGCAAAATTTGCGCATATGTGCGATCATATGGAAGGCATTTTGCAGGCTTATTTATATAAAGACAATTTCAACTACAAAAAAATGGATGCATCTTTATTGAAAGATGAATTTGTTAAAACTCAATGGAAAAACGGCGAAAGACGGGCTGAAAAATTGTTTCTAAAACACTACAAGCACGAATTTACCGCCGAGTTTAAACAACTGATAGATTGGCTTGAGAGCAAAGAATAGAATGTTTTTGTTGCAATAATTGCAAATTGATATGCAAAACCCTGCAAGGTTTTGTGCACTGCTTTTGCGTTGAATATTTTGCTTTTATTGTGAAAACTTCTTTGAAAGATTTATTGCAATAAATTTGCCATTCTACACGAAAGGCTGATGTAATTGAAAAAGGGAGAGATAACTATGGAAGAGAAAAAACTTTTATCACTATCACCAAAGGAATTGACCGATCTGGGAGTTTGTCCCACTTGCTTAAATCGAAAATATAATGGCGCTGTTTTTGGCGACGACACAAAACTAAAAATTTTTGAAGACAAAGATATTGAATGTTTGTTTGTTGCAAATCCGAGAGCGGATGGGCATATGATGATTTCTTCTCAAAAGCACTATCATGACATGAGCGAAGCGCCTGACTTTTTGAATGAGAAAATCATAAGGTTTGCCAAGCAGTTCATGATTATTATCAAGCAGGTGTTTGGCTGTGAAAGGGTTTATCTTTGCACAATGAGCGATGGGCCAATGAATCATTATCATGTTCAGCTTATTCCAAGGTATAATTTTGAAGAACGCGGCTCGAAAAATTTTGTCAAGCCGCGCAAAGCCTATGTCTATGACGAGAAAAAATTTAAAAAGGTTAAAAAGTTGATTGAAGCCTACGCAAAAAGTCGTTAAGTTGCAACATCAGGGGCATTCTGCCTTGCGCACTGCTTTTTGCAGTGCAAGGTGGGGGAACTTGGAACAAAAAAAGCACCCCGTGCGGAGAGCGCTTTTGGTAGCCAAAGAGTGGACTCGTATGAGCGAAAGCGCCGGGGGCGATTGAAGCGAATGGCCGAGCACGCACGCTTCTTGGCTTGCTCCGACACCGACCCACACCTTATCAGAAAAGTGTATGTTTTTGAGTGGGTTTATACGCAAGTCCTTAAAAGCCAGAAACTTTTGCAAAAAGCAAAGATATTGCTAGGCGTGGTGGAAAAGTAGCAAAGAATGCCAAAGATGAATTTGAGAAGGCGACAGGCACAAAAGTAGTTTCAAGTGTAAATGCAACAAATAAAAAACTCTTAAACACAACTCCAAAGAATGAAGAAGAATAAATGGTATAGGCAAATTCGCTTATACCTTTTTATTTTAAAAAGATTTTTTTGTCAAGATATCAAATTATTTCTGTGATTATTATGTCACAAATGATGAAAAGTCAATAGGAACATTTGACTTTAAAGGACAGAATATATTATTATAAAATCAACAAAGGGGGATTTATGAAATTTTTAGGTTGGTTATTTAGTATTCCTAGTCGGCATTATAGAGATATGCGAAGATATGAAAGAGGGGGTGTTGGTGCAAGAATTTTTGCAATCATCCTTTCAATGCTTTTTATTGGTGCTGCGCTCGGGCTTGAATATTGGTTTTTGTCGTCACTTATGACAGGCGGTTCGCTTGGCGGTGGAATTGCAAAGGTTGTTGCGCTAATTTTTATTGGCATTTTCTTTGTTGCAACTTTTATTGCTGCACTTGAATATTGTGGCGTTTATGCCTTCACTGCTTTTGCAATGGCGATTATGGGTATGGTTTATAAAGCAGAAAAAAGAAAAGCATTGCTTGAAAAAAATCAAAAGAAAATTGAAAATTTGGAAGCGGAACTTGAGACAACTCCAAGTTTAAAATATAAAAAACTTGACATATTTGTCGGAATTTTTCAAATACTACTTGCAGTTGGGCTTTTTGCAGGTGTTATTGCTGTTGCTGTTTTAACGCTTTGATAATGAAAAGATAAGTAAATTGCTTGTTATTTTATAATTTTTGTGATATTATAATATTATAGTTATATGTTGACATTTTTCACAAACAACCCTTTTACTGCGTATAACAAAAAGGAGGATTTATGAAAAAGAAAATTTTAGGCTTATGTTTTGCATTTGTATTACTTGTTCCTTGTGTGCTTTTATTGACGGCTTGTGGTGGCAATGATGCTAAATTATCTAATTTGTATGTTGTAGACGGCAATGGAGACAGTTATACTTCTTACTATGCAGGTGAATATAATTATGGTGTAAGCTTATCTGATATTCTTGCGGGTATAAAGATAAAAGGCACTTACTCTGATAATACTTCTAAAGAACTTTCCAGCAATGATTACACAACAGTTTATAAAAAAGATAGCAATAACATTGATGCTATAAAACCTACACCTGATGCAGGTAATTATCAAATCATTTATGAAAAAGAAGGGTGGTCTGTTGATATTAACTTTGATGTGTATAAAGCAAGGTACTACAACGTAACTTTAACTTCATCATCATGGGATTATGATGATGCGTTACCTACAATATCATTATCTAATTACGTTTTAGGCCAAGATGAAAGTGTAGATTATTATTATATTGAAAAAGGTGATTACGACAGTTTAAATGATTATCAAAAGACTGATTTTTTAGGCAGTGGTTATGAAAAAAAATGGACTAGGGAATTATATTCTATTAAGCCTGGTCAATATTATGCTTTTGCAAATATAAATTTTTCAAGTGAAAACGAAAATTATTTAAGTTTGACGAATGTTTTCCCATTTACAGTAAATAAAGCACAAATCAATGTAACCAAAGAAGATATACAAGGATTATCGGCTTCTTATTCTTATTATGCACATGAACGTATAGGGGATATAACATTAGATTTATTGATGAAGGAAGGATTCACTAATAAAATAATAAAAAATAAGAGGGGAGATGACGTAGAAGGCTATTTTGAATGGAAAAAACCTAATACACCTGTCAATGCTTCTAACAACGGAGAATTATATCCTATTGTATTTATGAGCGAGGGTGAAAATTTTGGTTGTTATGAAAGCAATGAAATGTATTTACAAATAACTATTGAAAAGGACATTGTTGGCAATAAAAATTCTATGCAGATTGTTTTTGAAGACAATAAAATGAACGAGATTGTTTTTGACAATCAAGAACACAACATTAAATTAAATGAGTTTCCTATATCTTATCAAGAAGGAGATATGGGCATGGTTTTCCCAAGTGTTGAGTTAAAAGATGCCAATGGAAATGATGTAACAATAAAATGGCATGATTCTGGAGAGGGTTTGGGATATTATTATATTAGTGGATTAAAAGAAGTTGGAGAATATAAATTTATTTTATCATTAACTGATACAACTAATTTTTGTTGGAATGATGGAACAACTGAGCCAATTGAATATATTGTAAAAATTGTTAGCGATGGAAATATTTTAAATGTTTTTGGAGAATATGAGCCTGTTAATCCAGAAACAGATGGAGCTTCAAGTCCACAACCTGCTTATATGGAATATTTGGGAAGGTGGATGGAAATAGAAATGGAAACGACTGCCTCTGATTATAATGCCCAAATTCAAATTGACTATAAAGATCAAAATCAAACTCTTAAAATAACTGGAAATTTAAATAATAAATACAACGATGAGGCAACTAACGATGAGCCAACTTATAATGATTTTATAACAAATACCACACTCACTCATGGAAAAGATAATTATGTTATTAATGGAAAGGTAGATACTAGTGGTTTAAATAACGACTACACAGTAACAAGAAATGGAGAAGAAACTAATTTTGTTATTGACGCAAATTTGCATAGTTTAATCATGCTAGCTTTAAGAATTGATTTAGCAAACAATTTGATTTCAGACGAAACAGCAACTTATTCTGTTGCACAAGATAGCGAAAATTTAAAAATTAAAGTTGAAAATAATTTTGATGGTGATGTAGCAGTAGTTCATTTTGTTTTTGATGCAGAAGGAAACTTTGTGGGGCATAAAATATCAATTACAAGTGTGGACGGAACATATTCAATACAAATGAAATTAGTAAAATAATTAAACAAATTTATACACATCTTATAAAAGAAAAAGGAAGCGATTTGCTTCCTTTTTTAGCACTAAATTCCTGTGCCTATTCCTGTGCCTATGTGCCAGTTTTATACTAGTTTATGTTAGTCAATGTTAGTAATTTGCATTTTTTGAAAAATTAAAAATAGTTTTATTTGCTTATCAAAAAACATAAAAAAATCCTGTGCCTATTTTTAGAAAAAATTTAAAAAATAGGCACAGACATAAAATTTTAATTTGTTTGCAACCATGCAAAAACCCCGATAAAATCGGGGTTTTAGACTGGTAGGACTGAGTGGACGCGTATGAGCGAAAGCGCCGGGGGCGATTGAAGCGAATGGCCGAGCACGCACGCTTCTTGGCTTGCTCCGACACCGAC
>CALVYP010000003.1 GCA_944372365.1 uncultured Clostridia bacterium | reverse complement strand
GAGAAGAAAATTTCAAGCGTCAAGGCGCAGCTTTTCGGGCAAAGCCCGAAAACAAGCAAACAGCGCAGAAATTTTCTGGTTGCCCCCACGAATTTATTCTAAGCTTATCAAATAATAATACACTGGTTGTCCACCTGCGGCAACCGTAACTTCGCATTCAGGATATTTTGCTGCAAGCTTTTCTTGCAAAGCGGTGGCGTCTTCTTGTTTTATATCTTCGCCATAGAAAAGAGTGATTGTCATGATGTTGTCATCCATCATCTTTTCAATTAAATCCTCTGTGGTTTGCGAAACAAGTTTGCCTTTTGCCAAAATTGCCTTATCGTCAAGCCCAATAATTTCGCCTGTGGTAAGGTCAAAGCCGTCAACATGCGTGTCGCGCACTGCATATGTTACCGAGCCCGACTTAACATTTTTGATGGCATCGTTCATTGCTTCAATGTTTTCGTCGACAGTTCCATCCGGATTAAAAGCGATTGCCGCCGAAATACCTTCTGGGATGCTTCTTGTTGAAATTACAACAAGGTTTTTGTTGGTAAGCTCGTTTGCTTGCTCTGCTGCAAGAATGATGTTTTTGTTGTTTGGATAAACAAACACGGTTCTAGCCGGCACTTTATCAGCGGCTGCTGCGATGTCTGCCGCACTTGGGTTCATCGTCTGCCCGCCTGTTATGATTTCATCAACGCTTAAATCTTTGAAAATTGCAGCAATTCCGTCACCCGGCGCAACAGCAACAATGCCAAGATTTTTGCTTTCTTCAACCGCGCTTGCTTTCTTTTTAAGCTCGCGATTTTGTTCGCGCATATTTTCAATTTTGATGTTGATAAGCTCGCCAAGCTCCAAAGCATAGCCAAGCGCCCTGTTAGGCTCGTTGGAATGCACATGCACTTTAACAAGCGACAAATCGCCAATGCAAATAACGCTGTCGCCGAACTCCATCAAACGCTCTCTAAGCTTATCGATGTCTGCTTCTGTGGTTTTCTTGTGCATGTGAGTGATCATATACTCAGTGCAGTATCCAAACTCAATATCTTCCAGATTGTTTATGTCTGCGATAACATCATCAACCGTTTGCGATTGTTTTTCGTCGTCAAAAATCACTTCCAGATTCTCTTCGCCCATAAGAAGCTTGTAAAAACCTGTAAAGATGATGATAATTCCCCTGCCGCCTGCGTCAACCACGCCTGCCTTTTTAAGCACCGGAAGCATTTCTGGCGTCTGCTTTAAGATTTCTTCGCCAGTTTCAAGCACTTTTTTAAGGAAGGTTTCAAAATTGTCGATTCGTTTTGCAAGGCTTACAGCGTTTTCTGCCATAACGCGAATAACAGTTAAAATTGTGCCTTCTTTTGGCTTTGTAACTGCTTTGTAGGCAACATTTGCGCCTTCTTCCATAGCCTTGGCAAAGGTTTTTGTGGTGATTTCGCTGTATTTTGATGTGACATTGCAAAAGCCCTTAAAAATTTGTGAAGTGATCACCCCACTGTTTCCCCTTGCGCCTTTAAGAGCTCCCTTTGCGAAAGCCGCGCTCAGCTCATCCAAATTTGTGCTTATGCATTTGCCAACTTCCGTAACGGCGGATTTCATAGTTAAAAACATATTCGTTCCTGTGTCACCATCTGGCACTGGAAACACATTGAGCGAATCGACATACTTTTTATTTTGTTCCAAAAGGCTTGCGCCTGCCACAATCATTTTGCGGAAGGTTGCGCCATTTATTGATTTGATCATTTTATCTCCTAAACTCTAACGCCAACCACGTGAACATTAACCGAGTCGACAATCATTCCTGTAAAATTTTCCACGCTGTATTTAACCGACTTTTTTAGAGACTCAGAAACTGCGCTGATAGACACACCGTATTTCATAATACAGTAAACATCCAAAAAGATTCGGTTATCTATATGGCGAACTTTAACGCCCCTTGAATAGGACTCTTTATTAAACAATTCTTTCGCGCTGTCTTTAAAGGTTTTTGACACAAGGTCGACAACACCATAGCAATCAAGCACGGCAAAACCAGCAACAACTCTTATCGCGTCGTCGCTTATTGAAATGTTACCATAATAATTGTTTGTATCAACTGTCAAACTATTTCTCCCTTAAATTCAGTCTTTATTATCTTACAATAAACAAAAAAATTTTTCAAGCAAAATAAAGTGCTTTTAAAAATGTTTGCTAAAATTTTGTCATTTTTGTTGATTTTAGTTTTGTTTTATGTTATACTTGCCTTGCTGAAAAAGTGCTAGGAGGTAAAATATGTCAAGAGTTTGTGAAGTCTGTGGTCGTGGAAAAATGACTGGCAAAAAAGTTAGCCACGCTGAAAATAAAACTAACAGAACATTTGAGCTTAACTTGCAGGAAACCACCATTGAAGTTAATGGCAAACCTACAAAAGTTAAGGCTTGCACAAAATGCATTAAAACCGCAAGAAAAGCAAAGTAATCTCGCCCCTTACGGGGTTTTTTTATGCCACCATCACGGCAAGCGCTTGTCCCGCTCTTGCAGAGCGGACGCGCTGCTGGCAGCAGAGCGCCGCCAGCGGCAATGCGCCTTTTAGGCGCATTGAGCGCTTGCCTATTTTTCTTGTTTTTTGATGAACGGCTTTAAAAACGGTCGCATCCACTTTGGCGCTTTGATGCAAATTATTTTAAATTGTTTTTCCTGTTTTTCCATGCCTTTTTTATATGAAAGCAAAGCAGAAAATGTTAAAAAAGCCTATTGACTTGGCGGCTCTTATATTGTAAAATATCGCAGAAGGTAAAAAATGAACGAGTATATTTACAAAGAACCTAATAACCGAGCAAGAATTGTTGGAAAGATCGTAAGCTCTCCAAAACTTTTTGCGACATCTCAAAGCGGAATAAAATATTATCTTTTCTTTATCAACTGCGTGCATAACAACCGCAATAATCTTGTTCCTGTCAGTGCTTTTGAATGGCAACTGCCACAGATTGAACAGCTTGCAAGCCAAGATTTGCTTGTTGTGGCGTATGGCAAGGCCGAAAGCAGAACAGTATCGGTTTCAGACAATCACTTTTTTGAGCAATATGTCATGCTGCAAGACATCGAGCCATATCAAGAATATGTTAAAAACACAAATGTTTTTGCTCTTACTGGCGAAGTTATACGCAATCCAGAGCAAATTCAGCTGCACACTGGAAAAACCATAAGAAGATTTTTGATTAAAGCCCCACTAAGCAACGGCTGCTATTCATTATTTTCAGTGAGTGCTGCACAAGAGCTGATTGACTACACTCTTCACATCCATCGCAACGAGCTTGTGGCATGCAAAGGCAAACTTATCTTTCATCCACCTAAGAAAACCAGCACTTGGTGCTCGCTGCGCGGCCATTTAAGCTTGATTGTGCCACAGGATAAGATGACTGATTCGGCTTGGAAAGAGTTTAATGATATGGACAACAGAAACCGCGAAATGACAGACATATTTCTTGGAAGAAGTTAAAAAACCGAGCGTTTGCTCGGTTTTTTGTTATAACAGAATGCAAATAATTCCGCCCCTGCCTTCGTTGACTATCCTGCCAAGAGTTTTTCGCATCTTTCTTTGCGCATCCACCGGCATCATGATAATCTTTGAATTTATATTGTCGCCAATCAGCTCTGACAGGCTTTTGCCAAGCAAGTTGGTTTGCCAAATTGCCTGCGGGCTTTCTTGAATTTGACTTAACAAGTCGCTTACAACTTCGCGACTTTGCTCTTCCGTGCCGACAAGCGGAGTGACTTCGGTGTTGACATCCACACGCAAAATGTGCAAACTTGGTGCGCTGGCTTTAATTTTAACGCCAAACTTGCTGCCCTGTCTGATAACTTCTGGCTCTTCAAGTTCAAACTCGTCTTGACGCGGCGCTACAATGCCATAGCCAGTTTCTTTAACTTGTTCAAGCGCGGTTTTAAGTTTGTCGTATTCAAGTTTAGCGATGGCAAGCTCTTTGATATAGCCGATGAGCTCAAAATCATCATTGATTTGATAGCCGCACTCGTTTGAAAGCACCTTGTAAAACAAGCCTTCTTTTGGAATCACGCCAAATTTTACTGTGCCGTCGCCCATTTCAATGTTTGAAAATGTGATTGGCTCAAACGCTTCGCTTTCAGTGAAAATCAGTTTGCCTTTATCCACATCACTGAGTTTTTCCATGCCTGATGCAAAGTTTTTAACTTCGCTGGCAATCTCTTGAATGATGTCGTCTTCAAACGAGAGCGCTTGCAACCACTTTGGCATTTTAAGTTTGATGGATGTGACAGGAAATTCAAACAAAAGCTTTTCAAAAACCTTGTCGATGTCGGCTTCTTTAAGCTCCAAAGCATTTAGCGCAACAACTGGCACGCCATATTTTTCTTCCAGCGAAGAGGCAAGCTTTTTTGCGTCATTTGCGGCAGGCGCTTTGCAGTTTAGTGCAATTACAAATGGTTTGCCGCTGTCTTTCATCTCACCCACAACCCTTTCTTCCGCTTCAACATAGTTGGCACGCGGGATGTCAGTAACAGAGCCGTCAGTTGTCACAACCACGCCGACAGTTGAATGCTCTCTCATAACTTTTTTTGTGCCAAGTTCGGCGGCTTCTTCAAACGGCATCTCTTCGCTAGACCAAGGCGTTTTAACCTTTCTTGGAGCGTTGTTTTCAATATGCCCCATCGCCCCAGAAACAAGATAGCCCACACAATCGATAAGCCTAACCCTCATGTCAACCTTATCATTGACGCAAATTTTAACCGCCTCGTTTGGCACAAATTTTGGCTGAGTTGTCATGATTGTTTTGCCGTCTGCTGATTGAGGAAGTTCATCAATCGCTCTTTCTTTTGGATACTTGCCCGTTATGTTTGGAAGCACAAGTTTTTTCATAAATTCGGTGATGAATGTTGATTTTCCAACTCTAACTGGGCCAACAACACCGACATAAATTTCGCCGTTTGTGCGAGATTTGATGTCGTCATATATTTGGTATTTTTCCATATTGACCTCCAAAGATATTTTAAAATATGCTTAGAAAGTGCAGTTTATAACAAAAAAGCGCATTCTCATGCGCTAATTTTTTTGATTTTCATCTTGATTGTTTTTACTTGAAGAATCATCCTCAATAACAATTTCTTTTTCAGGTTTTTCATCCACCTTTTCAATTTTTTCTTTTCTGCCAAAAAGCTTGTTGACTTTCTGCCTGAAATTGGTTGGATTTTCTGTGCCTTTAACAAACCGCAATATGTTTGAATGATGCATTGCAATATCTAGTAGCCAGTTGAACGCAATCAAAATTATGCACACCCACCAAAGATATGGTTGCAGCAGGCTTAAATAGACAATCCACGCCACAGAAAGCGACGAGACAAAGATAAGCGAAGCCAAGAAAGCATAATCGACAAAGTATAAAAACACACAGCAAACCACAAACATGATCAGCCCAACCCACCAAAGCGGACTAAAAAAGAACATGCCGGCGGTGCAAGCAATGCCTTTGCCGCCTTTAAATTTGTAAATAGCAGGGAAATTATGCCCCAGCACCACAGAAATGCCTGCCACAAAAAATGCCAGTTCAAACATGCCATAATTCCCGAAAATGTAGCCGCAAACAAGCGCTGGCACGCCTGCCTTTAAGCATTCAAGCAGCAGTGTCAGCACGGCATAGCCAATGCCATACACCCTTAAAACATTCATCGTTCCAGGGTTGCCACTGCCTTTTGTGGTGATGTCTTCATGCTTAAACACCCTTGCAATAACCCTTGCAAAGTTGATGTTTCCAATAAAATAGCACACAACCACAACCAAAATAAACCAATAGTAAATCATTCTTCCTCCTTAGACTTAACCACAAACCTTATCGGCGTTCCTGAAAAATCAACCTTTTCTCTAAATCTGTTTTCCAAATATCTAAGGTAGGTTACATTGATAAGTTTGGCATCGTTTACAAAAAGCACAAAGGTTGGCGGCAGGCTTTGTGCCTGAGTTATATACTTGATTTTTGCTTTTCTTCCGCCCCTTGCAGGTGGCTCAAAATTTAGAAGAGCATCGGCAAGCATCTCGTTAAGCACGCCTGTTTTTATGCGCTTTGCGCCGTTTTCATACGCCCGGAGCACGTTTGGCATGATGTCGCCGATTTTTGTGCCAACAAGCGCAGAAACAAACACGGGAATATAGTAATCCATAAACGCCAAATCTCTATCCAGCATTTTGATGATCTGCTGTCTGTCACCTTCATATGAATCAATCTTGTTTATCGCAACAATGCTTGGCTTGCCTTGCTCGTGCACATAGCCGGCGATGCGAACATCCTGTTCGGTAAGATTTTCACCCGCTTCAACCACCATAATCACAACGTCAGCCTTTTCAATGGCACGCATTGTTCTAAGCACAGAATATCCTTCAACCGACTGCTTTTCCACACCCCTAGAGCGCCTAAGCCCAGCAGTGTCAACAAGATAATACTTTTTCTTATTAAATTTAAACGGCACCATAACGCTGTCGCGCGTTGTGCCTTCCACGCTTGAAACCACAACTCTTTTTTCGCCAAGAAGCCTGTTGATGATGCTGCTTTTTCCAACATTAGGCCTGCCAACAATGGCAATTTTTAAAGTTCCGTCTTCGTCTTCACTTTGATTTTTTGGTGGGAAATGCGAAACAATTTCATCAAGCACATCGCCAATGCCTTTTGCCTGTTCGCAAGAGAGTGGCAAAGGTTGCCCAAGCCCCAATGCGTAAAATTCAAAAGTGTCGGCAACTTCAAACCTATCCAGTTTATTTACAACCAACACAACGGGTGTGGAAATTTTTCTTAACTTTTTTGCCAACATTTCGTCAGCAAGCGTCACTCCGCTTTTGCCGTCAACAAGCATGACAATCACATCCGCCATTTCCATAGCGATGTCTGCTTGCAAGGCAATTTCTTTTTGAAAAACATCTTCGCTTTTTGGGTCGAGTCCGCCTGTGTCGATCATGGTAAAGCTGCGGCCTGCCCAATCGGCGTCAGCATAAATTCTGTCTCTGGTCACACCAGGGACATCGTCAACTATGCTTATCCTTTCGCCGCATATTTTATTAAAGAAAGTGCTTTTGCCAACATTAGGTCTGCCAACAACCGCAACAATAGGTTTTGCCATAAGTATATGTTAGCATATCTTGTGCTTATTTTACAAGCAAAACCCCAATTTTTTAACTAAAATTAGTCATTCGCAGCCATTGCAGCCACGACAAGTTTTTGGTTTTTTAATATGCCCCACCACTTTAAATACGCTGATCATAATAACAGCGAATGCAAAAAGCACTCCTAAAACAGGCCAAACACCAAACGCTTCAAACGCTCTGAATACATTGAATGCAAACAGCGCAGTCAAATAGCCAATCACAAATTGAATGATTATGCCAATAAAAGTCCACTTTTTGCCAACCTCTTTTGACAGCACCACCATGGTTGAAACGCAAGGCAGATAAAGCAGCGAGAACACCAAAAACGATAGTGCTGCGGCAGGCGAAGCAAAATGCACCATGCTTGCGTCATCGTGCAGAGTCTGCCCAATTTGGCTTTCATTTGCAACGCCGTTAAACATGGCGATGGAAGAGATTATAACCTCCTTGGCAATCACGCCTGCAACCAAGGCGGAGGCTGCCCCCCAACTTCCAAAGCCAAGCGGCACGAAGATGGGTGAGAGCACTTTTCCAAAGCCTTCCAGCATGCTTGTTTTGCCAGATTGCGGCACATACGAAAAATCAAATGAGAAGTTGGCAAGCAGCCAAACGATAACATTCATCGAAATCAGCAGCGAACCCACCCTAATCAAAAACTGCTTGATGTTTTGCCACAGCACTTTAATCACTCTTTTGATGCCGCCGTAGCGATATGGCGGAAACTCTAAAATAAACGATTGCCCCTTGCTTTTTAGCACTGTTTTTTCAAAAAACAAACTTAAAATGATTGAAACCACAAGCCCAAGCAGATATAAACCCATAATCACAAAAACGTTGCTTGCACCAAAAAATGCGCCGCCGATGACTACATATATTGGAAATTTTGCTGAACAACTCATATATGGCGTGAGCAATGCGGTTTTGATTTTAGAGTTTTTGTCTTCCATATTTCTAGCCGTAAGCACCGCCGTGGTTGAACAACCAAAGCCCATCAAAAGCGTGTAAACACTCTTGCCCGAAAGCCCAATCTTGCCAAAAATATCTTCACTTGCAAACGCCACGCGCGAAAGATAGCCGCTGTCTTCCAAAATTGAAAGAAACAAAAACAGCAGCCCCACTTGCGGCAAAAATGAAAGCACAGTGCCAACGCCGCCAATGATAGCGTCACAAAACAGATGCGTCAGCCAAGAATTTTCGCCAAACCAGTTGAAACACGCCATTTGCGTCCAATTTCCAACGCTGGCATCCAAAAGTTTGGTTAAGCAATCTGAAAGCCAAGCACCAATTGAAAAGAAAGTTAAATAAAAAATCACGCCAAGCACAAGCAAAAAAATTGGAAACGCCAAAAACCTGTTCAGCACAACTTTATCTATCACACTTTTGCCATAAACCTTGCCACTGGATTTAATGAAGCGCTGCTGCAAAGTTGCGATATAGCCAAATCTTGTCTTCGCAACTTTTTGAATATCTAAAAAATCATTTTTGGTTATGCCAAGTTCTTTTAAAACGCTCTCATCGCCTTCGATGACTTTTATTGCTGCAAAATCATCAATTTTTTGCTTAAAAGACAATTTAATTTGCTGTAAATTTAAGTTTTTTACATATTTTGGCTGCGGAGCGCTTTTGTAAGGTTGCAGCAAAAGCTGTTTTAATTTTTCAAATCCATCGCCTTTTTCGGCATTGATCTGCACAACGGCGATGCCAAGTTCTTTTTCAAGCGCTTTGCAGTCAACATTGTTTAGCGGCTTTTTATCCATGCAATTTACTGCCAAAACCACATCTGCGCCAAACTCCATCAGCCCAAGTGTCAATGCAAGATTGCGCTGAATGTTGTTAAGATCGCAAATGTTGATGATTTTGGTTTTGGGATGCGCGCGGATGTAATCAATAGCCACCTGCTCTTCATAACTCAGCGCCGAAAGAGAATAGATGCCCGGCAAGTCCACCAGCATCCGCTTCTGTCCAAGGCAATCAAACGGCTTAGCTTTGACATCCACCGTCACGCCGTGCCAGTTGCCCACATGCTCATTTGACGAAGTAAGTTTGTTAAAAAGAGTGGTTTTGCCGGTGTTGGGATTGCCAACCAGCAAAATTTCTTGAAAATGCTGCGCATCGCACCCAGCGGCAGGTTTTGCTTTCAATCTAGCATCACCCCCTTTGCGATGTCGCTTTTAAGCGAAAGAAGATAGCCTCGCACCTCGATGAGCAGCGCTTTTTTAAGCAAAGATTTGCTTACAACACAAACGCTCTGCCCTTTTGTAAGGCCTAAATCGCAAAGCCTACGCAAAATTTTAAGCGGCAAGTTTTGAAAGCCAACTACCGCGTAACTTTTATTTTTCTTTGCCTGAGTCAAATTCAACATATTGTAGTGTATTATTAAATCGCGACCAATAAAACAAAATTTGGCTTAAATATTTGCATTTTTTATGCTTGTGTGTTAAAATGAGCAAAAGGAGAAAATCATGAAGTGCATTTATTGTGGCTGTGAAGAAAGCAAAGTTTTAGATTCAAGAAGCACCGATGAAACCAACTCAATCAGGCGCAGAAGAGAGTGCCTTGGCTGTGGCAAGCGTTTCACTACATACGAAACGGTTGAGATGACGCCTATTTTGGTGATTAAAAGTGACGGCAGCAGACAGGCATTTGACATCAACAAAATCAAAAACGGCATGATTAAAGCCTGCGAAAAACGCCCAGTAAGCATCAGCCAAATTGAAGAAGTTGCACTTGACATCGAAAAAACATTGCAAAACAATTTTTCACAGGAAGTGCCATCATCAAAAATCGGGCAAATGGTTATGGACGCGCTTAAAAAACTTGACGAAGTTGCATACGTGCGTTTCGCATCCGTTTATCGCCAGTTTAAAGATATCGACAGTTTCAAGAAACTTTTAGAAGAACTGTAAAGGAATTTACATACAAATGGCATATAAGATTATATAAGGAGAATTTATAAAGATTTTGAATGGTAATTTAATTTATTATACAAAACAAAACAGCGCATATTTTGCGCTGTTTATTTTTTATCACCTAAAATGTAAGGATTTTGTGTTGGCTGACCGCCATAAATTTGAACAAGGATTGTGTCCTCGCCTATTTTTACAATTTGGTTGAAAGGAATAAAAAATTCGGCTCCGCTTTTAAAAACATTCCAAAAACTTTTCTCACCGGGCACAACAACGCCGCTTACGCAAGCCGAAGAAAGATTGAACACAACATCGATGATGTGTCCAAGCCTGCGCCCGTCCACTACATTTACAACTTCTTTGCATCTTAACTCTAAAAAAGAACTTTCCACGCTTTACATATATGTTGCCTCACTGCCAAGCATGACAAAATTCGCCAAAATATTATTCCAAAATTTTATTTTTAATCTCTTTTAAAGCTGTCTTTTCAAGACGCGAAACTTGCGCTTGGCTTATGCCAACCTCCTGACTGACTTCCATTTGAGTTTTGCCTTCGTAGTATCTTAAAATCAAAATCTCACGCTCTCGTGGCGACAGTTTTTTGATGGCGTCTTTGATGGCTATTTTTTCATACAAACCTTCTTCGCTATCTTTAAGGTCGGTGATTTGGTCTTTAAGTTCTATGGCGTCGCTGCCATCGTTGTAAATAGGCTCTGAAAGCGAAACCGTTTCGCTGATGGCGTCAAGCGCAAAAATGATGGTTTTTGCTGGCACTTGCAAATATTTCGCAATATCTTCAATCGTGGGTTCTGTTACGCTGTCTTTTGCCAGCATCTCTTTGGCTTGTAAAGATTTGTAGGCGATGTCTCTAAGCGAACGCGAAACTCGCACTGAGTTGTTGTCGCGCAAAAATCTTCTAATCTCGCCGATAATCATCGGTACGGCGTAGGTTGAAAACCGAACATTTAGACTTTCGTCAAAATTGTCAATCGCTTTCATAAGCCCAACGCAGCCCACCTGAAACATATCGTCAGCCTTGTCACTTCTGCCGCCAAAGCGTTGCACCACACTCAGCACCAGCCTTAAATTTGCCACCACAAAGGCGTCCCGCGCAAACTCATCGCCCTTTTTTACTTTTTTCATAAGCGCCATTATGTCGTCATTTGAAAGTTTTGGCAAAAGCGAAGTGTTGACTCCTGCGATAATAACTTTGTTTGACATAGCAAAAGCCTCCTAGGAAAATAATTTTTCCTAATAAGCCAAGGATTATGCAAACACCAAATAATTTGACAAAAATAGTGCAAAAATTGCAAATTTTTTAAAATTTTATAGTATTTTTGAAAGTTCTTTCTTCATTTTAACCAAAATCTTTTTTTCTATGCGAGATATATAACTTTGGCTGATGCCAAGTTTATCTGCAACTTCCTTTTGGGTTAGTTCGTCCCTACCTTCCAGCCCAAAGCGCAAAATCATAATCTCCTGCTCGCGCCGCTCCAGCCTGTTTAGTATCTGCCAGATGGCATCGCGCTCTGCCGAGTGGTCAAGCCCAGCGCTAATTTCATCGCTTTCGCTTGCCATGATGTCGGCAAGCACAAGCTCGTTGCCTTCACCATCGTCACAAAGCGGCTTGTCTAAAGATATCTCGCCCTTGATTTTTGAAAGTTTTCTAAGTTGCATCAAAAGTTCGTTTTCAATGCAACGCGATGCATAGGTGGCAAGTTTGATGTTTTTGTCACCCCTAAAAGTTTTAACCGCCTTGATAAGCCCCACCGATCCAATTGAAATAAGGTCTTCAAAATCTATGCCTGTATTTTCAAATTTTTTTGCGATATAAACAACCAGTCGTAGGTTATGCTCAATAAGCTTTTCGCGTGCAAAGTCGCTGCCGTTTTCTGCCTGCTGAACAAGCATGCGCTCTTCTTCTGGGTCGAGCGGAAGCGGCAAAGCCTCGTTGCCACAAATATAGCAAACAATGCCCTTGGCATCTAGCAAATTGTGCTTTGAAAACAATTTGTAAATCAGGCTTTTGATTAAGAAAACAAGTTTTTTCATATCTCTCCTTTTATGCAAGTTCGCTGTGAATAAGCACCCCCGCATTGAGCGTTTTAGAAAAATTTGTCAAACTCAGCCCAAGCAGCGGATGCGAAATTTCTCTGGCTCTGCCCTTTTCGGTGATTGTAAGTTTGTCAGCCATAAACACAAGCATTTTCCCATCGCCCACCGCCGAACCAACATTCACAAAATGCCCATATGGCAATTTTTTTACCTTCTGTTTTTTAAGCATGTAGAAAAGATAGTCTTCCCCCACAATTTTTTCAAAAACCTGTTTAGAGATAAGCACAACCGGCGATGAAGTGACAGGGTCATACAGCACATTGGCGCTGTCGATGTAGCCAACTTCTTCCACAATCTTGCCCTTGCAGGCAATTTGCACCGAGCAAGTAAACGAATTAAGTGCACGCTTTTTTGCCAATTTTTTTAAAAACAATTTAACGCAGATGTATGTTGCAAAGCACACCAAACATATAACAAAACTGCTAAGCGCGCCAAACCACATGCTAATCATGTAGCACGCTCCGCCAAACACAAAGGTTAAAAAAATCAAGCCAAAGCCATAGAAGGCAAAATCCTTAAACGATTTTACAGGAAAGCTTATACTCACCATGATGATTGCAACAAGCAGCATTACAGCAACCTTTGCTGCAACTGGAAAGTTGAATATCGGCAAAAACAAAGCAATCACTGCTCCTAAAAGCGCGCTCGCTCCCCACCATTTAGGTTTTGTTTTAAACAGCCCACCGCAGCATGAAAGTATGAAATAATTTATGATTAAATTTTCAATCAGCACATATTCGATAACAATTTCCATACTCGCCCCTTTCAACCAATTTTAATAACAAAAATTAAAATTTTGAAAACAATATTTTAGCGAAATAAAAGGGTTTATATGGTTTTTTTGACAAAAAAAATGCTGCTTTAATAGCAGCATTGATTTTTCAATTATTTTTTCTTGCTTCTAAGTTGTCTAAGCCAAGCAGGAATTGATGTGTCAACATCAACCCTTGATGAGCCAGCATTTTCATCACGCTTGATTGAAACTTCTGGTTTAACATCTTCTCTTGGTTGATTTTTTAACCCAGCAAGGCCTCTTAATCCATCCTTTTCTGCAAAGTCTGGATTAAAATCTTTTGCCTCGTCTGCTTCGGCAGCTTTAGCCTTCTCTTCGGTTGTTGGGAAACCAGTTGCAATGATTGTAACTTCAAGCTCGTCGTGCATATCAGGATCGATGCTGTTACCAAAAATTACTTGGCAGCTTGGATCGATCACTTCTTGAACAAGTGTTGCAACTTCGCTTACATCTTCCTGAGTAAGATCCATCCCACCCTTAACATTTAAAAGCAAGCCCTTTGCACCTTCAATGGTTGTTTCAATAAGTGGGCTGGCAACTGCTTGTTTAACAGCGTCAAGCGCCTTGTTTTCGCCCTTGCCATGACCTATGCCCATATGTGCAAGGCCTTTGTTTTGCATGATTGTTTTAACATCGGCAAAGTCAAGGTTGATAAGCCCTGGTTTAACAATAAGATCTGAGATGCCTTGAATGCCTTGACGAAGAACATCATCGGCATATCTAAACGCTTCTAAGATAGGCGTTTTCTTTGGAACGATTTGGAACAACCTTTCATTTGGAATGATAACCATTGTGTCGACATATTTTTTAAGTTCGTTTATGCCTTTTTCTGCATTCTCTGCCCTGATTCTGCTTTCAAAAGCAAATGGCTTTGTAACAACAGCGATGGTTAAAATGCCCATCTCTTTTGCAATTTGAGCCACAACTGGTGCTGCACCTGTTCCAGTGCCGCCGCCCATGCCTGCTGTGATGAAAACAAGGTGCGAGCCTTCAAGCATTTCGGTGATGGATGCTTTTGATTCTTCTGCCGACTTTTGACCAATTTCAGGTATACCACCAGCGCCCAATCCGCCAGTCAACCTTTCACCAATTTGCAGCCTTACAGGCGCTTTGCTAACAACCAAAGCCTGTTTGTCGGTGTTGACAGCAACAAATTCAGCCGAATCAACGCCTGCTTCAATCATTCTGTTTACTGCGTTGTTTCCGCCGCCGCCCACGCCAACAACTTTAATTTTAGCAAAAGATGTGTTGTTGCCAAATGAATTGTTTTCCATAAATTTCTCCTTCAATTATTGTAATTATAATTCAAAACAGCAATTTTTGCAAGCAAAATGCATGTTTATTCGCAATTTTTAAGCGCAAAATCTGCAATTGCATATATTATTGCGTCTTCTGGCTTGTCTTTGCCCGGCAGCGGCGCTCTGCCCAAAGTTATGTTTCTGCCAAGGCATTTTGAAAGAAAATCTTTGCCGCCTTTGATTTTGCTTGCTCCGCCGCCGATGAGATAAACCGGAACATAGCTTGAAAGATTTATTCCCTGCATGATCAAGCACTGGTTGATTGCTGAGGCGATCGCCTGCAATCTATATGAAACCACGGCGTTTGCATCCGATTGCGGAATGCGCTGAATTCGGCCTTCAACCGACGGCAAATCGTAATAATCAAGGCTGTCGGCTTCAACGGAAATCGCAACCATTTTTTTCAATCTTTCGGCATCTTCATATGCCAGATCAAACGCTTCGCTTAAATCGTTGGTGATGTGTCCTCCGCCTATTGAAAACGAAGTTAAACTGTTGATACCATCATTTTTTGTGTAAGTCACACTTGTTGAAAGATGACCAATATCCACAAGGATTGCACCTTCTTTGCGCTCTTCTTGCGGAATTGTGAACAACGCCCCGCAAAGCACTTCGCTTAAATATTCAACATTATAAAAACCTAAATCAGCAAAAATGTTGTTAAGCTTTTCAACCAAAACTTTTTCGCATAAAATTATTGAAAACTCGCCTGAAAGAATTCTTCCCTTTTTGCCAACCGGCTGATGAGTTGTGTTTTCGTCGATAGCATAGTAAATTGGCGAGATGCTTACAACTTCACTCCCGTCCACGCCAGCTCTGTCGATTGCCTGAGCATGAAGATTGTCCACATCAGCTTTGGTTGCCTTGCCAAGCCCGTCGATATCAACCGATGCGGTGGAATTAACCACCTTACACATTTCGGCTGGCAGAGATATGTAAAGTTTTTTGAAATATTTTTTTCGTTTAAAATCAATGCTGTTAAAAAGCTCAAAAAGATGTGGAGCAAGATGCTTTTCGTCCACAAACTCACTTTGAAAATAGCCATCATACTCTCTTGAAGCAAGTTCTTTAATTTTCAGCGTGTTGTTAACGCCTTCACTTGCCACAATAACCCTAAGTTTTGATGAGCCAATCTCTAAACAAACAACTTCTTTTTTAAACATTTTTCATCCTTCCCTTTTATTGTAATGCTTTTGACAAAATTTGTCAACGAAATTTTTTATATTTATAAATTTTTGTGAATATGTATGCATTATGTCACTCTTTCACCTTCATAAACCAAGTAGAAGTAGTTCTCATGCGGTGGATAATCGCTGCCAATAAAGTTGTTGATGTGAATTTCGCTGCCGTTGACAACATCATCGCCAAGCGACTCTGCCAAAAGCGGAAGCTGCTCTTCCACTGCAAAAAACTTGGCAAGTTTATACTCTAAATTTTGCTCCGCATTGTGCAAAAACACTTCTCTGCCAGATTTAAGAGTGAGTTTTAAGCCAAGCTCGGCATTATGAAAAACTTGATTTTCACTTTCAAAAAAGCTTATTGTTTGAATGAAGGCAAGCGCATCGGCTCGCGTAAGCTGATTTGCCAAAAGCGCATCATAAAACTGAGAAAGAAGTGGAATTTGCAAAAACTCACCCACCGCATAGCTTTTATCAACCAAGGTTTTGCTTTCGCCATCAAGCGTTTGAAATGTGTTTTCAACCATTATCGCCGGCGAAGATGATTGCGCTTGATTTTCAAGCACCTTTAAATAATCGTCAAAAACCATAACGCCGCCATCTGTTTGCATAGCATAAAAACTTTGACGCTCTCTCACATGAATTGTCAGCGAAGATGGAAAGGATGTTTCTATGTTTATAACTTGAAGATATGGATATGCTTTTTCTATGTTGTCAGCAAAACTTTGCTTATCTAAGAAGAAAATGTTTTTGCCTGTTTGAATTTTTGAAGACGAAACAATTTCTTCGTCGTTGTAATCAAACTGAGTGCTTGTCCAATATTGAACTTTAACCGACTGCACGGTGAAAAGCGTGAAACACAAAGTTATTATTGTAACAATAACAACTCCCACCACGCTTAATGCAATAATCCAGCCTTTTTTCAATCGTCAATCCTTTTTATATCAGCTCCAAGTGATGCTAAATCTTTTTCAATGTTTTTGTAGCCCCTATCCACATGCTTGGCGTTAAGCACAGTTGTGTAGCCTTCTGCCACAAGTCCTGCAAGAATAAGAGACGCCGTGCCTCTAAGCTCCATGCCGCTCACCGATGCGCCATAAAGTTTTTCAACCCCTCGCACAAACGCAACCCTATCCTTTATATAAATATCTGCGCCCATTTTAATGAGTTCTGGCACATGCTTAAACCTGCACTCAAACACATTTTCCACAATCATGCTGCTGCCTTTGCTTATGGAAGAAAGTGCCAAAATTTGCGCTTGCAAGTCGGTTGGAAAGCCCGGATAAACCGATGTTTCGATTTTGCCAAGAGCGTTTGGTTTCCCATCACTTGTCACTTTAATTTTATCATTTTTTGCGCTGATGACGCAAGCAGTTTTGTCTAATTTATCAATAAGCGCCCTTAAATGTTCGGCGTTCACGCCTTTTAAAAGCACTTCGCCGCCACACATCGCTGTGGCAATCATATATGTTCCTGCAATTATTCGGTCTGCTATTGGAGTAAACTCACAGCCATGCAATTTTTTAACGCCTTCAATAACAATCTCTCCGCTGCCTGCGCCCCTGATCTTTGCGCCCATCTTAACTAGGAAATTTTGCAGATCCACAATCTCCGGCTCTTTGGCAGCGTTTAGCAATCTGGTTTCGCCCGGTAAAAGCACGCTTGCCATCATCAAGCTTTCTGTTGCGCCAACGCTTGGAAACTCTAAAAGCACCGTGCCAGAATGCATTTTTTCGGCGTTGCAAAAAATGTAACCATGCCGCTCTTCCACTTTTACTCCAAGCTTTTTAAATCCTGAAAGATGAATGTCAATCGGCCTTGCGCCAATCTCGCAGCCACCTGGATAGGCCACTCGTGCCTTTTTAAACCGCCCCAAAAGCGCGCCGAGCATAAAAATAGACGATCGCACCTGACAGGCAAGATCGCTTTCAATTCTCCATGAAAAAAGTGATGCGGCATCCACCGATATATCGCCAGCGCTTTGCTTTATGCTTGCACCAAGTGTCAACAAAATCTCGCACATGCTTTGAGCGTCGGTGTAGTTTGGATAGTTATGTAAGATTATTTCATCTTCACAAAGCACGCACGCTGCAAGAATTGGAAGATATGAATTTTTAGCAGCGGTGATGTTTAATTCGCCAAAAAGTTTGTTGCCGCCATGAATTAAAAATTTGCTCATAAGTCCTCTTTTGAATAATTTTAGCCACATTTTATTCTATGCGCATATGCTCACTTGCGTGAAAAAGGGCTATTGACATCGCATCGCTGTGGTGGTATATTATTTGACATGGGAAAAGTAAAACAAGCAATTTTAAAACTTAAATCATTTTTTAAAAGCGACCTTGACAAAGAGATCGAAAATGTTTCACAATGCCTTGGCATAATGCAATTGGCACAAGAGCGAAATATTAAAATAGATCAAAAAGACTACAACGCATTATTGCAAGATGCCGCATTGCTTAAAGCAAGAAGCGTGATTGATGGCTTTGCTTCAACAAAAAACCATCGCGGCATAATATTTCTTACTACAGGCGCGATTGCCAGTGCTGTAATCGGCTCGGTTTTATATTTTATAGGTGCTCCAACTGCTGGTTGGGTTTGTGGAACATTTGCTGCCTTAGCACCCGGTGCATTTTTTGCTTCAAAAAACTTTGCCGAAGGTGCTGTGTTAAGAAAACAAAGCCGCGATTTAAAAAATCGCTCTCAGCAAAAGTTTATAGATGAAAACTTGCATGACAAAGATGTTTTATTTGACGCCGCTGCGCATATTTTGGTTGCAAAAAATGAATATCTAGACAAAGTTGAAAACCACGCTCCTGTTTTTGAAGACTGCTATGATAATCATTTTACTAAAGCAGCAGCCGATTTTATAGCTTATTGCGATAAAGTTGAAGACATCGCCTATAAAAAAGAAGAAAGAGAACTTTAAACAGTTCTCTTTTTTTCGCCTAAGCACACGTTTAAACAGTTTTTGCATATACACAAATATCGCGCTTTTGATCTACGACTCCAATAAGCTTCATCATGCTCTCTGCCATGCGTTTGCCTTGCTTTGAAATTGTGATCGCCACTAAATTTGGCTTGCTTTTAGCCTCATCGAGTAACCTTCTTAACAGCGCAACGCCATGTTTGCGGTATCTTTTTTTAATCAAAACTGATGGTATGTAAAAATAATTTGATTGAACATTAACAGAGCGCTCTGGAAAGTTGTAATCACCATCATACTTTAAACTTAAAATGTCGTTAAACAGTTGTTTAGTAATCGTATGAAAAAGAAAATATCCAACAATTTTGTCATTGACACAAAGTAAAAAAATCTGATTTTTGTCAGTGTAGCGGTTATAATACCACTGCTTATTGTTTTGGTAGTCAAAATCTACATAAAACTCTTTATCAATATCGATTATTTTTTCAATAATCTCTTTTGTCATGCTTTTCTTTAAAACTTCAATTTTCATAAAGCGCTTTATTCTCCATACTTTTAATAAACTAGCATAACTGATTATTTAAAGTCAAGATAAACAAAATAAATGCACTTACCAAGTGCATTTATTTGATTTTTGATTTACTCTGTCTAAGCACATTCAAGCAAATTCCAATGCCTGCCATAAACATCATAACCGATGTGCCGCCGCTGGAAATGAAAGGAAGAGGCAAGCCCGTTGGCGGAATTGAACCCCTTAACATCAGTTATTGCACTATGGATTTGAAATACAAACATTATTTAACTTCTAAAATAGGGAATTTACTCCAATTATAAGTTCTTTTTATTTCTTTGTTGTTTAACACAAGCAAAACCTCATTATTTCCTAGAGTAGTATACTTGTATTTATGTTTTTTTAATTGCTTTATGCCGTTTAAATATCTCGAATATTTATTTGATCCACTTTTAGTTTTATAAAATTCTCTTGCAAATTCATTACCCAATTTTACTACTTTTAATTTACTTGCATGTGGCGCAATAAAATTATTTAAAAATCTAAATCCATCATAAAATTTATTTCCATAATGTTTAATTAAATTCATATCTTTTTCTATGTTTAAAAATAAATTATGTGGTTGATAGTCTCCAGCAATTATTGCTCCCGCACTTTCCCCAATATACAAAACCCCAGATGCAACCAATTCCTTAATTCTTTTAAATTGATTGTATTTGTGTAATCTTTCCAAAAGTAAGTTTGGGTTTCCTCCGTTAACAAAAATAAGATCTATTTTATCATTAAAAGTATAGTTTGCAGTCAAATCAATAAATTTTTCTATATTAAGACTATTTTTCAATGCTTGTTTATTTGCGTTAATATAAGATTCATCATTCTCTAAAGCATACGAAATAAATAAACAAGTGAGTGATTTTTCTTTGAAAAAATGCTTAGTATAATTTAAACCTATGTGTAAAAAATCACTACAAAGCAATAAATACATTTCCCTTTCCTCCATTAAACTTATTTATGATTATACAACACAAATAAAAAAATGTATACACTTTGATTGCAATTTGTATACATTTACATTAAAATTTTTAAATTTTATTTTTCCTACTCTGCCTGTCTACATTAAGAACAACACCTATTGCACTCATAAAAACAAGCAAACTTGTTGAACCAGCAGAGATAAACGGCAAAGGCAATCCTGTTGGTGGGATTGAGCCCGTCACTACGGCGATATTTAAAATTGTTTGAATGGCGATGATAAACGCTATGCCGCTTGCAAGCATCGCACCAAAGCGATCTGGCGCATTTAGCGCAATTTTAATCAGCAAGAAAATAAGTGCCACAAAGGCAAGCATCAAAATCAAGCAGCCAATCAATCCAATCTCTTCGCCTATCACTGAAAAAATAAAGTCGCTTTCGGCAAATGGCAGAAAAAGGTATTTTTGCCGAGAATTAAAAAGCCCAACCCCAAACCAACCACCAGAACCAAGTGAATAGAGCGATTGAATAAGTTGAAACCCCTCGCCTTGTGGTGACGCCCATGGATTGATGAATGCAAACAAGCGTTTAAGGCGATATGGTTCAAGCGCAATCAAAACTGGCACAGCGGCTGCCGCTGGAATTGAAAACATGATTGTGTGCTTTTTGCTTATACCGCCGATTATCAGCATAAAAAGCGTGATAAACGCAAGGCACATCGTCACCGACATTGACGGCTCTAAAATCACAAGCAGGCAAAACACTCCTGCCACCGCTAAAACAGGCAGAAGCGTTTTAAAGGATTTAATTTTTTGGTGATTTTCACTTAAATATGCCGCACAAAAGATCACCAGCGCAAACTTCGCAAGTTCGGAAGGCTGAATGGAAAACCCAAAAATTGAAAGCCACCTTTTTGCGCCGTAACTTTCGCTTCCCACCCCAGGAATAAACACAAGCACAAGCATAACTATGGTGGCAATCACAAAAGCCCACTTAAATTTTTTAAGTTTGTGATAGTCGTAAAAGCAAAGCAAAATCATCAGTGCCGCGCCAAGCACTATGCCAAAAATTTGTTTGTAAAGAAAAAAGTACTCATTGCCAAAGTGATACGCCGCCGAATAACTGCTTGCAGAATAAACCATAAGCGCGCCAAAAGCAGTCAGCCCAAAAATCAGACAAACAATTAAACATAGGTTGGTTTTAACTTTCACTGCTTACAATCTCCGCAAATATCTGCCCCCTAACCGCGTAGGAAGCAAATTCATCAAAACTTGTGCATCCAGGGCTTAAAAGCACAGTGTCGCCACTCTGCGCCGCACTTTTTGCAAAATAAGTTGCCTCTTTCAGCGTTGCAAAACTATGGCTGTCGTAACCATATCGTTTGGCGACTTCATCAATTTCACTTGCCGCTTCACCAAAACAGATCACGCCTTTTATTTGCGGCTTTGCAGCAAACAATTTTTCAAAATTTAATCCCTTATTCTGCCCGCCTAGCATTAAAATTATGTTTTTTGATTTTATGCTGTCAAGAGCCATTTCCACACATGAAATGTTGGTTGATTTTGAATCGTCTATAAAAATCACGCCGTTTTTTTCTGTCACAAATTGCAGTCTATGCGCAGGCGGAACAAACGAGGCTATTGCGCTTCGAATGCAGCGCGGCTTGATTTTGCAAAGCAGCGCGATGGCGACTGCCGCCATAACATTGGAAATGTTTTTAGAGCCTATAAGCGGAATTTCATCCAACGAAATTATGCGCGTTTTCCCGCTATAAATGCTGCCATTTTTAACGCAAACACCCTTTTTTAGAGGATTAAAAGAATAAAAAACGCTCTTTTTTTGAGGCGCGATATCTCTTGAGCCATCGTCGTCCAAATTGATGACGGCACTCTTTAACGCTTTAAAATTTTGAAAGATCTTTGCCTTCACGCGCTTATATTCATCAAAGCTTCCATGCCTATCCAAGTGGTCGGGCTGAATATTAAGCGCACAGGCGATCTGCGGAGAAAACAGCTTGGAAAGTTCAAGCTGAAAATTGGATGTTTCACAAATTACAAAACTTTTTTTATCGGTTTTAAGCGCAATCGAACTTATTGGCAAGCCGATGTTTCCACAAACAAAATTTTTCTTGCCAGCCTCGTCAAAAATTTTACCTAACAGCGCACAAGTGGTGGTTTTGCCGTTTGTTCCAGTGATTGCAATAAGTTTGCCAAGCGAAAATATGCTGCCAAGATCTATTTCGCTGATGATGTTTGCCTTTTGCTCTCTCAGCGCAGAGATAAGCGAGTTTCCAACAACCTTGACACCTGGGCTTACAACAACCAAATCGTATTTATGCAAAAGCGGCTGGTCAACATAGCAAAAAAGATTGCGAAACTTTTTGTCATCGTCATAAACGCTCACACAAGCGCCAAATGCATGCAAAAGTTTGCACGCCGCTTGCCCACTTCCACCAAGCCCGTAAACCAAAACTTTTTTGCCTTTGATTTTTTTGTTCATATCTCCCTCTACAATGCGATTTCTAAACACAGACAAACCGCGCTAAGAAGGCTTGTCACAAATATATATATTGTGACTATACGGTTTTCATGCACCCCCTTTTTTTCAAAATGATGATGAAGCGGCGCCATCAAAAACACTCGCTTTTTGGTTTTTTTGTAGTATGCCACTTGAATTATGTCACTCAGCGCCGACAGCACAAACATCAGCCCCATGATTGGAATAAGCAGCGCCCTGCCTGAAAAAAGCCCTACGCATGCAATAAATCCGCCAAGCGCAAGCGAGCCAGTGTCGCCCATAAATACTTTGGCTGGAAAGGTGTTTGCGCACAAGAATGCAAGCAGTCCACCGCATACGGCAAACGAAGCAAGCGACAGCATGTCCATCTCCGGATTGCCTATAAGTGCCACAATCGCACCAAAAAACATTAGATACACAAAGCTCACGCCACCAGCAAGTCCATCAAGCCCGTCGGTTAAGTTTACCGCATTTACGGTTGCCAAAAACACCAGCGTTGCAAAAGGAATAATCCCCCAACCGATGTTTAAATTAAGCCCAAAAAATTGCAAGTTGCCACCGAGTTTATAGTAGATGAAAAATGCAATTATCAGTGCGATAGCGGCTTGTCCAATAATTTTTTGATAAGGTTTTAAGCCTTGATTTTGATGAAAATGAATTTTGATGAAATCATCTAAAAAGCCCAGCAGCCCAAAAGCCACCATAACCAAAATTGCAAGCCATGCATACAAACTATGCTGCCACAAAAACACACCGCACGCCAAAATTGATGCAAAAATAAAAATCACACCGCCCATTGTTGGCGTGCCTTTTTTAATGGAGTGTTTTTCAACATAATGCAAAATTGTTTGCTCGGCTTTAAGTTTTTTACACACAAAAAGCGCAGGTTTGATTAAAATTACACCCAAAACCGCTGCTAAACAAAAAATTATTATGATTTTAACGCTTAAACTCACTTGTTTTAACCCCTTCAACCACTGTCAGATGGTTTCTAAAATAATCATAAACTTGGCTGTAATCGTCATAGGCTCGTTTTTCACCTTTGACATCTTGATATTTTTCCGCGCCCTTGCCGGCGATGATAACCACATCGTCTTGTGCCGCCAAATCAAGCGCAAACGCAATTGCCTTTGCTCTGTCGGGCTGAACAAAAAAGTTTTGCCCGTCAACGCCTTGGATGATGTCGTCGATAATATCCATAGGCTCTTCAAAACGCGGATTATCACTTGTAAGCACAACAATATCGCTTAATGATGAGGCGATCTTGCCCATGATTGGCCGTTTGGTTTTGTCGCGATTTCCACCGCAGCCAAAAACTGTGATCAACCTTGCTTTTGTAAGCGTGCGAACATTTTTAATTATCTTTTCTAAGCCGTCTGGTGTGTGAGCAAAATCAATCACAACGCGCTTATGGTTTTGGCTTATCACATTAAACCGCCCTTCCACCATAGGCGCATATTTCAACTCTCTCAAAATTGTTTGCTTATCAATTCCAAGCGCCGAGCATGTTGCAATCGCTGCCAACGCATTTTGCACATTAAATTCACCAGGCAGCGGGCAAGATGCAATCATAACATCATCGTTGCAGTTGCAAATAAATCGGCTGCCGTCTAGGCTTTGTTTGATGTCAATTGCAAAAACATCGCTTGGGCTTGAAATGCCGTAGGAAATAAACGGCACTTGACAAAATTTGCAAAATTTGTCCATATCCACCCCGTCTGCACACACCACTCCAAGCCGGCTGCGCAAAAGTGAAAACAATTTAAATTTTGCTTTTTCATAATTTTGCATGCTGCCAAAAAAATCTAAATGATCTTGCGTTATGTTTGTAAGCACGGCAACATCAAACTTTATTCCTTCCAGCTTTTCAAGAGCCAACGCATGCGCAGAAGCTTCCATAACCACATATTCCACACCTTGATTTTGCATTTTTTGAAAGATTTCATGCAGAACGTCAGGGTCCGGGGTTGTGAAGCCTGTGTCGATAAAATCTCCGTCAACCTTTGCGCCAAGCGTGCCAATAAGCCCAACTTTTTTTCCCGCTCCACGCAAGATGTCATAAATCAAATTTGTGGTTGTGGTTTTTCCATTTGTGCCGGTGACGCCGATAATTTTCATCTTATCACATGCCGAGCCATGCAACTTTTTTTCCATAACTGCAAATGCTCGCCGCGGATTTCTTATTGCATAACAATTTTTTATTGCATAGTCATTTGCGGCCAAAACAAATTCTGCACCCCTCTCAAGCGCTTTTCTCATATTAAATTGCGCGCCCTCATCATCCTTTAATTGCAAAAAAACATCGCCTTTTTGCACTTTGTTTGCATCAATGCATATGTTTTTAACATCTTTTTCTAAAATTATTGCTGGAAGATCATCTAAATTTGAAAAATGCACAATATCTTTAAGTTTCATGCTTCTCTCCTTTTATATATACTAATTCTGTAAAGCGCAAAAAAGTGCAAGGCGCTAAAAATATTGTTTTTTTGACAAAATAATTTTTTTTACATAAATGAATATGATATAATTACTATTATGAAACGCAAAGATTTTATAGTTTTAGACAACAAAATTCTCCACCAGCGAGTGGATTTGGAACAGCTAAACAAAATGGTTGATGAAGGCAACAGCGCCGCGCTTATTCAAGAGTGCGAAAATTTTTATTACAATCAAGTTGATGAGCTTATCAGTGACATGCTCTCTCAACAAAAGCGCATACTTTTTTTAGCTGGTCCTTCATCAGCAGGCAAAACCACATCTGCAAAGCTTATCAGCCAAAAGCTGCGTCAGCGCGGTGTTGCAAGCCAGCTTCTTTCGCTTGATGATTTTTTGCTGCCGCACAACAGACGAGTGATTTTAAGCGACGGAAAAGTTGATTATGAATCGGTGTTTGCCCTTGACATTCCGCTGATCGACAAAGTGATTGACGAACTCATCTACACTGGTTCGTCACAATCTCCGGTGTTTGACATGCAACTCAATCAGCGAAAAAGTGAGTTTGAGCCCAAAACCCTTGGCAAAAAAAGCATTTTGATTGTGGAAGGAATTCATGCACTAAATCCACTTGTAATTGCCGAGCACAATCAAATTGGATATAAAGTTTATCTATGCCCATATGATGATTTATATTTTGCAGGCAAACGCATTTTAACCGCGCAGGAAATTAGAATGATGCGCCGATGCTTTCGCGATTGTCAAGCGCGCTCATACACCGTGGAGCAAAGCTTTGAATCTTGGCAAAAGGTAAGAAAAGGCGAAAAACAAAACATAAAGCCCTACAAACTTAACAGCGACTATTTTCTAAACACATCGATAAAATATGAAGTCATGCTTTACAACACCTACTTTAAGCCGATGCTTTTAAAAGCGCCACCATCAAAACAAAGCATGCACTTTATTGCTGCCCTTGACAAATGCGCTTCGCTTAAAAAATCTGTCGTGCCTAAAACATCACTGCTCTGGGAATTTTTGGTGAAATAATTATTCACTTTTTTGAATAATTATTCAAATCGGCCTGCGCGAATATTTGCAGCGCGTTTGAAGCATGCTTGGTTATAATCGCCTTCTGGCCGCGCGTTTGACAGCCTTCAATAAGTTCGCAACAAACTTCTCGCATGCTGCCAAAAAGATAGAAAGCAAGCGAACCGGGAATTGTGTTTATCTCATTGATGTAAATTTCGCCCTGTTCATCCATCAAAAAATCAACCCTGATCACGCCCTCGCATTCCAAAACTTGGGCGGCTTTTTTTGTTAGGGTTTTAATCTTGCTTGCTATGCTTTTTTCAACCTTAAACGATGAAGATGGCTTTTGTTGCAAATATTTTTCGTCAAAGCCATAGCAGCCTTTGCTTTTTATTTCAATCACTTTGCTTAAAATAAATTTATTGTTAAAAACAATGCAAGCGCAATTAAATTCTCGCTTTTTTTGAATAAAATGCTCGAAAACTAGTTTATTATCATATTTTTTTGCCACTTCTATAGCACTTTTTAATTGATTTAAATTATCACATTTTTTTATGCCAATGCTGCTTCCGCAGCGCGCAGGCTTTACAATTATTGGAAAAGTCAGGCATTTTTTTATTTGTTTTAAATCAATTTGATTTTGGCACACAAACGGTAAAACTGGCAAAAGTGAATTTTTAAGCACAATTTTTGCAATTGCTTTATCCATGCACAAAGCGCTGCTTGCAAAATCTGGACAGGTGTATTTAATTTCGCATGCTGAAAGCAACGCACTTATAACGCCGTCTTCGCCATTGGTGCCATGCATGCACACAAGTGCACATGTTGGAACAATGGTTTTTGACTTAAACCTGCCTTTGACTGTAACACTTGAAAGCCCAAAGTTGAACACTACGCGTCTTTTGTTTTTTACAAGCGCTTCAAAATCCGCATAAATATTCAAATCTTGCAAGTTTTCTCCCGTCCAAAATTTGCCGTCGCAATCGACATATATTGGCAAGAGAGCATAATCGTTTTGTATCGCTCGCATCGCTTGCAGCGCGGTGATTATTGATATATCATGCTCCACGCTTTTGCCACCATAAATAACTAAAATCTTTTCCATACCGTCCTCCTACTTAAAATTATCTGGCAGGTCATTTTCAAACAACACAACGCATGATTTTTCTTGCAGAGTTTTTAAAATTTGTTTTTGCTCGCTGCGCGAATAGGCATAATGCAACTTTCCTTTTTTAAGCCCACCAGCAAGCGCACCTTTTGTTAAAGCGGTTTTATTGACTTCATTCATAATCACAAACTCATCACAACAGCCAGCAATCATCTTGCCTAGTTTGAAATTGAGTTCATATTGCTTATCACCCTGCTCCACCAGCCCCGGGCTTACAACAATCTTTTTGCCTTTGAAAAGTTTTAAGCACTCACACGCCTGCCTTGCTCCAAGCAAATTGCTGTTGTAGCTATCATCTATTATTGTGCAAAACGGATTTTCAAGCAGTTGCAGCCTGTGCGGAACTGGCAAAAGCGAGCTTATTGTGCTGACTATGCTTTTTGTTTCAACGCCAAGCAAATGCGCCATGCAAGCTGCAACCGCGATGTCATCGATAAGCGCCCTGCCAAGTATCTTGGTTTTAGCGGCGTGACATTCACCATCAATGCACAGCTTAAAACTGCTGCCATTGCGCGAGCATTTCACATTCTTTACGCTGCAATCTCCGCCCTGACCAACCGCATATTTTTCGCCCTTATATTTTTGAAACAACTGTTCGGTAAACTCGCTGCTTACATCAAAAATCACTTTGCCGTTTTTGCACATATGCTCACACAACTCATACTTGGTGCTTTTTATGTTTTCAAGGTTGCCAAAGCTTTGCATATGCTGTTCGCCGATTGCTGTTATAATGCCAAAATTTGGTTTTGCCATTTGCATCAGCTGCTTTATGTCGCCTTTACGCCGCGCCCCCATTTCAATAATTAAAACTTCGTCATCCGCCTTTAAATTTTCAAGCACTGTTTTGCAAAGCCCCATTGGGGTGTTGTAATTTTTAGGCGTAACACAAACTTTATATTTTTTGCGCAAAAACTCGGCTAAAAAATTTTTGGTTGATGTCTTGCCAAAACTGCCAGTGATTGCAATCTTTATTCCTTTAAAATTTTCTAAAATTTTACATGCTTTTTTAATGTAAAAATTTTTTATCGCACTTTCACACGGCTGCATTATGCTTGCCGAGAGAATAAATATTGCAGGCAGCAACAAAAATTCGCATGTCACGCCTAAAAGTATCCACCAAAAATTGCTGATCAGAATAAAATATGGCAAAGTGATGGCAAGCAAAATTGCAAAATGCATTATTGCGAATCTTACAATTCGTTTTGTCCAAATCAAGCTTGTTTTGCCAAAAAATGCATATGGGAGTTTAAAAAAATTGCAGATAAAATGCTTTATATCATAACCACAAAGCTGCAAGTTTTTTGCAAACGGATAGCTGATGATATAAAAAAATATGACAAATAAAATTGCCAAAAAAGCGTTCATGCACCCTCCTTCAAAAATTGCTGCAAGATGAGGCAAACTTGGATTTCCCTTTCAATAAAACAAAAATGCCCCGCATGCTTTAAAACTATAAGTTGCGAGTTTTTAATCAATTTTTTTAGTTTTTTTGCCATATAAAGCGGAGTTTGCGTGTCATTTTCGCCAAATATTATCATGGTGGGCGATTGAATCAATGTGCAATATTCTTCTAAATGAGTGTTTACAATATTTACAAAAGTTTTGCGCATATCTGGACTTAGTTGTCTGTAATCATACGAACCGGTGTTTTTTGGCGGGCAGCCCAAAATTTTTAGAAACTTATAGCAAAAAACATTGGCATGATATTTCATCCCGCGTTTAGGTTTGATGCCTGCACTGCCGATAAGCACAAGCCTTTCAACCAAATCTTTATGAAGCGCGGCAAGCAATATTCCCACTCTTCCGCCAAACGAATGGCCGATGATGTTGCATTTTTTAATATTGTTGCGCCGACAAAAATCCACCAACATCTGCACATATGAAAACATGTTTAATTGGCTTTGCGGCTCGCTTTTACCAAACCCAGGAAAATCTATACAGATGTTTCTAAATCCCTTCAAATTTGAAACAATACGCTTAAAGCACTCCCCGCTTTGTTCCCAGCCGTGCAAAAATATGTTTACCGGCTTATTTTTGCCGCCACAAACTGAAAAATATATTTTTGCGCCGTGATAATCCAAAAACACATTTTTATTTATGAAATATATATTTTTTTGGTTACATTGCAAAAATCATTTTGAAAATTTTGCGATATTTGCTAAAATGATAGTAGCAAGAATTTGCAAGACTTAAAAAGGAAGGTACACAAACTTGAAAATCACAGATATCAGAATTAGGCTTGTAAGCAAAGAAGATGCAAAACTCAAAGCAGTTGCATCAATCACAATCGATGATTGCCTTGTAGTGCATGACATCAAAGTGATCAACGGAAGAGAGGGAATGTTCATCTCAATGCCAAACAGAAAAACACCTGATGGCGAATATAAGGACATTGTTCATCCAATCAACACCGAAACAAGAGAAGAGCTTAAAAAAGCCGTGCTTGATGCTTACGAACAAGAAGTAAATAAAGCAGAATAACAAAAAAACACATCAAATTGATGTGTTTTTTTATTTTATCTAAGCTGCAACGCCAGAGTTTTGTGTTGCATCATCTTCGCCGCTTGTATTTGTTGGCTGAACAATCTCGGTGTCCGGATTTTCAGGTGTTGCATCTGGGTTTTCAGGTGTTGCATCTGGGTCTTCTGGATTTGTATCATCCGGGTTTTCTGGATTTGCATCATCTGGATTTTCAGGCGTTGTGTCATCAGGAGTTTCAGGCGCTGGAGTTTGTTGCTTTTCAAACACAACCCCAACTTCTGCTGCTTTGATTGGCAAGGTGTAAACGCCCGAATCGTTGTTTGCAAAGTTCCAAATGCCATCATTAAATCCGGCATTTTTTAATATGGTTGCAACGCCAGTAACGCCCTGCAAAGATGTTGTTTTAACATCAAGCGCCCATGTTGCAAATGTTGTTTGAACGGCCGCTTCAACGCCATTGATTGTGACTTTGTTATCGGTGAAAATTGTTGTGCCCGGCAACCCTACCGTTTTAAACTCGCCAACAATGTAGGTGTTGGTGATTTTGCCAAACATATCTGGCCTTGCTCTAAATTGTGATGAGGTTTCTGCATAGGTGGTTCTGTTGATAAGCGAGCCAAGCATTGAAGAGATTATTCCGCCTTCTGCGCCCGTTTGAATTTGGAATGTTGGATTGATGTAGCAATAATTGATATGCGCATTCTTTTTTAAATAAACTGTCATGCCTGCTTCAATTTCGCTGCCAACAAGCTCTGCTGCTGTCATGCAGTTTGAAATCTCGCCCGACAGCGAGCTTGTGAATCCGCCAACATATTTTCCATAAAGTGCGGTGCTGTTTGAAACATAACTTTGTTGAATTGCGCCGTTTGCAACGCCCGCAAATCCGCCTATTGCATACGCGTAAATTGAAGTTGTGCCAACCACGCTGTATTGCATTTTAGAACCTTCACTTGTGTAGCCAGCTAAACCGCCAGCAACAATGTTTTGGTTGTTAACATCAAAAATTATGTTGTTAATTTCATGGAACATGCATGATGAGATTTTTCCTGCTGAAAGATAGCCAACAATTCCGCCTGCATAAGCAGAGCCAGAATAATCTTGCACAGCGATTGTCAGTTGTCTTACATTGACAGCGTTGATGGTGTTTGCGCTTTCGCCTGCCGCACCGCCGATGAAGATTACTTTTGATGAGTCATCCTCAATAAAGCGAATGTCGGTTTTGTCTGCACGAGTGTCGGTGATAGTTCCAGCATTTTTGCCTGCGATTCCGCCAAGATAGATAACTCTTTGGCTGTTGTTTGCCAGCGTGATATATCCGCCAGCGCCCTTTTGCTCATAGGTGTAGTTGCCATATTCATCTTCAATAGGCATATCGGATTCGTCTGTTGCTATTCTTGCAGAAAGCAAGCAATTTGAAATTGTTCCGCTGTTGTAGCCTGCAATGCCGCCGGCATATTTTTGTGTTGTAAGTTCAAAGTCTGAAACCTGACAATTTTCAATGGTCGCGCCATAATTTGCGCCCGCAATAACGCCTACAACAGTGCCGCAAATGTATGCGTTTTCAACAATAAAGTTTCTAATAACCGTGTTGTTGCCGTTTATGCAACCAAAAATTCCTGCAAATTCGGCATTTATTGAAATGTTTCGAATGGTTAATGTAACATCTTCATCCATAACAAACTGACCTTGGAATGGATTTGAATGCCCGCCGATTGGCTGCCACAATTCGCCGCCGCCGTTATATACAAGAGATTTGGTGATGTGATAGGTTATGTTTTTTGTTGGTTGAGCTCGCATCTGCTCAAAAGCATTTTTAAGTTGATCGGTTGTGGATATTTCATATGTCGAGCCGTTTGATGCAAAAGCTTGATATTTTGGCTCTTCGCCATCCAAACGATTATAGCCGATTCTTATTGCAATGCCATCTTCAATTTCCCAAACATTGTCAAAATCCCAGCCGTTTCCAGGGATTGAAGTGAATGTTGTTTTAACAAGCGCTTGCTGTTGTGAAATTTGTTTAGCGTAGTTTCTTGAAGATGAAGGGTCATCTGTAAGCAACTGTTCGTCATCGTAAAGATAATATGCATCCATATCATATGGAGCGATGTAGAAAAGCATGTTGTAGTTGCCTTGCGATTGATAAACGCCACTCACGCCATAATAAGCGCCAAATATTCCGCCAATGCCCGAGTGCGTTGATGCAATTTGATTGATGTAGGCGATGTTGTTTGAAATATAGCTGTCATAATACATTTCGTCTTCAACCGCGCACACCGAAATGCCTGCTATGCCGCCGAAGTATGAATACAGCGACTGGCTTTCTTGATAATCTTCCTGTCCTTCATTTGCAACCCTAATATCCAAATTGTTGGTGGTGATCAAGCAGTTGAAAACCACTCCGCCATAGTTATATCCAACCGCGCCACCTGCAACCCACTTTGAAGTGATGTTTACATTTGACGAGCACATGTTTAATTGAGCAAAATTGTCGCTGCCTGCTTTTCTTTCGTTAAGCCCACAAATTCCGCCAGTAAATCCCTTTTGATAATAGTTGATTACTGCTGAGTTTTCAATTTCACACATACCAATAAGCCCATAGTTTGCACCTGCAACAACGCCAGCATATGTGTGCGTTCCTTTGATGTAAACATTGTCAAACACAACATTTTCAACCTTGCCAAATTCGCCAACTTTTACAAAAAAGCCAACTGTTGGATATGGAAAATCTTCAATTTTAACATTTGAAATCTTGTGACGCATAGCGCCACCAGAAAAACTTCCGTTAAATTCGCTTGCCGACCAAACGCCATCATTTTCTATCAATCCAATAGGCGTGAAAGGCTGAGTGAGCGTAATGTCGTTTACAAGCTGATAATTTGCCGACAAGCTCCAATTATCATGTCCAATTTTTCTTAAATCTTGTTCATCTCTAACATAGAATGGGAAATTGGTAGATCCGTTGCCCACATAACAATTGACGCTGAAAGTTTGCCCTGCAAATTTATCGTTTGTTGTGGCAAAAGTAAGTTCAAAAAGCCCTGCATTTTCGCCTGTGATCGTCCAATCTTCAAGATTGATTGAAACATATGATTCATATCCAGAAGAAGTGATTTTAAACTCACTTGTAGAGGCAGGATCTTCCCAAACAACAGGCAAATCAAGCGTTTCGCCTTGGTTTATGTAAAAAATTTGATTGTCGTCAACCAAACTGTAAATTTCTTCATCATCTCTAACTACATAGTAAACCGAAAACCCAACTGAAATAAGCACAACAGCTACAACTAAATACATCAGAAGTCTTTTCATCTTTCCTCCATAATTTTAACTATTGTAATTATATCACATGAGTTTTAAAAGTCAAGACCTAATATTTTGATGAAAACGCATAAAAAAAGCCGTTATTTTGTTATATAACGGCGTTTTTTTGTTACATAAGCTTGCTTGAATCTTCGGTGTGAATGACTTTTAAAACATTCTCTTCTCGCCCATTATCGGCATTGAGATAGAAATAATATTCTGCTCCGTCTTTTTCACATGCGTATTCAAAGCAAACAACTTCTCTGCCATAATCAAGCGGCGCAAGCACAAGCCTTTGCGATTTTACTTTCACATCTTTTGGCAAATTAGCTTTAAAATCATTGGCGCTGCGGCTGACTTTGTTTAACGCGCGCGGAATGTGGTTTATAAAATAGTTGGTTGCGTCATATCCAATCACAGTTCCGCTTGCCATGTCAATTTTAACCTTTACTAAATCTGGATAAAGTATGATTGAATTTTCGGTTGGAGCGATGTTTAAATAAATATCGCTTTCAACTGTTTGAGTCCAAACTATCTGAGGGTTTTCAACTCCGTTTTGCAAAGCAAAATCAATGGCTATATTTTTTGCATCATCAACAGATATATTTTTCTCACCGCTTTGACTTCCTTGCCCGCTTACAGTGATGATATGCCCGCCAACCTTGGAAACCTGAACAAACAACACTTGGCTGTCGGAATTTGTAAGATGATAGGTGTAGGTTTGAAATCTGCTGTCAATTTCGCCAGAATATTCAATTTTTGCGCAATTTTTGAAGCATTTTTCAATTTCTTTGCTGCATTGATTCTTATCCAGCGTTTCACCTTTCAAGCCTTTAACGGTTTTATCCAGTGTGCTGTCAGAAAACGGACCGTCGTAAATCATAACCGGATAATCCACGCCCTCGCCCTTAATTTTTGAAAATTCTATCGTAAAATTGTTAAAATCGCCATCCAAATTTAAACTTTGTTGCAAAATTGAATAGTTTTTTTGCACTTTTTTAACAAATTTGTTGATTTGTTGTTTGATGTCTCCAACGCTTTGCCTTAACTTTTTAAGCGTATCTAAATCTTTTGACGACAAGCTTTTGCCTTGCGAAATTTGATCGGCAAGCGTTTGCGTATATCCGCCCATTTGGTTGATAAATTTCACACTGTCGGCAAGAGAATTTTGCGAAATTGGCAGCGATGCGATAGAGTTTTCTGCAAGTTCGCTGTTCTGCGCAATTTCAGAAAGCATCTTCTTTTGATATGTAGAAGAATTTGACGCCAAAATTTTGCTGAGCTTTGTTTCGGTGTTGTTTATGCTTTCAACCAAGTCGTATAAGTTTTTTTGATAGACATTTTCAAGCTGAATTGCATAATCCTTGCTGCTTTGAGCCATGCAGCCATATGCGATGCCAAATCCTATCGTCGAAAGCCCAAGCACACCAACTGCGATAGATAAACCTATCACAAGCGATTTTGGAAATGATTTTTGCCTTTTCTTTTCTATGTTTAATACGTCATTATCTTTCATTTTAGCCTCCTATATTGCAAACACATGCTTACCAATGGTTACAACCGTTGTTCGCGTGAAAATCCATTCGCTTGTTGCAGTGGAAGCATTGTAGTAATATAAACAACCATATGTAGGATCCCAACCATTCATCGCGTCGCGAGCCGCATTGTAGGCAGTTTGATTTGGCTCTAAGTTTATCTGCCCGTCATGCACAGCGGTAAATGCCCACGGCTGATAGATCACTTCGGCAATGGTGTTTGGAAAATCTGGACTTTCAACTCTGTTTAACACAACTGCCGCAACTGCAACCTGCCCTTCGTAAGGCTCTCCACGCGCTTCGGCATAAACTGTTTTCGCAAGAAGATATAAATCACTGCTGCTTTGAGCAATTTGCTGAGTGTTTAGCGATATGCCAAGCGCCTTTGCTGTTTTTGCCCCAACAATTCCGTCTGCGACAAGCCCGTTTTGCTTTTGAAAAGCAATCACTGCGCTTCTTGTGCCTTGTCCATAAACACCATCCACACTTCCTGAATAATAGCCAAGCTCTTTAAGCTTTTGTTGCACGGCCTTGTTTTCGTTGACTGTAAGCGCCGTAACCGACATGCTTGCCGCATTCAACCCAGAACAAACACCAAGCGGCGATGTTGCAACAAAAATTGCAGCCAATGCAATAAAAATTAGTCGTTTCAAGTTTTTATCCCCCTTAATTTTGTTTTACGCTTTCTATTATTTCCCAAATTTTGGAAATATAAACATAATTTGTCGAATTTTGAGTTTTTGTAAAACAAAATGCAGGATAAACCAAACACCACCAGTTGTTGCCATCACCGCTGCCCAAATCAATAATCACCGCATCATAGTCGCCCGCTGGCAGCGTGATGTCATCATAACTTCTGGCTGGAAACTGCTCGCGATCAAGCCTTGCGCTGCTTTGATAATCAAAGCCCTGATTTTCAAGCACTTTGTTGGCAACTTGTTCTATATAGTCAAAGTTGGCACAAACTATTTTCTCCGCCTGCTGCTTGGTTTGCGCATCTGCCAAAAGTGGAATAAGCGCCTCGACAACCGCATCTTTAACCATATACTTAACCCTTTGGTCTTCGGCCGAATTAGAATTTGCACGAATGTGAATTCGCAAATACTCGTCGCCTGCAGCCGATGAAAACAGCGGCGCACACAACAAAAGCACCGAAAGCAGCACGCCACATATTCCACAAACAATCCATTTCATAAAAAACTCCTTTGCGCAAAGGAGTTTTGACTGTTTTTAAATTTTTAAACATAAAAGATGAAATTATGCATTTTGATAAAAAATTATAATCTCTTTGTTCTCTTGCAACGGAAAAACTACATCTGGGTTTTGATTTGCAATTAAATTTTGGTTTACTTTATTGATTTTTGCAATATCCCACAAACTGTCGCCCTGCTTTGCAAACACAAGTTGCATTGCATAATCTCTTTCGGCAAGCGGCTCGCCTTGTTTGGCTTCACTGATGACTGCTGAAACTTCATCTTCACTTGCAGCAACCACAATTTTAATTTTGCCGTCAAACAAAAGTTCTCTGCCTTTTTTCACTGCAACATCCACATCTGTTAAATATGCCTTTGCAAAAATTAAAGACTGCTGGCTGGCTTTTGTTTTATCTGAAACAGCAAACGGCACTTCAATTTCAACCGCATTAAGAGAGTTTTGCTCATCATTCAAATAAACCACGGTGGTTTTTGCAATGCCTTCAATGTTTATCTCTCCGTCTTCAATGCTGTGACCAGTAACCTGTGCCGAGCTTGCAAATGTGAACAAAATTTTGTCCACGCGCGGCTGGTCTTGCTCTACAACAAGCGAGCCATCAACTTTTCCATCAACAATTTGCATGCTTAAAGTTTTTGACATTGAAAAACTTTGTGAAGAAATTTGCATCTCATTTTTTGTGCTGTAAACATCACTAACCATGTTTGTAAGGCTTTCTTCAAACGCAAGCGCCAAAATTTCAAACGGAACTTGCACAACAATTTTGCTCCCTCCATCGCCTTCTTCAACGCTGACGCTGACTGCCGATGAATTTACATTTGCAAACGCTTCAATCGCGCTTTCACGGCTTACACCTTCAATTTCAATTTCTTCTTTAAAGGAATCAGAAATTTCGATGTTGTAGAACTTGTCATCTTCATCGATATATAAAATTTTTGTGCAAACATCGCCACTCACACTTACAAAATTGCTGCCAGCCTCTGTGTTTTTAACCATTGCGTATGACTGGCTTGCTAAAATTTTTTTAATTTTCTCACGGCTTAGATAGGTTAATGTTTGGTTTAAAGACGCTTTTGCGCTGCCAATATATTTTGAAATCACAACTTCATCTTCTTTAACGCAAATGCTTTCATCATCAAATTCGGCGCAGTTTATCTGCACGCTTTCAACCAAAATTCCCGACTGTTCCACAAGCAAAGATATCACAGCCTCGCTGCCGGAAATTGATTCGATGGAATGATCTATCACATCAAGCTTTATCACTGCTTGCTCGGATGATTGAATTTGGTCATCTTCAAATTTAGATGAAAATGGGCTGGAAGAAAACGCGCTGCCAATTTCGCCGCTTTCCAACTGATAAATCATACACACATCAATATGCCCGCTAAAAGAAACCACGCCATTTGTGACTTCTTGGTTTTCAATGTATGCTTCATGCGAAATCGCAAACACCTTTGCAATTTCTCCTTCGGCTGAGATGGTGCAAGCAACATTAAATTCGCTTTTTGGCAAAGCAACTTTTTTCACCACATTAAAATTGTTATTTTCAACAGACATTTTTTCCTCCCCCAAAAATGATTACGCTATATTCTATTAGCGCACAAGCTCAAGTATGCCAAAAATGTTTAAAATATTTTTTTGTGGCAAAAATCATTAAAAAATATAAATTTAGGAGTAATAAATGGTTAAAACAGCAAACGGAGAGCTTTTTTTAGTCAAGCAAAAAATTCAAGCCCTAAAAGGTCAAGCCGTTGAAATGAGCATAAATCGTGGCCGCAAAAAAATTGATATCGTGCATGCGACAGTTAAAGATGTGTATCCATCCGTGTTTACTGTGAAAATCGAAAATGCGCGTCAGCCACTTCAAACTTTTTCGTATTTTGATATTTTGTGCGGAAATGTGATTATTCAATGATAAAATTGTCAAATTTTGCTTTGAATAAAATGCATATTTGCCTATAATAAGGTTGTGGGCGAAGATTTAGTTAAAAAAAATAAAAGAAAATCCTATTTTTTTATTGTATACAAAGCCATCACAATCGACTGGCTGCTTATTTATGCCATTGACAGCATCTATTACGCTGAAATCAAGGGCATGTCTTTTTCTACAATTTCGCTGCTTACAATGATTTTTTGTTTAAGCTTTGCTGTTGCGCAAATTCCATGCATTAAATTTGTAAGATGGATAGGCACTGCCAATGCTTCGCGACTCGGCACAATTTTGGTTTTTATTTCAACTCTATTTTTGTTTTTTGATCCTTGGGCGATGTTTGTTGCACAAGCATTGTCAGGCATCGGGCTGTCAATTAAAAATCTTGCTGAACCAAAAATTTTAAAAGATAATTTAAAAATGTATGGTTTAAGCGAAAATTTTTCAAAATACAGCTCGATTGCTAGGTTTGGTTTTTGTTTTCTAACCGCCATAGGCACTTTTGCAGCAGGTTATCTATACGAAGTTTGGCCATACGCCCCGTTTGTTATGGCTTCTTCAATCTTGCTTGTTGCCGTGATTATGTCTATATTCATTAAAAATGAAAAAGAAATTTACAAAAAGGCCAACAACCTACCAAAACACAATGTTGCAATAGAAAAATTTGAATACATAAAACTTTTTAAATATAGAACAACTTGGCTGCTGCTGTTTTTGTGCTTTTTCTACTTTGCCCTTGTTTGCAGCCCTGTTGACATAAATAAAATGGTTTTTCAAGAGCTGAGTTTTTCAACCACAACCATCACCACCATCACTGGCATAGCTTGTATGGTGCGCGCGTTTGCAACACTTGGCTTTGGCTATATCTATAAAAAGCTTAAATTCAACAGCATCCACATTCTCACTGCCGCGATTGTGCTTGGTCTGCTTATGGTTGGGCTTGGTGGATTGTATCTATCTGGAACGGCGGCACTGATTGTGCTTGGCATAGGTTCGGCGCTGCTTTATTCAACCAAAGATCCTTTCCATGTTGTGCGAGAAGATTTTGTTATGAACAGCAAAGGTCTAACCAAAAGGCAAACACTGCTTTCAATAACCAATGTTGGCACAAACATTGGCAGAATGGTGATGTCACTTGCAATCAGTCAAATTTTGCTTACGCAAACCGCAGTTGTGACAAACCTTATCATGCTTGGCGCACTTGTTCCAATAGCGATCGTGCTTTCACTGCTGCTTGCACGCAAACGCAAAATCAATAAATATTAAAAAAAACCGACTTTTCAAAGTCGTTTTTTATTTTCTTAAACTTTTTATCGCTTTTTCTCTATCCTTAGCGTTAAAAACATAACTTCCGCTCACCAAAATGTCCGCGCCAAGTTCTGCCAACAGGTGAGCGTTTTGATCATTAACCCCGCCGTCGACTTCAATTTTAAATGAGAGTTTGTTGTCTTGGCGGAATTTTGCAATCTTTTTTAATCTGTCAAAGGTGTTTGATTTAATCTCCTGCCCGCTTGCGCCCGGCATAACGCCCATAAGCAAAATTACATCTGCATAGTAAAGGAAACTTTTTACATCAATCAACGCACTGTCAGGCTTGATGGAAAGCCCAGCAAGCGCGTGTTTTTTGCGTATATATGAAAGCGCGCCTAGCAGTTGTTTTTTGTCTTTGTATGCCTCAAAATGCAAAGTTACAATATTTGCACCTGCATTGATATACTCATCAATAAGTTTTTTGCTTGGCTCGGTTGCCATGATGTGCACATCAAGCGGCAGAGCTGTTTGCGAATTTATGAGTTTAACCATCTCGGCATCCAAACTTTTTTTAGCAACAAAATTTCCATCCATCACATCACAATGCAAAAATTCTATACAGCCTTGCAACTGCTTGGCATATTCGATGATGTCATATGGATCTTTTACAGGATCGGTTGCAACTGCAATATCAACCTTTTTTTTCATAGCGCTTGTTCTCCTTTATTGTTTGATATATTTTTAAATAATTTTCATATCTGAGTGCTGAAATTTTGCCGCGAGCGGCACTATTTTTTATCGCACATTTTTTTTCATTGGTGTGAGTGCAAGAAAGATATTCACAATCGCCTAGATACGGCGTAAAGTCTGGATAGAACTGGGCAAGTTTTCTTTCATCAATCTGCAAAAGAGTTTCATCAAACTTAGAAAAACCAGCCGTGTCGGCGATGTAACCTTTGCCAAATTTATATAAACTTACAAGCCGTGTGGTTTGCTTGCCTCGCAAGGTTTTTTTGGCTAAATCACCAACCTGCTCTTTAATTTCACCGTGCATCGCATTCAGCAGTGAGCTTTTGCCAACTGCGCTTTGCCCTGCGAACGCACAGATGCCATTGATTTGCTCTGCAAGCAAACTGACATCACCATTCTTTGCGCTTACATAAATTATGTCTGCAACTTTTGAATAGGTGTTTTGAATGACTTCTCTTAGCTGAGCGGTTAAAATATCACTTTTATTCACACAAATAACCGCTTTTATGTTGTTTTTTTTGCAAAAAATAAGCAATTTATCAACCAGCATAAAATCTGGCTTTGGCACTGGCGCAACAACAATGATAAGCCTATCAAGGTTTGCAAGCGGCGGCCTAATAAGCAAGTTTTTTCTTGGCAAAACATTTTTAATTATGCGCTGGTTTTTATCAAACTCAACCTTATCGCCCACAAAAATGCCGTTGTCCTTTAAATTTCCCCTTGCCACGCAATCTATGCCAGACACAATAAACCTGCCAGCGTTCTTTTTTTCAACCAGCCCTTTCATGACTCCTCCTTTACAACGCTTTGCCTAAGTTGTCCGCACGCGCCTGCAATATCCTCGCCCATGCTGCGACGCTTGGTTGCATTTACGCCAAGAGAGTTTAACTTTTCAACAAAAGCATACGCCTTTTTAATTTGAGTGCCTTTTAGGCCGCGCTCTTTAACATCGTTAAGCGGAATCACATTTATATGGCAATTAAGCCCTCTAACCAGATGCGCAAGTTTTTCTGCATCCTGCATGCTGTCATTTTCATCCGCAATCAAGGCGTATTCAAAACTTATGCGCCTGCCAGTTTTGTTGAAATAGTATTTGCAGGCTGAAATTATTTGTTTGATTGAATATTTATTTGCAATCGGCATGGTTTTTTTGCGTTTTGCATCACTTACCGCGTGAAGTGAAATTGTAAGCGTGACGCTAAATCCGTCATCGGCAAGCTGATAGATTTTAGGCACTATGCCGCAAGTTGAAAGAGTGATGTTTCGCTGGCTGAAATTAAAAGAATCTTCATCGCATGCAAGCTGCAAAAATTTTGTGACATTTTGATAGTTATCAAGCGGTTCGCCCATGCCCATAAGCACAATATTGGTTATCGCGCGCTTTTTAACACTGCCACCCAAATCCTTGTTAACCATTGCCACCTGCTGCAAAATTTCGCCAGCAGAGAGATTTCTTACAAGGCCGTTAAGTGAAGAGGCGCAAAATTTACACCCCATAGCGCAGCCAACTTGCGACGACACGCAAAGCGTTGTGCCATAGTCATGATGCATAAGCACGCTTTCAATCACCTGCCCGTCGCCCATGCGCAAGGCATATTTTATTGTGCCATCTTTGGAGATGAGTTTTTTTACAATTTCAAAATGTGGATAGTCGCTTTCAATCTGCTGCAAAACCTGTTTTGGAAGATTTGTTTGACTGGCAGGTTTTGCATTTAAAATTGCATCAAAAATCTGCTTCCCCCTAAATTTTGGAAGATGCTTTTGCTCTGCATACTCTTGAATTTGTTTAAAAGAAAGATCAAGCAGCATTTAATCCACCTTTTCTGTGTTGTGCAGCCCATTTAAAAACGCTTTGCCATCCATGGTTTTGCCAGACGGGCTGATAAGTGACAAAATTTGCAAAACGGAGTTTTTGCATTTAATTAAAAATTTGTTTTTATCTTTAACGATATCTTTCGGCTGATATAAAATGTTGTCAGCCTCCACGGCTGCTTTAAGCACTTTTATGCGCTGCCCGCCTATTTCGAAATACGCACCGGGGTTGAGGGCAAGTGCTTTAACCTTACAAACATTTTCAAACGCGGTTTGATTGAAATCAAGCTTTCCATCCTGTTTTTGAATCAGCCTTGTAAAAGTTGGCTCACCTGCTTGCGGAGTAAACTTTGCTGTGCGATTTTTTAACTGATCAAGCGCTTGATTTAACAGCCCCACACTCACTTTTGCAAGCTTACCTTCAAGCGAAAGATAATCATCTTCATCATCTATTTGCACACTTTGCTGCAAAATGATGTCGCCAGTATCCATTTGATAAACCATGCGCTGAATTGTAACGCCGGTGGTTTTTTGCCCCAACAAAAGCGCAGTTTGAATTGGCGTTGCGCCTCTTAATTTTGGCAGCAAGGATGGATGCACATTGATTCCCATTTTAAGTGACAAAAACTCGCGCGACAAAATCTGCCCAAACGAAGCTGTGACAAACAAATCGCAGTCAATCTTGCTGATTTCGTCAATATGATTGTTTACTTTATCAAACTGCAAAACCTTTATGCCTTTTTCAAGTGCAAAAGTTTTAACCGCAGGCATCGCAATTTTATGTCCGCGACTGGCTGGACGATCGGGTTGACAAATGACAGCCACAACTTGATGCCCTGCCTGCAAAATGCCTTCAAGCACAATCTTTGCAAAGTTTGGAGAACCTAAAAACAATATTTTCATTTTTTACCATACTTTTTAATATATTCTTTGCCATTTTTGCTTCTATCGACAAACAAAATGCCATCAAGATGATCGATCTCATGACAAACGCATCTGGCAAAATATTTTTCACCAGTTATTTGATATTCATATCCCAGCCTATCCTGAGCACGAACAGTGACTTTAAGCGGACGCTTGACAATGTCGTTAAAATTGCCAACACTAAGGCAGCCTTCTTCGTCTTCCTGCTCACCTTCAGCATGAATAATTTGTGGGTTTATAAATTCAAAAAAATTGCCCGAAATATCCATAATCACCGCACGAATTGGCACACCAACCTGTGGCGCTGCCAAGCCCATGCCGTCATTTGCATACATGGTTTCACGCATATCATCTAAAAGCAAGCCAAGCTCATCATCAAAGTCGGTTACTTTTTTGGACACTTTTCTTAAACGTTCATCTGGAAATTTTAAAACCTTTCTTTTTGCCATGTTTCCCCCTACGACATATTTTCTGGATTGACTTCAAAAAACACGCTTGATTTTGGCGCATCTAATGTGCAAGCATAAATTTGATCTTCAATTTGTTTGCTGTTTTCAAGCCGCATGCGAATTATCACTTGATATCTAAACAAATTTTTTATGCGCTTGATTGGCGATTTCATTGCATCCATATAGATGATGTCATCAAAATGTTGCTCTCTCACCTTTAACAATTTATTATAACACGATTTTAACTCATCTTTAACCACATTTTCATCGCTGTGGCAAAAAAGAATGCGAATTATCTTTGAAAAAGGCGGAAATGCAGCCGTCTTGCGAATGTTGGATTCTTTTCTAAAAAAGCCTTTATAGTCATAATTTGCTGCAAATTTATAAACATAATGACGCGGCGAATAAGTTTGCAAATCCACCTTGCCTTCGCTTTCGCTTCGCCCAGCTCTACCACTGACCTGTGTGATCAACTGAAAACAACGCTCGGTGCTGCGATAGTCGGCTCTATACAAACTTTGATCAGCGTCAACAATGCCCACTAGCGTCACATCTTCAAAATCATGCCCTTTGGCGATCATCTGCGTTCCAACCAAAATGGCAGGCTTGGTGGACGCAAACTCTTGCAATAATTTTTGGTGAGCATTTTTTTTGGATGTGGTGTCATTATCCATGCGCAAGATTTTTACATCTTTAAAGATGGCTTTAAGCTCGCTTACAATTTTTTCTGTGCCAACTGCCCCTTGCTTGATCCTATCCGATCCGCAATTTGGGCACACATCCAAAACTTTGTATTGCTTGCCGCAATAATGACATTTAAGCCTGTTGTCTTCACGATGATAAACCAAGCTCACATCGCAATCATTACACTTTGCCACATATCCACACTCTCTGCACATCATAAACGATGAATAACCGCGGCGATTGATAAAAATCATGGCCTGTTTTTTGTCGTTTACCACCTTTGCCAAATCGCTTAAAAGCTGAGTGGAAAAGATTCCGCCGTTGCCGCTGCGAAGCTCGTTCATCATGTCGATTATTTGAATTCTAGGAAGTGGCTTACCGTTCGCACGAAGCGGCATTTCAACCAATTCAATTTCTCCTTGCGATGCGCGTTGATAGTCGTCTATGCTTGGTGTAGCACTGCCAAGCACCAGCGGGCAATGATTGTATCTTGCCCTAAATTGTGCGACCAATTGGCTGTTATATCTTGGATTGGCTTCGCTTATGTAGGATTGTTCGTGCTCTTCATCAATGATAATCACACCAACATTTTCGCAAGGCGCGAAGATTGCCGATCTCGCCCCAACAACAACCTGCGCTTCGCCACTAAAAATCCTGCGCCACTCGTCAAATCTTTCACCAGCTGACAGAGAGCTGTGAAGAAGCGCAATTTTTTCACCAAAGCGCGCACGAAAAATTGAAACAACTTGCGGCGTGAGAGAAATTTCTGGCACAAGCATGATTGCACTTTTGCCATCTTGCAGGGCCTGTGAAATCAAGTGCATGTAAACTTCGGTTTTGCCACTGCCAGTGACGCCGTGCAAAAGAAAAGTTTTGTCGCCTTTGATGGTTTTTACTGCATGAAGTTGCTGAGCATTAAGCACAACATTTTTATCATCACGATCAATCAATGTTGGTGCGCGATTTATTTTTTGTTTTTGAATTGCTATAAAATTTTTGTCAATCAAACTTTTTACTGCGCTGTCGCCAAATTGGCTTTTTAGTTGAGAAAGCAAAACTCTGCCTTCTTGCTGCAATTTTTGAATTATTTGAAGCTGTTTTTTTGCGCGCGACAAACTTTGCTCGTCATAGTCTGCAAGCACGGCGTATTTTTCAAACAAATCTTTAACCTTGCCTTCTCTAATCTCGCTTGGCACAAGCAGCCTTAAAACAGAAGTTTGCCTTAGATGAAATTCGTCACACATATATTGCATAAGCTTTATGTGCTCTGGTTTAATCAATGAAAAATCATCCATCACGCCATAAATTTTTTTGATTTTTGAAGCATCATAATCGCAATTTTCTTTAAGAGCAATAACAAAACCTTGCAAGATTCGCTGCCCAAATGGCACGCTTACTCTTGCGCCAACATTTATGTCGATGTGCGGCGGAACAAGATATTCAAACACCTTGTTAAGCGCTTTAACATCTTGATCAATAATCACTGATGCAAACATATTGCTCCTTAAAAAAATTCTATTGCCTTGTGCAATAGAATTATATCATATTTTTAATAAATTTCAATTAAAAGTCGCTTGGCACAACCTTGCCTTGATAAATTTCTTCGCAAGCGATGCTGATTTCTTTTTTATCGCTTCCTGCAAGCTCAGCCCTTCTTACCGTTGAAATTTGCTTAGCGCGCTTTGTGATAAGATTGCAAAGCACATAAATGTTTCCTACTTTTGCCACGAGTTCATCAATTGGCGGATAATTCATCATATTGCACACCTCTAAAATTTAATTTCACGGCTAAGTATAGCACAAAACAATAATTTTGTAAAGCACATAAAACAAAAAATAGTGCTAAAAATTTTTATATAACAAAATATACAAAAAAACAGCCAAAATTGACTGTTTTTTTAATTTTTTTGTTATTTTCTTGGATTTTTGATGTTTGCCTGAGCAGCAGCAAGCCTTGCGATCGGCACACGGAATGGAGAGCATGAAACATAATTAAGCCCTGCATTGTGGCAGAATTCAACGCTTGATGGATCTCCGCCATGTTCGCCGCATATGCCAAGTTTGATGTCTGGACGAGTTGACTTGCCAAGGTCAGCAGCCATTTTAACAAGTTTGCCAACACCATTTTGATCCAAGCGAGCAAATGGATCGCTTTCAAAAATCTTCTTTTGATAGTAAACATCCAAGAATTTGCCAGCATCGTCACGGCTGAAACCATAGGTCATTTGTGTTAAGTCGTTTGTGCCAAATGAGAAAAATTCTGCATATTTTGCAACTTCGTCAGCAGTGAGTGCTGCACGAGGAATTTCAATCATTGTGCCGATTTTATATTTCAAATCTGCATTCTTCTTAGCGATGATTTCATCAGCCTTGTTTGCAACGATATCACGAACAAACTTAAATTCTTTGCTGTCGCATGTAAGCGGAATCATGATTTCAGGAACGATGTCATAGCCGTGAGATTTTTTAACTTCGATTGCGGCTTCAACAACAGCCTGAGTTTGCATTTCGGCAATTTCAGGATATGTTACAGCAAGACGCAAACCTCTGTGCCCCATCATTGGGTTGAACTCATGAAGGTCGGCAACCGTTTGTTTAAGTGAAGCAGCAGAAATATTCATCTCTTTTGCAAGAACTTTGATTTCATCGTCGGTGTGTGGAAGAAATTCATGAAGAGGTGGATCTAAGAAACGAATTGTAACTGGACGGCCTTGCATTGCTGTATACAAGCCTTTGAAATCCTTCTTTTGCATTGGAAGAAGTTTTGCAAGCGCTTTCTTTCTGTCTTCTACATTTGATGCAACAATCATCTCACGCATAGCCATAATTCTGTCTGCGTCAAAGAACATATGCTCTGTTCTGCAAAGGCCAATGCCTTCTGCACCAAAATCAAAAGCGTTTTTAGCATCCTTTGGATTGTCAGCGTTTGTTCTTACTTGAAGCTTACGGTTTTCGTCAGCCCATTTCATGATTGTGGCAAATTCGCCAGAGATTTTTGCAGGCTCTGTTGCAACTGCGCCAGCATAAATTTTGCCTGTTGATCCGTCAAAAGCAATTAAATCGCCTTCTTTAAAGGTTTTGTTTTTAATTGTGAATGATTTGCCGTCTGGCGCAAATTTGATTGCGCTGCAACCTGCAACACATGCAGTGCCCATACCTCTTGCAACAACTGCGGCGTGAGAAGTCATTCCTCCTCTAGCAGTTAAAATGCCTTGTGAAGCAGCCATGCCCTCAATGTCTTCTGGTGAGGTTTCCAAACGAACAAGCACAACTTTTTCTTTCTTTTCAGCCATTTCTTTGGCCTTTTCAGCAGTAAAGCAAATCTTTCCGCAAGCAGCTCCAGGAGAAGCAGGAAGCGCTTCGGCAATAACCTGCGCTTTTTTGAGTGCTGCGGCGTCAAATTGAGGATGCAAAAGTGCATCAAGCTGTTTAGGATCAATCATGAGAAGCGCTTCTTTTTCTGTGATCATCTTCTCGTTAACAAGATCCACTGCAACTTTCAATGCAGCCTTGGCTGTTCTTTTGCCGTTTCTTGTTTGAAGCATATAAAGCTTGCCTTTTTCAATGGTAAACTCCATATCCTGCATATCGTGATTGTGTTTTTCAAGGGTTTTAGCAATTCTAACAAATTCATCATAAACCTTTGGATTTTGCTCTTTAAGAGTTGAAATAGGAAGCGGAGTTCTAATTCCCGCAACAACATCTTCGCCCTGAGCATTCATCAAGTATTCACCATATAATTGGTTTTCACCTGTTGCAGGGTTACGGCTGAACGCAACGCCTGTGCCAGAATCGTCACCAAGGTTTCCGAACACCATTGATTGAACATTTACAGCAGTGCCCCATTCATATGGAATGTCGTGCATTCTTCTGTAAACATTTGCCCTGTCGTTATCCCAAGAACGGAACACAGCTTTAACAGCTTCCATAAGCTGAACTTTTGGCTGTTGTGGAAACTCTTCGCCAAGACCTTTTTTGTAAAGCGACTTGAAGAGTTTAACAATCTCTTTTAAATCATCGGCTGAAAGGTCTTTATCATACTTAACACCTTTCTTTTCTTTAATTTCATCTAAAATTCTTTCATACTTAGATTTATCTTGTTGCATAACAACATCTGAGAACATTTGAATAAATCTTCTATACGAATCGTATGCAAACCTTGGGTTGCCTGAGAGAGCTGCCAAACCTTCAACAACTTCGTCGTTAAGACCAAGGTTTAAGATTGTGTCCATCATCCCCGGCATTGAAACTCTTGCGCCAGAGCGAACTGAAACAAGAAGAGGATTGTTTTTGTCACCAAACTTTTTGCCTGTGATTTTTTCAAGTTCGGCAAGCTTAGTTTCAATCTGCTTCATGATGTTATCGTTGATTTTTCTGCCGTCTGCATAGTATTGAGTGCAGGCCTCAGTGGTTACGATAAACCCTTGTGGAACAGGCATGCCAAGGCGTGTCATCTCTGCAAGGTTTGCACCTTTACCACCAAAAAGTGCTTTGTTTTTTCCGTCTGCTTCTTTAAAAGCGTAAACAAATTTTTTCATGCATTTCTCCTTTTTTTCGATACGCAATTAGTATACAAAAAAGGCAAAATTTTTCAAAATGAAATGGCATAATTTTTCAAAATATTTTAAAAATTTTTAATAAAAAAGGCTTAATTTTTTAAGCCCTTTTGTAACTTTCAAGCTGCGCTTTTGTAACGCCTTTTCCAACACCATATCCTGCCATGAAAAAAACTCGGAAGCCCGAGTTTGCTGGCTGGGGTGGCAGGATTTGAACCTACGAATGCAAGAGTCAAAGTCTTGTGCCTTACCGCTTGGCGACACCCCAATATTAGAATTGCAAAGATATTTTATCAAAATCAAAACAATAAGTCAAGAATTTTGACAAAACATTTTATTTATCTAATACTTCTTAACGAGCGGTTTATGCATTTTTGATTTTCATCGCCCACCCTTTTGTTGCTGCTGCCTTCAACTTGCATACAAAACCCAATGTTGTCATTGAGCATTTTTTCAAAATCAATGTTGAATCTTTTGCACAATCTAAACAAGGTGATAACCTGCTTTTCACTAAGCATGATGTCGGTGTTATGCTTTGTGCCGTCGTAATATGTTATCCAGTCTGTGAGCAGAGCATACAAATCTGTTTGGCTGGAAGGATTTTCGTGATCATAGCCTTGAACAACGCTGATCTTTTTTTGCCCTGGGAAAAACACATAGCGCAAACTGCCAGTAAGATCAATAAAATTTTCATCGGTTGGATTTTTCTTGTTAAATTTCAACCAAACTGCAGTTTGTGAATGAACCTGCCCCACTTTGTAAATTGTGCCGTCTTTTAAAATGATGCCAACATACGGAACTCTTCTGTATTTTTCAATTTTATCATGCGTGAAATAAAAATTGCCGTCGTTTTGAATTTCAAAATAATCATCTGGAAACTCTTGTTCTGGCAACGAATAAAAATCAAAGTTTTTATTTGGAAACTTGGATAAATCTATGCCCAATCTTCTGCATTCAATCAGCGTTTTTCCTTCATCCAAAAGTTGTTTTAAATCGGTTTGAATATAGTCAGACATCTCAACTCCTAAAAAATTACGATAATATTTAAAAAAAATCAATATTTTTAATAAAAAAACCACATAATTTGTGGTTTGGTGGCCCACCCGGGGCTCGAACCCGGGACCCCTTGATTAAAAGTCAAGTGCTCTACCGACTGAGCTAGTGGACCATAGGTGGATTTTTTGTTTTTCGCATCACTTAGCAAGAAGCCGCAGCCAAGCGTCTGAAATTTGTGTGGCTGGGGTGGTAGGATTCGAACCTACGCATGTTGGAGTCAGAGTCCAATGCCTTACCGCTTGGCGACACCCCACCGAAAAAATAAATATGGGGTGATCGAAGGGGATCGAACCCTTGACCTCCAGAGCCACAATCTGGCGTTCTGCCAACTGAACTACGACCACCATATTCTGGTGCTCCCAGAAGGATTCGAACCTTCGACCTCTGCCTTAGAAGGGCATTGCTCTATCCAGCTGAGCTATGGAAGCCCGAATGGAGCGGGTGAAGGGAATCGGACCCTCGCAACCAGCTTGGAAGGCTGGGGTTCTACCACTGAACTACACCCGCGCGCGCTAAGCGACTATGTAAATATATCATAACCTGCGCTTTTTGTCAACGATTTACATGCAAAAAAACAATTTTATTGAATAAAAAAACTCGCATAAAGCGAGTCTTTTAAAAATTGTTTTGTAAATATGATAATATTCCAGTTTGAGTGAAAAATTCGGTTGTCACATATATTCCAAGCGGAATCGGCACGCCGTTGTGGAAGGACGAATGATAGCCAAAGTTGCCGTCCATGCCAGATGTGTGCTTGGCGTGGATGAAGCAGCGTTTGAAACATCCTGCGGTTTGTTAGACAAAAAACCATTGGAGCTGCCTCCAACGGTGAAAAATAAACCAGCAAAAAGTGCGATTGATAAAAATAAAATTAAAAATAAATAAAGCGTTTTTCCACAAAAAAGTTTAGAAGTGGCAGTTAAATGCCCCCCCCCCCGGAGTGACGATTTGGCACAAAATTTTTGATTTTTTTTGACATTTTGTCCCCTTTGCGCTTTCATTTATATATAATGTTACAAAATTTAATAAAATATGTCAAATGAATTGTTATATGTTTTGCAACACAGTTTTGCCATTTTCAAACGCAACCGCCACGCCGCTTTGCTGGTTTTTGATGGCTTTGATTGCCGCATGAGCAAACTGCTTTGCCATTTTAAGTTCAACAGAAGTTGGCCTGCCGCCCCTTTGAAGATGCCCAACAACAAAATGCATAACCGCTTTTTCGCCTATAATTTGGTTGAGTTGCTGCGTGAGATCTTCCGCATTTACAATATTTTCACGAATAATTATGATAGAAGAATGCTCTTTTTTGCGATTTTTCTTAATTTTTTGAGCAATTTCATCAATTTTTAACTGCTCTTTGTTTTCGACAAGAACATCCGCCTGCAAAATTTTGGCTGCGTTTTGCGCTATCGCTGGGCAATGCCTGCCCATAACCTCAAACACGCAACCACGGTTGTGAGCGTCCATGCTTGGCATAACATTTCTAACCGCAAAGCACACCATAGCAACCGCAGTATGAAAGCCGATTGAATAGTCGGTTTTTTCAACATCGTTGTCAATGGTTGCCGGCACAAAAATTGCTTTTACGCCATTGTCTGAAAGTTCTTTAACACCCTTCTTAGAGCCGTTGCCGCCCATCACAACAACATAGTCAAAGCGTTTGGCATTTTCAAGCGCTTTGTTAAAATATTTTCTTTGTTTAAACTCGGCAAATCTTCCACTTTTAATGCAGCAACCTGCGCTGTTGCGGTTTGGCTGAACATCAAAAAGCCTGATCGGATAAATTTCGTTGTCATAAAGTGCCTTAAATCCGCCTTTGCAGGCATAAAGACTGTTGCCAAACTTTTTTTGCATCTGTGCAATAAATTTATTCATCCCCGGTGCGTCGCCACCACTTGCGATAAGCAAAATTTTCATGCGTTCTCCTTTTTCACTTGGTTGGTTTTAACATTGTCATAGCCAATTATTCCATACAACTCGTTTAGCAGATAGTTGTTTGGGTCTACCTTGGCGTTATACATAAACGCTTTGTTGTATGATGTGCATTTTATGATAACCTCCGCCTCGCCCGGATAGGCATTAAGCGAAGAGCAAACTTTGTTGTAGGTGTCGATATCTTTTGTGTCAAACCTAAGGTAGAGTTTGCTTGAAGTATTGTCAACTTGCGCCTGTTCGCCGCGCTTTTTCCAAGGAATAATCTCCTGCGCGTTGACGCTTGGCGAGCCATTTCGAAGTGAGATTTTGCCCTTGACGGTTACCAGCGCATCTTCGTTTACAATTTGCTTGTATCTTGGAAAAACATTGCCAAAAAGCGAAACTTCCATTGTGCCATACAAATCTTCAAGTTTAAGAAAGGCAAATTCTCTGCCATCCTTGCCAAGTTTTTTATTCTTCTCAACAATAATTCCGCCGCAGGTTACAGGCATGCCGTCATATATTTGATCATAAACCGCGTCATCACCGCCGCCCTCTACGTTTTCTAGGTCATCGTTTTCCGCCGGCTTCATCATATCGCTTGTAAGGTTGAAATTGTCGTAATAATCAAGATAGTCATTAAGCGGATGCCCTGAAAGATAGATTCCAACCACTTCTTTTTCAAATTTTAAAAGCGAATCTTTGTTGTATTCTTTTATATTTGGATAATCCAGCGTGTTGAATTGATTTTTAAGCGGCTCGAAACTATCAAACATGCTAAATTGTCCACTGGCTTTGTTTTTGTTGTCTTTTATCGCTCTGTCAACAGCGATTGAATAAACCGCCATAAGTTGCGAGCGATATTTGCCAAAGCAATCAAACGCGCCGCTTACAATCAAGCTTTCAAGCACTCGTTTGTTTAACGCCATGCTGTCAACCCTTGAAACAAAATCTTCAAAACTTTTAAACTCGCCATTTTTATTGCGCTCGGCGATTATTAAATCCACCACGCTTGTGCCAACGCCTTTAAGCGCAGCAAGCCCAAAACGAATGTTGCCGTTTTCAGTTTTAAAATATGTTCCAGATTTATTGATATCTGGCGGCAGCACTTCAAAGCCTTCCTTTTTAGCATAGGTTACATACTTTTTAATTTCGTCTGAGTTGGTTATTCGGTTGTTTAAAACTGCCGTGAGAAATTCTACTTCATAGTAGGTTTTAAGATAGGCGGTTTGATAGCCCACATACGCATACGCCGCTGCATGCGACTTGTTGAAGGCATACTTTGCAAACTCTGCCATGCGGTCGAACACTTTTTCTGCAACTTCACGCTTGTGCCCAAGCTTAACCGCACCCGGAATCGACGCCCTGCCAGTTGGATCGTCCCAACCTTCCACAAACTTAACCTTTTCGGCTGCAATTTTATCAACTTTCTTTTTGCCCATGATACGACGAATATTATCAGCCTGCCCAAGCGAATATCCCGCCATCACCTGCGTGATTTTCATAACCTGCTCTTGATAGACAATGCAACCATAGGTCACATCCAAAATATCTTCCAAGCATGGGTCGTCATAAACCACAGCGGATGGATCTTTTTTGCATTTTACAAACTGCGGAATAGAATCCATTGGCCCAGGACGATAAAGCGAAATTCCCGCGATGATGTCGTCCATGCAGGTTGGCCCTAAATCTTTCATGAATCGCTTCATACCAGCACTTTCAAGTTGGAAAACGGCATCGGTGTTGCCCGAACTGATAAGCTCAAAAACTTTTGGATCATCATACTCCATATTGTAAAAATCTATGTCAACGCCGTGATTTTCTTTAACATAATCAAGCGCTTTTTTGATGTCTGTAAGCGTTCTAAGCCCCAAAAAGTCCATCTTCAAAAGCCCAAGATGTTCGATTTCAATCATGTCGTATTCGGTTACAATATCCTCTCCGTTTCTTGCAAGCGGAACAAAATCGGAAGCAGGTTGAGGCGCAATCAACACCCCTGCCGCGTGCATGGAAGCGTTTCTTGGCACACCTTCAAGTTTGATTGCCATGTCTACAACTTTTTTTACAAGTTCATCTTCTTCATAAGCCTTTTTCAAGTCTGGAATGATGAATTTGTCATTTGCCGAATCTTTTGTTCTGCCGAAATAATATTTTAAAACTGGCTTATCTTTTTTAAGCCCTTCTGGCGGAAAATTTGGAATATCTTTGCAAAGTTTATCAACTTCGCTTATCGGCAATCTCAGCACCCTTCCAACATCACGGATGGCGTTTTTTGCTTTCATTGTTCCAAATGTGACAATACCTGCAACATGGTCGGCTCCATATTTGCGTTTTACATATTCAATAACTTCGCCGCGCCTATCCATGCAAAAATCCACGTCGAAATCGGGCATGGAAACACGCTCTTTGTTGATAAAGCGCTCAAAGAACAAATGATATTTCATTGGGTCGACTTTGGTTATTCCAATGCAGTATGCCACCAAACTGCCCGCGCCTGATCCACGCCCTGGGCCGACAGGAATATCGTTTTGCCTTGCAAAGTTTATGTAATCCCACACAACCAAAAAGTACTCCACAAACCCCTGCTCTTTTATGGTTTGCAGCTCCATTTCCATGCGCTCTTTAAGCTCTTGCGTCACTTCTGGATAAAGTTTTTCAAGCCCTTCATACGCCATACGCTTTAAATAATCAAACGTTGTTTCGCCTGTTTCTGGCACATATTGCGGAATGTAGTTTTTGTTTGCTGGCAGCTTATATTTTTCATCAACACTTGCAATCTCACCAAGCGATTTGGTTTTAAGGACGACATTGCACTTATCGGCAATCTCCAAAGTGTTGTCCAGCGCTTCTTCAAAGCCTGGCAAAGCTTGCAACATCTCTTCATATGTTTTGTAGTAAAACTCGTCTGTTTCAAACTTCATCCTGTCGGTGTCGTCAACAAATTTATGCATCTGCACACACATAAGCGCATCCTGCAATTCGGCATCTTCTTTATTTAAATAATGCACATCGTTTGTTGCAACAAGTTTGATGCCAAGCTTTTTGGAAAGCTCACTCAATCCTAAAACAACTTGCTGGTCGTCTGGCAAATAGTGATTTTGAATTTCCAGATAATAATCATCGCCAAAAACTTCTTTATACCACAGCGCACACTTTTCAGCTTCGTCAAACCTGCGTTGCAATATTAGCCTTTGCACATGTCCAGCAAGGCACGCCGAAAGACAGATCACGCCACTCGAATATTTTTTCAAAAGCTCATAGTCAATTCTAGGTTTGTAATACATACCATCCACATGCGCAATTGATATAAGTTTCAGCAGATTGTGATAGCCTTCGTTGTTTTTTGCAAGCAGAATAAGATGTCCGATGTCATCTTTGGTGTTTTTAGCTTTATGGTCTCGCGCTATATAAAACTCGCAACCAATGATTGGCTTAATGCCGTTTAATATGCATGTTTCATAAAATTTTAGTGCACCAAACATGTTGCCATGGTCGGTGATTGCCACAGCTTTCCATCCCCTTTCTTTGGTTATGTCAATAAGTTTTTCAATTCTTGCCAGTCCATCAAGCAAACTGAATTCGGTGTGGACATGCAGATGCACAAACTGCTTCATTTATTCTCCTTACTTTAATTCTTCTGCAATTTTAAGTATTTTTTTCAACCTGTGGTTTAACCCACTTTTTGAAAGCTGAATTGTGCTTAGTTTTAACAGCCCATCCAAACTTTCTTCTGGGTTTGCAAGCCTGAGCATTGCAACTTCTTGAAGCTCGTCATCAAGCCCATCTAGCCCAATGGTTGAAATAATGGTGTTTATCGCCTGAATCTGGCGCATGCTTGCATCAACGGTTTTAGTGATGTTTGCATTGATGCAGTTGACTTCGCGGTTGATTTGATTGCGCTTTTCGCGCCTGATAATCTCGTTTGAAAGTGCCAGCACGCTTTGGTTTGCTCCTATCAGCGCTAGAAAATCTTTGATGGCTTCAGCTTCCTTTAAATATAAAACAAACAAATTTTTTCTTTCAACAAGCTTAGAAAATATGCCAAATTCACTTAAAATGCCTGCTAAATCTGTTAAAAACTCGTGGCTGTGCGAAGTAAGTTCCAAATGATAACCCGATGTGGTTTTGATGTTTTCAGCCTCGCTAAGTCTGATTGATGAAGTTCCGCAGCCCAAAAAAGCACCCCGCAAAAACGAAATTTTTTCTTCGTTTGACGCCACAATATTGCCATCGATGCCGTAGTTGAGTTGATAGCCACCATCTTTTAAATAGATGATTCCAACATCTTGCAGCACGCTTTTTGCTATGCTGCTTGGAAAAGTGATGCGATAGTAGGTGGTTTTGTTGATGACATAGTCATCTTCAATTTCAAGCTCTAAATAATCGCCATAAAGTGCGTGCACAATGTCATTGATTTTTTGATATAACTGGTTTAAATCGGTTACTATATGTGCCTTAAAACCTTGTGAGTTTTTTTCTATCTCTCCAGCGCCATGAAAAAGCCCCGACAGAAAGGCAAACGCTGTGTCGGCGGTTTCGTCGTAAGTTAAGATTTCGCTTTTGATGCTTTTAGAAAAACTCAAATTTAGCCTCTCTTTTTTTGGAAGTTGGGTTCTTTGTCTAAATTAACAATAAGGTTGTGTGGAATATTAAGCCTGTAAATTAAATTTATCGCCCTGTTGCACTCTCCAACTGCTTTTGGTGTGTGGGCGTCCGAATTGATGATAAACTTCACGCCTTCTTCTGCCATTGTAAGAAGTTCTTCATCGCTAAAATTCACGCGCTTGCCATTCAACTCCACAAGCACACCCTTTTGCCTTGCAAGCCTAGCAACCGCCAAAGTGTCGGTCGGACAGCCAAAATTTAAGTGTGTGATAACATCGATTGGATATTTATCAAGCGCCTTCAAAAACGCCGTGGTGTTGCGCGCAAGCCTGTCCGCGCTTGGACGATACGGCGAGCCCAACATGTTGGCATACATCAGTTTGATTTTATCACGCAAGGTTGGAGTTTTAACCAATTTGTGATGCCCCATTAAAATTATATCAAGCTTTTCATAGTCTTCTTCTTTTAAATCAACCTCTCCCGAAAGAGAAATTAAGTTGGCCTCCACACCGAGAAGTATATCCACGCCAGTAATCTCTTTTGCGTTTAAAATCTCTTCGCGGATTTGTGGAAGTTCCTTTCTTTTAACACCAAAAAATTCATGGTTAAAGCCGTGGTCGGTGACAGCAATCTGCTTCAACCCCTTCTCTGCCGCCACCGTTGCATTTTGCAACACTGTGCCTTTGCCATGATTATGCTTTGAATAAATTGTGTGAGTGTGATAATCGCCGTAAAGTATCATGCTTGCTCCTTATGTTAAGTATATCAATTTGACAAAAGTTTTGCAAGCATAGGCGGTTGTTAAACAATAATAATTTCTCGCTCGAAGCAATATCCGCGCTTGGCAGCAACCCACTCTATAATTTGCATAAGCGTTAAAACATCACTTTGCTTTGCATTAGCAAGGTTTACAATAAAGCCTGCATGCTTTGTGGAAATTTGCGCGCCGCCAATTTTTAATCCTTTAAGCCCCCACTCATCAATAAGTTTTGCAGGAATAATTTGCCCCTGTCTTTTATACACACTACCTGCACAAAATTCGCCAACTGGCTGCGTTTGGATCCTTTTTTGCAAAAATTGCTGCTGTTTTTCAATTATTTTTTGATTTTTGCACGGTTTTAACTTAAATTTTACCAGCAACAAAACTTCCCCCGGATTTAAAACTCCCTTTCGATATGAATATTTCAGCAGCTGGCGTGAGTAGATTTCACCATCCTTGCACACCACAATTTCAATCAAATGCTCACATATTTCACCGCCAAAAGCGCCAGCATTCATTGCAACCGCACCGCCCACACTGGCAGGAATGCCAAAGCTAAACTCTAGCCCCGACAGATTGTGTTTTGCGCAATATGCATTCACTTGCCCTAAGCCCGCCCCTGCGCTGCAAATTAAAATATCATTAAAATGTTGCAAAAAATTAAATTTTTTTAAACAAATTATTGCTTTTTTTAATTTTTTATCACTAAATAAAATATTCGTGCCATTTCCCAAAATTAAATATTGCTTTTTTAATTTATTTAATTTATTTATTAAAAACTTTATTTGCTGCATATTTTCAGGGAAATAAATGCATTGCGCTTTTCCACCGATTTTAAAAGAACAATAATTTTTTAAGTCTGCATTTTTAATTTTATGTATATAATTTTTCATATTAAATAATATGAAAAAAATATTTTTTCGTGCTATTGATTATATAAAAAAAGATAGAATTTTCTATCTCTTACATTCTAAATTTTTTGTAAAAAAATCGCGGTTAGGGTTTTAAGCCGTGCCCGCGATAATTTTTTGTTCGCCCTCGCGATTTGGTTTATTAGATCAGTTCGATCACTGCCATTTGGGCAGCATCGCCTTTGCGCATGCCAAGTTTGATGATGCGAGTGTATCCGCCACCTTGGCCAAGCTTTTCAGCACGCTCTGCATACTTTGGAGCGTAAACATTAAAAATCTTTTCCAAAAGCGGATGATTGATGCCTTCCACTCTTGCTTGAAATGCTGTTTTTGACTCTTTATCTGCGCGCTGTTCTTGCCTATCATAAACATAAGCCATGATTTTTCTTCTTGCAGCAAGTTTCTTTGGCCCGTCGTTTACAACTTCGGTTTTAACCTTAACACCCTTGTCATCTTTAATTTCTTTTGTGACAGTAACGGTGTCTTTATAGGTTTTGATTGCTGCGGTTAAAAGTTTTTCGGCTTCAGAACGAACAGACTTTGCTTTTGCAAGGGTTGTTTGAATTTTACCATACCAAAGAAGATCGGTCACTAAACCTCTAAGCATAGCACTTCTTTCTTTAGATGGTCTGCCAAGTTTATCGTTAGCCATTGTTCTCTCCTTTTATTCTTCATCTTTGCGAAGTGAAAGGCCATAACTTTCAAGTTTTTGAATAACCTCGTCGATAGATTTGATGCCAAGGTTTTTAACTTTAAGCATATCGGCTCTTGATTTCTTCACAATGTCTTCAACTGTGTTAACGCCTGCGCGTTTGAGGCAGTTGTAAGATCTTACTGAAAGATCCATTTCTTCAATTGGAAGTTCCAAAATTTTAACCTGTTTGTCTTCTTCCTTTGAAACCAAAATTTGCTCGTTTGCCATATCTTCACAAAGTTCTACAAAGAGAGCAACATGTTCCATCATGATTTTTCCTGCAAGAGAAACAATTTCAGTTGCTTTGGTTGTGCCATTTGTTTCAACTTCTAAAACAAGTTTGTCAAAGTCTACGCTCTGCCCAACACGAGTTGCCTCAACAGTGAAGTTAACTCTTTTAACTGGTGAGAAAAGTGAATCCATTGCAATAAAATCAATGTTGTCAAACTTTGTTTTGTTTTGTGCGCTTGGAACATAACCTCTTCCGTTGCCAATCATAACATCCATATCAAGCACTGCGCCATCGTCCATAGTGCAGATGTGGAGATCTGGATTTAAAATTTCAACTTCATCGTTAGGCTCAAAATCCTTTGCAGTAACTTCGCCTGCGCCCTGTTTTCTCAATCTTAAAAATGTTACAAAATCTCTATCCTTATTGCTGCATTTAACAAAAAGTGTTTTTAAATTTAAAATTATGTCAACAACATCTTCTGTAACGCCTCTGATTGTTGAAAACTCGTGTGGCACACCTGCAATTCTAACGGCGATTGGCGCTGAGCCTGGAAGCGAAGAGAGAAGTGTTCTTCTCATGCAGTTTCCAAGTGTGATGCCGTAGCCTTTTTCAAGTGGTTCAACGGTAAATCTAGCATAAGATCCGCCTTCGGTTTCTTCACAAACAATTTTTGGTTTTTCCATTTCCATCATAATTTTATCCCCCCAATTATCTCGAATAAAGTTCGATTACAAGACGCTCTTTAATGTCAGCGTCAACATCATCTCTTTGTGGAAGTGCAAGAATTTTGCCCTTCAAAGTTTCACTGTTAAATTCAAGCCATTTTGGCATAACAATTTTCATGCCTTTAAGTGCTTTGATCATGGTTTTTTCAAGTTTATTTTCTTTGACAGCAATTTCATCACCAACTTTAACAATGAATGATGCAATGTCAACTCGTCTGCCATTAACTGTTATAAGCCCATGGTTAACCATTTGACGGCTTTGCTTTCTGCTTGCGCCAATTCCCATGCGGTATACAACATTGTCAAGCCTTCTTTCAATAAGGGAAAGCATGTTGTCGCCAGTTACGCCTTTCATTCTTTCTGCTTCTTCATAATAAGTGCGCATCTGGTTTTCTAACAAGCCATAAATTCTTTTAATTTTTTGTTTTTCACGAAGCTGCGAGCCATATTCTGTGAATGTAACTCTTCTGCGTGAATTTCCGTGCTGACCAGGAATGACTGGACGCCTTTCCATAGCACATTTTTTTGTGGTGCATCTTTCGCCTTTAAGGAAAAGTTTGCACCCTTCTCTTCTGCACTGACGGCAGTCAGGTTCAATAGTTCTTGCCATAAGTTTTTCTCCTTTTAAACTCTTCTAACCTTAGGAGGTCTGCATCCATTATGCGCGATTGGAGAAACATCCTTGATAAGAGTTACATTGAGTTCACAATTTTGAAGAGCCCTGATTGCAGCTTCTCTTCCGCTGCCTGGGCCTTTAACATAAACTTCAACCGAGTTGAGGCCATGTTCTTTTGCAATTTTTGCGGCTTCTTCAACGCATGTTTGAGCAGCAAATGGCGTGCTTTTTTTAGAGCCTTTAAGCCCAAGCTTGCCAGAACTGCACCATGAAACAACATTGCCTTCTGCATCTGTGAAGGTTACAATTGTGTTGTTGAAAGAAGTTTTAATGTGCACTTGCCCACTAGAAATGTTTTTAGAAACTCTTTTTCTAACTCTGGTGGTTGTTTTTTTGTTTTTTGTGTTAGTTTTTGTTGCCATTGTTTATCTCCTTATTTACCCTTCTTAGATGAGCCTGCAACTACTCTTCTTGGCCCTTTTCTTGTTCTGCAATTATTTCGTGTGTTCTGTCCGCGAACAGGAAGCCCTTTGCGGTGACGAATGCCACGATAGCAGCCCATTTCATTTAATTTTTTAATATCAAGGCTAACTTTTTTTCTAAGATCTCCTTCAACAGTTACATTATGTTCAATGTAAGAACGAAGTTTAGCAATTTGATCATCAGTCAAATCTTTAACCCTGATGTCTGGGCTGATTTTTGTTTCAGCACAAATTTTACCGGCTGTAACTTGGCCGATACCATAGATATAGGTAAGCCCTATTTCTAATCTTTTTTCTCTTGGAAGGTCTACACCTGCAATTCTTGCCATATTTTTTCTCCTTAATTTTAGCCCTGAGTTTGTTTGTGCTTAGCACTTTTTGGGCAAATAACCATAACTTTTCCGTCTCTTTTAATAACCTTGCACTTATCGCAAATAGGTTTTACGGATGCTCTTACTTTCATAATTTACTCCTTCTTAGCCCTTGTCTCGCCATGTGATTCGACCTTTTGTAAGATCGTAAGGGCTCATTTCGACTTTTACTTTATCTCCCTCAACAACTCGAATGCAATGCACCCTGAGTTTGCCTGAGATGTAAGCGATAATGACATGCCCGTTGATGAGGCGAACTTTAAATGTGGAATTAGGCAATAATTCCTCAACCACACCTTCAAATTCAATTACATCTTCTTTTGACATATCCTCTCCTTTTGAGTTTTTAGATATTTTCGCACAGCGGCGTCGACTTTAATATCTTTTTCATCGCTAAGCAAAAATCTTTGTTTTGAAACTTTTTGAATGTGTTTGAAATTTTTCTTTTTTGGTTTAAAAACTGAAACTTGTTTGCCGTTTGCAATATAGGCAAATCCATCTTCAATTTTCACAACCACAAAGAAACTTTCTTTTGCTTTTCCTTTTGTTGCTTTAACAATATCTCCAACTTGCATAGTTCACCTACAAGGTTAAAATTTCCACGCCGTCTGATGTCACATAAACAGTGTTTTCATAGTGTGCTGATGGCATGTGATCTTTGGTTACGATTCCCCAACCATCGCGAAGCATTGCAATTTCTTTTTTGCCCATGTTTATCATAGGTTCTATTGCAAGGCACGCGCCTTCGGTGACAATCGGCCCATCAGTTGGCTTGCCATAGTTTGGTATGTTTGGCGATTCATGCATTTTTCTGCCAATGCCATGACCAACAAGCTCTCTAACCACACTGTAACCATGCTTTTCGGCATATGTTTGTATGGCGTGAGAAACTTCGCCCAATCTGCCACCAACTTTTAAATGCTTGATGCCTTCAAAAAAACTTTGCTTTGTAACATCAATAAGCCTTGCCTTTTCGGCGGAGATTTTTCCAACAGGAAAAGTTCTTGCAGCATCGCCGTTATAGCCTTTGTAAATCACGCCTATATCGATGCTGATAATGTCGCCTTCTTTTAAGATGATGTCAGCTGATGGAATGCCATGCACAACCATATCGTTTACAGATGCACAAATGCTTGCCGGAAAGCCTTCATAACCCAAAAAAGATGGCTGACCACCACTGTTTATTATAAACTTTTTTACGCAGTTGTCAAGTTCTAATGTTGAAATGCCCGGCTTAATCAAGGTTTGAGCATAATTTAATGCATCGCGAGTAAGCTGCCCAGCCTTTTTCATTAAAACAATCTCTGCTGGCGTTAAATGGTTCAAATTTTTGCCTCCAATTTAACTAAAAAAGTTTTAACAGGTGCATAAGTTTGTTCTGGCGAGCCAGCGCTTGAAACTTTAAACACCTTATCACCGTAGAAGTTTATAAGTGGTGTTATGTTGTTTTTATAAACTTCCAGACGAGCTTTTATTGCTTCAGGTTTATCGTCATCACGCTGAAACAGTTTTGTGCCACATTTTCTGCAATTACCAGTAAAGCCTGCGTAATTGACATTGTCAATGTCGCCACATTTTGGGCAAGTTCTTCTTGAAATCAATCTTTTTTCAAGCTCTTCAAAATCAAGTTCCACGCTGATTACTGCATCAACAGCTGTAAGTTTAGCAAGCATTTGGGCTTGATCTAACGACCTTGGAAAGCCGTCTAAAATAAAACCGTTTTTGCAATCTTCTTGTGAAATTCTGTTTTTTAGAACATCAAAAGTAACTTCATTTGGAACAAGCGCGCCTTTATCGAGATAACTTTTAACAAGTTCTCCAAGCGGCGAAGAAGATTTTACAATTTCTCTAAAAAGATCGCCAGTTGAAATTTGTGGAATGTCAAAATCAGCGGTAATCTTTTTTGCAAGAGTGCCTTTGCCACTTCCTGCTGCACCTAAAAGAACAAGTTTCATAATCTCTCCTTTTTTTGCGGCGTTTGCCCATTTTTTGTGAAAGTCGCCTTTCACTATTGCTCACAATGGGAGGAAAACCTCCCATTGAAATAGCCTTAGTTTAAGAAACCTTTATAGTTTCTCATAAGCATTTGCGCTTCAAGCTGCTTGTCAAATTCAAGCGCCACGCTAACAAGAATCATAAGCCCTGTTGCGCTGAATGCGTTGATCAACACTCCCCAACTAAGTGAATCGCCAATCGCCTTAAACGCGAGCGATGGAATGAGTGCAATGATTGCCAAGAAGATTGCACCAAAAAGTGTGATTCTTCTTGAAATTTTCTTTAAATATTCTGCGGTTGGTTTGCCAGCCCTGATTCCCGGTATAAAACCACCCTGCTGTTGAATGCGTTTGCTTACATCTTCTGGGTTGAATGTGATTTGTGCATAGAAGAACGAGAATGCCAAGATTAACAATGCAAGCAAAACAATATAAAGCCATGAATTTGTGCCAAGCCATTGTTGATACCATGTTGACTCTGGCGCAAAAATTGAAATGATAAGTTGTGGGAATGTTAACAAAGCACTTGCAAAGATGATTGGGATAACGCCCGAACCATTAACTTTGATTGGAATAAATGTGCTTTGCCCGCCATACATTTTTCTGCCTTTAATTTGTTTTGCATATTGAATTGGCACTTTTCTTTCTGCGCCGTCTACAAAAACAATCAAACCAAAGATTAAGATAACTGCAATAAGATATAAAACGATTGTCCAAACAATGGTTATATCTTCGGTTGCAAGAGCAATTGCCTGTGCAATAGAGCTCATGCTTGAAGACAAAATGCCCACAAAGATAAGCAAGCTCATGCCGTTGCCAACACCTAAATCAGTGATTCTTTCACCAATCCAAACTGTAAACATACCGCCTGCAACTAAGATGATTACAACGCCCATGCCGATAAGCCAAGTTGGAGCGCCTGCCCAAAGTGCGTTGTTTACATCAAGGCCATCGCTGTATGCCACAACAATGCCAACTGCCTGCGCGATTGAAAGCACAAGAGCGGCAATTCTGGTGTAAAGATTTATTTTTCTTTTGCCATCTTCACCTTGCTTTGAAAGCCTTTCAAGCGCTGGAATTGCAACTGTTAAAAGTTGAATGACAATGCTTGCTGTAATATACGGCGACACGCCAAGCGCCAGCACAGAACAGTTTTGCAGTGCGTTACCGCTAAGCAAGTTCATCAAGCCGAAAATGCTTGTGCTGTTTGATAAATTTGTTTCGCCAATAATCGCTTCAATGTCAAAGCCCGGAATTGGCAGCCAACAACCAAGCCTGTATATGAAAAGAAGAAGAAGCGTTAAAAGTAACTTTCTTCTAACATCTTTTATCTTGAAAGCGCTATAAAGGGTTTTAAACATAACTTACTCCTCAATAATTTTTCCGCCAACCTTTTCGATTTTCTCTTTAGCAGCTGCGGTAACTTTTTTAGCCTTTATGATAAGTGGCTTTGTAAGCTCTCCGTTTCCAAGAATTTTTAATCCATAAGGCTGAATTTTGCCAATGAATCTGTTTTCATAAAGCATGTTGATGTCAACTTCAGTGTTTGGTTCAAGCACCTCAAGCTCACCAACATTGATTGTTGAATAAACTTTTTTAAAGTTTTTGTTATTAAAGCCTCTGATTGGAATTTTACGAATAAGAGGAATGTTTCCGCCTTCAAATCCAGCCTTAACTCCCCCGCCGCTTCTAGCGTTTTGGCCTTTGTGACCTTTGCCACTTGTTTTGCCAATGCCGCTTCCAATACCTCTGCCAACCCTAACTTTTTTAGTGGTTGCGCCTTGGGCAGGTTTAAGATCTCCTATCTGCATAATATCCTCCTACTCCTCTTCCACTTTAAGCAAATGCTTAACAAGGAAGATGCTTCCTCTGATGCTTGCATTATCAGGCAAAACCCTTGTTTGACCAAGTTTTTTAAAGCCCAATGCTTCGACTATTTTTGCTTGTTTTTTGTTGTAACCGATTGTTGACTTAACCCAAGTAACTTTTATAGTTTTCTCTGCCATAATGCCCTCCTATATTTCCTCTGGGTTTTTGCCACGACGAGCTGCAATCTCTTCACGAGTGCGAAGAGCAATCAGTCCGTTCATGGTTGCCTTAACCGCGTTGATTTTGTTTGTAGAGCCGTGGATTTTTGTAACTATATCCTTAATGCCAGCAAGTTCCAAAACTGCACGAGCGCTGCCACCTGCGATTACACCAGTTCCTTGCTTAGCAGGAAGCATGATGATGTTTGAAGAGCCAAACTTTCCAGTAACTTCATGAGGAATTGTGCCGTCAACAACGCGAATTAAGTGCATGTTTTTCTTAGCAGTGGCAGTTGCTTTGTCAATAGCGGCTGGAACTTCAGCTGCTTTGCCAACGCCAATGCCAACACTGTTTTTGCCATCGCCAACTACAACAAGAGCAGAGAAACGAAGCGTTCTTCCACCTTTGACAACCTTTGTAACCCTTCTAACACAAACAAGTTTGCTTTCAAACCCGTTGTCTTCTCTTGGGGCGCGGCGGTTTTCTCTGGATTTTGGTTCAAATTTCTTATCTTTTTTAACTTCTTCCATTTCCCTTCCTCCTAAAATTTCAAGCCAGCGCTTCTAGCGCCTTCAGCAAGAGCAGCAACTCTGCCGGTGTAGATGTAGCCGCCTCTATCAAAAACAACTTCTTTGATTTTTGCTTTTTTAGCGCGTTTAGCAATCTCTTCACCAATAAGTTTTGCTTGCTCGGTTTTGGTTTTGCCAGCAAGAGAAGGGGCAAGTTCTTTATCAACGGACGAAGCACTAACAAGTGTCACCCTGCGTTCATCATCAATAATTTGAGCATAGATTTTGTTTAAAGATCTGTAAACACAAAGCCTTGGTTTTGCGCTTGTGCCAGAAAGATGCTTTCTAACTCTTGCGTGACGAACTTTTCTTTCACTGTTTTTATCTTTTACGTTAATCATCGCCCTTCCCCCTATTTCTTACCTTTGCCTGCGGCTTTTCCGACTTTTCTGATAACAACTTCGTCGCTGTATCTGATGCCATATGCGTGATATGGTTCAACAGGTCTTACATCGCGAATGTTTGATGCAAATTGGCCAACCCTTTGCTTATCAATGCCGGAAATTTTAATTTCGGTGATTGATGGGCAAACAACATTAAGGTCTTGCGGAATGTCCATTTCAACAGGATGAGAAAAACCAACATTCAAAACAAGTTTTTTGCCATTAACTTGCGCTTTGTAACCAACGCCGTTGATGACAACTGTTTTTTCAAATCCTTCGCTTACGCCCTTAACCATGTTTGCAACAAGCGCCCTATAAAGGCCTTGCATGGCATCGGTTTCTTGCTCTGCATCATTTTTTACAAACAACACTTGGTTGTTTTCAATTTTTGGAGTGATAACTTTGTTGATGGTTTGTGACAATGTGCCTTTGCTGCCACTTACTGTTATAACTCCATCTGCATATGTTACAGTAACTCCTTGTGGAATTAAAATGTGTTTATTTCCAATTCTAGACATATTGCCCTCCTTACCAAACAAATGCAAGCACTTCGCCACCTACATTAAGCTTTCTTGCTTCTTTGTCGGTTACGATGCCTTTATTTGTTGAGATTATTGCAATACCAAGCCCACTGATAACATATGGAATTTTATCGGCCTGAGCATAAACTCTAAGGCCTGGTTTTGATATTCTTTTTAAGCCTTGAATAACGCTTTGTCCTTCATCATCATATTTTAATGTGATGACAATGTCGTTATATTTGCCATTGCTTTTAATTTCAAAAGCATTGATATAGCCTTCTTCCAGGAGGATTTTTGCTATTGCGGTTTTTTCTTTTGATGCAGGCACAACAACATCAGCGTGCTTAACTTTAAGCGCGTTTCTGATTCTTGTAAGCATGTCTGCGATTGAATCTGTTGTTAATAACATTTTTTCCTCCTTACCAACTAGCCTTTTTTACGCCAGGGATTTCGCCCTTGTTTGCAAGTTCTCTAAAACAAACTCTGCAAATGCCGTATTTTTTAAGCACCGCATGAGGTCTGCCACACAAACTGCAACGAGTGTATTCTCTGGTTTTATATTTTGCTGGTTTTTGTTGTTTTTGAATAAGTGCTTTTTTTGCCATACTTCACCTCTTACTTATTGAAAGGCATGCCAAGTGCCTTTAACAATGCCTTTGCTTCTGCATTAGTTTTTGCAGTTGTTACAAAGCAAACATCAAATCCCCTTACTTTTTCTATTTTGTCATAAGAAATTTCTGGAAAGATAAGCTGCTCTTTGATGCCGAGAGAATAGTTTCCTCTGCCATCAAATGCTTTTGCAGGCACACCGTGGAAGTCTCTCACTCTTGGCAGAGCGATTGAGATAAGTCTGTCAAAAAATTCATACATCTTTTCGCCTCTAAGAGTAACCTTTGCACCAATTTTTTGGCCTTCTCTGAGTGAGAAGTTTGAAATTGATTTTTTTGCAACGGTTGGCACAGGTTTTTGACCAGTGATTACTGCAAGTTCATCAAGGGCAATGTTAAAGCTTTTTGAATTGCTTTTAACATCTCCAAGCCCAGCGCTGACAACAATTTTAACAAGTTTTGGAACTTCGTTAATGTTTTTGTATCCAAACTCAGCGGTAAGTGCTGGAACAACCTGTTCTCTGTAAAGTTTAACCATTCTGTTTTGTTCTTTTTTTGCCATAGCGAACCTCTCTTACTTACCTTGCGATGTTGTTTTCGACTTTTTAGGTGCAGTTTTAACTGCTTTTTCTTCTGTTGCCTTAGTTTCAACTTTGGCATCAGTTTTTTGAGTATTTTCAGCTTTTTTTGCTGTTTTTTCAGCTTTTTCAGCTTTTTTAGCCTCTTTTTTAACAGTTTTTACATGTTCTTTATCAAGGCTTGCTCCGCATTTTTTGCAAATGCGAACTTTTTTGCCATCAACTTCTTTGTGGCTGATTCTGGTTGCCTTGCCACAGTTTGGGCAAACAACCATAACATTTGATGCTTCCATTGGAGCAACTTTTTTGATAATGCCGCCTTTATCTTGTTGTGATTTTGGTTTCTTGTGTTTTGTCACCATGTTGATGCTTTCAACAGTAACCTTGCCAGTTTTTGGGCTGGTTTGCAAAACTTTGCCAACTTTGCCTTTTTCTTTACCAGCAATAACCAAAACATTATCACCTTTTTTAATGTTCATGTTTTATCTCCTTTAAATAACCTCTGGAGCAAGAGAAATAATTTTCATATAACCCTTGTCACGAAGTTCTCTGGCGATAGGCCCGAAAACACGAGTCCCCTTTGGTTGCTTTTGGTTGTCAATGATGACTGCGGCATTGTCATCAAATCTGATATGAGAGCCGTCTGGCCTGCGAAGACCTTTTGAGGAGCGCACGATAACTGCTTTAACAACGTCTCCTTTCTTAACAGAGCCACCTGGGATTGCCTTTTTTACAGATGCAACAATAATGTCACCAATATTGCCACTTCTTCTAAAAGATCCACCCAAAACCCTGATGCACATAATTTCTTTTGCGCCAGTGTTGTCGGCTACTTTTAATCTTGTTTGAGGTTGAATCATATTGCCCTCCTACTTAGCTTTCTCGATGATTTTAACAAGGCGGTAGTATTTATCCTTTGAAAGAGGTCTGGTTTCCATGATCAACACGGTGTCACCAATTCCGCACTCGTTCTTTTCATCGTGAACTTTGAATTTTTTTGTTTTATGAACGACTTTTTTGTAAATTGGGTGGTTAACTCTTGAAGTAACTGAAACAACAATGGTTTTATCCATTTTTCCAGCACTTACAACTTTGCCAATTCTTGTAAGTCTTGAATTTCTATTTTCCATCGTTTCCTCCATTTGCGCCAGCCAATTCTTTTTCTCTCATAATGGTTTTGACTCTTGCGATTTCTCTTTTAACATTTCTGATTTGAACAGGATTTGCAAGATTTCTAGAAGCGTTTGAGAAACGAAGATTGAACAGTTCCATATTTAACTCTTTTAATCTTGCATTGAGTTCTGATTGAGTTAATGATTTAATTTCACTTGTTTTCATCTTTCTCACCACCTTCTACTGGGGCTTCTTTCTTTACAAACTTAGTTTTGCAAGGAAGCTTGTGCCCAGCAAGTCTAATTGCTTCGCGTGCAAGTTCTTCTGAAACGCCTTCAATTTCAAAAAGAATTCTGCCTGGTTTAACAACAGCAACCCAAAATTCTGGCGCGCCTTTTCCTGAACCCATACGCGTTCCAAGAGGCTTTTTAGAAACAGGTTTGTCTGGGAAAATTTTAATCCAAACTTTACCGCCACGCTTGATATGACGAGTCATAGCAATTCTGGCTGCTTCAATTTGGTTGGATTTAATCCAGCATGGCTCTAATGCCATAAGCCCAAACTGTCCGTAAGCAACGGTGTTGCCACGAGTTGCCTTACCTTTCATTCTGCCTCTGAAAACCTTTCTTCTTTTAACTCTCTTTGGCATTAACATTATTCTTGTCCTCCTTTTTCAGACGACTTTGTAGGAAGAATGTCTCCCTTATAAATCCAGCACTTTACGCCAAGCTTGCCGTAATCGGTGTAAGCAGCTGAAGTGCCGTAGTCAATATCAGCCCTGAGAGTGTGAAGTGGAAGAGTGCCTTCCATATAATGCTCGGTTCTGTGAAGAGAACTTGCGCCATCAATAACACCCTTAACCTGAACCTTGCAGCCTTTTGCGCCTGCTTTCATAACCCTTTGAAGTGCCATTTTCAAGGCTCTGCGCCATTGAATACGCTTTTCAAGTTGAGCGGTTATGCTTTCTGCAACAAGAGTTGCGTCAAGGTCTGGTTTTTTAATTTCTTTAACATTGATTATCAAAGATTTAACAGGCCTGATGATTTTTGAAATTTCTTTTTTGATGTTTTCAATGCCTGTGCCCTTAGAGCCAATAATCATTCCTGGTTTAGCAGTGAAAATGTTGACTATAAGTTTGTTTTCTGTTCTTTCAATGGTGATTTTTGAAATTCCACAAGCATAATATTTTGATTTGATGTGCTTTTTAACTTTTTGGTCTTCCAAAAGATTTGGAGCAAAATCTTGTTTCTTTGCATACCAAGTTGAGTTCCATTCTTTGTTTACACCAAGTCTAAACCCGATTGGATTAACTTTTTGTCCCATTTTGCCCTCCTATCTTTTTTCATCAAGCACAATTGTGATGTGCGATGTCTTCTTTAAAATTCTGTCAGCCGAGCCTTTGCCTCTTTGCATAATTCTTTTAAGAATTGGGCCTTGGCAAACATATGCTTCTGCAACAAAAAGGTTGTCACCATTCATACCTTTGTTGTTTTCAGCATTTGCGATTGCGCTGTTTAAAACTTTTAAAGATGCCTCAGCCGCAGCATTTGGCATGTTTGCAAGAATTGCAGCCGCTTCTTTAGCGTTCTTGCCTCTGATAAGGTCAAGCACAATTCTAACTTTTGAAGGGCTCATTCTAATATATCTTGCCTTAGCAAAAGGACGAATATCTTTTTGTTTAGCCCTTTTTTCTGCTTTTTGTCTAATTCTTGTAGCCATTTTTCACCTCACCTTACTTCTTGCCAGCGCCTTTGGCTGCTTTTTTTGCAGCGTGGCCTTTATAAGTTCTTGTTGGAGAAAATTCGCCAAGTTTATGCCCAACCATATCAGCAGTGCAGTAAACTGGAACATGCTTTTTGCCATTGTGAACAGCAAAAGTAAAGCCTACAAACTCTGGATAGATTGTTGAAGCACGAGACCAAGTTTTGATAGGTTTTTTTACGCCGCTCTCTTGCATCTCTTTAACTTTTTTAACAAGAGATGGATGCACATAAGGTTTTTTAATTTCTTTCTGCATAGTTATTTCTCCTAATTAACTCTCTTAACCATCAAGCGATCAGATGCTTTCTTATGCTTTCTGGTTTTAAGACCAAGTGCAGGTTTGCCCCATGGAGTCATAGGTGACGCCATGCCGACTGGGCTCTTTCCTTCACCACCACCATGTGGGTGATCGTTAGGGTTCATTACAACACCACGAACGGTTGGTCTAACGCCCATGTGGCGTTTTCTGCCAGCCTTGCCAAGTGAAACAAGTTCATGATCAAGGTTGCCAACTGTTCCAATGGTTGCGCGGCATGAAAGCAAAACTTTTCTCATTTCGCCGCTTGGCAGCCTGAGAGTTGCATATTTGCCTTCTTTTGCCATAAGTTGCACAGCGCTTCCAGCACTTCTGCCAAGTTGTGCGCCTTTTTTAGGTTGAAGCTCAATGTTGTGAATAACTGAACCAACTGGGATCGACGAAATTGGAAGAGCGTTTCCAACTTTGATTTCAACATTTTCACCACTCATTACGCTGTCGCCAACTTTAAGGCCAAGTGGAGCGATGATATATCTCTTTTCTCCATCGGCATAAGAGAGCAATGCAATGTAAGCGGTTCTGTTTGGATCGTATTCAATTCCAACAACTTTTGCAGGAATGTTATCCTTATTGCGTTTAAAATCGATGATACGATATTTTTGTCTGTTTCCGCCGCCCTGATGACGAACGGTGATTCTGCCCTGAGCATTTCTTCCAGCGTGTTTTTTCTTAACGGCAAGGAGAGATTTTTCAGGCGTTTTCTTTGTAACTTCATCAAACACAAGTGAAGAATAAAATCTTCTGCCGGCTGATGTTGGTTTTGATTTTTTAATAGCCATGATTTCCTCCTTTTAATTAAGACAAGCTTTCGAAGAATGCAATAGGTTTAGATTTTTCAGTCAAAGTTACGATTGCTTTTTTGTAATCGCTGGTTTTGCCTACTGTTCTTCCAGCCTTAGTGTTTTGAACTTTTTTGTGGCCTTTAACAACCATAGTGTTAACTTTTTCTACTTCCACCCCAAAAATGCTTTCAACCGCTTTTTTGATTTCGGTTTTGGTTGCCCTTTTGTCAACCACAAATGAATACACTTTCGCTTGTATTCCAGCATAGCTTTTTTCTGTTAAGAGTGGTTTTTTGATTATTTGATATGCTTCCATTATTCTGCGTAAGCCTCCTCTATTGATTTGATTGAGTCGCAAGTGAGAAGAACATTTTTGTTTGCAACAATTTGATAGGTTGACAAAGTTGCAATATTCTCGGTTGAAAGAGACTTAATGTTTGCCGAAGCACGCAATGTGTTTTGAGAGTTTTGCTTTCCAACAACAAGTGTTTTGCCTGAAAGGCCAAATGCTTTAAGGAATGCGTTTGCGTCTTTGGTTTTGCCGCTTGCAATTTCAAAATCTTTAAGAACGATAAGTTGTCCAAGTTCTAATTTTCTTGAAAGAGCTGTAAGCAGAGCAAGTCTCTTTGCAGTTTTATTCATTTTCTTAGAAAAATCTCTTGGTTTTGGTGCGAACACAACTCCGCCGCCAGTATATTCAGGAGATTTTGTAGAGCCGTGACGAGCGCGGCCGGTTTTCTTTTGTCTCCAAGGTTTTTTTGCATGACCTCTAACTTCGCTTCTTGTGAGAGCGCTCTTGTTCCCTTGTCTTTGGTTAGCCTGATATGCCACCACTGCCTCGTGAATTAAAGGCTGGTTATAAGGGAGAGCAAAAAGTTCGTCATTAAGTTCAATTTCGCCAACAACCTTAGCCGACATGTCATAAACTTTAACTTTTGCCATTATTCTAAACTCCTTTATGCTTTAATTGCCTCACGAATGGTAACAACTGAGCCCTTAGGGCCAGGAACACATCCTTTGACAAGCAGAACGCCTCTTTCTGCATCGACTTTAACTATTTCAAGGTTTTGGATTGTAACTCTTTCGCATCCATAGTGTCCCGGCATGTGTTTGTTTTTGAAAACTCTGGATGGTGTTGAGTTTGCACCCATTGAGCCAACTTCTCTGTGAACAGGGCCTGTTCCGTGGCTCATTTTAAGGCGGTGGTTATTCCATCTTTGAATAACGCCAGTGAAACCTCTGCCTCTGGTTGTGCCGATGGCGTCAACCTTATCGCCTTCTGCAAAGATTCCGCAATTGATAACTTGTCCAACGCTGTATTCGCCGCAGTTATCAAACTTAAATTCCTTCAAAATTTTGCTAGGTTCAACACCTGCCTTTTTGAAGATGCCAAGTTTTGGCTTGTTAAGCCTGTGCTCTTTTTGTTTGCCATAAGCAACCACAACTGCTTCATAGCCATCTTTATCTTTTGATTTAACTTGAACAACACTGCAAGGGCCTGCTTCAATAACAGTAACAGGAATAACAGCTCCATTTGAGCTGAATACTTGCGTCATGCCAAGTTTTTTGCCTAGTATTGCTTTTTTCACGAAGTGCCTCCTTACAGTTTGATTTGGATGTCCACACCCGCTGGAAGGTCGAGCTTCATCATAGCGTCTACAACCTTTGTGGATGGACTGATAATATCGATAAGTCTTTTGTGAGTCTTAGACTCAAATTGTTCACGGCTATCTTTGTGCTTGTGTGGTGAACGGATAACCGTAACTACTTCCCTGTCAGTTGGAAGTGGAATTGGACCAGCAACTTTAGCGCCGTTCTTTTCAGCAGCAAGGATGATTCTTTTGCAAGCTTCATCAATGAGTGAGTGTTCAAACGCTTTAAGTTTAATCCTGATTTTCTTTGTTGCCATTGTTTTTCCTCCTAGTTTTGGCTGAACTGCCTTGCCCCACTTGCCTTTTGAAACTCCCGAACACGCATCCGTGTGTTTCATGCTGCTAAGCAATAAAAAATGTGGTTTAAGGTCAGCCGCTCGCGGTCTTGCCACGAACTTGTCCGCCCAAGTTCTCTTTGATTGCCGGTAACCAAAGTAACCTTAGGCATCAACCCATATTTCACAGCATAGTAATTATAAACAATAACGCCTTTTAAGTCAAGCATTTTTCAAAAGAAAATTAAAATTTTTTCAAATAAAAAAAGGCTGCCACGCAACCTTTTAATCAATAAAAAACTTGCTGCCGAAGCGCCATTCAAAGTTTTCGCACAACAGGTTTAGCGCTTTAATCTCGCCCCCGCCGCCAAGCTTGACGGTTTTAAGCTTTTCATATGGGGTTTGTTTGATTATTTTAAGCGCGCCAATGGTGGCTGGCGCAACTTCCAGCGCTGTCATCTGCCTGCAATTTGCACACACGATTTCGCCATAGTCAAGATTTAAAAACTTTTTTCCTGTAAGCTGTGCGCCGCAACTTGCGCACTTTTCAAAATTGAGTTTGTAGCCCATATTTTCAAAAATATCTATTAAAAACTTCAATAATGCATAATATTTTGGTGAATTATCATAACAAATTGCTTTCATTGCTTTTAAAGTTTCAATAAAGAGTGCAGGATCTGGCGAAGGTGCGGCAAGCTTTTTTACGATGTCGAAAATAGAGCAAGCTTGATAAAACTTGTCCAAATTATTTCTAAGCGGCATAAAGTTGTCGATTATGTTTGCTTCGGTTACGATGTTGCCAGCCTTGGTTTGCTCGATAATATACTCACCAAAGGTAAAAACTTCTTTGGCTGCTTTAAGCTTGGCTTTTGCTCCCCTGACGCCCTTGAAATTAACAAAAAACTTGCCATTTTCAAGTGTGTAAAGAGTGGCAAGTTTATCTTTTTCTTTGCTGTCTTTTGCTTCCAACACGAAGGCTTTAACTTTTGTAGACATTTGCTATCTTGACATCTCCTCAGTTTTAATTCTTGTGCGCTCTTTTTCTATTTCCATAAACTCAATGATAAGCAGAGGGTTTCCTTGAAGCCCCTTTGGGCCTTTGCTAAAAAGTTCCCAGTAAAGCCGTTGTTCGTCGTTTACAAAATCTTTTTTCATGCTTCCCCTCCTTTTATCTAGCCTGCGCCTTCCCTATAATTATTATACGCCATTAAAAATAAAAATGAAAGAGAATTTTAGTCTCATGTCAAAAGTTTTGTCGCTGCCAAATTACTGCGCACAACGCTAGCATTTCCAGCAGTTTGATTTACAATTTGAAGCGTTGCATTTGTTGGAACAGAGATAATAACCGTGTTTGAAAGCGTTTTTGTTGAACTGTCACCTGCCGCAGTTGCCGTTGAATATGGCAAAACAGAGCCATTTAGTTGCAACGCAAACTCCATAGGGCTTGTTGTAGAAGATGCGGTTACATTATACGCAACTTGATACGAGCCTGCGGTTAAACCAACGGTTGTGCTGTCAGATTGCGAAACCGCCGTGCCCGCGCTTGCCGTCAGTGTTATTGGAAGCGCCTGCCCTTGCCCTGCCGTCACTCCGCCGCCAACAAAGAAGCCCCATTCTTCCGAGCGAGTTGGATTTATCACCGTGTTTGACCCGCCGCACGAACTGGTTTGGCAACATTTGAAAACTGGATTTGGATAATACGGGCCAGAATAGCAAGCGTTTGTGTTATCATTACAAATCATAGGCATTTTAAAAAACCTCCCATGCAATAAAATATTCGTTTTTTATAAAAAGTGTGAAAAATTGATTTTTTTTATTAAAATTTGTTGACAAAAACTTTTATCTTTGATATATTTATCTTGCATCCTTTATTTGGGAGTTTAGCTCAGCTGGGAGAGCATCTGCCTTACAAGCAGAGGGTCATAGGTTCGAGCCCTATAACTCCCACCATGCAGAAGCACGACATTTTGTCGTGCTTCTTTTTTTGCAAAGCAAAAAAAACGCAACTCAGTTGCGTTCGCATGGCGGGAGATATATCTACGCTCAGCTCACCCTTGCAAGCAAGTTCGCTTTCGCTTGCTATAACTCCCACCAAAAAAACAGGCCTCGTAAGGGGGCTGTTTTTTTTAAGCAAAGCGCGGTGGGATGTTACAAGGTTCTGCTAAATGCAGGTTCTTATAACTCCCACCAAAAAACAGTTCTCGCAAGGGGGCTGTTTTTTTAAAGCAAAGCGCGGTGGGACGTTACAAGGTTCTGCTAAATGCAGGTTCTTATAACCATAATCTCTATGCAGAAACACGACAAAATGTCGTGCTTCTTTTTTTGCAAAGCAAAAAAAACGCAACGCAGTTGCGTTCGCGTGGCGGGAGATATATCTACGCTCAGCTCACCCTTGCAAGCAAGTTCGCTTTCGCTTGTCCCCCTTCAAACACAAAAAAAGCCTTGAAATTCAAGGCTTTTTTGTTTGTGTTTTAAGCAGCATGCACCAAAATAACTCTAATGTCAGTAACATCTGGTGTAAATGTAATAGCTTCAAACAAGTCTGCAATAGTTAATGCAGCATAATCTTCAGCTGACGCTTTGCTTAAATAATACTCGCCATTGTTATACATGATTTTAATGCTTGCTAAGTTTGTGGTGTCGATTTCCAAATAATCACAAAGCAGAGTTGTTTCAACATCGATGTCTGCTGCAAGAATTTTATTGTATTCAGTGGCACCAATTGCACCGCTTTCAACTGTTATCGTAATGTTTTCGCCAACAAGTTCCCAAATTGCAATTGCATCAAATGCAGTTTGATCTTGATCCATCAAATATTTGTCAATTGTGTTTTGAGCGTCTGCAAAACCATTTGCATCGTTGAATTTATATACAACACCATTAAGGTTGATTCCTGCCAATTTGTAGTATTCTCTGCTTGGAGCGTTTGTTAAATCAATGCCTGTTGCTGTGTTGTAAGCGATTGATTTTGAGTCACCTAAATTGAATGCGTAAGTGATGTCACTTTGAGTTTTATATGAAGCAGTTAATGTGTAGTCTTCGTTAGATCCTTCAAAGAGTGCTGTTGTGTAAACCTTGCCGCCGTATGTCCAGCCTTGGAAGATCTTCCATCCGTTTTGATAGTTTTCTTCTGGGCCTTCTTTAAGCGCTCCGCCATAGAGAACCTGCTCTGTGGTTTGTGTTTCGCCATCAACATATGTGATGTTATATTTAATTGGAGTAAAGTTTGCAGTGTAGTCTGCATTATCGGCAATAGCAATTTTAATGCTTGTAGCAGTTGCATCTTCGCCAGAAATGTTAGACCAATTTACAAATTTGTAACCAGCAACATTTTCAACTTTAAGCAAAACATTTTCGCCTTCCAAAACTCTTAATGTAAGCCCGTCTTCTCCAACTTGCTGACCGTTTGCAGTCACTTTAACCGAGCCTAATTCTATTTTGGCGTCAAATTTATAGTCTACTTTGACATTGTAGTAAACATATGCTTCAAAGTTAGCCATGATGTTTGCATTTTCGTTTACGGTAAGATTGTAAACATTTTCAGCAGAAGTATTTTCACCATTTGTCCAGCCTGTGAAGTTGTATTCTGCAGCTTTGTATGTTGCGCTTACTTGAGCGCCTTCTCTTACATAATACAAGTTTTGATTTTCGCTGTCTGCGTAAGCCCCGTCACCAGTCAAAGCCACTTCAATTGCACCACCAGGAACTTCATTGACAGCTTTGTCGGCATTGTAGCCAACGCTTACTTGATAGAAGTTTGCTGCTTCACAAACAAGTGTATAGTTTGTGTCTTTTGTTGCAACAAATTTATAAACATATTCTTCTGGTTCATTCAAAATGCTTTCAGTTCCTTGATAGTCATCTTTCGAACCATTGTATAAGCCAACATAGCTATAATCACTCATAGAAAAAGTGATGGTAACTTCCCTATCTTTTTGAACATCAACAGTAAGTGATGTGTTTTGATTTTGTGTTGAAACTTCTTTACCACCAACGCTTACCGTAATGTTGGCATCGCTTACGGCATCAGGCGTTGCGCTTTGCAACACAACATCAACTGTAACCTTATATGACAGAGCGGTTGTAAGACAAATAGCGGTTGTGATAACAACAGCCAAAATCACCAAAACCAAACTGCAATAAGTTAAAATTTTAGTAAGTTTATTAGACATATGTCCCTCCTAAAACAATGATTTAATGCTTTAAATCACTTTCTTATGCCTTAGTATACCACGAAATTAAAATAATTTCAATACCTTTTTTAAATTTTTAGCAGGAAAATCATATTCTAACTTACTCCATAAAACAAATTGCAAAAGTTTTTATTGTGCAAAAGCGCATATTCATAAGCCTTTTTCGCACCCTTCTATTGGAAATTTCGTCTACATAAAAATATGAAAACAAAAAGTCAGGCTCACGAGCCTGACTTAATGAAGTTATCTGGCAGTGTTCATTAGAAAAACGACAGTTTTTCGCATCGAAGATATCTTTCCGGCCGGGAAGATGGGCACAATTTTAATTGTGCAGTGCGTCAAAAGACGCACAACACTGCCAGAAAAAAAAGCGCACCCTTGCGGGTGCGTTTTTTTGTTATCTGGCAGTGTTCATTAGGGCTTTCCCGCATCGCCACGCATACTTCTTTGACTTGGCGATATCTTCCCTTCCGGGAAGAGAGAACACTGCAAAAATTAAAATCAAAAAAGCAACCTTTTAAGGTTGCTTTAATGTTGTTATCTGGCAGTGTTCTATCTTCCCGGACCGTTGCCAGCCAAGTATTTTCGACGATGAGAAGCTTAACTTCTGTGTTCGGAATGAGAACAGGTGGATCCTTCTCTCTATCGCCACCAGATATGGTATAATCACAGGAAAACCTGAAATTATCACTCAAACAGAGTCTTGGATAGAACTCTGACAACTACATAACAGAACTTAATGCCAAATCCGTGATCAAGCCCTCGACCTATTAGTATCGGTCAGCTGAACACATTACTGTGCTTACACCTCCGACCTATCAACGTTGTAGTCTACAACGGGTCTTACTAACTTGTGTTATGGGATATCTCATCTTGAGGTGGGCTTCACGCTTAGATGCTTTCAGCATTTATCCCTTCCATACATCGCTACCCAGCTATGCCACTGG
>CALVYP010000002.1 GCA_944372365.1 uncultured Clostridia bacterium | reverse complement strand
GTGAAGTCATAACAAGGTAGCGGTATCAGAAGGTGCCGCTGGATCACCTCCTTTTAAAGAGAACGGATTTTCCGTTTCATCGTCGAGACACATTTATCTCTTAAATGTGCCGCCCGTAACAGGGCTAAAATAAACAAGACTAAGACAAATAACTTTTCACTCAAACTTTTCAAAAAAAACATCTGCTAAGGCAGATGTTTTTTTTATCTTGTCAAATTTCCATTCAAATTTTGAATTGTGCTTTCAATGTTGTCGTAGGCTTGCTTTGTGCCAATATCGATATAGTGCTTTGGAGCGATATCATATGCGTAAACCGGTTTTTTCTGTGAAAGATATGCAGGAAAGTGGCCGGGCGCGTCAGGATTGCCGCCGGCACGCAGATAAGCATCAAGCATTTTAACAGTTTGCGCGTTGTAAATATAAAACGGGCCAACTGCAAACGTGCCTTTTGGTTGAAGTGGCTTTTCTTCCATGAATAAAACTCTGCCATATTCATCTAAGTTGGCAACGCCACCTGCTCGTAAAACATTGATGTCTGTTTTATGCTCGCCAAAAACCACATCATTTTTATTGTTTTTAAGATAGAAGTTATACAAATCTTTAAGTTTAAAGTCAAACCAGTTGTCGCCAGCCAAAACCATAATTTCGCCGTGATATTTAATTTTGTCAAGCGCAAATTTAATGTCGCCAATCGCTCCACGACGATTATCATTGCTTGTTGTGCCATCGTTTAGGATGGTTATTTTTTTTGTAGAAGCAATTTGCGGCTTAAAATCACAAAAGTTTTTATAAAATCTGTCGTTAGAAATAATCACGATTTCATCAATCGCGTCAATTTCTTGAAGATTGTCAATCAACAGTTCAAGCAGCGTTTTGCCTTGCACTTTTAAAAGTGCTTTTGGGGTGTTTATGGTAAGTGGATAAAGCCGTGTGCCGTAGCCAGCACAAAGAAGCAGTGCTTTCATAAATTCTCCTTTATTCTCGTCTAAGTGATTCAACAGGGTCAAGTTTAGCGGCTTTGTTTGATGGATACAATCCGCTAAGCAGGCTGACAGCAACGCTCACACCAATGGCAATTAAGAAGTAATACCATCTAAGCGAAAGTGGTGCAAAGCCAAGCAGTGATGACAGCACCGCAACAAATATTCCGTAAACGATAAGCGCAAAAATTATGCCAACAATTCCGCTAAGCAGGCCGATCAAGAAGCTTTCGGAAGTGAAAATCAGCCGTATGTCCTGCCTTCTAGCGCCGATTGATTTAAGCACGCCAATTTCTTTGGTGCGTTCGCTTACAGAGATGTAAAGAACCACTAGAATCATTATAGCACTAACCACAAGTGAAATGCAAGATATAATTGTAAGAGCAACGCTGATTGTGTTAGACATTTCTGAAAACATAGAAGTCAAGCCTTCTTCAATAGAGCCTGAATAGGCCGTGCTTGACATAACAAAATCATTTAAAAACGCGGCAACATCTTCATCTACATCAAGATAGTAAGTTGTTTTAGGGAAAGAGTTAGCATCCAAACCATTTTCAACTGCGATTGCTTTGAGGAAATCAAAATCAACATACATTGCAAGAACGCTTTGAATTACGGATGTATCCACCACGCCAGTGATTGTTACTTCTGCGCTGAACGGCTGTTGCATGCCTTCTAAACTTACATTTAAAATTATTGTTTTGCCAACGATATCCTGATTGCCAAAATATTGCTGGAAGATGCTGTAAACGGCGGGGGTTAGCATAATTTGATTGTCGCCGCTTATTTCGCCTTCGATAAGGTTTGCCTGTGTGTAGTAGGGCGGAGTGGTGTAAATATATGAAACTTCGGTTTTGCCCGATTGCGGGTTGCCTTGTTCATCCGGCAAAAATTGTGTGCCGTCTGGAAATGTGAATGACACATCAATTCCCATGCCTGTGAGCGATGAAAAACCGGGGATTAAATCTTCTTGCGTCACGCGATAGTCGAATTCGCTTGTTTCAAGCTGCTGGTTTAAATCGTCGATGAGTTTTTGCGTTTCTTCGCTTGTAAACGGATCATGCACAAACGCGCCAATCATATCGTCGCCCTTTTTTGCTATTGTAACGATGTTTGGATTGGTGAAACTGTGCGACACATCTGCGATATATGAATCTAAGCCAGAGCCAAAAGCCAGCATTATGATAAGTGCAACAATGCTGATTGCGACACCAAAAGCCATTAAAAAGTTTTTTGTTTTGCTTGCCCACATATTGTGAAACGCCAGCCTTAAAGCCGAGCGAATTGAAAGCTTTTGATTTTGGCTTTTCAGCGATTTTTCAATCTTAGGGATGGAAGGTTTTTTGTTTTTTTTGTAATTTTTATTTTTTTCGTCGCGAACAATTTTTCCGTCGGCAATTTCAACAACTCTTGATGAAACGCTAGCTATTTTTTCGGAGTGCGTAGCCATAATCACAAGTTTGCCTTCATCGGCGATCTCTTTTAAAATTTCAAGAATTTGTGCTGATGTGCCTGAATCCAGCGCGCCAGTCGGTTCGTCTGCCAAAATGATGTCAGGATCGTTGATAAGAGCTCTTGCAATGGCTACGCGTTGTTTTTGCCCACCTGAAAGCTGATTAGGCTTGCGCTTTAAATATTTTTCAAGCCCCATGCGTGTTAAAATTGCGGTGGCTTTTTCAATTTTTTCTTCGGGCGATACATTTGAAAGGGTGAGCGCCATAGTCACATTGTCTAAAATTGAAAGGTGAGGGATAAGGTTGAATGTTTGAAAAACAAAGCCCACCTTGTTTTTTCTGTATTTATCCAACATTTTGTCAGATTGCAGGCGCAGATTAACTCCTTCAACAAAAATGTCGCCTTCAAATTGGCTGTCAAGCCCGCCGATTAAATTCATAAGTGTGCTTTTGCCGCTGCCGCTTTCGCCGATGATGGAAACTAGTTCGCCTTTTTTGAAGCAAACACTCACATCGGTTAGCGCGGTAAATTTTTCCTTATTGCCGATGGGATAATGTTTGTAGACATGTTTAATTTCAATTTGTTTCACTTTTTCACCTATTCTTTTGCCTGTTGATTTTCATCAAACTGACTTGCATAAAGCGATGCATAAAAGCCACCTTTTGCAAGAAGCTCGTCATGTTTGCCATGCTCCACAACTTCGCCGTTTGCCATAACTATAATTTGATCGGCATTGCGTATGGTTGAAAGCCTGTGCGCTATAACGAAGCTGGTTCTGCCTTTTGTAAGACGATCCATTGCCGATTGTATCAGCACTTCTGTTCGCGTATCAACCGAGCTTGTGGCTTCGTCTAGAATCAGCATAGGCGAGTTTTGAATCATTGCACGGGCGATTGTAAGCAGCTGTTTTTGACCTTGGCTGACCAGCGAATCTTCTTTCAAAACCATGTCATAATTGCCGGGAAGTGTGGTAATAAAGTGATGAACATTTGCCATTTTGCAGGCTTCAATCATCTCTTTATCGGTGGCATTTGGATTGCCAAACTTCAAGTTGTCTCTGATTGTGCCTTCAAACAACCATGTGTCTTGCAAAACCATGCCAAAAAGATTGCGGGCATAACTTCTTGTCATATCATGAATATTTACGCCGTCAACCAAAATTTCGCCACTGTCGATTTCGTAGAAGCGCATAAGCAGGTTGACAAGAGTTGTTTTGCCTGCGCCAGTCGGGCCAACGATTGCAATTTTTTGCCCTGGCAGGGCGGTGAAAGAAAAGTTGTGTATGATGGTTTTATCCTTGTCATATCCAAAGCTGACATTTTTAAATTCAACCTTGCCTTTAATTTTTGAGATGGTTTTGTTGTCAACATCGTTTGGCTGGTTAGGCTCTGATAAAAATTCCATAACTCTCTCGCTTGCCGCAGCGGATGATTGCAGCGAAGAAAATATTGTGCCAAGTTGCGATATAGGCTGATTGAAAAGCTTGATGTAGGTTGTAAAGGTGATGATTGATGTGACAAACAACAAATCATTATCTTTTATAGCAAGCCAAGCGCCAAAAATGCAGATGCCAGCGTAAACTAGGTTGCCAATAAAGTTGATTGAAGGCATCATAAGTGCTGAAAGAAACTGAGATTTTCTTGCCGTGTATTTAAGTTTTCTGTTGATTTGATCAAATTCATTGATGGCTTTTTCTTCGCCATTAAAGGCTTTTACAACATTGTGAGCGGAATAGATTTCTTCAATGTGTCCGTTAATTTGGCCAAGAAAATCTTGTTGCTTGATAAAATACTTTTGTGAAAATTTTACTATAATTGAAATCAAGCCCAGCGCAAGCGGAATTTCAATCAATGAAAACAGCGTAAGCTCCCAACTGATTGTAAACATCATAATAGGGATGCCGATAATCATGGTTGCCGATGTGATCAAGTTTGGAAGAGAGTTGTTAAGCGTTTGCCCAATCAAATCCACATCGTTTGTCATGCGCGAGAGCAGATCGCCATAGGTGTTGTGATCAAAATATGAAAGCGGAAGCTGGTTGATCTTTTTGGTTATGTCGCTTCGATATCTTTGTGAGATTTTTGCGGCAACTTTTGCCATGATAAAGTTTTGAAGATAGTTAAACCCAAAAGCAAAAGCATACATTGCTGCAAGCATTATTCCATACTTGGTGATTTGATCAAAATTCATTGGAATTCGTAAAACTTCTTCCATCATATAGTTTAAAATGTATGGGCCCATGATGGAAATAACAGTGCCTGCGGCTGCCAAAAATAATGAAATAGCCACAGCAACGCGATAGGCTTTTAGGCCTTTAAACAAAAAGCGCATTGCTTTTTTAAAGTCTTTGGATTTTGCGTAACTCATTCTTGCAAAAGGCGGCATTATAACTCCTCCTTTTTAAGCTGTGAAAGCGCAATTTCTTGATAAACAGGGCAGGATGCCATAAGCTGGTCATGCGTGCCGATTCCAACCATATTTCCTTCGTTTAGCACGATAATTTGATCGGCGTTTCTGATAGTTCCAATGCGTTGAGCAACGATAAGCTGCGTCACGCCTTTTGTGTGGGTTTTTAAAGCCTTTCTAAGCGCCTTGTCGGTTTTGTAGTCGAGCGCAGAAAAGCTGTCGTCAAAAATCAAAATTTCCGGTTTTTTAACAAGCGCTCTTGCAATGCTAAGCCTTTGTTTTTGTCCGCCAGAAACGTTGTGTCCGCCTTGCGCGATGTGATCTTGCAAACCATCTGGCTTATCATACACAAATTTGGATTGAGAAATTTTTATAGCGCTTGCAACTTCTTCATCAGTGGCGTTTTGATTGCCATACTTGATGTTTTCTTCAATCGTGCCTGAAAAAAGCACACCCTTTTGTGGAACATATCCAATTTTATCATGCAAGTCGTGAAGTTTATATTGCTTTACATTTACGCCATCCACCAGCACTTCGCCTTCGGTGCAGTCGTAAAACCTTGGCACAAGGTTGATAAGCGTGCTTTTGCCTGAGCCTGTTGAGCCAATAAACGCCACAGTTTGACCTTTTTGCGCTTTGAATGATATGTTTTTAAGCACATAGTCGTCTGCGCCGGGATAGATAAAGCTTACATTTTTAAATTCAATTGTGCCAGTTTCGGTTGTTTGAAAATTGCCATCGCCGTCTAAAACAGTGGATTGAGAGTCTAAAACCTGCTTGATTCTTTGCGCAGAAACCATAGCCCTTGGAATAAAAACCAAAAGCATGGAAACCATCATAAACGACATGATAATTTGCATCGCATATTGAGTGAATTCAGAAAGCACTTCAAAATCAATTTTACCTTCGCTTATCAAATACGCGCCAAGCCAAACGATGGCAAGGGAAGTGAATTGCATAATAAACGAAATGCCAGGGCCGATAAGCCCAGTAACCTTGTTGATAAAAATGTTGGTCGATGTAAGGCGAGTGTTCACTTTTTCAAATTTTTGTTCTTGCGATTGCTCTGCGCCGTTTGCTCTTATAACCTTGATACCAGTCAAATTTTCACGAGTGACAAGGTTGACGCTGTCGGTGAGCGACTGAATTTTTTTAAATTTAGGCACAACAAAAATAAACACTAAGCTTACAAGCAGCAAAAGTCCAACAATAGAAGCGGCAGTTATAATTGAAAGTTGATTTGAAAGATTTACAATTTTTGTTATAGAAACAATCGCAGTTATAGGTGCGGTCAAGCCCATATTGATTGTCATGATAAGCACCATTTGCAGTTGAGTGATGTCGTTTGTCGAGCGTGTGATAAGCGATGCGATTGAAAATTTATTGATTTCATTCATTGAAAAGTTGTTAACCTTTTCAAACACCTGATGTCTTGCTTTTGCCATAACCGAAGTTATAATTCTTGCGCTTAAATAGCTTACACACAAAGTGGTTACAAAAGCACCTACAATCATAAGAAGCATCATGCCGCCATTTTTTAAAATGTCATGCCAATATAGGTTTAAATCGCCGGCGATCGCGCCATCTTGCAAATTTCCAACGATTGCGCCCATATATTCGGGTAGGGTAAGGCTAAAATAAACATGCCCGCCCAAAAAACAGAGCACAACAAGCAGCAAAATCCATTCTAACGCAGAAAAACACTTAAATATTTTAGACATGTGATAAGTATATGATTTTAGCAAAAAATAGTCAAACAAATTTGCAAAAATCGTTTTTATTTTTGCTTAACATTTGCTATAATTTCTCAAAAGGAGAAAGTTATGTCATTTGGATTATTTAAAAGTGAAAAAGTTGTTGACCCAACAATTCACGACGCAGAAGAAAACATAAACATCTCAATGGGTGTTCATATATTGTGCGATTGCAAGAATGTAAGTGTTTCTGGCAAGGCTATTATTTTGGAAGCAATCAACACAACGTTTAAAGAAGTAAGCGGCAAGGCGCTTATTCAAATGTTCGACAACAGCTCTATCGAAAGCATGTATGGCAAAGCCAAAATCGTGCTTTTCAAAAGCGGTTTTGTTGGATGCGTTTCGGGTAAGGCTAAAATCACCACCATCAATGGCTGCGTGATCGACTATGTTTGCGGCAAAGCCAAAGTTGGCACAATGAATGATGGATACATCCGCTTTTTGGATGACAAGGCAGAGCTTGCCACAATGACCAAAGGCAAGATTATGTTTGTCAGAGGCAAGGCAAGAATTGTCACATTGATTGACGGCGAAATCACAGGATTGGAAGATAACGCAGAGCTTGTAAGCATGATGAACGGAAAAATTATCTACTCGTTGAACGATTCTAAGGTTGGCACAATCAACAATGGGCAGATCAATCTGATTGCCGACAACGCAGAAATTTCAACATTAAACAAGGGCGAAGTAAATGAGATGCTTGGTTCAAGCATGATTTCAGCCAACATGGAAGGCAGCATAAAAACCATTCGTGCAAACGCGCTTATTGTTTACAGCCCAGACCAAAGCGAAAAACGCCGTGAAGAGTTTAAGCGAAACAAAGAAGAGCTTAAAAAATCACTGGAAGAAAGCGTTCCAACGCAAATGAAACTCGATTTAAATGAAGAGCTAAAAGAAGAACAAACTCAAACCGAGCAAGAGAGCGTTGAAACAAAAACCACACAAAAGAAAAAAGTAACAAAAGCTAAAAAACAAGAGACTAATTAAGCATGCAAGTTTTTCAATCAGCGCTTATTGATGCCTTGCTTGACACGCTTAAAGTTCTTCCAATTTTGTATTTAGCTTATCTTTTGGTTGCCTATCTTTCGCATGCCAAAAGTGCAAGTTTTACAAAATTTTTAAACAAGTCAAAAGGTGCAGGGCCTGCTGTTGGCGCGTTTTTGGGGTGCGTGCCACAATGCGGGTTTTCTTCTGTTATGGCAGATTTATACTCGCGCCGAGCAATAACCCTTGGCACACTGTTTGCGGTGTTTATTGCAACATCTGACGAAGCAATTCCAATCATGATTGCAAGCCCAAATTTTATTGTCGATTTGCTTATCTTGCTTGGTTTAAAAATTGTGTTTGCAATAATTTTTGGATATGTTGTAGATTTTGTTTTAAAGCTGTTTGAACGCAAAAAAGTGCCATATCAAGCTCAGCCAATTTTGGCAGAAGAGTTTGAACATCTGCATGATCATTGTGGGGCATGCCATTCGCACCATGACAACAAAAGCCATTGCAGCACGAAAAACATTTTTCTGGATGCCTTGCATCATTCGCTGAACATTGCATTATATATTTTTATAGCAACGCTTTTAATCAATATTGTTGTTGAAAGCGTTGGGTTGGAAGGTTTAACATCGTGGTTTGGCGGCAATGTGTATATTCAAATTCTGCTTGCAGCTGTTATAGGGCTTATTCCAAATTGCGCATCTTCCGTGTTTTTGGTGGAACTTTACACCAGCGGTGGTATTGCCTTTTCGGCGATGTTTGCGGGGTTGTGCGCGGGTGCAGGTGTTGGGCTTGTGATTTTGTTCACAAAAAATCGTGGCAAAATTAAACTGCTTGAAAACCTTGCAATAGTTGGCTTGTTTTATGTATTTGGGGTGGTTGCCGGAATTGTAGTAAGCTTGTTTTATTAACAATATATTTGGCGTATTATGACATAATAACCACAATATATTGATTTCGGGGTGTAGCGCAGTTGGTAGCGCGCTTGTTTCGGGAGCAAGAGGTCGTGGGTTCAAATCCCGCCACTCCGACCAATTTACATGACTTTCCAAACAGTTTTAAACATTGAAAAACCAAGTTGATGAAGATTTCACCAGCTTTTCGAGAGTAAAATATAAGAATTTTCAATAAACATATATAAATGATTTTGGAAAATAATATGATTATGTTATTATATTTTAGATTCTTGGAGGAAATATGATTAAACTTATTGTTGACTCAACAGCATACATTCCAAAAGATTATATCGAACAAAATGATATTACGGTTGTTCCGTTAAAGGTTCTTTACATGGATAAAGAATTTGTTGAAGGTTTGCCGGGCTCGTTTGACGAGTTTTTTGCTTCATTTACGCAAACAAAAATTTTTCCTAAAACATCTCAGCCTTCGCCAGAAGATTTTATAAACGCATACAACAAGGTTATTGATGATGGCAACGAAGCCATTGTGTTCACAATTTCTGCAACGCTTTCTGGCACAAACTCTGTTGCCAACCTTGCAAGGGAAAGTTGCAAAAATCCAGACAAAATTTCGGTTATCGATTCAATGTCAACAGGGCAAAATGTTTGGGGCTATTGCATGGAAGTAATCGAAAAGGCGGCACAGGGCTACACCAGAGAGCAGATTATTGAATATATCGCTTCACTGCAAGTCAACAGCCAAATTTGCTTTGTGCCAGATTCGCTTGACTATCTTAAAAAAGGTGGCAGAATTGGCAAGGTTAGTGCGGTGTTAGGCTCGCTTTTACAAATCAAACCTATTTTAACTTTCAAACAGGGCACATTGCTTTGTGCGAAAAAGGTTTTTGGCGTTGCAAAGGTTATAAGTGAACTTCTTGCTATGATTCCTAAAAATGTTAAGCGCTTGTTTGCAATTCACATCGCCAACACTAAGCATTTTGAACAGCTGCATCAAAAAATGATTGAAAAATTTCCAGATGCCACAATCTATGAAGGCGAGCTTGGGCCAGTTGTTGCTGCACACATCGGCCCAGCAATAGGGGTTTGCTATATATGTTAAAAACTGCACTTATCGTTGGCGCAACAGGAGACATCGGAAAGGTTATAGCCAAATCGCTTGCAAACGCGGGCTATGATCTTTTATTATGCGGCAACAAGGGCAAGTTTGACGAAACTTTGCCATGCAAAATGCAGCTGCGCTTTGATGTTGGGCAGGCAGATCAGGTTAAGTTGGCGTTAGAAGGTATAAAGCAAAAAATAGATTTGCTTGTATGCTGTGCGGGGATTGCAGATAACGAAAAGCTGCTTGTCGATCAAGATGACCAAACAATCGCAAACATAATTCAAACAAATTTGCTTGGCACAATCTATGTAAATAAATATGCTTTGCCGCTTATCAAAAAAGGCGGAAGCATTGTAAACATTTCATCTTTTTTAGGGGTGCATGGTTGCAGCTGCGAGGCAGTTTACAGCGCTTCAAAGGCGGGCGTGATTGGTTTAACCAAATCGTTGGCAAAAGAATTTAGTGCGTTTAAAGTTAGGGTAAACAGCATAAGCCCAGGCTACATACAAACAAAAATGAACAACGAATTTAGTCAGGATGAAATGGCACAAATTGCTGAAAACACTCCTGTTGGAAGGCTTGGCAAGTCGCAAGATGTTGCCAGCGCGGTGCTGTTTTTGGCAGAAAACAGCTTTGTCAATGGCGAAAACATTATGGTTGATGGCGGGCTGATTATATAAAATTTGGCATTTGATAAAATCATCTCTTTTTCTACAAAAGAGATGGTTTTTTTTATGTCTACAAATTTTAAAATTGATCTCGTAAGGAGGGTGAAAGTGAAACTTAAACACAGAATTTACAATGGCACGCTTTATGTGCTTTTGTGTGGCGAACTTGACGAGCACAGCGCAAGCTATGTGCGCGAAGAGATGGATAAAGCCTTTGCCAGCGGCATTTTTAAGCAGATAATCATAGATTTATCCGAACTCGAATTTATGGATTCAACTGGCATCGGCGTGCTTATCGGCAGGTATAAAAAAATGAAGGATCGCAGCATACCAATTTACATTTGCAATCCGTCATCGCATGCAGAAAAGATTTTTAAAATGACAGGGCTATATGAGCTTATGCCCAAAATTGTTTAGGGGGTGGCAAATTGAAAACCAACAATTTTATGGAAGTTAAATTTAAAGCGCAATCGGTCAACGAAAGCTTTGCCAGAGTGTGTGTGGCAAGTTTTTGTTTGCCTTTAAATCCAACTGTAGATGAAATCAACGACATCAAAACTGCGGTGTCGGAAGCGGTTACAAATTGTGTTGTGCACGCCTATCCGCATGGCGAAGGTGAGGTTTTGGTTAGGGTTGAGTTTGACGGCAATGATGTGGTTATCAGTGTGTGCGACAATGGAATTGGCATTAAAGATTTTGTCCGCGCGCGCGAGCCTTTTTATACTACCAAACCTGATGAAGAGCGAAGTGGCATGGGGTTTGCGGTTATGGAAAGTTTTATGGATGATGTGCAGCTACAAAAGAACGGAGAAAAAGGCCTTAAAGTTGTGCTTAGAAAAACATTAAGGCGCGGCGCACTTTGCAAGCAATCTTGCTAGATTGGCAGCAGGTTAGACAGCTGGTTGAAGAAGCGCAAAATGGAAGCGAAGAGGCAAAGAGTGCGCTGATTGCCGAAAACTCCGCTTTAATCAAAAGCATAATCAAGCGTTTTCAGGGCAAAGGGCTTGAATATGACGATCTCTATCAACTTGGCTGTTTGGGGTTTGTTAAAGCTATAAATAATTTTAACCCCGCATTCAATGTTAAATTTTCCACCTATGTTGTTCCTATGGTGATAGGCGAAATCAAGCGATTTATGCGTGATGACGGCAGCATAAAAGTTTCGCGTGCGATAAAATCATTAAATCTCAAAATCAACAAGTTTGTGGATGCGTTCTTTTTGGAAAATAAAGTTAAGCCAACAATACAACAGATTGCAAAACACTTTGGTGTTGAAGAAGGTGATGTAATTCTTGCAATGGATTGCGCGCGCATGCCAATTTCGCTATACGCACCGTTTGACGACGGGGAAAATGAAGGGCTGATGCTTATCGACAGAGTTGAAGGCGATGGCGGTGACGATGCGCTGGTTGACAAAATAACCTTGCGTGAGCTTATAAAAGACATGCCCAAGCGTGACAAAACAATAATTTTGATGAGATATTTTTATGATAAAACGCAAAGTGAAATTGCTCAGGTTTTAAAAATTTCGCAAGTGCAGGTGTCGCGGCTTGAAAACAAAATTCTGCAAAGTTTAAAGAAAAAATTGTCCTAGCGGGACAATTTTATTTTAGCCTTTAATCAGTTTTTCAATTTTTTTGTTAACATCCAGCAAAATGCTTGCAAGCGTTTTTGTGTGGCCTTTGGCTTTGTCTGCGCCTTGCGGTTCTTCTTGCTCGGCAGGCTTTTCAAGCTGCTCGGTTGGTTCGTCATCCAAATGTTTTTGCTCTACGCAAACGCTTTTAATTTTGATTTCATCATCTTGGTTAGGCGTGCCGGTCTCTTGCTCACGCGTTAGCGCAGGAAGCGGTGGTTTTTGCGCTGGTATGTCTGTGCTTTCGCGTTGCTGCTGATGATTTTCAAACTTAACATTTTCTTGCTGCATTTGATTTGGCTCTTGGCAGTTGTTGCAGTCTTGTTCAAGCATTGGCCTTTGTCCATACATGTGGTTATATGGGTTGTTCGGGTTGGAATTAAAGCGATATGAATCTATGTTTGTCACGCCGGGTCCATATGTGTCGGTGTTGCGCGAAGGATTGAAGCCATAACCATAGCCGTTGCCGAGTCCGTTATATCCATAGCCATATGCGCCGTTCACGCCGTTAGACGGATATTGCGGAAGCATGTTGATTGGCTGTTGTGGCTGTTGCGCAGGCTGAGTAATATTTTGTGGTAACTCTTGGTTAACGTTTTCTTGCATTTGAGATGTTTGTTCTTGTGCAGCCGAATCTTCTTGATTGTTATTTAGTGCGTTTTCAATGCCTTCAAGCGCATAGAGAATGTTTTTTAAATAACACTCGCGAGCTGTCATGCAGCAAGCCAGCCTTGTGATGTGCGCGTCAAGCAAGCCGGAGTTGCTTTTATTGTTGGAAATGTTGGTGATTGACCTATTAAAATCGCTTTTGGTTTTGTTAAGGTTGTTGGTGTTTCGCTGCATAGCGGTTGTAAGCTCGCTTATTGCGCTTGCGCCAGCCGAACCAAGCTTAACGCCATCAACAAGTTTTTTCTTTATGCTTTTAATTTTACTAAGCACTTGTGATTTATTAGATTGAATGTTGGTTTGCTTTTGATACAAATCTTGGTAGGTTTCATCATTGAGAGCCATTTCTTGCAGATCATATTTTTTATCGTTGCCGTTTGAGATGGCGGAAACCGTGTTGGTTACTCTATCCAGCTGATGAGATAGGTTGTTGATTGCGGCAGATTCATTTCCGCTGTTGCCGCAGCCAGTCAGTGCCAAAATAGATGCCAAAGTTAAAGACGAAATTATTATAGATTTTTTCATATTTCCTCCTGCCGTTTTAGTGTAAGCAAAATTTGCATGATTATTCTTTCAACTTTTGTAAAAACTAAATTGCAGCGAGGTGGCTATGAAAAATCAGCAGATAAACCAAAAATATAACAGATATGTTGAAGCGCGCATTCCAAAAACCAAAGCGTGGCCATCGCTGTTTAACAGTTTTTGGGTGGGCGGCGTTATATGCTTGATTGGGCAGGGAATAAACGACGCCCTTTTATACATATTTCCAAGCATGGCAGAGCAAACCGCATGGGCGTGGACGCTTATTGCGTTAATTTTTATTGCCTCGTTTTTAACCGCGCTTGGGGTGTATGACAAAATCGGCAAGTTTGCTGGTGGCGGAAGCATAGTTCCAATCACGGGTTTTTCAAATTCAATCTCATCGCCAGCGATTGAATTTAAGCATGAAGGCATCATATACGGCACTTGTGTGAAAATGTTTACTGTTGCTGGGCCGGTTATTGTTTGCGGCGTGGTTGCAAGCGTTGTGGTGGGTTTGATTTATTACATCGCGGGGTTGATATAGCATGCAGACGATTGAATTTAAACGCAGGCCGAAGATTATTGCAGGCTACACAATCGCAGGCCCAAAAGAAGGGCAGGGCAATTTTGGAAAGTATTTTGACTATGTTATGCATGATGATATTTTTGGCGAGAAAACCTATGAGATGGCTGAGCGGAAGATGTTCGAGCAGGCGGTGACTGGCGCACTGCAAAAAGCTGGGCTTAAAAGCGCGGATATAAATCTTTTGCTGGCTGGCGATTTGCTTAATCAAATCATCTCTTCTTCCTATACCGCTCGTGCATTCAATATGCCATATTTAGGCATGTTTGGGGCATGTTCGACTATGGCAGAAAGCTTGGCGGCTGGTGCAACGCTGATAGACGGCGGATATTTTGAAAACGTTGTGTGTCTAACCGGTTCGCACTTTTCAACTGCTGAAAGGCAGTTCCGCTTTCCGTTAGAGCTTGGCAATCAGCGCGTGCCAACATCTCAGTGGACTGCCACTGCAGCTGGAGCGGCGGTGCTTTCATTGCATGGAAAGGGCGCAAGCGTTTGCATGGCTACATATGGCAGGGTTATAGATTATGGCGTCACTGATGTCAACAATATGGGTGCTGCAATGGCGCCGTCAGCTGCCGATACGCTGATAAATCATTTTGAAGAAACTGGCAGAAAGCCTTCGTATTATGATTTGATTGTAACAGGCGATCTTGGCAAGCTTGGCAGCGATATTTTGATTGACCTGCTTGAAGAAAAAGGAATAAAATTGGGCGCAAACTATTGTGATTGCGGGCACTGCTATTATTCGCGCAGGCAAGACACTATGTGCGGTGCAAGCGGATGCGGCGTTAGTGCGTCGGTGCTTAATGGCTATATATTAAACAAACTTAACAAGGGCGAATATAGAAAGGTGCTCTTTGTTCCAACGGGCGCTTTAATGTCGACAACGGCATCTGGTCAGGGCGAGTCGATTCCGGGTGTAAGCCACGCAATAGTTATTGAAGCGGGAGAGTGATATGCAATATTTATGGGTGTTTTTGATAGGCGGACTTGTTTGTATGCTTGGCGAAGTGTTGATTATAACAACCAAAATCACATCAGCAAGAATTTTGGTTTGCTTTGTTTTGATCGGTGTGGTTTTGCAGGCGGTGAATTTGTTTGAGCCGCTTTGCGCATTTGCAAAAGCGGGCATAAATGTGCCGATAATCGGTTTTGGCGCGTCTCTTGCAAAAGGCGCAATAGGTGCGGTTAAATCCTATGGCTTGATCGGCGCGTTTACTGGTGGTTTGCAAGCCACTGCGGGTGGCATTGCTGCGGCAATCGCCTTTGCATTTATTTTTTCACTCATATGCAAATCAAAAACAAAATAAAGTATGTATTATGACATAATACATACAGTATATAGTAGTCAATAATGCAAAAGTTTTTTCATATATAGTATTATGAAAAAAGTCAAGCGCAAAAGACTAAGCCTGAAAGCCAAGGCGTGCATTTGTCTTGGCTGTGTTTTGTTGTTGATGATGGCGGCTTTTTTGCATTTTAATTTTATTGTCGGGCCGCTTGTGGTTGAAGTGTCGCGCGCGCAAGTTGATTCCATTGCAACAACGGCGGTGAGCGATGCGATTTATGATGTCGTCAAGCAGGAAGGCTACACATATGATGATTTTATCGATGTAACCTATGCCGATGATAAAACAGTTTCGTCTATTTCTGCTGATGCAATAGAGCTTAACAACTTTGCGCGAGAGCTTTCAACGCTTATTCAAATTTATCTAGACACTGTGGTGGAGCACAGCGTTCAAATTCCGCTTGGCTCATTTACTGGCATCACTGCGCTTTCGGCAGTCGGGCCTAAGGTGACGGTAAACATCATGCCGATTGGTTCGGTTATCACATCGTTTACTTCCAGCTTTGAAAGCGCGGGCATAAATCAAACCAAACATTCGCTGTATATAGATGCCAACATAACAATAAGCGTGATTTTGCCGCTGACAACCAAGCATGTGGATTTTATCACGCAGGTGCTTATTTGTGAAAACATAATTGTTGGCAAAGTGCCGCAGTTTTACTTTAATGCGGGAAACAGTGTTTTCAATTCAAATTAAGCGATCGCTAAAATCTTTTGGCAAAGGCGCAGCAACACCAATTTTGTTTGCTGAAAAAGGTGGAACAAGTTTTACTTCTGCGCAATGCAGCATTGTTCGTGGCGAGTCATCTTGAATGCCATAAACTTTGTCGCCTAAAAGCGGGTGATTGATGCAGGAAAGATGCACTCTGATTTGATGCGTTCGTCCATGCGACAGCGTAAGTTTAACAAGCGCAACATTTTGATTTTGCTTTAAAACCTCAACATGCGTTTTTGCTGGTTTTCCATCTTCATCAACCACGCGCCGCTGTTGGTTTATGCCGTCTGTTTGAATTGTGCGGATGGGCTTTTCAACATCAAATTGAGTTTTGTCAAAATTGCCGTGACAAAGCGCGAGATATGATTTTTCAAAGCTGCTCATTGAAGCTGCAACTGGGTTTTTTGCCACAATCAAAACTCCCGATGTATCCTTGTCCAGCCTGCCAAGCACTCTATAAACAAAAGGCTGAGCATATTTTTGCATGTAGCCCACAACTGCGTTTGCAATGTTGTTTTGATAATGTCGTTTTGATGGGATGCTTGGTAAAAAAGCGGGCTTGTTGATGATGAGAAAATCTTCGTCTTCATATAAAATATCAAGCGGCATATTGCTTGGCGGTATGTTTGAAGCCGCCTGCTCGCGAAAGGTTAGTTGAAGTGTTTGACCGCTATAAATTTTGCTTCGCATATCAACATATTTGCCGTTGATTTTCATACTTTTGCAGTCTTTTCTCAGCATCGATATTAAACTTTCCGAGATGGCGTTGTCTTTAAGCAAATAGTAAACTTTTTGATAATCGATTTGTGCGGTTAGCGATAAATTTTTCATATAAAAATTATAGCATATTGTTTGACAAAATTTTGCAATCGTGCTAAACTTTTTTTAGTTTTTAAAAGGCGATGACGAAAGACATGGCCAGCAAAACAACTTTCAGAGAGGTTTGGGTTGGTGAAACAAACTAAGTTGCGGCTGGTGAATTCACTTTTCGAGCTGCTGCGTTGAAAAAAAAGTAGGCGCGGTCGGTGGCAACCGTAATATTGCAAACAAGGGCGCATTGTGCGCTGAAATTAGGTGGTAACGCGAAGTTTAACTCTCGCCCTAAATTAGGGAGAGAGTTTTTTAAAAGGAGAAAATATGCAAGAAAAACTACAACAACTGTCTATACAGGCAAAGACGGAGCTAAATCAAATTGCAGATGCTGTGGCATTGAACAATTTTAAGGTTAAGTATCTTGGCAAGCAGGGGCTGCTTACCGAAATTTTGCGCGGCATGAGAGATTTGCCGGCTGAACAAAGACCGGTTGTTGGCGCGCTTGTAAATCAAGTTAGGCAGGAAATTGAGGAGCAAATCGCCAGCAAGCAAGAGCAGTTTGACAAAATTCAACTTGAAAAAGAGCTTGCAAAAAATTATATAGACATAACCGAGCCAGCCAAAGGCCATGAAAAAGGCGCGCTGCATCCTTTGTCGCAGGTTTTTGAACTTTTGATAGATTCGTGTGTGAACATGGGCTTTAAAGTGGTTGAAGGCCCAGAAGTTGAGCTTGATTACTACAACTTTGAAGCGCTTAACATACCAAAAAATCACCCGTCGCGTGATATGCAAGACACATTTTTTATCACCGACAACATTTTGCTTAGGTCGCAAACATCGTCGGTGCAGGCGAGAACTATGCAGGTTATGAAGCCACCATTTAAAATTATCTCACCGGGCAGGGTGTATAGAAATGATAGCGACGCAACTCACTCGCCAGTTTTCCACCAAATGGAAGGATTGGTGGTTGATGAAAACATCTCTATGGCAGATTTGAAAGCCATGCTTGTTGAGCTTATGCGTAAAACTTTTGGTGAGCAAACGCAAATCAGGTTTAGACCGTCATTCTTCCCATTCACCGAGCCAAGCGTGGAAGTTGATGTAACTTGTCCAACTTGCCGCGGCAGCGGTTGCAGGTTATGCAAAGGCACGGGGTATATGGAATTGCTCGGTGCGGGTATTGTAAACCCAAAAGTGCTTGAAGAATGCGGAATTGACAGCAAAAAATATCGCGGTTTTGCCTTTGGCTTTGGCGCTGACAGGGTTGCAATGGTAAAAAATTCAATTTCCGATATTAGATCTATGTTTAGAAACGACATAAGGTTCTTAAAACAAATGAAATAAAATGTATTATGTTATAAAAACATAACATAATACACGAAAAATCAATAAACTTTGCAAAAAGCACGCTATTATGTTATACAATTATAACAAAATAGCCGAAAAGGAGCATAAAATGAAAGTAACATATAACTGGTTAAAAGATTTCGTAGACATTCAAGATTCGCCAGAAGAGCTTGCGCAAAAGCTTACAAATGCAGGCTTTGAAGTTGAAGAGATGATTTATCAAAACGCGCATCTTCATCATGTAAAGGTGGGCAAGATTGTTAAAATTCAAAAACATCCCGATGCCGACAAGCTTCAAATTTGTCAAGTTTCACTTGGTGATGAAAATGTGCAGATTATAACTGCTGCCACCAATATTTTTGAAGGCGCGGTTGTTCCGGTTTCATTGCCGGGGGCGGACTTAGCAAACGGGGTTAAAATTCAAAAATCCAAGTTGCGCGGCGTTGAAAGTGACGGCATGTTCTGCTCGGGCGAAGAACTTGGCATTGACGATAGCTTTATGCAAGGCGCGTCTGTAAACGGCATTTTAATTTTGCCAGACGATTTTGTTTTGGGGCAAAACATAGACAAGGCACTTGGGCTTGACGATGTTGTTTTTGATGTAAACATAACGCCAAACAGGCCAGATTGTATGAGCGTTGTTGGCATCGCCAAAGAAATTTGTGCCATTTATGGCAAGCAATTTAAACAACCTAGTTATAAATATATAACAATCGGTGATCGCGCTTCTGATCATTTAACAGTTGAAAGAAAGTCAAATGCATGTTTAAGATATATGGCAGCGGTTATCAAGAATGTTAAAATCGCGCCTTCGCCAAACTGGCTTAAACGCAGGCTTTTTGCGGTTGGAATCAAAAGCATAAACAATGTCGTAGACCTTACAAACTATGTGCTTATTGAAATGGGGCAGCCGCTGCACGCTTTTGACAAAAAGATGATTGCAGGTGACACAATCATAATTCGTGGTGCGCATGAAGGCGAAAAAATCAGCGTGCTCAATCACAACACCTATTCGCTTTCGCCGTCTGACCTTGTGATTGCAGATAAGCAAAAAGCAATGGTTATTGCTGGTGTCATTGGCGGAACGCAGTCTTGCATCACAGACGCAACAACAACCGTTGCGCTTGAAGCGGCGGTGTTTGATTTAAAAAGCATTCGTCTTACAAGCAGAAAAATTGGCGTGCGAACAGATTCTTCTGCTAGATATGAAAAAGGCGTTTATTTTGGCAGTGCCGAGCAGGGCTTAAAGCGCATGCTCAGCCTTGTTTGTGAGCTTGGAATCGGCGATATAATGGGCGGGGTGATTGACAGTTTCGATTATAATCCGCTTGAAAAAACAATAGAATGCTCCTGCAAAGAAATTTATGATATCCTTGGCGTTGAAATTGCTAAAGACGACATTCTTCGCATTTTAACAGGGCTTGGAATTAACTGCAAAATAAACGGCGACACTCTCACCGCTGTCATTCCAGCTTACAGAGAAGATTTGCAGAACGCATATGATTTAGCGGAAGAAATCATACGAATTTACGGCTATGATGTTTATGATAACATAACAAAACCGCTGTTTGATAAAAGTGCAGTAACTCAGGGCGGACTTGACGACAAAACTCAACTTGAAAGAAAAATTAAAAACGCGCTTGTGTTTAACGGCTTTTATGAAGCGCTTAACTATTCGCTTTGCCCACCGGATATTTGTGAAAGGCTTAACATTCAGGACAACCGTAGGTTTATGGTTAAAATCGCCAACCCAATCGGCGAAGAAATTTCTTGTTTAAGAACCACAATGGCGCACTCTATGCTTTCAAGTTTGGCGTATAATTTCACGGTTGGAAACAAGCATGTAAACCTTTTTGAAGCGGGCAGAACCTATTCGCCAAAAAGCTTGCCGCTCAGCGAGCTTCCAACCGAAACCAACTGGATCAGCATGGGTTCAACACAAATGGATTTTGCCGAATTTAAAGCGTGCGTGCTTGCGGGTGTGGATGAGACGGCGTTAAAATATCATCTTGTTCGCAGCAATCAAGGCTTTTTACATCCGGGCATTTCAGCGGATGTTGTGGATGGCAATGGCGAGATTTATGCAAGCTTTGGCAGAATTCATCCGCTTGTTGCAAAAAATTATGACCTTCCAAAAACCACACTCTATGCTGAAATAAATTTGGATAAGCTTATTCCATATAAGGATAAAACTTTTGTGGTTAAACCAATAAGCAAATTTCCTATTGTGGAAAGAGATTTGGCGATTGTGGTTAAAGACGAAATTTCCAACGCCGATTTGATGGCTGCAATAAAATCTGCTTGCGGCAAAATTTTCTATGAAGTGAAGCTGTTTGACATCTATCGCAGTGCAGATTTAGGCGAAGGGCTTAAAAGCATGGCTTATAACATCAAGCTGTCGGATGAGTGCAAAACGCTTACCGATGAAGAAGTGACGGAAGTTATTGGCAAGGTTTTGAAGGCACTTAAATTTAGATATGGGGCTTCTCTTAGATGATTTATTTAGATAACGCAGCGACAACCAAAATGTGCGAGCAGGCACTTAAAGAGTATGAATATTATGCATGCTCCAACTTTTATAATCCGTCGGCAATCTATCAGCCTGCGATTGATGTTTCGCTTGCTTTAAACGCTGCAAGAGGCCAAATAAAAAAGTGTCTTGGCGCAAATAAAGGTGACATAATTTTCACAAGCGGGGCAACCGAAGCCAACAATTTGGCAATCCGTGGCAGCCTCAGGCAAGGCAAGTGGGAATATGTGTTTTCTGCTGGCGAACATGCGTCGGTTTTTAATCTGGCGAATGCGTTAAAGCATGAAGATAAGGTTGTGCATTTTGTAAAACTATCTAAAAGCGGTGAGATAGATTACGACGCTTTGCAAAGCATGCTGAATGATAAAACAAGGCTTGTGAGCGTTATGTTTGTCAACAATGTCACTGGTGTGATAAACGATATTGCGCGTGTAAGCCAAATTGTTAGGCGGCACGCTCCAAATGCGCTGTTGCATGTGGACGGCGTTCAAGCTGTGTGCAAACTGCCGTTTAATTTGCAAGAGTTTGATGTGGATTTATTTTCGCTGAGTGGGCATAAATTTCATGCAGCAAAGGGTGTTGGCGCGCTTTATGTTAAAAACAACGCCGCTCTCAAAAATTTGGTGTATGGTGGTGGACAGGAGTTCGGTCTGCGTTCTGGCACAGAAAATGTTCCTGCAATCATGTCTATGGCAAAAGCGATGCAAGCTCAAAATATAGAGCAAAACTATCAAATTGCAAGCCAGCTTAAACAGGCGTTTTTGCAACATATTAAAGATGAAAGGATAACTGTGGTTGGGCAGAACACAAGCCCATACATTTGCATGCTTTTGTTTGATGGAGTAAATGGCGAAACGCTGACCAGAGCGCTTGAAAAATCGGTGATTGTTGGCAGGGGCAGCGCATGCTCTGCAAAAAAAGCGGGCAATCATGTGTTGGAAGCGATGGGCTTTAATGTGCAGCAAATAAAAGGCGCAATTAGGGTTAGTTTTGATGCAAGTTTAAGCAATGCCGATGTGGTTTCGGCGGCCGAAACAATAAAGCAAACCTATTATCAGCTGTGGGAGAAATTAAAGTGAAAAGCATTTTATTAAGGATGGGAGAACTTTATTTAAAAGGTGAAAACAGGGGAATGTTTGAAAGCATTCTTGTGTTTAACATACGCAAAAAACTTGAAGGGCTTAAATATAAACTTCAAAAAACGCGCGGTAGAATTTTGGTGACAGATTTCGATCGCGAACAAGAAGTTGTTGAAAGGCTTTCAAAGGTTTTTGGCTTAGTTTCTCTATCTGTGGCGGAAGAAGTTGATGTAACTGTTGAAGCAATCGGCGATTATGTTTCAAGGATCAAAATTGGCGATAAAACCTTTAAAGTTGATGTAAACAGAGCCGACAAGCGTTTTGCGATTCCGTCGATGCAGTTTGCTGCCGACCTTGGTGAAATTGTGCTGCGCTGCAATCCAAATGCCAGCGTGGATCTCTACCAACCGCAAGTCACAATTTTTGTGGACATTCGCAACAACGGCAAGGCATACATCTTTGATAAAAGCATCAAGTGCCAAGGTGGGTTGCCGCTTTCATCGTCTGGCAAGGCGCTGTTGCTGCTTTCAGGCGGAATAGACAGCCCAGTTGCTGGATATATGATGTCAAAGCGCGGGCTTAAATTGCAAGCCGTGCATTTTTACAGCTATCCTTACACATCTCAGCAGGCCAAGCAAAAAGTGATAACGCTTGCCGAAGAGCTTTGCGAATATGTTGATGACATCAAATTGCATTGCATTTCATTCACCAAAGTGCAGGAAGAAATTCATGCAAAGTGCGCACCTGAGTTTATGATTACAATCATGCGCCGCATTATGATGCGCGTGGCTGAAATCATAGCAAAACGCGAAGGGCTTGGCGCAATCGTAACGGGCGAGAGTTTAGGGCAGGTTGCAAGTCAAACAATGCAAAGCATGACTGTCACACAAGACGCGCTCAACTTACTTCCAATTTTTAGGCCATGCATAGGAATGGATAAGGAAGAGATTGTTAAAATTGCAAAAGACATCAACACCTTTGAAACTTCGATTCTGCCGTATGAAGATTGCTGCACAGTTTTTCTTCCAAAAAACCCAGTCATCAAACCAAAGGTTGACAAGGCTAGGGCAGAAGAAGAAAAACTTGATGTTGCTGCACTTGTGGATGAGTGTATGGCAGGCGAGGAGATTATCACAATAAAGAAACAGTAAAATTTTACTAGGCAGCCGCAAGGCTGTTTTTTCTTGCCCTATTTTTTTCCGAGTTTTGCGTTATGCATACTCAGTTATATTTATAAAATTCAAATTTATAAAATTGCATAAAAGCAAATTGTTATAAAAATTCATTGAATAATTATACAAAAATCGCTTGCATAATTATAAATTATGTTGTATAATAATCAAAACTTGACTTATAAATATAAATTTATAAATATTCAAGAACGCTACATCCCTTTAAAATAAAGGCATTTGGCAATTTGGAGGACAAGATGGCACGAAGTGCAAGGCAGTCAAAAATTTTGGAACTTATCTCCACAAAAGAGATTGAAACCCAAGACGAATTGGCAAGAGAACTTAAAAATGCAAACTTTGATATCACTCAAGCAACCATTTCAAGAGATATCAAAGAGCTTGGCTTAACCAAAATTTTGTCAACCTCTGGCAAGTATAAATACGCCATCATCGGCAGCGACGAACAACAAATTTCAAACAAATATGTTGCAATTTTTCGCGAAGCCGTAATTTCGGTTAAAAGTGTTTTAAATCTTGTTGCAGTAAAAACCATCAAAGGTATGGGCTCGGCGGTTTGCAGTTTTATTGACAAACTCAATCTCACCGAACTTGTTGGCGCAGTCAGTGGCGACGACACAGTTATGCTTGTTTTTCCTTCCGCATCGCTTTCTTCTGATGCAGTGGTTGCGCTTAATGATATGCTTGGTTAAAAGGGTTTAACATGCTTAGAAGTTTGACTATAAAAAATCTTGCTCTCTTCAAATCGCAAGAGATTGAATTTGACAGGGGGCTGAATGTAATTTTAGGTGAAACAGGGGCAGGGAAAAGTTTAATTTTCGATGCTCTGTTTTTTGTGTTATCAGTTAAAACTGACAAGTCGCTTCTTCGCACTGGCGAAGATGTTATGCGTGTTGACGCAGTTTTTCAACCGCTTTCTTCTGCCGTGCATGAAATTTTGCAACAGAATGATTTGGATGACAACGAACTCATCATCTCGCGCACATTGCATGCAGACGGGCGCTCGTCAAGCAAAGTAAACGGCTCGCCGTGTCCGCAATCTATGATTAAAAACCTTTCGGCGGCGCTTGTGGACAGCTTTACTCAGCACGAAAATATGGACATTTTAAAAAGCAAAAACCACCTCATGCTTTTGGATAGGTTTTGCGATTTTGGTGATTTAAAAACCTTGCTTGCTCGCAAGTTTGAAGAAATCAAGGATGTGCAAAAGCGAATTGCCGCACTCGGTGGCGACGCTGCTCAGCGAGAAGATAAAAAGGATATGCTAAACTATCAAATCGCAGAGATCGAAAACGCCAAACTTAAACTGGGCGAAGATGAAATGCTGGATGAGAAAATTAAGCTTCTTGAGAGTGCTGAAAAAATCGGTGAAAACTTGAATGAAGTTTTGCGCATGTTCTCTTCGGCTGGCGGAGTTCTTTCCAATCTCAATTCTAGTGCAAAATTGCTTAGCAAGCTGAGTGATATCGCAGGTTTTGACGAACTTGCAAATCGCATTGAAAGTGCGCAGATTGAGCTTGATGATGTGACAAGTGAAATCAAAGAAAGACTTTTGGATTCGCAAGCAGATCCAATCGAGCTTGACAGATTAAACGAGCGTAAAGTAAAAATTAAGTCGCTTAAACGAAAGTATGGCTCAACAATAGAAGAGATTTTAAACAAGCTTAACCAGCTTAAACAAAACCTTGACGATTTGATTGATGCAGAAGACGGGCTTGCAAAACTTGAAAAACAAAAGCAAGAAATCATGCAGGAGATACAATCTCTATGCGAGCAAATTCATCAAATCAGGCAGCAGGGTGCACAGAAAGTTAAACAAGGCTTAGAGCGCGAATTCAGCGATCTCGGCATGGCTGGAAGCAGATTTGAAGTTAATTTTGAAAGAAAACAGCCGTCGACGACCGGCTTTGATGATGTTAGTTTTGTTTTTTCAGCCAACAAAGGCCAAGCGCTTAAAGATCTTGCAAAAACCGCATCGGGTGGTGAGAGCAGCCGCATCATGCTTGCCATGAAAAACATGTTTGCTTCTAAAACAGACGAACGCACATTGCTTTTTGATGAAATCGATTCCGGCATAAGCGGCGAAGTTGGCAATATGATGGCGGCAAAACTTTCAAGCATATCTTTGCGCGATCAAGTGCTTGCAATCACGCACCTTCCACAGGTTGCCAGCGCTGGTGATGTGTTTATAAAAGTTGAAAAATTCAGCGATCAAAACTCAACTTTCAGCAAAACTCAATGCGTGTCGGGAAAGGACGCAATCAAAGAAATTGCACATATAATTGGCGGCAACAACATCACCGATGTTATGCTTGCAAATGCCGAGCAGCTTTTTGAAAGAGGAAGGCGAAAATAAGAATAAAATTTATCTTGCAACAAAAACTATCTTTTGGGATAGTTTTTTTGTTGGAGGAAAAATGAAAAAATGGTGGTTGTTTGGCGTTTGTTTAACCATTGTATTGTTGTTTGTCGGCAACATTGGCTTCAAGCAAATCTATTCGCTGCCAGACGGCTTTATGGCAACAAGTCAGGAGATTGACGAAGCCAACAAATCTGGCATGTTTGGCAGTTTTGTAAACGCGCAGATGCTTAGAGATGATCAAACAGTCTCAACAGATAAACCAAGCGAAGGCGTTGTAATTTTCAAACTTTTTGGATTTATTCCTATAAGAAAAGTCAAGGTGGTATGCTCGGGAGAAGAGGAGGTTTACATTGGCGGAGCGCCGATTGGCATAAGCCTTTCATCGTCGGGCGCAATAGTTGTAAACGAAAAAATGGTTGAAACGCAAGATGGCTACAAACAAACTCAAAAAACTCAAAAATTTAAAGAAGGCGACCTGCTCACGCAAATAAACGGCATCGAGATTTGTTCGCTAAAACAACTCAGTGATATAGTTGAAGAAAGCGATTCACAAGATTTTGATGTAACTTTTTTGCGCAACAACAAGCCGCACCACGCAATAATAAAGGGCGAAATAGACGCAAACACGGGCAAATATAAACTTGGGTTATGGGTGAAGGACGATGTTTCTGGCATAGGCACGCTGACATATGTCAACAAGCAAACCAATTCTTTTGCAGCGCTCGGGCATGCGATAACTGACAATGAAAACAACATATCTGCAACAGGTGGCAGTATTTATAACTGCAAGCTGTTGGGCATTGAAAAGGGTGAAAAAAACAACCCGGGCAGTTTGAGATGCAGCTTTCTGCAAAGCGATCAGGCGATGGGTGAAATATATAAAAACAGCAAATTTGGCGTGTATGGTAAAATGCAAAACCTTGATGGCATTATAGACCCAAATCTCACATGCTATATAGGCGGCAGGCTTTCGGTTAAGCCGGGCAAAGCATACATTGTTTCAAACATCAGCGGGCTTAGCGAAGAATATGAAATTGAAATTATAAAAGCCAATTATCAATCTGCGGCAAACGATAAAAGTTTGGTGTTTAGGGTGAAAGACGAGCGCTTGCTAAATCTTACCGGCGGAATTGTGCAGGGCATGAGTGGAAGCCCGATAATCCAAGACGGAAAACTTATAGGGGCGGTGACACATGTGTTTATGTCCGATCCAACAAAAGGTTATGGAATTTACAGTGATTGGATGGTTGAAAATCAAATTTAACATGGCGCAAAAAAAGAGCAAACCGCATCTTGCTCTTTTTCTGCCTAATGTGAAGCAATTCTCCTTCACAATTATATTGTGTGCAATAGGCAAACTTTTATTCTGCCAATTTAATTTATTTTAACTTTATTTGCAACATTTTTACGCATATCTTCGCTGATTGCCGCATAGTGTTTTTTGGTGGTGTTTACATCTTTATGACCCAACACATCTGCAACTATATAAATATCCTTGGTTTCACGATAAAGGTTTGTGCCAAAAGTGCTTCTAAGCTTGTGCGGAGAGATTTTTTTAAGCGGAGTTGCTTCTTGCGCGAATTTTTTAACCAAATTTTCAACCGCGCGAGTGCTGATCCTGCGCTTTTGCAGGCTTATAAACATGGCATGCTCATTTTCGTCGATTCCCAAAGTCTTGCGCTTTTTCAGCCATATTTTAAGGGCGTCTGCCACTTCCTTAGAAAAATATAAAACTGTTTGGTTTCCGCCTTTTCGCGTAACTTTAAAGGCATTTTGCGAAAAGTCAAAATCTTCCACATTCAGCCCAACGCATTCGCTGATACGAATTCCAGTGCCTAAAAACAAGGTGACAAGCGCATTGTCGCGCTCCTTTGTGTTGATGTTGTAGGCCTTTTGACGATGAGAGAAGGTGTTGTTGGAAGCCACGGCATCAAGCATGCGGCTTACTTCATCCGGCTCAAGGCGGATTATTTCTTTGTTGTGAAGTTTTGGTGTTTGCACCTTGCTTGCAACATTTGCTGCAATTAAATCGTGGTTAAACAGATATTTAAACAAACTGCGCACAGAAGCGAGTTTTCGTGCTTTTCCGCGCTCGCCATTTTTGATAACTTTTCCTTCAAGCTCATAAAAGCTTAAATGTGAAAGATATTGCTCAATTTGATTAGATTTTAAATTGCTTAAATCGTCAAGAGTGATGGATTTTTTATCTTTGTGCAATAAATCTGCCAAATAGTCAAAAAATATATTAAGATCCATGGCATAGTTGACTCGTGTTAGAGAAGAAGAGTTGCTTTCAATGCCGATAAAAAAGTCATAACAAAAGTCGGGCAGGTTTGCAATTTGCTTTCTAATTTTTCTTTGATTTGCTATATCTCTTTTTTCAAAGTATGTAAGCGATTTCATGTTTTTATTATACATTATAATTTTAAAAAAGTAAAACAAATTTATAACACAATATATAGTATTATGTATGACATAATAAACACAAGAAATGCAATATTTTTATGTTTTGCATGCTAAGTTGTTTGACATATTTTTGTATATGATTTAAAATTATATCATATGGAGGAAAATTTTCAGCATGATTGACATCAACATTTTAAGAAACAATCCAGAAGTTGTTAAAGAAAACATCAAGCGCAAGTTTCAGGATCATAAATTGCCGCTTGTAGACGAAGTTATTGAACTAGATAAGCAAAACCGCGAGCTTAAAAAGCAAGGAGATGAATGCAGGGCAAAAAGAAACACGCTTTCGGCGCAGATTGGGGCACTTATGAAGGCTGCGAAGCTTGAAGAAGCACAAAAAATTAAGCAGCAAGTTGCTGAAAACAACAACAAAATTGCACAACTCGAACAGCAGGAAGAAAAAATTTCAGCTCAAATTAAAAAAATTATGATGACAATTCCAAATTTTGTGGCAAGCGATGTTCCGGTTGGCAAAGATGACAGCGAAAATGTGCAACTTGAAACATTTTTAGAGGCAAAACAAAAGCCATTTGATGTGCCATATCACACCGAAATCCTTGAAAAACTTGGCGGAATTGATTTAGACAGCGCTCGCAGAACAAGCGGACAAGGCTTTTATTATCTCACTGGCGATATTGCAAGGCTGCATTCTGCCGTTTTAACTTATGCGCGCGATTTTATGATAGACCGCGGCTTCACATATGTTATTCCGCCATACATGATAAGAAGCGATGTTGTAAGCGGAGTTATGTCTTTTGACGAAATGGACAACATGATGTATAAAATCGAAGGTGAAGATTTATATCTCATCGGCACAAGCGAGCATTCAATGATCGGCAGATATATGAACACAATTTTAGATGAAAGCAAGCTGCCGCTCACGCTTACAAGCTATTCGCCGTGTTTTAGAAAAGAAAAGGGCGCACACGGCATTGAAGAGCGCGGAATTTACAGAATCCATCAATTTGAAAAGCAAGAGATGATTGTGATTTGCAAGCCGGCAGACAGCGAATATTGGTATAACCAGCTTTGGAAAAACACCGTTGATTTCTTTGTTTCAATGCAAATTCCTGTTCGCACGCTTGCTTGTTGCACTGGCGATTTGGCAGATTTAAAATATAAAAGTTTGGATGTTGAGGCTTGGAGTCCAAGACAGAAAAAATATTTTGAAGTTGGCTCATGCTCAAACCTTACAGACGCTCAGGCTAGAAGGCTTGGCATAAGATATAAAACGCCGCAAGGCATGGTTTTTGCGCACACATTAAACAACACGGTTGTCGCTCCGCCAAGAATGCTTATTGCACTTATCGAAAACCATTTAAATGAAGATGGTTCGGTTAATATTCCGCCTGTTTTAAGGCCATATATGGGCGGAAAGCAAAAAATTGAATGCAAAAAATAACAATATTTAGGAGGCCAAATGCGAGGGATTTCAAAAAGTTTAATTCAATCTATTGCAAGCGTTGATTACAGTGAGTTTGCCGATAACACCGAGTCAAAAGTCAACGCGCTTGTTTCGCTTGCAGTTGAAGATATGTCTTACAGTATTCCGTTTGTTTCCGTTCAAAACTGCATTTTGCAGCCTGCAAACGAAACTTTTAATGGCGCAATCACAGCAGAAAGTGAGTTTATATATCTGCTTGCGTTCAACAGCCCGCAAATTGAAATAAACTGCATGCAATACAACGATTGGTGGAAAAAATTTAAAGAGCGCGTTGTGTTTGCGTGGAATAATTCTAAAAGAAAAAAAAGAAGGAAAACAAAAAAGCAACAAGCAGCCGATCAAACTGTGCCACAATATGAGTTTGATACAGAGAAATATAATCTTGACGCATTAAAAGAAGATTTGCAAAAAGCGTTTGCCAAAAATTTGTCGCAAACCAGCATCGTTTATAATCTCGACAGATATTTGCGCATCATTGGTAGGGATGATTTTGGGCCAAAAACTCAAATATTTATATATCCATGCTTGATGGACGATTTTGGAAATTATAAAATTTTCATCAACCGCAAAAAGGGTTTTTATAAATTAAATTTTGCTAAGCGCGCCGAGATTGTAAATCAAAAGATGCAAGATGTTGGCGAAAACTTTGTAAGTATGCTTAAAATATTAAACACTTTGTTTAGAACATCTTCTAGGTCTGGCTTAGGCCCAAATCAAATATTTTTGGAAAGCTTGCTTTGCGGCGTTCCAGACGAGTTTTATATTGGAACAGACATTTATCAAGTGTTTTTAAAAATTGTTAACTATTTAAATTTAACAGATGTTGGCAATTTTAAAAGCGTTTTAAACCCAGAGCTAACCATTTCGCAAGACAGGGCAACAAAACTAAATCAAATTGCATTTACCAGATTTTTAAATTCATTAAATGACATAAATGATAAAAATGATTGATAATAATACAAAATATTATGTTATGAAAATATAACATAATATTTTATTTTAAAGCGGTATTATGTGCATATCTATGCGCAAAACCTGTCTTTTGCGCATAGATACGGATGTTTTAATTTGGGGTATTATGTCTTCATAATACCCCCTATTTTTGTTGACATGGTTTTTAAAAACAAGTATAATTAAAATGTAAAGGATGAAAATTATGGAAGTTTTGGCAAAAGGACAACTTTCCTACATGATTCTCTCCTGCTTGTGCGAGAGAGATATGTATGGGCTTGAACTGATTGACGAAATTAAAAAAAGGTTTGGAAGAGAGATTAAACTTCCAAGCCTTTATTCAAACATAAACCGTATGAAGGAATTGAAATACATATCTTCATATTTAAAAGAAAGCACAAAAGGCCCAAAATGCTCATTTTCAAGTATAACCGAAGCTGGACGAGAAGCACTTGAAAGCTTAAAACAAGATTTTAAAGGGCTAAGCGTGGTGAAAACTGTTGAACAATCGCAGCCGGCTGAAATTGCGCCTAAGCAAGAAAATGCATTCGAGCGTGTTGTTGCGGCAGCATCCCCTGCTGCATCAATCTCATCTCATGTTGAACAGCAACATTTTGAAGAAGCATTTGAAGATGATGTGCAACAAGATGACGATTATGACGACTATTTCAACCTTTCCGACGATGAAGATGAAAAGCCAGAATTTGCAATGCAATCTAAACTTGATATAGATAGTTTTGAAGAACAGCCAGAAGAAAATCAGGAACAAGAAGAAAATCAAGAGCAGCTTGAAGAGACCGAAGAATTTGAAGAAGAAGTTGAAAACATTGCGCCGATTGAAGATGAACAACCGCAAGTTGAGCAGCCAGAGCCTGAGCAAGAAGAATTGCCTGAGCGGACTGCCAACGAGCAAGCTCCGGTGCAAAATCAGGCGGCAATCAAGCAGGCGGAAGATTACAACCGCAAAGTTTATGCTGCGGCAAAGGATTTTTCAAAAAATCGCAACAAGCGTTCGTATGCAGACAATCAAATTGAGCTTGCGCTTTCCACCACCCCTGCCAAATCGCAGGAAAATGTGCAGCAGGATTTAACCGAGCTCAAATCTGCCCTGCTTCAATCAAGGCAAGGCCATTATCAGGAGATCGACGCGTCGTATAGGTTTAACGAACAGCCAAAACAGCCGGCTGAGCCTCAAACAACTCAATCGCAGCAAGAAAAGCCAAAAGATGATGGCGTGTTTATCACCGATAGGCTTTCGGAGCAAGATATTCCAAAACCAAAGCGCATTGAACCTGCTAGGCTTAATATAAACATTGCAGCATTCACTTCAAATCAAGATAAATCGTTGCCAGCGCCTAAGCGTAACATTGCGGTTGACCCTACTTGCAGCGATGTGAAGGCAAAATTGGAGCAACTTTATGCCAAGGCCGAAGTTAAAAAGCAGCCAGTTGTTGAAAGCGATTTTGAAAGTTATGACGATTTGCAAGAATATTATGCTTCACAAGATGTTGAATTTAAGGTTTACGAGCGCCCAGAAAAGCGCCCTAAACACAACACTAACCTGTTGAAATTTTATGTAAGTTTGTTTATTTTCGGTTTGATTGGTGTTGGCAGCGCACTGCTTTATATGATTTTCAGTTTAAGCGGATTAACCCAATCTAACACAAATTTTGTTTACTATCTCTTCCCTATTTTAGCGGCTGTTTACGCAGTTTATCAGTATTATAACTACAAAACTTCTGTAAGCAAAGTGCCGTCGCAAATTTGGAACCCTGCAATAGTTTGGAGCATATTTGCAAGTTTGATTGCAATTATATTCCTGCTCAACTATGTTTGCGGCGCTCCATTCGACCAAGCGACAACCTACTTTTCAACAATTTTAGTTCCAATTTATGTTTGCGCTTGTGCCACAGTTGGCGCATATTACGCACAAATTTATGCTTTTAAAAAATTTTGGAAATAATATGAATATTATTTAAAAAAGAACGCATTATAATTATAGGTTGGCAGTGCCCAACCGATAGAGAAAGAAGCGCAGTGAACAATCAGCCGCTTCTTTCTTTTTTAATTTTTTTGATTACAGCTTTTGCAACTTCAAACAAAACAAAAATCGCCAAAATTGCAATCGATGCCAAAAGCACAATCAGTTCGCTGCCTTCAAAAAACAGGCATATCAAAAGGATTATGCTGCACGCAACCAAACTGCCGATAGAAATTGCGATAAAACTTTTCCACGGCGAAAGCTTTGTTAGCCCTGCAATCAAACTGCCCGACCAAACGCCTGTCATCGGCAGCGGTATGGCAACAAACGCGGCAAGCCAAACAAGTTTTTTTAGATTTGAAGATTGCAAAGTTAGTTTGGTGATTTTTGAATTATATTTTTCTTGCACAAACCCTGTGAAAAAACGATTTTTAATTTTTCGCGTCAAAAAAATCACTGGCAACGCTGGAATAATGCTGCCGATAAAAGCACAGAGCAGCGTCCAGTGCCACGGCAGTGTGTTTGTGCCAAGCAAGGCGCTGCTCAGTGCAAACGGAATCGCCACCCGCCCTTCAAGCGCAGGAATGATTGCTATTAAAATCACCGCAAGCCAGATGTTATCTGCGAAAAAATTTGCAAAGCTCTCCAACATATTCTCACCTTCTGTTAGAGTAGTTTATTCGACAACTTTTTCTTGCATTACAAAAAAAGGATTGATTTTCAATCCTTTTTTATATATCGTTTATGCTTTTTGTTATTTTGCAGTTTCTGAATATCTGCTTTCTCTAATCACATTGACTTTAATTTGGCCAGGATACTGCATTTCATCTTCAATTTTCTTTGCGATATCCTTTGCAAGGAACATTGCGTCGTTGTCAGAAATCTCTTCTGGTTTAACAATGATTCTCACTTCTCTGCCCGCCTGAACAGCAAAAGCTTTGTCAACGCCCTTAAACGAGTTTGAAATCTCTTCAAGCTGTTGCAAGCGTTTGATGTAAGCTTCAAAGCTTTCTCTTCTTGCGCCAGGACGGCTGCTTGAAATGGCGTCTGCAATTTGAACGATAACCGCTTCAACCGATTTAAACTCAACATTAAAGTGATGCGCTTCAATGCAGTGAACAACGGCAGGGTTTTCTTTATATTTATTTGCAAGGTCTACGCCGATTTGAACATGAGTTCCTTCAATTTCGTGGTCAAGCGCCTTGCCAATATCGTGCAACAGCCCGCCGCGTTTTGCGATTGTGGCATCTGCACCGAGTTCGGTTGCAATCTGCCCTGCAAGGATGGCTGTTTCGATGCTGTGTTTTAAGCAGTTTTGTCCATAGCTTGTTCTAAATTTAAGCCTTCCTAAAATTTTAACAAGCTCTGGATGCAAGTTGTAAATGCCAACTTCTTCGCAAGCACGCTCGCCGGCTTCTTTGATGGCCTTGTCAACTTCTTTGGTCATCTTTTCAACGATCTCTTCAATTCTGGTTGGATGAATTCTGCCATCCACAATAAGTTTTTCAAGGCTAAGCCTTGCAATCTCACGCCTGATTGGATCAAACGACGAAACCGTTATGCTTTCAGGTGTGTCGTCAACGATAAGTTCAACGCCGGTGGCGCTTTCGATTGCGCGAATATTTCTGCCTTCTCTTCCAATTATTCTACCCTTCATTTCGTCGGTTGGAAGATTGACAACCGAAACAGTCATTTCTGTTGAAAGATCGGTTGCGCATTTTTGTATTGCTGCGGCAACAATGTCACGTGCTTTTTTGTCGCCTTCTTCTTTAGCTTCGTCTTCAATGCGCTTGATGATTATGCCTGCATCTTTTTTAGCTTCTTCTGTCATGCTTGAAATCAAAGTGTTTTTGGCATCTTGCTTTGTCATGCCGCTTATTTTTTCAAGTTGTGCAAGCATATCAGCCTTGATTTGTTGTTGCTGCTCAATTTCCGAATTGAGTTTGTTTTTAACATCATCAATTTTCTTTTTTTCTTCTTCAATCTGCTCGCTTTTTCTATCAAGCGAAAGCTCTTTTGTTTCGATAAATTTTTCGCGCTCAGTAAGCCTTTCTTCGCTTTTTTGAATTTCGCTTCGTCTTTCTTTTAACTCTGACTCAACTTCTTCGCGATACTTATGGCTTGCCTCTTTTGCCTCTAACGAGGCTTCTTTTTTGATGGTTTTTGCTTCCGCGTATGCCTCTTCGATAATACGAACAGCGTTCGATTTGTTTTTACCGAGTTTTTTTGTTGCAATCAATTTATACAAACCTATTCCGCCGCCAATTCCAACGGCAAAACATGCTAACGCAATTACAACGGCAATCGCAGGAGCAACAGCACCAATTATGCTTATGCTCATACTTTTACCCCTTTTAACTAGATTATGGAAACCAAATTTCCACAATAAAATTATAACCAATTTTTGCTTGCAAGTCAAACAAAATTTATTTTTTATTAAAAAAGAGAGATTTTCATCTCTCTAAAGAATCGCTGCTTATTTCTTTTTTAATCAAGTTAAGTATATATTCATTTGTTATTGAATACGTTTTAAGTTTCGGTGCATAGAGTTTTTTTAATGTGGTGTTGTGATTCAAGAACAACATATCTATGAATTGAACATTTGGGAGATAAAGTTCTCTTAACGAGTTATTATAATATAAGAAAGCGTTACTTATAATTTCAGCTTTTGGAAGGTATAGTGTGGTAAGTGAATTGTTATTATTTAGGAAGCCGGAACCAAATTTGGTGGCATTGGAAGCATCAAGTGTTGTTAATGTCGTGTTAAAATATAAACAGTTGCTGCCTATTTCTTTTGCATTTGGAACGCTGAGAGTGGTAAGAGTTGTGTTATAGTCTAGAAAGTCGTTGCCTATAATTTCAACATTTGTGTTTGAATAGCCAACAATTTGATTGCGATTGTTTAAATCAATTTCAACGGGCTCTCCTTCTTCAGGCGTTAATATAATTTTCATGCCATCTTTATTTAAAACTCGTTTTGCCGATTTGATTTCGCCAAGGCTTTCTATAAAAGCATCGCGATAAGGAGGGAGATAAGATTTAACCCTGTTAGTTTTAAGATCAATCGCATTTGCAGGAAGCACTCTGCTTGTCTCAAGATCCAACACATAATTATCGAATAGAAGAAATTTCTCTGGCGGCAGTTGTCGTTCTTCTCCATTGCAAACTATAATGTTGTTTGCACAGCAATAAATATTGTCATGTTCAATATTGTATTTTATAAACTCGCCATTTGAAGTTTGAACATAATTTGGAATTTCAAAATTTTTACCACCATTGATTGTTAAACCATAATGTTGTGCAAATGCTTGACTAAGCCCAGGGATTATGTTGTCCAAGTCATTACTAAAGGTTGCATCCGGATTGTTAACCATGTGATTATATCTGTTTTTTATTGAAAGATAATTATTTCCTGTTCTTGAAAATTGTATGCTAATAACACTTGTGCCATATTCATCCTGTCTTGTTGGATGTGGAAAATTTTCTCTTTTAATTTCATCAACATTTTCTTTTACGGCAAACCATACGCGGCAAGTGGTAAGCCTTCGGCCACCAAAAGTGCAAAGCTCTTCACCACTAGCATAATATTTTATAAATTTTTGAATATCTGCTTCAGTTTGACATTCGGGATAAAGGATGTATCCTGCTTGAAGCAAAAGCTCTTCTGGTGAGAGACCTACAGATTGCATCGTGTCATTTTCTAGGTTAATAAAACAATAAACAAAATCTTTAAAATCATCTACTAAACCATGCTTTGTAATATCATAATACAAATTTCTCGAAGGCGCAAAATGTTTGGTAATGATGTCTTTTAACAGCCCTTCTGTTTCCAAAATCGTAGGAAAAAGATCTCTGCAAAGGTGTGCAAATTTCTCTCCGTAGTGTTTTTTAATGTATTTTAAATCGCTATTTATCATCCGTAAATCCTTTTCAAAATGGTTTTATTATTGGAATTAAACAAAACAGCAATTTCATTATCAAAATTGTTATGTGCAAATTTTTCTATTTCGTTTTCGTCTGCAACAGTGAAAGCATAAGGCTGACAAAAGCCTTCAAAATTTATGTCAAGAAGATTTTTGCTTATAAAAAGTCTGTCGCCTACTTTTGGATTTTTGACATTATAAAATTCAAGCATCAAAGTGTGCTGCTTTTTAGATTTTTCATTTTGCAAAACATATTCATTGTTTTTGTTGATGCTAATAATTTTTAGGCTTACAAACATTGTTTCTCCTACAAATCATAATATCACAATCATGCAAAAAAAACAAGATAGGAATCAATATTTAAATTTGCTCATAAATTCTGCGCGAAACTCTGGAAACCTATCTTCCAAAATTGCAGTTCGAACATCGGCGGCAAGATGCGTGAGAAAATGCAGGTTGTGAATGGAGATGAGCGTTGCGCCAAGCATCTCACCTGCGTTTATCAAGTGGCGAATGTAGCTTCTGGTGTAATGCTTGCATGCATAGCAATCGCAGCCTTCTTCAATTGGACGAAAATCCTCTTTGTATGCGGCATTTTTAACCACCAATTTGCCGCTTTTTACAAACGCCGTTCCATTTCTGGCAATTCTGGTTGGAAGCACGCAATCCATCATATCCACGCCGCGCGCAAAACCTTCAACCAAGCAGTCTGGCGAGCCTACGCCCATAAGATAGCGCGGTTGATCATGCGGCAAAACAGGATTAAGAGCATCTAAAATGTCATACATAACGCTTTTTTCTTCGCCAACAGAAAGTCCGCCAATTGCGATTCCACATTTGGCATATGGCAGACAATCTCTTGCGCATTCCAGCCTTAAATCCTTGTAAACATTGCCTTGAACTATTGGAAAAAGCATTTGTTTTGGGTTTTGTTGATGCGCATAGCAGCGCTCTAACCAAAGCTTTGTGCGGCGCTTTGCTTGCAGCGCTTCTTGATAACTTGCGCCCGCTTCGCTGCACACATCAAGCTGCATAACAATGTCAGAGCCGAGCGCATTTTGAATGTCGATGCACTTTTCAGGGCTCATGAAGCGCTTTTCACCATTTAAATGCGAAGAAAACTCCACGCCGTCATCTGTCATTTTTCGTAGCTTTGACAGCGAAAACACTTGAAACCCGCCGCTGTCGGTTAAAATTGGCCTATTCCAATGCATAAATTTATGCAGCCCGCCCGCTTTTTTTATTATTTCTTCACCGGGGCGCAGGTGTAAGTGATAGGTGTTAGACAAAATTATCTGTGCGCCAAGATCTTTAAGCATTTCTGGCGTGACGCCTTTAACTGTTGCCTGAGTTCCAACTGGCATAAAAACAGGCGTTAAAATATCACCGTGCGGAGTGTGAAATATACCTGCACGAGCGCCTGTTTTTGGACATTCTTTTATAATTTCAAAACTAAAATTCTTCATAATACCCCTATATATAGTGTGTTTTATGTCATAATAGCAACTATTTAAACAAACATGCGTCTCCAAAACTGAAAAATCGGTATTTTTGTTTTACAGCTTCTTCATAAACTTTCATGGTTTGTTCTCTGCCTATAAACGCACTTACAAGCATGATTAAAGTGCTTTCTGGAAGATGGAAGTTGGTTATCAGCGCGTCCACCGCTTTGAATTTATAAGGCGGATAGATGAAAATGTTTGTATTGGTTTTCATCGGCGAAAATATTCCGTTGTCGTTGCAGGCGGTTTCTAATACGCGGACGCTGGTTGTGCCAACTGCGATGATGCGTTTGCCGCTTGCTTTGGCTTTATTTAAAATGTCGGCATTTTGCTTGCTCATTTCAATAAACTCGCTGTGCATTTGGTGCTTTAAAATGTTGTCTTCTTTAACTGGCCTAAAAGTTCCCAACCCTACATGCAGAAGCACTTCAACAACTTGCACACCCATGTCTTTAATCTTCTGCAAAAGCTCAGGCGTGAAATGTAAGCCAGCAGTTGGAGCTGCAGAAGAGCCGTCAATCTTGCTGTAAACCGTTTGATAGCGCTCTTTATCTTTAAGTTTTTCTTTGATGTATGGCGGCAGCGGCATTGTGCCAACTTCGCTTAAACGATGTTCAAAAACGCCGTTAAAATCAAATTGCATTTGGCATAAACCGTCGTCAAGTTTTTTAACAAGCGTGCAAGAAAGATTTTCACTGAAAGTCACCCTATCACCTATTTTAAGGCGCTTTAATGGTTTTGCAAGGCACTCCCAATTTTTTAAATCCAGCCTTTTATGCAGCAGCACTTCAATTTTTGCACCGCTGTCTTTATAGCCATAAAGTCGTGCTGGCAGCACGCGCGTGTTGTTTATCACAAGCACATCGTTTGGAGAGAGATATTCGGTTATGTCGTGAAAAACTCTATGCTCAATCTGCCCTGTTTTTTTATCATAGACAAGCAGTCTGCTGCTGTCGCGTGGTTCAATAGGCGTTTGAGCAATAAGCTCTGGTGGAAGATGATAATAATATGATTTTTTGTTTAGTAAATCCATTTTTATTCTCGATTAAGAAGATCTGTGATATGTGCAGAAAAGTTGTTTCCGCGTTTATAGTAGGAAGTAAAGTTTTTATAAAAATCCTTAGGCATAAGTTGGAAATATAGGTGGTCGTAAAACTTATTGTTAAACACGATGAAATCTTTAAGCGTGCCAACCTTTTTAAATCCAACTTTGTTGACTGTTTTTAATGATGGAGTGTTGTAAGAATGCACTCTTGTAAATATCGTTCGCATTCCAAAAGCAAAAAATGCCATGTCGCAAATCATTTTAAGCGCCTGAGTGCCATAGCCTTTGCCACGGTTTTGCTCGTCGCCGATAAACCCGCCTATGCGGCAAGTTCTGTTTTGCATGTCTACTTCATTGATGGAAAACAGGCCGATTGGTTTATCATCGCTAAGCCGGATAACTTCAAACCTATATTCATTGTTGCTGATGTATTGTTCAAGCTTTTCACGCGCTTTTTGTTCGGTGAAATAATCTGACAATCCGCCTTTGCTATACATCTGCGCGATGTCGCAGTTGTTAAACCATTTTGCGAAGATTGGCGCGTCGTTTACATCAATCGGCGAAAGATATAAATCCTCGGCAACAAGTTTTTTGTAATACATCTTACTCTCCCTTTTCAATGCCTAAATGCTTATATGCTGGCTCTAATGCAACTCTTCCGCGCGGCGTGCGAGAGATGAAACCAAGCTGCAAAAGATATGGCTCGTAAACATCTTCAATTGTTGAAGCGTCTTCACTGATGGTTGCAGCCAAGGTTTCAAGCCCAACTGGGCCGCCCTTAAATTTTTTGATGATTGAGTTTAAAATTTTGCGGTCGATATAGTCAAGCCCAAGGTCGTCGATTTCCATAATATCAAGCGTTTTATCTGCAATTCTTTTGTTGATTTTGCCTTCGCCATGCACTTCGGCATAGTCGCGCACGCGTTTAAGTAATCTGTTTGCAATTCGTGGAGTGCCGCGTGAGCGTTTTGCAATTTCTCTGCTTGCGCCTTCATCAATTTGAATGTTTAAAATGCCCGCCGAACGAGTGATAATCTCTTGCAGCTCGTCGATGCTGTAAAGCTCTAAGCGGCAGATTATGCCAAACCTATCACGCAGCGGATTTGTAAGCATTCCCGCTCTTGTGGTTGCACCAATCAATGTGAATGGTTGAATTTTAAGTCGAATGTTTTTTGCAGACGGCCCTTTGCCAGAAATAAAATCAAGTGCAAAATCTTCCATAGCAGGATACAAAATTTCTTCAACTGTTTTGTGAAGCCTGTGGATTTCGTCAATAAACAGCACATCGTTTTGGTTTAGGTTGGTTAAAATTGCTGCAAGGTCGGCGGCGTGCTCTATTGCAGGCCCAGATGTGATTTTAAGCTGGCTGCCAAGCTCGTTTGCGATTATGTGCGAAAGAGTGGTTTTGCCAAGCCCAGGCGGGCCATAAAGCAAAACATGGTCTAGGCTTTCTTTGCGCGATTTTGCAGCTTTAATGTAAACAGAAAGGCTGTCTTTAATTTTTGATTGCCCAACATATTCGTCAAAGCTGGTTGGCCTGAGCGAGTTTTCTATTTCAGCGTCAGTGAGGTTTTTGGTGCTTGTGATAAATCTTTCTTCCATTATCCCCTATACCCCCTTAATGATTTTAAAATGATATCTTCTGCTGTGGATGTTGCAGTGGCATTGCTTTTTGCAAGCTGGTAGGCTTGATTTTTGTTGACGCCAAGCGAAATAAGCGTTTCAACTGCAACTGACAACGCTTCTTCGTCATATTCAAACTGCTTTTCTTGCGGCTCATCGACAACGCCCACTGGCGAGATTTTATCTTTAAGCTCTAAACACAATCTTTCGGCGGTTTTTTTGCCAAGCCCTTTGATGGACGAAAGCGTGCGTAAATCTTGTTTGATTATTGCAGCAATAAGTTGCGAAAGTGGCAAGCCCGACAAAATTGAAAGTGCAACTTTTGGCCCGATCCCTGACACCAAAGTTAGTTTTAAAAACAGCTGCTTTTCTTCTTTTGACGAAAACCCAAAAAGAGAAACATCATCTTCGCGAACAGACATGTAGGTGTATATTTTAATTGTTTCACCTTCTTCTGGAAGCGCTGATAAGGTGTTGTTTGAAACATAAAGCAAGTAGCCAACGCCGTTGACATCAAGCGATATGCTGCCTTCTTGTTTTTCTTCTATAATTCCAACTAAAAACGAAATCATTTTTGCTCCTTAAATTTTGTTTGTGTTCAGCATTGGGCTGGTTTGTGCGTGAGTTAGCGCAACTGCAAGCGCGTCGGCGGCGTCGTCTGGCTTTGGCGTTTCTTTTAAGCCTAAAATGTTTTTAACCATAAACTGAACTTGCGCCTTTTCTGCCCTGCCTTGCCCTGTGAGAGCTTGCTTAATTTGCATCGGTGTGTATTCGTAAATATTGCCACAATATTTTTGCGCTGTCAGCAAAATCACGCCCCTTGCTTCGGCAACGGGAATAACTGTTTTTTGATTTTTAAAATAAAAAAGCTCTTCAATGGCAACAGTGTCTGGATGAAAGGTTTCAAACAACTCTATTAGTCCACTTTCAATGTTTTTTAAACGCACCGAAATGCTGTCTTCTTTTGGTGTTGTAATCACGCCATAATCTATCACCATGTTTTGCTTTGCTGTGTCAATCACTCCGTAACCAATTATTGCATAGCCGGGGTCTATTCCTAGTATTTTCATAGTTAAATTTTATATTATTTTGCATGTTTTTGTCAAACAAATAATCGGCGCTGGGCAAGTTTTTTGGCGCAGCCAAAAAAAAGGTTGCCTTGCGGCAACCTTGAGCTTGGAAAAACTTTTCCAAGCGCTTGCCCAGCGCTTATTCATCGTCAGGCAAATTTACATTGTGATAAACTTCTTGCACATCATCAAGTTCTTCCAAAACAGCAATCATTTTTTGGAAAGATGCAAGTTTTGCGTCGTCTAAATCAACATACATATCAGGCACTAAACCAGATTGCGACATAACAATGTTGTATCCCAATTTTTCGAGCGCTTCTTTAACAGCATTAACCTGATTTGGAGCAGTGATGATTTCAACTTCATCGTCATGCTCAATCACATCTTTTGCATCTGCTTCAAGAGCATCCATCATAAGCGCGTCGCTGTCAAGCCCTTCTTCTCTTGGCACGATGATGATGCCCTTTCTTTGGAAAAGATAGCCAACACAACCGTTAGAGCCAAGTGAACCGCCATATTTATCAAACGCATGTCTAACATCGCCAGCTGTGCGGTTTTTATTGTCGGTTAAGCACTCTACAATAACAGCCGAGCCGCCCACGCCATAGCCTTCATATACGATTGATTCATAGTTTACGCCGCCATTGTCGCCAGCTGCCTTTTTGATGCTTCTGTCGATGTTATCGTTTGGCATGTTGTTTTGTTTAGCCTTGGCAATAACCGCTCTTAAAGTTGGGTTACTTGCTGGATCTGGCCCGCCTGCTTTAACTGCAACGGCAAGTTCTCTGCCGATTTTTGTGAAGATTTTGCTTCTTGCAGCATCCATTTTGCCTTTTGTGGCTTGAATATTGTGCCACTTTGAATGACCTGACATATTCTCCTCCTTATTTTGAAGTTATTTCAAACATAACAATCGAGCCGCTAACCGCAGCGTTTAAACTTTCAATGCCTTTATGCATTGGAATTGTAAGCGAAATTTTACAAATTGATGAAATTTGCTCGCTGACGCCATTTCCTTCATTGCCAACAACAACGCCAAGCGGCGCGGTTGGCTTAAATTTAAAAATGTTTTGGCCCTGCATATCAGTTTTTGCGAGTTGAAGGTTGTTTTTTAAAGCAAATTCAACAAAGTCATCCCTAGACATAGCATAGATTGGTATGTTAAAAATTGCTCCTGCACTGCTGCGAACAAGTTTTGCATTGGTTGGCTTAACACAATCAAGCATAAACACGCATTGCATGCCTGCTGCAAGAGCGCTGCGAATAAGCGTTCCGGCATTTCCTGGGTCTTGCAAACCATCAAGCACCAAGAAGTGGTTTTTAGGACATAATACTATATCTTGTGTGTATTCTAACATAACAACCACACCCCGTGGTGTTTTAACATCTGCTAGGTTTTGAATTACTGATTGAGTTGTTAGATACTTTTCGCAATTTATGTTTGGAAATAAGCTTTCATCTGTTGCCAAAGCCATAATCGGTTTTGCACCTTGTGCAATGGCATCATTGATGATTTTTTGGTTATCTAAAAAAAGCAAAAAATCGTTTTCTCTTTTTTGCTTTTTAAGTTTTTTAACAAGTTCTCCACTTGCCTTCAACATATTTATGCTTTAACCTCTGCAACAAGTGCCTTGAAAGCGTCTGGATCTTTAACAGCGATGTCTGCAAGCACCTTTCTGTTAAGATCGATGTTCTTTGCTTTTAAGCCAGCAATAAACTTGCTGTATGAGATGTCATTGATTCTGCATGCAGCGTTGATTCTGGTGATCCAAAGTGCGCGGAAATCTCTTTTCTTTTGTTTTCTGCCGATGTAGGCATACATTCCGCTTTTCATAACCTGTTCGCGAGCAGTTCTGTAAAGTTTAGATTTTGCTCCGCGATAGCCTTTTGCTTGTTTAAGTATTTTTCTGCGTTTTTTAACTGCGTTTACTGTTCTTTTAATTCTCATAATGCCCCTCCCTTACTTTGCACCAAGAAGAGATTTAATATTGTCAGAGTTTTTGCCTGCAATATATGAACCTTTTCTAAGTTTTCTTTTTCTTGCTTGTGATTTGTTGGTTAAGAAATGTCCTTTGGTTGGACGAGCATATTTAACTTTGCCAGTTGCGGTAAGTTTAAAACGCTTTTTTGCACCACTGTGTGTTTTTTGTTTTGGCATATTAGTTCTCCTTTTATTGTTTTTTTGGATTGACAACAACGATAATGTTTCTGCCGTTTACTTCTGGTTCTTTATCGCAAGATCCAAATTCAGCAAGCTGCGCTGTAAAGTTTTTAACAACTTCTATGCAGGTTTTTGCATATGCTTGTTGTCTTCCACGCATGCGCAATGAAACTTTAACCTTGTTTCCTTCTGACAGAAATTTTTTGGCGCTTGTAACGCGATAAGCAATGTCGTGATCGCTTATTGTCATTGAAAGTTGAATTTCTTTCACTTCAACAATCTTTTGATTTTTTTTCAATTCCTTTTCTTTTTTTATGGCGTCAAACTTATACTTGCCATAATCCATAAGTTTGCAAACTGCTGGCTTTGCCGCGCCATTCATAAGCACCAGATCAAGCCCTTTATCATCTGCAATCGATTGTGCTTTTGCAAGTGAAAGAACGCCAAGTTGTGCGCCGTCTTCATCAATAAGCCTAACTTCGTCTGCTGTGATTTGGTTATTGATTAAAAGTTCTTTAAATATGGTCGTTGTCTCCTTTTATAAAAAATTGGTGGAATGCAAAACATTTCCACCAAAAAACTTTAAACATATTTTAAAATTTTTTAACGCGGTCTAAATCCAAGCTGTTTGACCGGTGAGAAGTGGAAACTTCTGCTTTCGACTTTGTTATAATATCACAATCAAAAATTCTTGTCAACTGTTTTATCAACATTTTTTTTGTTATAAAAAAACAATTTTTCAAGCAATTTGCCAAGCCGCAAGATGATTTTGTTGGCATTTTTTATTGCATAGCCTTTCATAAGCGCCTTAAATAAAATTGTCAGCCCTGCAATCAAGCTGCTTACAAGCGTGGAGATTAAAATAACAACGCTTGAGTTTGATATGTTTTTTGCAAGCGACATGATTATACACGCCCCTGCCGCACCTGAGAGTATTCCGCAAATATCGCCAACCACATCCGCGCAAAATGAGCAAACTTTTTCGCTGTGCTTTTTAAGTTTTATTGCAATCGTGCTGCCTTTAACATGATTTTCAAGCTGAGTTTTAAAAAAACTTTCATCTGCGCTTGTTATGGCTATGCCAATCATATCAAACACCACACTTACAAAAATAAACAGCATGATTGTTGCAGCTGCCAAAATCACGCCGAGATGTGAAAGCACGGTTTGGCTTAGCAGCGAAAACAATGATGAAAGGCACAGCGAAACAACAAACATCTTAAACGCCCATTTATAGCGCTTTACTTCTATGGCAGAGGTTTTAACTTTGTTTTGCTTCACATTATAATATATTTTGCTTTTGTTTTTAATATGAAAAAACCAGCGCTAAGGCTGGTTAGTAGATGATGATTTCATCAAGTTTTTTTGAAAGGCTTTCTTCTTTTACAAAAAACTTTTCACCTGTTTTGCGCAGCGAAATTTCCACTTCCCCACTCTGTAAGGTTTTTGGACTGATGATAATACGCACTGGAATGCCCATAAGCTCGCTGTCGGTGAATTTGACGCCCGGTGAAGCGATCCTGTCGTCGTAAAGCACTTCAAAATTTTCGGCGGTAAGTTTTTTGTAAAGCCATTCTGCTTTTTCTTTGACTGCTGGATCGTCTAAACGGATTGGGCAAAGATATATATGCCATGGTGCAACGCTCATTGGCCAAACCAAGCCTTTTTCATCGCAGTTTTCTTCGGCGATGCTTGCAATACACCTGCCTATTCCTATGCCATAGCAGCCCATAACAGGATTGATGGTGCTTCCGTCTGGCATATGCACGCTAAGCCCCATCGATTTTGTGTATTTTGTGCCAAGTTGGAAGATGTTTCCAATTTCGATGCCGTTTTTAACAAGCAATTTTGCGCCGCAAACTGGACATCTATCTCCGCTTGCAACTTTTGAGATGTCAACAAATTTTTCTGGTTTAACATCTCTGGTGATTGAAACGCCTTGATAGTGATAGCCTTCTTTGTTCGCACCGGTTACAAAGCTTTCAAGCCCTTCAAGCGATTTATCATAAAACACTTGTGAATTTGGAACGTTTAAATCAACACAGCCGATGTTGCCTTTTACAAGCCCGCTGTCTTGCAAATCTTTGATTGCAATGTCGCTGCCAACAAGGTTGCGGAGCTTGGCTTCGTTTACTTCTCGATCGCCGCGCAAGAACGCGATTACAACTTTGTTTTCATCGCCTATAACTGCATAACAAACCGCCTTGGCAATTTGAGATGGCTGTTTGTTAAGGTTGCTGCAAACTTCATCGATGGTTTTAGCTTCGCCAGTAAAAACTTCTTGCTTTACGCCAAAAATGTGGTCATTTTCAGGGATTTGGCTGGTTGCAACATCGATGTTTGAAGCGCTGTCGCACTCAGGGCAAATGACAATGCTGTCTTCGCCGATCTCAGTTAAAAGTTGAAACTCGTCGGCAACTTTTCCGCCCATCATACCGCTGTCGGAATGCACCGCGATTACATTTTTCATGCCCATGCGGTGGAAAATTTTAAAATAGCAGTCATATAGTTTTTTGTAATATTCTTCCAAATCCTCTTGTGAAGTGTGGAAAGAATATGCGTCTTTCATCAAAAATTCGCGCACTCTTATAAGCCCAGCCCTTGCCCTTGCCTCGTCACGGAATTTTGTTTGAATTTGATAGATCATAAAAGGCAGTTGATCATAACTTTTAACTGTGCCAAGAGCCGCATGCACTGCGGCCTCTTCATGAGTCATGCCCAAAACCAAATCATGCTGCGAGCGATCTTTAAAGCGAACAAGCTCTTGCCCGATTGCTGAATATCTTCCGCTTAAATCCCAAAGCTCTTTTGGCATAACAACGGGAAACAAAACTTCCTGCCCGCCAACGGCGTCCATTTCTTCGCGGATAATATCTTGAATTTTTTTGCTGACGCGCTGAGCTGGTGGCATAAATGTGTAGATGCCGTTTGCAACTTGCTTTATGTAGCCTGCTCTGCTGAGAAAAATATGGCTTTTTGAAGTGGCATTTGCCGGAGCATCTTTAAGCCTTTCGCCAAGAAGTTTTGAAATTCTCATTCGCTCTCCTCCAATTTAAGTTTGTCAAGTTCTTGCTTAATTTCCAAAATTTTACCTTTTGTGGTTTTGAGTTGCTGATTGCAAAATTTGATTAAATCCAGCCCTTCTTCAAACAGTTGAGTCGCCTGCGAAAGCGGCAGACTTTGAGAAGAGAGTTTTTCAACAATTTCGCTTAATTTTTGTATAGCAATTTCATACGTCATTTTTCACCTCGGTTGGAGTAGCAACAACTTTGCCATCATAAAAATTTACTATTATGTTTGATTTTAACACAACTTTTTGTGCCTTGTCAACAACTTTGCCGTCCTGTTCAACTTTGGCATACCCGCGCTTCAAAACAGCAGTTGGGTCAAGTTTTGTAAGTGAGTTTTCAAGCATTCCAAGCTCAAAATTTTTGTTTGCAATCATGCTGTCAGCCGACGATTGAAAAGCAGCGCAGTATTTTTCAAACGCGAGCTGCTTGCTTGTTAAAAAGCTGTTGAAAGCGTTTGTAAAGGATGCTTTAAGCCGTTTAAATGCACTTTTTTGCGCGTTTTTGTCGCTGGTTAGAAGTTCTGCCGCAGCGGATGGAGTTGGCGCACGAAGGTCGCTTACAAAGTCAATAATCGTAAAGTCGGTTTCATGCCCCACAGCACTTACGATAAACTTTTGACAATCATAGGTTGCCCTTGCCACAATTTCAGTGTTGTAGGCTGCAAGGTCTTCAAGCGAACCGCCGCCACGAGCGACAACAATCGCGTCAATCTCGTCAAAATTTGAAAGCGCGTTTATTGCGTTTGCAATTTCGATCTCTGCGCCATTTCCTTGAACTTTAACAGGATATAACGCAATGTTTATCGAGGCATCTCTGCGAGTGGCAACATTGATTATGTCGTGGATGACGGCGCCTTCCTTTGATGTGACAACTGCAATGGTTTTAATATTTTGCGGAAGTGGTTTTTTGTGTTGAGCATCAAACAAACCTTGCTTGGAGAGCTTATCTTTCATCATCAAAAATTGAGCATATAAATCGCCCTGCCCTTGCTTTTGAATTTTTTGCACAACAAAACTCAGCCTGCCAGCTTTTACATAATAGTTTGGCGAGCCTGTGATTGTAACCTTGTCGCCATCCTTTATTTCAGTCATCAACGACGGATAAAAGCACACGCAACTAAGCGAAGACGATTCATCTTTAAGAGAAAAATATATGGCAGTTTTTGAAACAGACAAGCCAAAAACTTCTCCAACAATTTTTATATTGTGGAGAAGCTCTTCCGCATCAAAAATTTGTTTGATATAGGTGTTGTATTGAGTAACCGAAAGTGTGTCAAACATTTATTCTTCCTTCGCGTTATTTTTAACCACGCTTGAAAGCACACCATTTAAAAATTTTGGGCTTTCAGTTGTAGAAAACATTTTTGCAATTTCAAGTGTTTCGTTTATTGCAACCGCAGGTGGAGTTTTAATGTAATCGATTTCAGTGAGCGCCAAACACAAAAGCGCAAGGTCAACTTTATGAACTCTGTCTAAGCTATATCCCTTGATAAGCAAGGCAAGTTTGTTTTGAATTTGAGTTTTATTGGCTTGATATTCGCCAAAAATCTGCTCGGCAAAAGGCCTGTCTTTATCTTTAATCTCCTGCCACAACTCTTCATCAAAAGGCGCTGCGTTAAATAGCCTTTCAAAAATAAGTTTAAAGGCAAGAATTCGCGAATCTCTTCTCATGTTAGATACCCGTGTCTATTCTGTCGCAAATAACATCCATAACATGAACGCTGATGTTTGAAGCTTTCATTTCAACCATGCTTGACAGATTGTTTTTGATGTTTTCTTGAACTCTAAAAGCAAGGTCTGGCACAGACTCACCGATGTATACATCCACATACACATCAATTTTTAAAGTGCCGTTTGCTTCAAATGAGATTTTAACGCCTTCATAATCGCCCTTTGCAAACATCTTTTTATACCACGGCAGATTGCTGTTAGAAAGCCTTGCCACACCTTTAATTTCTTTTGTGGCAAGGTTGACTATTGAATATAAAATATTTTTGTCGCAGGTTATTTTCCCATCTTGATCATAAAGTTTTGTGTCAGCCATATCATCTCCTGTTTTTGCCGATCGGCACAATTTCTACATCTAAAGTATAGCACACTTAAAATGTTTTTGTCCAATCATTCAACAGGAATTATTTTAATATTTTCAAGATCGGTTTGCAAATGTTGTTGAACAACATCAACAATCTGAGCAACTTCAGTTTCAGTAAGTGTGTCGGCATCCACCAAAACGTTGACATTTGAAGATGCAAGCGTGATTACGCAGTCATTAAATCCAAGCCCCTTTATAACCCCTTCAACCACAAGTTCGGTGTCCATTTGTTGGATGAGAGCTTCTCTTGCCGCGTTTGCCGATTGAATAGCTTCTGGGGTTGAATCTGGGCTTTCAGCTATGGCTTGATAGTATAAGAGTTCTTGGTCGCGGCGCGATTCTCTATCTTCACGATAAGAAGCAAAGTAGCTTGCTGTGGTGGTTTGAGTTGGAACATCTTGCGAGGCGTTGTTGAGCGCGACATTGAGATAGCCCGTCACACCAAGCAGCACAACCATAACTGCAAGAATGATGATTTTTGTTCTTTTTTTCATAATACTCTCCTTTTAAATTTTTGTTAAAATTGTTATATCTTTGTTTTCAACATCGATAACAGTTTGTATTGCTGTGATTAAATTTACTTTAACCGAAATGTCATCTGCACCTGACGCTGCCACAATCACTCCACTGATTTTGGGATATATTTGCTTTATAAGCACAGGTTCGCCCGAAACAAGAACGATTGAGCTTGAAGTTATTGTGCCAGACGAGGTTTGCTTAATCTCTTCTTCCGTTGCGTAAACATATTCAAACCCACTGCCAAGGTTTATTAGCACTTTTACTTCGCCCGCACCCTTTATTTGCGACAGCACATCTTCAAGTTTATCTTCTAAATTTTGAGCATAGATTTCGGCGTTGGATAAAACTTGATTTTCTTTATCTTGATTGTTGTTTGATGATGGAGAGCGAATAAAAAGCAAGTAGCACAAAATTATTACAAACGCAACTAAGATGGCCAGTCCTATTTGCAGCTTGCGGCTTTTTTTGATGCTTTCTGTTAAATTTTTCAAGTGATCAAAAAACTTACCTTTCAAAATGCACCTCCGCCTCATCGACATTTGCACGAGATAGAATTATTTGTAAAATCTCCTTTTCAATGTCTACAATATTTGTATGTTGAGCTTGGCCATTTATGACTAAATTTGCCAGTTCGACATAAATCGCTTTTATTTTAAATTGAGAAGAATAGTTTTCACTTGAAACCGACACCACAACATTGTCATAACCGCTTTGCTTAATTTGATTGGATATGTCGTTTTGCAGCGCCTGAGTTTTATAAACATTCATCTGATAGATGTAATCTTCTTGCAGCTGATATTGACCTTCTAGGCTGATGTTTGAAAAATCGAAATTTTTGCCAACCAAACTTGGAAGCGGCGCAATAATCACAAGCATAATGATAAACGAAAACACGCCACGAATATATTTGTTAAGGTTGCCCTCTGGCATGATGAGTTCTACAATAACCGAAAGGCTTACAACGCCTGCAATGCTAAGCACCCAACCCGACAGTGTTGAAAACATTTCACCCTCCTATATGATATTTGCGCTGCACATAACAAGGCCGGTTAAAATTACATACATAAAACTTACGGCAACAATCATGGAAATAAGCATAGTCATGTTTTTTGCCAGAGTGTTTACAAAGCCTGCAATTTTACCATCGCCCATTGGTTCTATAATCCCTGCCATAAGCTTTAAGGCAAGCATAAACACAACAAGTTGAATGATTGGTGAGAGTATTGTGCCTGCAAGAAGCAAAAGTCCGCACGCGCCAACTGCATTTTTAATCAAACTGGATGATGCCAAAACAATATAAAAACCATCCGAGATGTATGAGCCAACAATTGGTATATAACTTTTGATTGCAAACTTTGCAGTTTTGATTGATAGGCCGTCTATTGAGCCAGCAGTTATGCCTTGTATGGACGCAAAACCAATAAAGATTGTGAATATAAGCCCAGTAACCCATTTAAACAGAGAATTTAAAAAGCCTATAAATTTGTCAAGTTTAACATTGTTTGAAAGATTGCTTACAAGTGAAAGCACGGTTGAGATTAAAAACACAGGCATCAAAAACATAGTAAAAACATTTATAATCACGCTTGCAAGCAGCGCCATAGCGGGTTGATAAACAGAAACCGACACACTTCCACCAACCGCAGTTAGCATTGTAAGCAAAATTGGAAAAATTGCGTCCATCTGCGACTTTATAGAGCCTATTGTGGCGGAGGTTATTGAAATCATTTTTGTGATGATTGTAAATATTAAAATAACCACAACGCCGTATGTTACAAAATGAATAACCGAGCCTATGCTTTTTGAATTTAGGTTTGGTTTTAAGTTTTGAATCATCCCACCCAAAATGGCCACCGCAACCACCGTGGCGATGATCGGCAAAAAGCTTAGCAAATTGTCAAACAATAAATTTATCAGCGCTTGCCAAAAGGATGTTGAATCCTCGGCAAAATCCCCGTTTATTATCGACAGCAGCTTGTCAAAAAAACTCTGCCCGCCAAATAGATTGGCCGAATCGGTTGAGTTGTTTAATATATCTTCAAGTTCGCTTAAATCTAAATCGCCAAGCTGATCTTCAACGCTTTGCTCAAAATCTTCTTGCAAAGATTGATCGCTGTCGGCATAAACTACGCTTGCATTTGCAACTGAAAATTTGCTTGCTAAAAAAAATGGAGATAAACCTATCAAAAATATGACGGCGGCAAGAACGCACAATTTTTTCAAGTTGGCAAAAGCTCCATAACAATGTTTAAAATGCTGGTTATGATTGGAAGCGACATAACCAAAATAACCACTTTGCCACCAAGCAGAACTTTATCTCCAAGCCCCGAACTGCCTGTGTCGGCGCACAAACTTGCTGTAAATTCGGTTAGATAGCCAACACCGATTATTTTAAACACCAGCGATAAAAGCTGCGAATTTACGCCTGTTTGCGTTGCGATGGATTTTATGATATTTACAGCCGCCGCAAGTGATGAAAGAATCATCACCAAAATCACTATTCCGCCAACCAGAGAAATAAGCATGGCAAAATCAGTGCGCACTGGTTTGATAATCAGCACGGCGATGCATGTTATAAGCCCTACACCAATAATTTTGAAAATTATATCCATGCCTTCCCCTTTAAAAATCAGCCGAAATCAAACATAGTTTGAATCGAGCCAAACAAATCGGCAATCAAACTTAGCACCATGATAATCACAACAATAAGCCCTGCAAGCGTGGCAAAAGTGCCGATTTCATCCTTTCCCGCTTGCTTTAAAATTTGTGAAACAACCGCGCAAATAAGCCCAATCGCTGCAATTTTAAAAATTATATCAACGCCTTGCATTTGCAGCCTCCTATAATAAAATCACAACCATAAACAGCCCTGCGATAAACCCAAGTTTGAGTGAAAGCGAACCATATTTTTTGTTTTCTGACGCGCATTTTGACAAATTTTCATCAAACCGCTTAACAAAATTTTGAATCTCTTTGCTTTGTCCAGAAACATCGCTTCTGCCCAGACTTTTAAAAAACAAAAACACCATTTGTTTTTCGTCAGGTTTTAAAATTGGACAGTTTTTAAAAAGCTCATCTTGCGTCAACTCGCTGTTAGATTCCAAATAGTGTAGAAAATTTTTATCAAGCCCAAAAAGGTTGCGTTTGGTTTTTTCATCGATGTCTGCAATCAATTTTTTAAGCCGCTGTCTGGAAAAATTTATTTCAACATCAAGCTTCTGCGCAAACATGATAAGCGCCGAGTAAAACTGCTCACGCCTTCTATATTTGATTGAAAAAATATAGCCAACCGCAACACATAAACTAAACAGCACTCCAATAATCACCCACTTCATTCACCACCTCAAAATTCTGTTAAAATTTTCATCGAATATTCCTTCCATAGTGCCTGGCCCTTCTCGCGAAGAGAGCAAGATATATCGCTTAAAAATTTTTTCATCCACAAGCGGTTTAAACGCAGCCTTTTGCAAAAAGCTGTCAAGGCTGTCGCTGTGAATTGACGCCACAATATTCACTCCGCAGTTGCTGGCAAACTCAACGGCATCAACATCTTCCCATTCGCTTAACTCGTCGGTTACAATAATGTTTGGTGCAAGCGAGCGTATGCCGTTTTCAAAACCCACCCGCTTGCTGCCAAAGCTTATCACGTCAGCATAATTGCCAAGCCCTTTGCCTATGTTAAGCTCGCCGCGCTCATCAAGCACCAAAATGTTGTAAGGCAAATTTCTTTCTGAAAGTTGGCAGACAAAATCTCTTAAAAAGGTTGTTTTGCCAGCGCCCGGTGGAGATATGATAAGGCTGTTGAGCACGCCATCTGGTTTTACAATGCTTGAAAAAGCTTTAAGCGAGCAGTTTTTGATTTCGTGCGGGATGCGGATGTTGACAGATGAAAAATTTGTTATTGTTTTTACATTTTGGTTTTCTTCAACCACATTTCCAGCGATGCCAATGCGAATGCCGTTTGGAGTTGCGATGAAACCCTTTTTAATTTGCTCTGCAACAGAGTAGATGGAGCATTCACTTGCCCTAAACACAATTTCTTCAATCATAGATGGCGTTGCAAACATAGCTTCATGCAAATTTAAGGTTTTGCCGCTTGAAGATAGAAAAAATTTTTGACCCATAAGCGACAATAAAATAGGCTTGTTTGCCCTAAGCCTAATTTCATTTAAACTTGCAAATCCAACTTTGTTTTTTATTGCATACATAATCTCGTCGGGCAAGATTCCTTCAAGCATAAACAAGCCTCCTACAAAAATATATGAGGCATAAAAAATCAATAATGTTGCGAAAAAAAACGAAAAAAAAAGAACGCGAAATTGCGTTCTTTCAAAAGATTATGTTTAGTTTTTAGCCCTTTCCATGTAGCTGCCGTCGCGTGTGTCAACCCTAACTTTTTCGCCTTGGCTTATGAAAAGCGGAACATTAAGCACATAGCCAGTTTCAAGTTTGGCTGGCTTGGTTGCTGCTTTTGATGTGTCGCCTTGAATTGCAGGTTCACAATCAACAACTTCCAATTCCACAAAAGTTGGTGGATAAACCGCAAACGGATTGCCTTTGTAAAAATACATGGTTGCATTCATGTTTTCAACCATAAAGTTGAGTGCGTCTGCAACGGTGTCTTTATTCAACGGGATTTGATCGTAAGTTTCAGTGTCCATGAAGTAGTAAAGTTCGCCATCGTTGTAAAGATATGTCATCTCTTTCTTTTCAATAACGGCAACTTGAAATTTATCACTTGGGTTGAAAGTTGTTTCCTTAACCTGACCCGTCATAACATTTTTGAGTTTTGCCCTAACAAATGGCGAGCCTTTTCCCGGTTTAACATGCAAAAAGTCGATGACTGTGTAAACCGCCCCGTCCATTTCAAAAGTAGTGCCTTTTCTAAAATCTCCTGCTGTAACCATAATTTTCTCCTTAAAATTTAATACATTTAATCATATCACATTTACTTTTGCTGCGCAAGCAAATTTTGATAAATATTTTTCATTTCTCTTGCATCTTGGCTTTGATGCCCAGCCGATTCACTTAAAATTCGTGGATGAAGATTAAGCTCAATCAAGGCTTCGGCAAGCGGTTGAAAATTTGGGCCGTATATTTCATCGTCAAAATTCAAGTGTCGTATCTCGCCTTTTGCGCCATACTCAATTTTAGAAAAATGTATGTGCGCGTTTGCAGTTTTTTGATAGCCAATCACTTCAATCGACCTGTTTAAAATTTTTAAAAAATCTTGCTTTGTTTTAAGAGCCCCGCCTAAAAGCGAGTTTATATGCCCAAAATCAAAGGTTGGAATCAAATGGTCGTTTGCCTTGCAAATTTGTAAAATTTCTTCATATGTTCCAATTTGCTGCGACTTGCCCATGGTTTCTGGGCAAAGATAGATGCCCTCCAAAAGCCCCTGTGCTTGAAGCTCGTCTGCAAAGCTGATGATCCTGTCTTTTGCCAGCAGATATGCTTGATGCCTATCCATTTTTCCAGCCGATCCAGGATGAAAAACCAGCCTGTCAGCGCCAAAATTTCTTAAAAATTTTATACCAGTTGAAATGTAGCCCTTGCTTTTTTCAAGCAAAATGTCGTCAGGCGTTGCAAAGTTGATAAAATAAGGCGCATGAATTGAAAGCGCAATGCCGTGCTTTTTAAATTCTTCACCAAGCTGTTTGGCCGTTTCACTGCTCATGATATAGCCCCTTCCAAAGGAATATTCAAAAGCGTCTAGACCTTTATTTTTAAGCCATTGCGGCGCTTGGATTGTGCTGGTAAGATTGGAAGCATAAAATTCTTCGCTGTTGCCTGATGGGCCAAAAAGTGGGTTCATAAAAATCTCCTTAATTTAATTTTAAGCTCAGTTTAAGCAAACCGCCTTTAACTTCACCCAACCCCAAAAACTCATTTGAAAACAATTTATATTGCCCATCTGGTAAGTTGGTTTTTAGAAACTGCCCATTTAAAAGTTTTTGGCAGTCAAGGTTTGAAAGCTTGATTGTTTGAAAGTTAAAAAGTTTTTCTGGTGCGATTAAATTATAGTTGCCAGATTTAATTTCGTCAAGCGTGCTTGCATTTTTTAAGTCAAAATCACCACATCTTGTGCGTGTTATGTCATAACACACCCCACATGTTGATAAAGCTGCGGCAAGATCACGACACAGCGAGCGTATGTAAGTGCCAGATGAGCAATCCACTTGAAAGGTGAACATGTTTTTTTGATCGTGTGAGAGCAGTTTTAAGCAAAAAATGTTTACGCATTTTGGTTGTAGAGCAACGCTTTTTCCTTCTCTTGCAAGTTGATAGGCTTTTTTGCCATTTATTTTTTTAGCCGAAAACTGTGGCGGCATCTGCATAATCTCACCCACAAACTTTGGCAACACCTTTTCAACATCGACTTGTGTAATGTTTACATCCTGTTTTAGTGTAATCTCGCCTTCCAAATCATATGTGTCGGTTTGCTCACCAAATTTGATTGTGGTTTGATATTGTTTAGGCTTGTTTAAAAACAAATCAAAAAGCTTGGTGGATGAATTTATTGCAACTGGCAAAAGCCCTTGTGCAGCAACATCCAATGTGCCCAAATGCCCCGCTTTCGATGCACCAACCGCTTTTTTAACAATGTTTACGGCGGTGTTTGACGAGATGCCTTTTGGTTTGTTTAACAAAATTATTCCCGTCATCGCATCTCCCTTATCGCCTGTAATATTTTTTGTTTGGCTTGCTTTTCGTTGCCTTTAATTTTGCATGCAGCAGCCTGAGCATGTCCGCCGCCGTCAAATTTTTGTGCCACTGCTGCAACATTATATGGCTTTTTAGAGCGCAGCGAGCAAGCAAAAATGTTGTTCTGCTCCTGTTTGATCAGGCATGCGATGTTCACGCCATCCAATGCAAGCAATTTGTTTGAAAAGTTGGAGCATTGATTTGGTTTTGTTGCGGTTTGCTTGAAATCTTTTGCGTTTAGAGAAGATATTGCAATATCTCCGTCAAAAATTTCAAGTTTTTGCGCCATAATGCCAGAGAGAGCAAACTGCCCTATCGTTTGAGTGCGCAGAAGCATGGATGCAGCCTTGTGGAAGTCCGCACCATAATCGATGAGTTTTAAAGCGTTTTGAAATGTGAGTTTGTTTACAGTTTCAATCATAAAACCATCAGTGTCTGTAAGCATTCCGCCGATAAGATAAGTTGCAATCTGTTTGGTTGGTTTGATGTTAAATTTTTCAATAAGTTCAAGAACAACTTCGCATGCCGAGGTGTATGGCAACGTCAGTTCAATTTTAGCATCGTGATAAAGCCCTGCATGATGATCAATCCTAATTGTGTTTGGATGGCTTTTAAATATGCTGGCGTATCTTCCAAGGCGCTTAGCGTTTGGAGTGTCAACCATAATCATCAAGTCATAGCTAGCGGGAGTGGTTTTTAATAGAGATATGTCAAAAAACCTAGCGTCAAGCTGTGTGATTGCGCTGTCAACAAACATATCCACCTTTTTTCCAAGCTTTTTAAGGAAAAAAGAAAGCCCATAAAGCGAACCCAAACCATCTGGGTCATAACTTACATGGGCAAACACGGCTATGGATTTTGCCGCGTTGATCTTTTGAATTATTTGACTAAATTTGTTCGTCATCTTGATTCTCCGCTGGGATATCCAAGGTTTTTAAAATCTCTTCAACCCTGATTGCATTTTGCAGATTTCTGTCAAAAACCATGTCTAAGGTTGGAATGTAAGGCATATCAAGCATTTGCGAAAGCTGTTTTTTGATGTAGCCCTGCGATTTTTTTAACACCGACATAATTTCGTCGGCTTTTGAATAATCGCCGTCCGTCAGTGCGATTTTAATTTTGCAATGCCTAAAATCTGGTGACACCTTAACTTCGCTGACTCCTACAAACGGCGTGATTCGTGGGTCGTTCATGTGGTTATGCAAAATTTGCTGCAATGCTTTTTGAATTTGTGAATTTGCTCTTTCAATTCTGTTTGACATTTTTACCCCCTATTGATTGGAACGCTAATGTAAAACTCGATTGTGTCGCCTTCTTTAAAATCTATATTGTCGCGAAGTTTGATGCCGCATTCATAGCCTTTAACGACTTCGGCTTTTTCGTCTTTAAGAATTTTAAGGCTTTCAACGCTTGTCGCGCCAATTTCTTCATCGCCGCGTTTCACTTTTGCTATGCAGCCTCTTGTAACTTTGCCGTCTTTAACCATGCATCCGGCAACTTTGCCTGCCGTAGAAAGCTTAAACACAACTCTAATTTCGGCATAACCGATGTATTGCTCTTCATACTTAACTGAAAGCATGCCTTTGATTGCGCGTGTGATGTCGTCTACAACTTCGTATATGATTTTGTATTCTTTAATTTCAACCTTCTGCCTGTCAGCAAGCAGTTTAGCTTTTGAACCCGGTTTGATGTTAAACGAAATTATGATTGCTTTGGTTGTTTCTGCCAAAACAACATCACTTTCGTTTACTGGACCAGTTGCGGCATGCACAACATTGACTTTTGCCTCTTCATTGCTGATTGGCGAAAGTGTTGAAACAAGCGCTTCAACCGAGCCTTGCGTGTCGGCTTTTATAATTAAATTAAGGTTTTTAAGCGCGCCTTCATTGACTTTATCCATAAAGTTGTCAAGGCTGAAACCAGATGTTGACAACGCCTTTTCTTTTTTGATTTTATCTATGCGCTCTTGTATAACTTGTTTTGACATCGCTTCGCGCAGAACATAAAACTCGTCGCCAGATGATGGCACTTCGTTGAAACCAAGCACTGAAATTGGCGTTGAAGGAAGCGCTTGTTTAACTGCCTTGCCATTTTCATCAAACATAGCCTTAACCTTGCCATAAGTAAGCCCAGCAAGAAAGCTGTCGCCGATTTTTAATGTTCCGTTTTGAACAAGCACAGTTGCAACTGGCCCGCGGTTTTTATCTAGTTCTGCTTCCAAAATCACGCCCGTTGCTGTTCTTGACGGATTTGCTTTAAGCTCTTCCATATCTGCAACAAGCAAAATCATGCTTTTAAGTTCGTCCATGCCCTGCCCAGTTTTAGCAGAAACTGGAACAACAACCGTGTTGCCGCCCCATTCTTCTGGCAGAACATCATGCTCGGCAAGCTGTTGTTTAACCTTGTCAATGTTTGCCTCTGGCTTGTCAATTTTGTTTATTGCAACAATCATAGGCACTCCAGCGGCTTTGATGTGGTTGATTGCTTCAACTGTTTGTGGCATGATTCCGTCGTCAGCGGCGACAACCAAGATTGCTATATCGGTGGCCTTTGCGCCCCTAGCCCTCATCTGCGTGAAAGCAGCATGCCCAGGGGTGTCGATGAAAGTGATTTTTTGATTGTTAAATGTGATTTGATATGCACCAATTTTTTGAGTTATACCGCCAGCTTCGCTTGCAACCACATTGCTTTTTCTAAAAGCATCCAACAGCGAGGTTTTGCCGTGATCGACATGCCCCATAACCGTGACAACAGGCGGACGCTTTGTAAGATTTTTGTCATCATCGCTATGGCTGAAATCAAAAAGCTTTTCTTCCATAGTTTTGTCAAGTTTAAGTTCAAGCGTTATGCCAAGTTCGCTGCAAACAAGCTCGGCAGTGTCGAAATCTATTGTCGAGTTGATGGTTGCCATGATGCCTAAAATCATCAATTTTTTAACAATGTCAACAACCGGCTTTCCTGTTTTTTCACTTAAATCCTTAACTGAAATTTCTTTTTGGTTTAGCACAAGGTGTGTGATTTTTGGAGCTATGATGGTTTGAGTTTTCTTTTTAACTTTGTTTGAAAGTTTTCTTGAACCCATGGTTGTTTCTTCAAAGCCATCTTCACTCATAGTGATAATGCTTTTTCTAGCAGCGGTCTTACGCTGTTGTGGGCGCTGCTTTTCTTCAACGATATTTTTCTTTGGCGATTTGTTTTTATTGCCATAGTTGCGTTCTGGCTGCGCTGGGATTTCAGGCTCGCTGCCAGCAAATGAGCGGAAATTGTTGACCTTTGTTGAAACAAAGCTTGCGCCTTTTGAAAAACCACTTTTATTTTGGAAAGGTTTTTTGTTTGGATCAAACGGCTTGTTGAAAGGTTTTTGTGTTTGTGGCTGATTTTTTCTAAAATCCTGAGCCTGTTTGCTGGTTTGCTGAGGTTTTTTATTCTCCACAGAAGTTTTTGGATTTGACAAAGCTTCCTGCTCCCTAGCAGGCTCAGTTTGCTGAGACATCTGTTTAGCCGCTTGTTCTGCCGCTTGCTTAGCTTCCATTGCCTTTTTAGCGTTGTTTGCAAGCACAGAAAAATCTTCAAGTTGGCTTTTCAGCGAACGAATATCTCGCAAAATTTCCAATATATAACCATCTTTTTGCATTCCATGGATGGTTTTTAAATTGTTGAGTGTGTTGTTTGCCAAATTTAAACTCCTTATCAAATATATTTTTTAATCTCTTCGCTTAATGCTTTATTTTTAAATGCAATTATCTTTATGTTTTTTGAGATAATTTTATCAAGTCCGTCGATTTCATATGCGTCTATCCCATTTTGTTGAAGTCTTGCAAACACCTTTTTTGTGGCTTTGCCCGCGTTTTTATCAACGAGAACAAGATACAGCTTTTTTCGATAGCCATTTAAGTTATCGCTGCCAATGATCGCGTTGCCACCTTGCATTGCAATGCCAATATAGGAAAAAAGTTTGTCACTGTGCATATTTGCTTGCCTCGTCATAAATTTCGTCGGGAACTTGACATTTGAAGGCTTTGTTTAAAAGTTTGCCTTTTTTGATTTTTTCAAGGCAATCGCTGTTTTTGCACACATACGCGCCTCTGCCATTAAGCTTGCCAGTTAAATCGACAGCAAACTGCCCATCTTTGCTTTTGACAATTCTAAGCAGTTGTTTTTTATCAAACATATTGCGGCAGATTATGCACATGCGCTGTGGCGATTTTTTATTCATCATTCTCTCCTGTTATTTCTTCAAGATCGTCAAATGTTGCAAATGAATCGTTTTCATCAAGATCTGTAAGCTCGTATTCAACTTCCTTAGGCTGCTCACTTGTTTTGCCAAGCGAGCTTTCAGGTTTAACTTCAATTTTCCAACCCGTCAGCCTTGCAGCAAGCCTTACATTTTGACCATTTTTGCCGATTGCAAGCGAAAGCTTGTCGTCTGGAACAATAACTCTGGATGCATTTAAGCTTTCGTTTGTTTCAACGCTTAAAACTTTGGCTGGGCTAAGCGACCTTGCAATGTATTCAAGCGGATCGTCGCTATACAAAATTAAATCAATTTTTTCGCCATTAAGTTCACTTACAATGGTGTTGATTCTTATGCCATGGTTGCCCACGCATGCGCCAACAGGATCGATGTTTGCTTTTTCGGTGAAGATTGCAACCTTGCTTCTGCTGCCCGGATCACGAGCTATGTTTTTGATTTTTACATCGCCAGAAGCAATTTCTGGAATTTCAAGTTCAAATATTTTTCTCACAAAGCCGATGTTGCTTCGTGTAACTTGAATTTGAGGGCCGCGGAAAGAATCTTTGATTTTTTTAACATAAACCTTGATTCTTTGACCAACTTCATATTTTTCACCAGGGATTTGATCGGATGGCAGCATGATTCCTTCAACATGCGAGCCTGAGATTTGAACATAAACCGTGCCATTATCTATGCGCTTGATGATGGTTGTTAAAAGCTCGTCTTCCTTTTCAGAAATTTCGGCAACTGCCATATCTCTTTCAAGTTCTTTAAGCTTTTGCATAACAACTTGCTTAGCAGTTTGCGCAGCGATTCTTCCAAAATCCTTAGTGGTTTCTTCGGTTGCAACTTCGTCGCCAAGTTTATATGACTTTTTAATCAGTCTTGCCTCGTCAAGAGAGATTTCTTTGTCAGGATCGGCAACTTCATCCACCACCGTTTTGTAGGAATAAATTTTGATGGTGTTTTTTTCTGGATAAAGTTTTACGCTTGCGCTCTTTGCTTCGCCATACATTTTTTTATAAGCGGATGTGAGTGCAAATTCAAGCGCCTCAATAAATTTTTCTTTATTGATTTTCTTTTCGGTTTCTAAATCATCTAATGCTTGAAAAAAATCTTTGTTTATCATTTTATTCTCCTTTAAAATTTTATAACTGGCACGATGTGTGCAATTATATCTCTGTTAAAACTTTGGTTTGTGCCATCAATTTTGATTGTAACTTGTCTCTCGTCAAAATTTTCAAGCACACCTGTAAACTTCTTTTTGCCATCAAGTTTTTTGAAAAGAGTGATTTCAATCTCGCCACCCATATTTCGCTTAAAATCTCGATCGCTTTTAAGCGGCCTGTCAATCCCCGGTGAGCTGACAGACAAGATGTATGGCTTATCTTCGGTTGGATTGATTTCATCTAAAATTGGGTCTATAATCTTGTGAATGCGTTCGCAATCATCAATCGTCACGCCGTTGTCGCAATCTATTGTGAAAATTAAATTCATGCCGTTTGCTTCTTTTTTGTATTCTACATCAACAAGCTCATAGCCGTTTTGTTCGATTATCGGTTGCAACTTTTGTTTGCAAACTTCTTTGACTTTAATCAATTTTTCCTCCTTCTACAAATGAAGTGGGCATCGCTGCCCACCTCCAAAATTTCTAGTCATGTGTATTATAGCATATTATTCCCATAAAATCAAGAGATTTAAACAATTTCATTGAGTTTTAGCAAAACTTTTGCAGTTGCAAATGCGTCGTTATACGCGCGGTGTGCGTTTGAAAGATCAATTCCAAGCGCCGCGGCAACGGTTGTAAGTTTAAAATTTGATGTTTTAACGCCGCCGGCCCTTGCAAGCAGCATGACATCTAGGCTTTCTGGATTAAACTTTAATCCCGCTTTTTGATATGCTTTTTTTAAGAAATTGTTATCAAAGCCGTTGTTGTTGTAACCCGAAATTATGCAGCCTTCGCAAAACTTGTAAAAATCCAAAATAACATCTTCAATTTTAGGAGCAGATGCCACCATATCGTCGGTGATGTGGTTTATTGCAGTTGCCTCGTCTGGAATATGTTTGCCTGGATTGACAAAAGTTGCAAATTTTTTTGTGATTCTGCCCTTTTCAATTTTTATTGCGCCAATTTCAATAATATCACAAAATTCTGGATCAAGCCCCGTGGTTTCAAGGTCATAAACCACAATGTCGCGCGATGAAATTGGCTCTTTATAAGTTGGTTGTTTGCAAAAAATATTTTCTTGCTTATGCTCGAAATAATCTTCAATTTTAACCACGCCCGCGCTTTCGATTTCTTCTTCAAGCTCTTGCGGCTGAGTTTTGATTTGCGCATACGTCATTGCGTTTATGTAATAAGTTGGCTTGTCGGTTATGCCAATTTTTATGTCGCCAAGGCAAAGAAAACTCATGCCGTCAGCAAGTGCTTCGCATTTTTTTTGATTGGTTTTTGTTGAAAAATAAACGCAGTCGATTTTGCTTGAATCATCCAAAACAAAGGTGTAATAAACCTTTTCTTCGCCCTTGTTTTTGCCGTGTTTAGCGGTGAACGTTTTTTTCTGTAAGTTTGAAATTTTGCCAAACAAAATTACACTCGGCTTAGGATGAGTGTTGTTTTTAATTAGCTCAGGATTTGGAGAGATATCCTTGCCAAACAATTTTTTAATCGGCTCAACTTGATATCTAACAACTTTTTTTGGCGGAACTTTGATTGGAACATCTGGAATTATATCTGCGATTTTAAAATCTTCGTTTTCATAAGCTTGAATTGTAAAATCTCCGATAAAATTATCTTGCAACTCGCTAAGCAACTGCTTTTGGGCTAAGGTTGAATTGAAAAGTTGAAAAACTTCTTTTGCGAAGTTTAAGTTTATTAAAATTTTTTCGCCCTGTTTTTGAATTTCAATTTGCTTCTCTGTCAAAAACGAAGAGATAGACTTATAATTATTTTTAAAAAATTTGATTATTTGTGCATTAAGCAAGCGCTCATCTAAAAAGCTGCGCTTAAATTTAACCTTGATTTTTGCGTTGATGTTTAAATTATTTTCTGCAAATTTTTGAAGCTCGTCGCGCATCGGTTTGTCAATTTGCGTCATGGTTTCTGGATACAAAAAAGTTATTTCACATAGGTTTTGTTGAGTGTCGTATGTGACTTTATACAGCTTTAAAAAACTATATTTTTGATTTTCAAATGAAAAAAGTTTTGTTGAAAATTCATCCATAGCCTAATTTTACAGAACAAAATGCAAAATGTCAACTATAATCACAAAGGCAAAAAGTATGCACAGGCCGATGAAATGAATCATGTTTTCAACCTTGCGCTTTATTGGTTTTTTGCGAATCCACTCTATTGTTGTAAACAGCACATGCGAGCCGTCAAGCGCTGGAAACGGCAAAATGTTGAACACGGCAAGGTTTGCAGAAATCATAGGGATTAAAATAAGCATGTTCAGCCAGTTGGTTTGTGTGGCTGATGCAATGGTCGTTATCGTTGTTATCGGGCCGCCTACTGCGCTGATTGGAAGCTGGAAAGTTATTAAAAGCCACAGCGATTTCAACACGAACCATGCCAAACCAAAAGCAAACTCCCAGCACCTGCCAAGTGCTTCCCAGAAAGAATAGACATATGGCGAATATGTGATGCCTAAAAGATAGTCTTGCGATGCAACGGTTTGACCGTCATCTTTATATGACACAACATAATTAAATCCTGCCTGAATTTCTTGCTGCTTGCCATCACGGCGCACAACGGCAGAGAAAGAGTAGTCTTCAATATTTCCGCCACCTTCTACAAAGCTTTTAACATCCTGCTGCTGTTTGGTAATCAAATTTTGAAAGGTGTCGCCAAAAGCAAAATCAACCTTTGTGCCGTCTATTCTTAAAACCACATCACCTTCTTCAAAACCCTTAGCTTCAAAAGTTATGCTTTGGTTGTTTTCACCATTTACAGTGACTGTTGTGGAAGAAATTTGTGGCACATCATATCCAACCGTGCAAAGCAAAATCAGCGAAAAAAGCACGGCTGTTAAAAAATTCATAATCACGCCAGCAAAAAACACGATGATTCTTTTCCAAGGTTTTTGCGCATTAAAAGCGTCTGGGGCTGGGTTGTCTTCATCGTCGCCCTCGCCCTTGAATGCGCAATAGCCACCCAAAGGAAAAATGCGCAGCGAAATTTTTTCGCCACGCTTGTTTGTGCGAGAAAACAGAGCTTTGCCAAACCCTATTGAAAACTCTTCAATTTTAAACTTCAAAATTCTTCCCGCAATGTAATGCCCAAGCTCATGCACCAAAACCATGAAAAGCAAAATTACTATTGCAAGAACAACATAAAGAAGCCCAGTTAAAAAACTCATTATTCCCCTATATCAAAATAAAGCACACAAAAGCAAGCAAAAGATAAGGCGCAACAAAGATGTAGGAATCAATTCTGTCAAGCATTCCACCATGACCTGGCAAGATTTTGCCACTGTCTTTAACATTTGCCTTGCGCTTTAAGAAGGATTCAAATATATCGCCTGCCTGAGCGATGATTGAGCCAAAAAACACAATAAGCAAAAATTGCCAGATTGCAATGTTGGAAATCACAGGGTTAAAGTAATCGATTGCACCTAAAATTAAGTATACACATGCCGAGATTAAAACACAAAAGATTGTTCCGCCGATAGCGCCGGAAATTGTCTTATTTGGGCTGATTTTAGGGACAAGCTTTTTGCCGCCAATCACCATGCCGCAAAGCATAGCAAAACTGTCGGTGAACATTGGAATTAAAAACGCAAACAGTAAAATTACAAGTGAAAACTTGCCTTCAAAAACGGCAATATCTCCAAAGCCAATTTCATCAAAATGATTGAGCATGATCATTGTGAGAAGCAAGAAGGCTGGATACAACATTGCAAAAAATGAGTTTAAAGATTTTTTAAAACCAAATTTAGCGTATTTAACATCCTTAATTTCTCTTATTCTCATCTCGTTGAGAGTTGACTTTTTAAAGATGAGCGAGCAGATAAAGCAGATTGCAAAAAGAAAAACTGCAATTGCAATGTCAATCAACAATAAATAGCCAATGTTTAAATCATAAAACATGCCAAGCACATTTGTAAGCGTTGCCAGTGCTGGATAAACAAGCGAAGCAAGCATATAATTTGCCCTGCCCATTCTTGTGAGCAGCATAACCATTTCATAAGCGGCAAAAGTTGCAATCACCATGAAAAACGCATCAAAAAAATAGGCGCTTACATAAACTTCAAGCACAAACAAAAGCGCAATTAAAGCAACAATGGCAGCCGAAGTGAGTAATCTTGTTTTCATTAGTATCCTCCAAATCGCCTTTTTCGTTTAGAAAAAACTTTAAGCGATTTTATTAAGTGTTTTTTATTAAAATCAGGCCATAAAATTTTTGGAAAATATAACTCAGAATATGACATTTGCCAAAGCATAAAGTTTGAAATTCGCATTTCTCCACTTGTTCTAATAACAAAGTCTGGATCTGGAAAATTTTTTGTGTATAAATTTGCAGAAATTTGTTGAGCAGAAATGTTTTTTTCGCCTTTATTTATAAGGTGGTTAATTGCTTGTAAAATATCTTCTTTTCCACCATAATTTACACAAAAACCGGCATTTAATCCTGTGTTTTTTGCAGTGCTTTCACAAACATTTTTGATTATTTTTTGCAATTTTTGTGGAAATGGTTTTAGATCGCCAAAAACTTCAACTTTAATATTATTTTGATTAAAAAATTCTAAACCTTTATCAAAATATTCTTCTGCCAAATTAAAAAGCCCGTCAACTTCCTCTTTGCTTCGTTTCCAATTTTCGGTTGAAAAAACAAAAAATGATGCATATGGAATTTTTAATTCGCAAAGCGCGTTTAATGTGCGCTCCACTGCCTTCACACCTTCCGCATGCCCCAGATTTCGAGGCAAGCCGCGTTTGGTTGCCCATCTGCCATTGCCATCAAGAATGAAAGCTATATGATTTGGATTTGCCATATCTCACCTATTTTAAATTTCCAAAATTTCCTTTTCTTTTGTGGCAAAGGTTGAATCAACTTTTTCGGTGTATTTATCCAAAAGTTTTTGAACATCGCTTTCAAGCGAAGAAAATTCATCTTCTGAAATTTCGCTGTTTTTCTTTTGCTCTTTCAAAAAGTCCATGATCTCACGCCTTGCCGAGCGCATTGCAATTTTGGTGTCTTCTGCAATTTTTTTGATTTGCTTAACAATTTCTTTTCTGCGCTCTTCATTTAATTGTGGAAACACCAATCTGATGGTTTTGCCGTCGTCTGTTGGAGTTATTCCAATATCAGATGCCGCAATCGCTTTGCTGACATTTTTAATTTGCGACGCGTCCCAAACATTTATGCACAAAATTCTGGCTTCTTGAACAGAGATGTTGGCCATCTGTTTGATTAAAGTTGGCACTCCATAATAATCTATTGAAATTTTATCTAATATATGCGGATTTGCTCTTCCCGCGCGAATAACCAAATATTCATTTGTTTGATGAGCGTGAGCCTTGTCAAGTTCGGCTTCGTAATCGAAAAATTTTTCGTCAATTAAATCTTTATCCATACTTTCTCCTTTAAAAATAAGTATACATAATCTTGATGAAATTTGCAAACAAAAAACTCGCATTAAAGCGAGTTTTATAAGCAAAATTACTTTCCAGCCATTTGTTTTGCAACTTCTTCTGCCAAATTATCTTGACGCTTTTCCAAGCCTTCGCCCATTTCGTATCTTGCAAATCTGCGAACAGTGATTTTTTCACCGATAGTAAGAGTTGCTTCGTTTAAAACTGTTTGAATTGTTTTAGAAGAATCCTTAACAAAATCTTGATCTAACAAGCAAAAATCTTTGTAAAATTTAACAACCCTTCCTTCAACCATTTTTTCAATGATTGCCTCTGGCTTGCCTTCATTTTTCGCCTGAGCGCGAAGAATTTGCTTTTCTTTTTCAAGAACATCAGCAGGAACTTCATCTCTTGAAACATACTTAGGATTTGCAGCTGCAATTTGCATTGCAATGTCTTTTACAAGAGCGTTGAAAGCATCCGTTCTAGCAACAAAATCTGTTTCGCAGTTTACTTCAACCAGCACGCCAATTTTGCCACCCATGTGAATGTATGAGCCAACAACACCTTCACTTGCAATTCTGCCTGATTTTTTTGAAGCAGCAGCCATGCCTTTTTCTCTAAGCCACTGGGTTGCTTTTTCAAAATCTCCGTCGCATTCGGTTAGTGCTTTTTTGCAATCCATCATGCCTGCATTTGTTCTTGCACGAAGAAGTGCAACATCTTTTGCTGTAAACATAAATTATTCTCCTTTTGATTCAGATTTTTTTGCGGTTTTTTTAGCAGGTTTTTCAGCATCAGCCGCTTTTTCAGCTTTTGATTTTTTTGGTTTTTCTTCAGCTGGTTTGTCAGCGCCTTCAGCCTTTGCTTGCTCAGCTGCTTCAGCCTTTTCTGCTTTGGCAGCAGGTTTTTTAGCAGGCTTTTTCTTTGTAGCTTTTTTCTCTTTATCCTCTGGCTTAACATCTTCTATGGTGATGTCTTTCATAACTTCTTCCAAGTTAACTTCTTCTGCCTCAGCATCTTCCTGCTTCTTCATTGACACGCCTTCTTTGGCTTCGATAACTGCATCAGCGATGGCAGAAGCAATAAGCTTAACCGAACGAATTGCATCGTCGTTGCCAGGAATCACATAATCAATTCCGCTTGGGTCGCAGTTTGTGTCAACAAGGCCAACCATAGGAATTTTAAGAGATTTAGCCTCGCGCACGCAGATGTGTTCGTTTGATGGGTCAACAACAAAAATCACACCCGGCATTTCGCGCATATCTTTGATTCCGCCCAAGTTTTTTTCAAGTTTGTCGCGCATAGCTTTTAAAGACGCAACTTCCTTTTTAGGCAAAAGATCAAATTCGCCAACCTTTTCCATTTGATTGAGTTTGTTTAATTTTTCAATCCTTTTTAAAATTGTTTTAAAGTTTGTAAGCGTTCCGCCAAGCCATCTTGAATTAACATAAAACATTCCGCATCTTTCTGCTTCTTCCTTAACGGCTTCTTGCGCTTGCTTTTTTGTTCCCACAAAGAGAACGCTTTTTCCCGAAGCAGCCACGTCACGAACAAAAGTGTAAGCTTTGTCAATTTGCTCGCTGGTTTTTTCAAGGTTAAGAATATGAATGTCATTTCTTGCCATGAAAATGTATGGTTTCATTTTAGGATTCCATTTTCTTGTTTGGTGACCAAAATGAACGCCTGCTTCAAGAAGTTGTTTCATTGAAATAACCGACATTGTTTTCCTCCTTATTCGTTTTTAATCTTCCCCTTTCCCTTTTTGGCTCTTTTCAACAACCTGCGCTTTTGACCCAAAAAGCACATAGGCAACAATGAAAAAATAGGAAAAGGGTGCTTAGTTTGTCTCAATGACGAATAGATTATATCACATATATATATTTAATGCAAGCAAATAAACAAAAAAGTTGCAGCTAAACTGCAACTTTATCATCGTTGTTTGATGGTTTTTTAACTTTTTTTCGTTTGCCTGCATTGTGACCGATTGACCATAGAACTGGTGAAACAAATAGTGAAGAAAACAGGCTTACAACCACACCAATCGCTATTGGCATAGCAAAGTCACGCACATCGCTTACCGCAATTATTGCCACAAGCGCCGAGATGATGAACATTGCTGCGGCGATGTAAATTTGCCTTGGCAAAACTTGCTTGATTGAAGCGTTTGCAAGCGCGCTGTTTGGTTGATTGTCATAAGCACCAGTTTTGCAGTTGGTGCGCACTGCGTCAAACAAGAAAATGTTGTTGAACAGTGAAATGCACATAACCGCGATCATAGCAATAACAAACGCTGGATTGATGGTTATTCTAAAAATTAAAGCAAGCGCGGTTGTGATGAACATATCATGCAAAACTGCAATAAATGACGAAAATGACGAAGCAAGATCAAACCTGAACGCAAGATAAATCATAACCAAAATCAAACTTGAAACAACTGCGATAACGGCAGTGAACAAAAGCTCGTTGCCAGCAGTTGGAGTTACTGTGCCGGAGTTTTCAACGGCATATTTTGCGTCGGTTAACTCGTCATATCCAAACGCCTGCAAAAGTTGAGATTGAATTTTTGCATTTGTGGTGGAAATTTGCTGAGATGATGCATCCTGAGCATTTTGATACTTAACAACAACTGCTTGCCCACCATACACACTAAACTCTTCAATATCCATGGTTGAAATTTGATAGGAAGCTGCTTGCAAGCCGTTGTCTTTTAAAACAGCATCAATTTTTTCTTGAATTTTGTTGTATTGGCTTTGATTTTCGGCATCATATTTTTCAGCGCCTTCAATTATGCCTTCGTTGTTTGTGTAAACCGTCATAACCGAACCGCCGGTGAAATCTATGCCGCTTTTAAACCCGATTGTGCAAAGCAGGATGATGGCCACAAGCAGAATAACTGCCGGAGCAATTAAAAACCACTTTGCATTTTTAATAAAATCAAATTTGCTTGTTGCAACCGCTTCGTCAAAACTAAGGCGGCTTTTTTTATACTTTTTCATTCTGCCTCCTTATCTGCGACGATTATTTGTTTTTCAGGCGTTTCATCCTGCCCTTCAACAATTTCAACTTCAGTTGAGTTTTCTGCCAAAATTTTTGAGCGTTTTAGTTTAAGTGGCTTTGGATTTGCAGAGTTGAACGGCAAATACCACTTGATGAGAAATCTTAACACAACAAGAGTGCAGAACAAAGAAAGCACAGCGCCAATTAAAATAATAAGCCCCAAGCTTCTAAGTGAAGCATAGCCAACTATGCACAAAATTATTGCGACAATTGCAAGAACAACATGCGAATCAATCATTGGCCACAAACATTTTTTAAATGCGTTTTTAAATGATAATGGAATTTTTTTGCCAGTTGCGTATTCGGTTTTAATTTTTTCAAGCACAGCGATGTGGCAAGCCACAACAATCGCATAGAAAATCAACACTCCTGCAAGTGAAGCAACCGTAAGTTGAATAAGCGGAATTGCTTGCAAGAAGAACAACAATAATATTGTAAACACAACCAAACTTGCATCTGCCAAGATGCCAAAAATTCCGTATCTTATGATGAAGAACGCCAAAACAATAGCCAGCGCCACGCCCAAGGCAATTAAGATGTACATCAGCGTGTTTGTGCCTGCGGTGGCTGTGATTACCGAGGTTTGAACGAGTGAAAGCGAAGCATCATAAGTGCCTGATAAAATTTTGATTGAATACTCTTGCGCTGACGACGAATCTGCAATCGAACCACCCGAAATGAATGTCTGCCCGTCGGTTATTGCTTCGGTGCATGAAAGTTGAATTGCGTCATCACCACCGATGTAGACATATAGATAATTATCTTCACTTTTTTCACTGGCATCTTGACTCATCTGTTGCAATTTTTGAGCGCCAGATTTATCAAACTCAATCACAACGCCATAGGTTTGATTTTCTTGATCATAGCTTGCATAAACACTGTCGATGCTTGCACTTGAAATATATTCACCTTTAAAAGCATCAACATTGTTTGCGTCAAAAGAATCGCTTGATGCGATGTAAACATATGTTGGCTGCCCAATCAAATCAAAAAGCTGATTGGAAACTGAGTCGTTGGAAACTTCAACTCTAATTTTGTCGCCGCCCTGATTTGTGACATATGAATTTAATGCGCCATTGTCATAAAGCAAGCTCTCAACCTGAGAAACGGTTGATTGCACCGACGAATTTAAGTCGGTTGAGTCAGAAAATGGCGATTGTTTTGCTTGATAAACAACAGAAACTCCGCCCGACAAATCTACGCCAAGCGGAATTGCGTTTAAGAAACCATTATAAACATAGTCAGTTCCTGCAACAGGAAAAGTTGCAAAAGACAAAACAAGCCCGATAACAACAAGTATGGCAAATATCGTATATTTCCAAATAGAATGCTTTTTAGCCATTATAACCCCTTAAAATCTAGTTGACTTATAAATAATTTACGGAAGCTAAACACTTCCTTTGTTATTATATATAAATCAAGGGGCAGTGTCAAATGTTTTTTGTGCCTACCTGGTAGATTTTTTTAGATTTACGCATATAATTCCGCAAATGCCACCCATAATTGTTCCAAAAATTATGTCTGTAAGCAAAGTTGTGTCAAAATTAAAGCTTGCATTTAAAATTGAAAAAGCAACAAAGGCAACAACCGTGTAAATAAGCCCAATTAAAAGCCCGCTTACAAGCCCCATCTCTTTGCGTTTTTTAAGCCCAAAAAACACGCCTAAAAATATGCTTAAACCTTTAATCACCTGATTTATAGGCAAAATAAGTTTATCTGAAAGCGATGTAAATTTAAGGCAAAATGCAAAAATTAAAATGCCTATCAAACTTACACAAAGCGCAATCAAACTGCCTTTGACGATTGGAAGAAAAACCCCCGAATGTTTTTTCTCTTCCAAATTTTTTGCCCGCAATTTCATATTTGACTCCTTAAACAATTTTTATACTAAATCTTTATGCTTGTCTAAGCGCAAATATGAAAATAAAAGATGCCGCTAGGCATCTTTTTTGTTTGATTTAGATTTTTTTTCAGCTGTTTTTGCCGACTTTTTTGCTGAGGTTTTTGGTTGTGATGGTTTTTTGTCGTCAGCATTTTGTTCTGCGTCTTGTTTGCTTTCTTCAACAGGTTTTTCTTGCAAAGATTGCAATGGCTTTGCAACTGCAACTTCATCTTTGATTACTTGATAAATTGCGAATGCATCAATCGTCATATAACTTTTAAATTTGTCGCTGCCAGTTTCGATGGTTACTTGCTTTGCAGTGCCTTCAAGCTTTATGTCGATAATCTTTCCATAAACGCCGCTTGTTGTAAGAACTTTGTCGCCACGCTTCAACGAGTTTGTTTGTTCGGTCATGCGCTGATTTTCTTTTTTGTTTCGTGTGAACATTAAAACAGGATACGCGATAACTAAAAGTGCGATCAACACAATCAAAATAATTTGATACGCATCAAGTGCTAAAAGTAATGACATGTTTTTTCTCCTTAAACTATGATAGGTTAATTATAACCGAAAATTTATTTTATGCAAAACGATTTTAACTATATTTTTTTGCTTTTTATCTCATCTTTAAGCCTTTCGACAAACTGCGACATATTTAAACCGCTCGCATTTTCATTTCCCCTGCCGCGGATTGAGACTGTGCCGTTTGCCTGTTCTTCATCACCAACGATAATCAAATATGGAATTTTCATGTTGTGTGCTTCCCTGATTTTGTAACCAACCTTTTCGTTGCGTTCGTCAACAGTTGCTCTGATGCCTTCTTGCTTTAAAATTTCGCACAATGAATTTGCATAATCGTTGTTTCTATCGGTGATTGGCAGCACTCTAACCTGTTCAGGAGCAAGCCAAAGCGGAAATGCTCCAGCAAAATGTTCAATCAAAATGCCCATAAACCTGTCGATAGAGCCATACACAACGCGGTGAATCATAATTGGACGATGTTTCTGCCCATCTTCGCCAGTATATTCAAGCTCAAAACGCTGAGGAAGTTGGAAATCGAGTTGGATTGTTCCGCACTGCCATGTTCTGCCAATGGCGTCGGTGAGATGGAAGTCGATTTTAGGCCCATAGAATGCGCCGTCGCCTTCATTGATCACATAATCGATATTAAGTTCGTCAAGCGCGTTTTGCAAAGCGGAAGTTGCAAGTTCCCAGTCTTCATCGCTGCCCATGCTGTTTTCTGGACGAGTTGATAGTTCCACATGATAGGTAAAGCCGAAAAGCTTGTAAACCTTGTCAATAAGTTCTACAACGCCTTTGATTTCATCCTTGATTTGACTTGGCATCATAAAAATGTGTGCATCGTCTTGTGTGAAGCATCTAACTCTCATAAGCCCGCCAAGCTCGCCAGATTTTTCATGCCTGTGCACAATTCCAAGCTCGCCTATTCTAAGCGGAAGCTCTTTGTAAGAGTGCGGCGAGTTTTTGTAAACCAAAATTCCACCTGGGCAATTCATAGGCTTGATTGCAAAGAGCGTGTCGTCAATCTTTGAAGTATACATGTTGTTTTTGTAGTGATCCCAATGTCCAGAAGTCTGCCACAGATGCTGTGAAAGCATGATTGGAGTTGAAATTTCTTTATATCCAGCCTTGGTGTGCAGTTCACGCCAATAGTCGATTAAAAGATTTCTTATAATCATGCCGTTTGGAAGATAGAACGGAAAACCCGGCCCTTCTGGTGAGATCATAAAAAGCCCAAGCTCTTTGCCAAGTTTGCGGTTGTCACGCTTTTTTGCTTCTTCAAGCATAGCGATATGCTCGGCAAGTTGTTTTTTATCTTTAAAGCCATAGGCATAAACGCGTTGCAGCATCTTATTTTTTTCATCTCCACGCCAGTAGGCGCCGTTTACTGCATGGATTTTAAATGCAGCGTTTTGAAGCGATCTTGTGCTTTCAACGTGAGGCCCACGGCAAAGGTCTACAAAATCATCGCCAAGATAGTAAACCGAAATCACTTCATCTTTTGGCAGTTCATTTATAAGCTCTTCTTTATACTCGTTGCCTGCAAACATTTTAAGCGCTTGCTGACGAGAAATCTCTTCGCGTCTAAACTCTTCGCCACGACGAATGATCGCGTTCATCTCTTTTTCAATTTCGGCGTATTTGTCTGGCGTGATTGGCTCGTCAAGGTCGATGTCATAATAAAAGCCGTCATCAATGGCTGGGCCAATGGTGAGTTTGGTTTTAGGATAAATTTTCATAATCGCTTTTGCAAGCACATGCGCAAGGCTGTGGCGCATCATGTGAAGTTTTTCGTCAATCTGCTTTTTAATTATCATAATTCTCTCCTTTTCGGGCAATAAAAAACGCCCTTAAAATTTTTAAGGACGATCAAATAACCGCGGTTCCACCTTAATTGCACAAAAAGTGCCACTCGTATTAAGTTTAAGCATCATCATTAAAAGTGGTTTCGCTCTTCCTTTCAGCTTAAAGTTTTTCACCAACCAACTTTTCTCTGTGCGCTTGCAAGGACGCTACTTGTCTTTTAACTCCACTTATGCAAATAATATATTCTTTTTGCAAAACAAAGTCAAGCAAATTTGCAAAAATTTTTATCTGTGCAGATGAGATATGTTTGAAATGTTTTGCTCGCGCATAATTTTAGATGAGCGCAAATTCAGCCTTCGATCAAAAATAATCTTCAAAAGCTCGGTTGCGTGATTTTGATTTTTATAGTAAAAATTTATTTTTTGTGGAGACAGGTCTATAAGCGAAGAAACCATTGCGCTGTCGCCTAAAATCTCGCACTTTTTGCCGTCGTCGCAGATGCAATATCTGCCATCGTCTTCTTCAAAAACATCAATTTCATCTTTGCAGATGTCAAGATTATCTATCAAAAACTTCAACAGGTCGTTGAAAGCTTCGGTTGAAATAAGATAGTCTCGATTTTGATTTGCAAGGCAAACAAGTTCGCTCCACTTTTCTCTAAGACGCACAAGCTTGAATTGATAAAAACTTTCAAGATATAAAAACTCGTTAAAGTTAAGCGCCTTGGAAATTAAAAAATAATCGGTTTCTTTATCAAAATTTATAAGCGCCTTTTTGAATGCGGTTATGCCAATTTCGTCTTGCTTTGGCAAAAAAAGATGTCTATCTAAAAATTCTTGCTTAAATGTGTTGCAAATTGCCAGTGTGATGGTTTTAAGCAAAACTATCTCGGCATCTGCGCGGTGCTGCGCTGGCACAGCGATAACAATATTGATGAATTTTGCCGAGTCACTTCTTGCAACGATGGCTTTAAACTGAGAAAGCTGCTCTCTTAAAGCATTGAAAATTGAAGCGGCAAGATTGCTTTTGCTGCTGCTTAAATTTATTGAAAATTCCCACATAACCGCTCCTTTCTCAACTATTTTATGCAATAGGTGAAAAAATACTCTGTTATTTTTGGAGAATTTTGTTGCCAAAAAATTGCAATGAAAAAGAAGGCTGATGCCTTCTTAATCATAGTTAGTCAAAACTATTATCTGCTTGAAGAACTCTTCTCGCTTCTTGAAGAAGCGTTTGAAGACTTGTTCTCGCTAGATGCTTCTACATTTCTGCTTGATCCGCAGTTTTTTGTAGATTTTTTGCTGCTTTTGCCAGCACTCTTTTTGCCGAACATAGTTTTCACCTCCTATTATTCAGGTTTCCCTGTGCTTTTATGGTGAGCAATTTGGTGAAAATTATACCCGCAAATGTTATTTTTTATCTTTTTTGCCCTTATTTTTTTCGCCTTCGGCATCTTCGATAAGGTCATAGTATTGATCGAACACAGCGATTGCAACATCTTCCTTGTCTTCTACGCGCAAAATTGCTTCGCCGTTTTCGTCTTCTTCAACCCTAAACACAATTGCCTCGTCGTCAGCAATGCCTGGAAGTTTGGTGATTGGTTTAAGGATGCAATATAAATCATCTTCGCCATAAGGAATAACTGCAACTTGTTCAAATTTAAGTTGTCTGCCACTTTCATCACGCATATAAATAGGTGCAGTGTTGTCTTCGTCAAGCAGAACATCCAACAAGTTTACCTTAACAATTTCTTCCTTTTCTTCTTCTTGATTTTTAACATTGGTTTTTTTAACAGCGCTCATTTTTTCAACCCCTTTTAATTTTGTTGAGATAGTTTTGCAATATCACTTCGGCGGCAACTTTATCCAAGATTTTTTTCTTCTCTTGCCAAGAAAGTTTTGTGTGACTTAAAATTTCTTCGGCCTCTAAGGAAGAAAACCTTTCGTCTTCAAAATCTATTGGAATTTGGCTTGCCTGAGCAAAACTTTGTGCAAAGTTTTTTGTCAGGACGGTTTGATTGCTTTCACTTCCGTCAGCGTTAAGCGGCAACCCAAACACAACTTTTTCAACCTGCATTTTTTTTGCCAAGCTGCAAAGATATTCCACATCCTTTTGCACGCCTTGGTTGTGATGAACTTCAAATCCCGTTGCGATTGACGCAGAAAGATCTGAAAACGCAATCCCCGTTCGCTTTAAGCCATAATCGACGCCCATGATTCTATTGCATTTACTTATCACAACCAAATTATAGCATTATATTGACAAAAAGGCAAACAATTTGCACAAATTATTTGCACTCTAAAAGATTTTTGCCCATGTTTAGCGATATAGGAAGCGGCACTTTTAATTTTAACCAACTTTCCATCGCGCTATGCAATAAATTTTCAACTTGTTTTTCTTCGCCAGGGAAAACATCTAAAACAAGCTCGTCATGAATTTGAAGAATAAGCTGACTTTTTAGGTTGTTTTGTTTAAGCAAATTGCTTACTTTAAGCATGCTCATCTTTATTATGTCGGAAGCTGTGCCCTGAAGAGGCATATTCATTGCCACCCTTTCGCCAAAATTGCGAATGTTGAAGTTTGACGATTTAAGCTCTGGAATGTGTCTTATCCTGCCATATTTTGTTTTGATGTAGCCATGCTGTTTGGCAAATGCTACATTATCTTCGTTAAACTTTTTTACATCTGGATAGGTTGCGAAATAGTTGTCGATATACTGCTTTGCGCTTTGCCTTGAAACTTTGATGTTTTGCGAAAGCCCATAGTCACTTATGCCATAGATTATGCCAAAATTAACAGCTTTTGCCTCGCGGCGCATCTTTGGCGAAACATCTTGCTCGTCAACACCAAAAATTTTGCATGCTGTCATGGTGTGGATGTCTTCACCTTTGTTGTAGATGTCGATAAGCTTTTGCTCGCCCGACATATCAGCAAGCAGCCTTAGCTCAATTTGGTTGTAGTCGGCGCTGATCAAGTTTCCGCCGTCAAATTTTGAAACAAAAATTTTTCTTAAAACCTTGCCTTCTTCATCGTTGGTTGGGATGTTTTGCAAGTTTGGATCGGAGCTTGAAAGCCTGCCTGTGTTTGTTAACGCCTGATGAAAACTTGTATGGATTATGCTTCCCTTTTCTTCACATATGCGCAAATAAACATCAATATAGGTTGATTTAAGTTTTTGATATTTGCGATATTGAATTATCTTTTCTACAATTGGATGCGCAAATTTAAGCTCGTTTAAAACATCTATACCTGTGGATTTTTTCTTGTTGCCCCAAACTTCAAGCCCAAGCTTATCAAACAAGATGTGCGCCACTTGCTTTGGCGAATTTATATTAAACTCTTCGCCAGCGTCATCGATTATTTGGTTGGTTAAAAGTGCAAGTTTTTGCGTGAAATCTTCATCTAAATTTTTAAGTGATTTTTCATCGATTTTAAAGCCGTTCTCTTCCATTTCAAACAACACTTTGCAAAGTGGAAGCTCAAGGTTATAGTAAAGCTCATCAAGGTTGTCAGTGCTAAGTTTTTCTTTAAATGCGCTCATAAGCGCAAAATACTCGTCGCAATCTTGCGTGACAGTTTTGCCAGCTTCGCCAGCATGCAAAAGATAGGATGCTATGCTTAAATCAAAAAAGTTGCTGTAGGAAATGTTGAGTTTTTTAAGCGTGTGCATATCGCTTTTTGCATTTGCCGAAATTTTTAAAACCTTTTCATCTTCAAGCACACTTTTAAGCTTGTTTAAAACATCTTCCAAAGCAATATTGGATGAAAACATGTCAAAAGTTTGGCTGAGATAGTATATTTCGCCAGACTTGATTGAAAACTCCATTTTTTGCAGATCGCAAGCCAACTTGTCTGTTATGCTTGCCACAAAAACATCCAAAATTTCTTGGCAGTCAATCATTTTTCTGTTCTTTTGCTCAACCACGATTTCGTTGCCAAACAAATCAGCGCGTTTAAGCAAAGACGAAAATGCAAAATCTTTAAACGTCTGTCTAACCTTTTGATTGAACGGAAATTGATAGGTGCAGTTTGCAAAATCATCATCAATTTGGCAATCGGTTTTGATTGTGGCAAGAGTTTTGGAAAGATATGCCATATCTTTGCCGCTTTCCAGCTTTTCTTTAAGTTTGCCAGAAATTGAGTTTATATTTTTGTAAATGCCATCAAGATTTGAATAATCTTCAATAAGTTTAAGTGCGGTTTTTTCGCCAACGCCAGCAACACCTGGGATATTGTCGGAAGCATCACCCATAAGCGCCTTTAAATCAATCACTTGGCTTGGCAAAAGATGATAAACCGATTTAAGCTGCCTTTTGCCAACCTTGTTTACAATGCTCACGCCTTTCATGGTAAGCCAAACTTCGGTGTCGTCGTCGATCAATTGCAGCAAATCTCTGTCGCCAGATAGAATAATTTTTTTGCCCGAAAGATTTTTTGCACAAGTGCCGATGATGTCGTCTGCTTCAATCCCCTCTTGTTCAATAACCTTAATTTTCATGTCAGAAAGTAGGTTTTTGATGTATGGAAGCTGCTGCAAAAGCTCTGGCGGAGTTGGCTTTCGAGTTGCTTTATACTCTGCAAACATACTGTTTCTAAATGTTTGCCTAGCATGGTCAAACGCAACAATAATGCCGTCGGGATGCTCTTCGGTTATCATTTTTACAAGTATGTTTACAAAACCAAAAACCGCGCCAGAAGGTCTGCCATTTGGGTCAGACAAAAATGGCAGAGCATAAAAAGCGCGGTTTGCAAGTGAATTTCCATCGATAAGCAAAATTTTTTCCATATTCACCTTCTTTTATGAAATAAGCCCCTGTGTAATGCCAAACAAATCGGCAAAATAATCTGGAAAAGCCACCACAAAGATATAGAATAATGTTATCAAAATTAAAAGCACAAGCAAAATGATTTTTAAAATATTTCCTGTAAAGTTTGTGATTGCAAACGCAAACAAAAGCGCCACACCGCCATACATAGAAATATATCTAAGCGCTTCACCCCAAGCACCAAGCGCGTGCAAATCAGGAACTGCGGCAACATAGATCATTATGGCGATATAGCAAATTACGCAAATTGAAAGAATGAAATAAATCAGTTTTTTCATTCAGCCTCCTTACGCTTTTTTTCTTGCTTGATATGTTTGATTTCTTCTTTAATTTTTTCTTTTTCTTCTTTAAGTTTTTCTTTTTGTTGTTTAATCAGCTGCTTTTGCTGTTTTTCCTGTTGTTTTTTTGCATTTTGTTTTTTAGATTTTTTTACTTTGGTTTTTTTGTTTTTCTTGCGTTTTTTGATGGTAAGCTTTTTCGAGCCGTCATCAGGCATGGATTCAAGCAAGCAGTCTAAATTTGCAAAGATATCCTTCCAAATTCTAAGCGATTTTGCAAAGTAAAAACCGTCTGCCACCCTTTCGTCCATAGAGATGCCCACATTCATAACTTTGCCAAGCTTAAGCTCTTTATTCTTTTCCACAACCGGTGCAATTTTTTCTTTGCCCATTGCAACAAACAAACTTGCATTGCCAAACTCATATAAATGATGCAAAATTGCATCAATTTTAATAGATTTAAGGTTTGTTAAAAACACACTGCAATGAAAACAGCTTGCTTCAATCAGCGACTTTGGCATCATATTGTGTCTGTCAAGAAATCTGATAAACTTTAATGCAAGCCTAAACAGCCAGTTCGGCAGCTTGCCAAGAATATCTGCATCTTTGGTTGTTCCGTAAACTGAATCCGGAGCGATATGCTTTTCAATTTCGCTGTCAACATACTGCTTAATTTGTGGCAAGCTTTCGCGGCCTGTGAAATGAAATTTTAAATCCACATCTTCACCGTCGTCGGCGAGTTGTTTTTTGACCACCATGCAGACAGTGATGTCTTTGCGCTCATAAATCACATTATGATTGATAAAATAGTTGAGTTTTGGACGCAAATACAACAGCCTTACAAGTGCGGCAATCATCAAATGAGTGTATGTGTAGGAATTGCCAAGCTTGCGTTGGCGAGCGATGAACTCATCAATCGGCTCACACCTAAATTCTGCTTGCATAAAGTTTTGCGCACCAATTCTTGTTGGCATAAAAAATGGAGCAGCTTTTGTTACTGGATCTAAATTTTTAACCTTAACACCATCGCTTCGTTTACTGAACATTGTTTTCTCCTTTAAACTTTTTTCGTTGCATATTCTTTTCCTTGCCGTTTTGGCTTGGCGTGTAGTAAATGTTATTTTTTATCGCATCAGGAAGATATTGCTGCTTGCAATATCCGCCAAAATCGTGTGGATATTTATATTTTCCGTGCCCGTCGTCATTGGTGGATGGATGATTTTTTAAATGGTTTGGCACTTTGTCATCTCGCAGCGAAATTGCATCCTGCTTTGCCAAATTCATCGCCACAACCACAGCGTTGGATTTTTCAGCTTCGCAAAGATAGATTATTGCATGCGTAAGATTTAACATAGCCTCAGGCAACCCTACATTTGCAACTGCATAATGCGCACAAATTGCAAGCAAAAGCGCGTTCGAATCTGCCATTCCAACATCTTCGCTTGCATGAGCGATAAGCCTGCGTGCGATTATAAGAGGATCGCAGCCCGCCTCAATAAGCCGCTGTGCATAAAACAGCGCTGCATCAGCATCACTGCCTCTTAAACTTTTGCAAAATGCGCTTAAAAGGTCATAAAACATGTCGATTGAAATTGAAAGAGGTTTTCTGTCAAGGCACTCGGCAACAACTTTGTCGTCAATCACAATTTTTTTGTTTTTATTAAGCGGAGTTGTGTTGGCGGCAAGTTCCAAAGCGTTAAGCGCGGTTCTTGCATCTCCGCCGCAAACTTCTGCCAAGTAGTCTATCGCCTGCTGATCGATTTGAATTGGCATAAGCCCAAGGCCCTTTTCTTTGTCTTCAACTGCGCGCTGAATGATTTTTTTAATATCATCGCGAGTTAGGCTTTTAAGTTCAAACACGCGGCATCTTGAAACGATTGCACGCGTCATGGAAGTGTATGGATTTTCGGTTGTAGAACCAATAAAAAATATATTGCCTTTTTCAATTGCTTCCAGCACACAATCGCTTTGGCTTTTGCTCCACCTATGGCACTCGTCAAGCAAAAGATATGTATCTTTGCCAAGCAAAAGCTTATCCTTCTTTGCCTTTTCAATAACAGCCTTAGCATCTGCCACACCGCTTGAAACAGCGTTGAGTTTTTGAATGTTGGCGTTGAGAGTTTTTGCAATAATTTGCGCAAGCGTGGTTTTGCCTGTACCCGGTGGGCCGTAAAAAATCATGCTGCCTGTGCTGCCATATTCGATGGCGCGCCTAAGCAGTTTGCCTTTACCTACGATGTGCTGCTGTCCATAAAAATCATCAAGTGAAGTTGGACGCATTCTTTCTGCAAGCGGAATCTTTAAATTTTCCATAGCCAAAGTATAGCACATAACGCAAAATTTAACAACAAAAATTTGTAATTTTTAAAAAAGTTATAAAAAACGGCTATTCTCCTTTATTTTAAAGGAGAAGCGCGAATTTTTAATCAAAAACAAAAATTGGCGAATTTTTAAGCGATAATTGTTTAAAAGAAATGGCATTTTCGCCTTCAAACTTGTTTTCTCCAACCTGCAAAATTCTGTTGTAAGGTGAATTGGATTTTGCAACAAAAACATCTTTAAAAAGTTTGCCATTCCATAATTTAAGTTGGTTTAATTGCGAAATATTGTTAAGCACATAGCCATCCTTATCGCGCAAAACATACTGAGATTTAAGCGTTATATACCTGCGTTCGGCTTCATAATCACGCTTTCTGCAAAGCCAAGCGTTGTAAATTTTTTGTGGCAAAACAGAGTTGATAAGCCTATCGTTTAACTGTGAAGAAGAAAAGATTTTTACATCAAATTTTTCATAATTTTTTGCTTTACATAGCTGCATAAAATAATCCATGTCCTGCTTGGATGAAATGCAGAATTTTTGACTGCCAAAATTAAAGAAAAAATATTGTTTTTGCTTTGGTTTTAAAGTTAAATTGCAGCACAGATACACTCGAGCGTAGCATGAGTTTTCAACGCCATCCACGCATGAAAAACAAAATTGATTTCCGCTTCCTATAAAGTTAAAATATTGCTTTTCATGATTAAACAGGTTTGTGATTTGTATTGCGTTTTTAAGTTTTCTGAAACAATAATATCCCCTGCCAAGATTTATGTTTATTTCAAAACTAACTTGCTGCGGAAGATTGCTTTTATTAAAAAATTCAAAGTAATAGTTATTGCCACAAAGCACAAACTCACGTGTTAGAAAATCCACTGACGAAAGTTGAGTAAAACTTTCCAAAAAAAATTCATTCAAACATCTCTTTGGCGTGACGCCGTTTACTTTAATAAAATCCGATTGTTTGTGATAATCAAACTGCAAACCAGATTTATAGTTGACATTAAGTTTTTTTACTTCGCTGTTGTTTGTGACAATGGCATGCAGTTTTTTTGTGAGTTTATCTTCGCTTAGCACCACTAAATTAAACGGCATGATTTTTTTAACTTCACCAAAGCACTTTGCCATAAGAACTGTCATAGGCTTTTGATAGATAAACACCGGCAGCGTAGCATCGACGCCAAGTGAAATTATCTTTTCAAAATCAATAAAATCATCCTGCAAGATTGGCGCATGAAACTTTAAGCGGTTTATTATAAGCGAGGTCATATTGAAAATATAGTCTTTTTTATTCATAAATAGATGATAGACAAAAAAAATAAAAGCAAACATAAAGTTTGCTTTAAATCAGTTAAACTATAAGCCGAGTTCTGTATTATGTGGTCATCTATCTAGCCCTTTTGTCGCCAAAAGGATCAAGCGGCGTTTTTGAAAGGCGTGAAAAGACGCACATTTGCCTTTGCTTAGCCTTGCATCGAGTGGGGTTTACAGAGCAAGCCGTGTTACCACAGCTCCGGTAGGCTCTTACCCTACCTTTCCATCCTTACCTGAAACTCAGGCGGTTTATTTCTGTTGCACTTTCCTTAAGGTCGCCCTCACCAGCCGTTAACTGGCACTCTGTCTTTTAGATGCTCGGACTTTCCTCATTTTGCCCACAACAGGCAAAACGCGACCACATGTTTAACTGACTTTAATATTATATCATTTTTTCACAAATTTGTCAACTTGCCGTAAACAACTGCCTGATTTTAGAGTTCTTCTTATCCGCAGTAAAGCCTTGGATAACGCCGTCTTGCGAGATTTTTAATGAAATGCCATACTTTGCAAGATCCATTGCCGCTGCAAGTCTGCCGCCGCCGCCGATTGAGCCAGCCTCAATTTTTAGTATAGCGCCAGCCGCAATAATTGTGCCGTCAAAATCGATGATTGTTGCTCCATCCATTGCGATAATCTCTTCGCGAAGCTTCCTGTTAAGCTCATGAAACTTTTTGTTTTCGATAATCTGCTTTAAGCATTCGGCTTTATAGCATTTGTTTATTGACAGAAATTCAGTATAACTATGCGAATAAAACTCGCGCGTTTTTTCAGCTGATGAAAGATTGTAAAGCTTTTCGCTTTCTTCAAGCTCCAACGCTTTTTTCATTTCATAGTGTTTTTCGGTTAAAATATCACGCGCATCAACATGCGACAGCGCACTTTGAGCCATATCCTTTTTAAGATAAACAATAATTCCACCAGTATACCTAAACGAGCAGTCGATTGCAGAAAGATAGATTGCGCGTCTGATCTCTTTAAGAGAATGCTCGGTTCGATATGACAAAAGCTGAATCACTTCTTCATGGCTGTAAATATTCCACTTGCCACGGCGCTTTGCAAACATCAAGGTGCGGTTTTTGAAAATAAGCATATCACCATTTTCTGTGAGCGCAATTCCCACTTTCTTTTCGCCGCAATATCTTGCAACAAAGCCAAACTCGTTTGGCGCAGTGAAAGCATAATTTCTCACCTTGGCAAGCGAAACATAGCCCATCAAAAAACCATCACGGTTGAACTCAATAAAAGAATTTTTGCCGTCTGAAAGCAGCGCAAAAAAGTCGCTTGAAAGCATGTTGGTGAAATGCAGCGGCAACTCTTCAACGCTGTCGTTTAAATTTAAAATTATTCCAAAATTGATTTTTTTGCCTTCGTATGTGCGTTCGCTCCACTGATTGAGCGCAGTAACAAGCCCAAGCATGGTTGAAGATGCTGAAAGCGCCACGCTGTCGCAAACCGCCTTTTCAATCGCCTTATCAAGCAGCGTCATCTCATAGGTTGGGTCTAAAAGCGGCACTTCGGTGATGTCATTTATCTCTTTTATAATATTTTTAAGCAGGTTTATTTCAAATGGCTGAAACGCCCTGCCACGCTTTAAAATAAGCCTATAATCAGCGGTTTTATTGGGTTTGATAAGCAAAGAATTTTGTTTGCCAAGCGCAACTTCGGCTTCACGCGCGCTTGATTCTTCTTCACCCAGCAAATATGAACCGGTGAAAAGAGGAAGAATAAGTCTGTTTACAATAAAATAAAACTTCTCCTTCTCCATAATCCACCTCAAAGCACTGTTTTTTTTAGAATACAATAATTTTTTTTATATTGCAAGCGCTTTTTTATGATTTATCATAATAATTTTTTGCAAGATCGTCTTTAATTAAGTCAAGCGCTTTGGCTTCTATGCGTGAAACATAGCTTCGAGATATGCCAAGTTGCTGGGCAAGCTGTTTTTGAGTGTAAACGCGCTCGCCATTCAAACCATATCTTTTTGTCAAAATTTGCTTTTCGCGCGGCGAAAGATGCTTATCTATGCTTTGATTGATTTTTTCAATTAAAAAACTTGAAGAAACCGCATTTTCAACTTCATCTTCGTCGCTTTCTAATATATCCATCAAAAGCACTTCGTTGCCGTCTTTATCGCTTGCAAATTTGCTTGAAAGTGAAATGATATCCTTGTGCTTTTTGTTGATTCTGATAAGCATTAAAATTTCGTTGTCTATACACTTTGACGCATAGGTTGCAAGCGCTGCGCCCTTTTCATATTTAAAGCTGTCGATGGCTTTGATAAGCCCAATCGCACCAACAGAGATAAGGTCGTCAACTTCTATGCTAACCGAGCCTGCATATTTTTTTACTATGTGCGAAACCAGCCTTAAATTGTGGTTTATTAGCTCGCTTCGCGCATGCATATCACCTTTTTCATGATAGGCAACAAGCAGCGCATGCTCCTGTTCTTTTGTAAGCGGTTTAGGAAAGCCTTCTGCGTTGTTGACAAACGCTGTAAAACACCTTAATTTGCTTAAAAAAAGCGGCAAACTTTCAAACACAATATTTCTCCCTTTAAGCAAATATATATGTCGAAATTTACCGTTTTTTGCTTGGCCACATGTTTTAATTAAAATAATTCGTCAACAAAACTTTTTGCATCAAACACATCGATATCGTCGATGCTCTCGCCAGTTCCAACAAAAACAACTGGCTTTGCTAAATCTTTTTCAATGGCGATGGCTACCCCGCCTTTGGCAGTGCCATCAAGTTTGGTGAGCACAATTCCGTCTATTGGCACATACTCGTTGAAAGCCGAAATTTGATTTAGCGCGTTCTGCCCTGTTGTGGCATCCAGCACAATCAGTGAAAGCTTTTGCGCCTCAGGATATTCTCTGTCGATAACCTTGTTTATCTTCTTCAGCTCTTCCATTAGGTTGGATTTTGTATGAAGCCTGCCCGCCGTATCCACGATAAGCACATCTGTGCCTTTGGCTTTTGCAGACGCGATGCCGTCATAGACAACCGCCGCAGCATCTGCACCTTCGGCGTGCTTGATTATGCGAGTTTTAGAGCGTTGCGCCCAAAGCGAAAGTTGCTCGCTTGCCGCAGCCCTGAATGTGTCTCCCGCAACAAGCGTGACTGACTTTTTAAGGTTGTCAAAATATTTAGCAAGCTTGCCTATGGTTGTGGTTTTGCCAACACCATTGACGCCGATTATGGTTATGATAAGCGGATATGAAAACTCAATTTTAGGCGCGTTTTCAAGTTGAGTTGTCAAAATGCTTTTAAGCGCGCTTTTAACTTCATCGCTGGTGCGAATTTTGTTTTTGCGCGCGTAAAGCCTGAGCTCATCGACAATTTCCATTGAGGTTTTAACGCCGATGTCGCATGAGATTAAAATGTCAGTGAGTTCATCATAAAAATCGTCATCAAGCTGACCGTGGCTTAAAATTGCATCAAATTTTCTTGCAAACGCTTCCCTAGTTTTTTTAAGCGCGTTAGCAAATTTTTTAAACAGCCCCATTTTCCACCTCTGCTTGCCTGATTGCATCCGAAAGTTTAACCGAAACAATCTTTGAAACGCCTTTTTCTTCCATCGTCACGCCGAAAAGTGATTCAGCATACTCCATTGTTGGCTTTTTGTGCGTAATGAGAATAAACTGCGTGGTTGACGAAAGTTTTTTAAGATATTTATCCACAATCTCAACGTTTGAATCGTCAAGAGCGGCTTCAACTTCGTCAAACAAGCAGAATGGAAGCGGTTTGATGCGCAAGATTGCAAAGATAAGCGCCATAGCCGTAAGCGATTTTTCTCCACCAGAATAAAGCGACATGTTTTGAATCTTCTTTCCCGGTGGTTGAACAAAAATTTCCACACCACTTTCAAGCGGATTTTCTGGATCAGTAAGCTCTAATTTAGCGTTTCCGCCGCCAAAAAGCTCGCGGAAAGTGATTTTAAAGCTTTCGTTGATTTTATCAAGCTCACTTGTAAATTTTTCAATCATGATGGATGAGAGATCTTTGATGATTTTGGTTAAATCTTCTTCTGCCTTTTTAAGGTCATCCGACTGCGATGAAAGAGTGTTGTATCTATCAAGCAGCGCCGAGCAATCTTCAATCGCATTCACGTTTATCGGGCCAAGAGCGTTGATCGCACGCTTGATTTTGGCAATTTCAGGCATTGCAACCTTGATGTCGAAATCAGGACGACGCATATCCAAACAATCGCTGTATGCCAGCGAATATTCTTCATAGATGCGCTCTTGCATAGTTTCAATATCAGTGTCGATTTTAGAAAGATTCATCTCTTCTCTAAACTTTTTGTCGTTTACAGCGCTGATCTGCTCCATAAGCGAAGTTTTTTGAGCGTCAAGGTTTCTAATTTCAACCGAGATTGAAAGTTTTTCGTCTTCGGTTTGTTTTTGTTTTTGAGTGAGTGCTTGCAATTTAAGTTTTGCTTCACTTGTTGGTGCAGCTTGCAATTTTTGCTTGATCATCTCTTCAGCGCTTTGAATGAATGCTTGGTTATCTTTGATGTGTTGATCGATCAAGTGTAGGTTTTCGTTTTGTGCGCCAATTTCATTTTCAAGCCTTAACAGCTCTGCCTTAACAGAAGAAATGTTGGCTTTGGTTGACGCAATTTCAACCTTAACGGCAGTGAGATTTGCACTTATCTGCTCACGCTGCTTTCTTAAATTGTCACTAAGCGCTTTACGCTCTTCCATAACAGCATTGGCGTCTGTTTCATTGCCGCTTAACGCACTTTGCAAGCGCGATGATTTTTCAAACTCGGCTGATATAACGCCTAAGTTGTTTTCAACCGATTGCTTTTGTTGTGTTAAAGCATCCAAATCTTGCTGCTCGTCTTGCAAAGCCTGCTTTTGTGCTTCAAACTTGGTTTTAAGCGTTGAAAGCTCTATGCTTAAATTTGAAAGAGCGGTTGAGGTTGAATCAAATTTATCACGCTGCAACTTGTATTCTTCTTCCAGCAGCTTCTTTTGTGATTCGGCGGTTTTTAAGAAAGAAGAAAGTTGTTCAATCTGCTTTTTAAGTGTTTCAATTTCGCGCTCACGGCTCATGATTCCAACAGCTTCGCTTTTCCTGCTTCCGCCAGTGATAGAACCTTGCGGATTGATTACATCGCCATCAAGCGACACCATTTTGAAGGCATAGCCTGTTTTTTTAGAAATTTCAATGGCGTCAATAAGCCTTTCAACAATCACAGTTCCGCCAAGCAAGCCCGAGACGACATTGTCGATTTTTTTATCAAAAGTTATAAGCTCGCTTGCAACGCCAACAAATCCGCGCTCTGATTTAATTTTGCTTACATCTATGCTGCGTCTTTTGATTGAAGAAATTGGCAAAAATGTAGCCCTGCCAAAATTGTTGGTTTTTAAAAATTCAATAAGCTGTTTTGCGCCGTTTTCATCATATGTAACAATGTTTTGCACAGCAGAACCAAGCGCAACTTCGATTGCGGTTTCAAGTTTTTCTGGCACTTTGATAAGCGACGCCACAACGCCGACAATATTTTTTGAAAGCCCTGCATTTTGAGTTGCAAGTTTAAGCAGTTTTTTAACTGCATAGTTATATCCTTCAAACTCGGCTTGCATTTCGGTTAGAAGTTTAAGACGGTTTTCATAAACTTTAAGCTCGGTGACTTTGTTTTGCTTTTCGCCTTCAAAATCCTGCAATTTGCGCTGCAAAATGCTAACCTTGCCTGCAAGACTGCTGCGATCTTCTTCAAGCATAGAAGCCTTGCCTTGTTTTGCAGAGATATCCGCCTGCAAAAGAGCGATGCTGTTTTCAAGCTCCTGAGTTTTTGCTCGCTGATCTTGACACTGCTGTTTTAAGCTTTCAAGGCTGGAAGAAAGCAGCGCTTTTTGTGCAGAAAGCTTTGATACTGCGCTTTTAACATCTGCAAGAGAGCCAAGAGTTTGAATAAATTGCTTTTGTGATTGCCCCGCTTCAATTTCGGTGATTTCAAGCTGCTTTGCGGCGTTTGTATAGTTTTGAGAAAGCTCTTCAAAACTCGCTTCCAGCGCAGTAAGCCTATCTTGCAAACTTTGCAAATCAAGCGCTTTATTTTCACGCTGAGCGGTGGCTGCTTCAAGCACTTTTTGAGCGTTTGTGGCATCAAGATTAAGCCTGTCGTTTTCTTTTTGAGTAAACAAAATTCGCTCACGCGCAACCTTTGTTTCGCCTTCTTGCTTTTCTAAACTTACGGTTAATTGCAAAATGTCGGCGTTGATTTGAGAGAGCGTTTTATCAAAATTTGCAAGCCTATCCATTGCCGCATCATAGCTGTCGCTTGCTTTTTTAAGCTCGCTGTCTCTAAGCGCAAGTTCTTCGCCAATGGCAGCCAACTTTTCACGAATTTTATCCTTAAAATCGTTTGCGTTTTCAAATTGATAGATGTAGGCATTCACTTCCAAATCTTTAAGCTGAGCCTTATAATCCAAATATTTTTTAGCGTTTTCAGCTTGCTTTTTAAGTGGCCCCATCTGCCTTTCAATTTCGGCGATTATGTCGCCAACTCTATCAAGGTTTTGCCTAGCCTGCTCCAACTTGCGCTCGGCATCGGTTTTTTCTTTTTTGTATTTGGCGATGCCCGCTGCATCTTCAAACATAGCGCGCCTGCTTTCTGGCTTGCTTTCAACAATTTCGGTTACTTTTCCCTGCCCGATGATGGAATAGCCGCTTTTGCCTAAACCAGAGTTATACAGCAAGTTGTTGATGTCTCTTAAAAGGCAGGTATTGCGGTTGATTAAATATTCGCTCTCGCCCGAACGATAAAGTTTTCTGGTGATGATAAGTTCGTCATAGTCAAAGTCGAAATAGCGCGTTGAATTGTCAAAGTGCAGCGACACTTCGCAGTATGAAAGGCTTTTGCGCTTTTCAGTGCCGTTAAAAATGACATCCTGCATGCTGTCGGCACGAAGATCTTTAACTCTCTGTTCGCCAAGCACCCAACGGATTGCGTCGGCAACATTACTTTTGCCGCAACCGTTTGGCCCGACAATGGCAGTAAAGCCATCACTGAAATCAATCACAGTTTTATCGGCAAAGGATTTAAACCCTGCCATTTCAATTTTTGTTAAAATCATGGTTGTTCCTTTTTAAATTTCTTCTTTAAATAAAATTGATATCGCTTTTTTAGCGCAGTCTTGTTCGGCTGAAGTTTTGTCGCAACCTTCACCTGTGGAAATTAAATCTTCATCCATATAAAAACTTGATTTAAAACCATTTTCGGTTTTGTAGGTTTCATATTTCATAGCACATTTAAATCCCGCCTGCACAAGCTCTTGAAGCTTGCTCTTATAGTTTGTGTTTTTTACTTGATTAAAATTTTTAAGATCAAAATTTCTCTCGATAAATCTCTTTGCCTCGTCAAGAGAGCTATCGAGATAAATTGCTGCGATAATCGCTTCAACAATGTCGGCCTTGACTGCTTTTGGCAGGTTTGAACCCATGCTTTTACCTTTGATTATCTCTGCGTCCAAATCAAGTTTGTCAAACACTGTGCAAAGATAGGCTTCTGAAACAAAATGACTGCGCATGACGGTTAAAAATCCCTCGTCTTTATCGCTGTTTTTAAACAAGAAGTCGCCCACCAGAAAATCTAGAATGCTGTCGCCTAAAAACTCTAATCTCTCATAGTTGTTTGCAGATTTTGAGGCATGAGTAACCGCTCTTTTAAGCAAGCCAGTGTTTTTAAACTCAACCCCAAGTTTTTGTTCAAGCATTGTCACCGCTCACCTCCAACGCATGCTCGATTTTTTGTATCAACTTGTTTTTATCAAGCAAAATTGCCTGGTCGATTGAAGAGGCGATGTTGTTGCGGTTTGACGTGCCGTGATTTTTCATAACAAGTTTTTTACAGCCCAAAAATGGAGAGCCGCCGTGTTTGCCTAAAACATCAATTCTGCTTTTTAATTCTTTAAAAGTTTTAGACATAAAAACCGCGCCAATTTTGCTTGATAGGTGGCTTTTTATCGAGCGTTTTAAAAGCGAAAGCACTGCCAAAACTGCACCCTCGCTGGCTTTAAGCAGCACATTTCCTGCAAAGCCTTCTGCAACCATAACATCTATGTTGCCCGACATATATTCTCTTGCCTCAACATTGCCAACAAAATTGATTGGAGCGTTTTTTAAAAGCGGAAAAGTTTGTTTTGTAAGTTCATTGCCTTTATGCTCTTCTGTGCCGTTGCAAAGCAAGCCCACTTTTGGCGATTTTTCTCCGTATAAGATTGAATAATAAGCACTGCCCATAAGCGCAAAGTGCATAAGATTGATAGGCTTACAATCCACATTTGCACCGCTGTCGATTAAAAGCACATCTTTGTTTGGAAGTTTTGTAGGCAAAATTGGAGCAAGCGCTGGGCGAGAAATGCCTTTAATTCTGCCAATTTTCATGATTGCGCCTGTGAGAATTGCACCAGTTGAACCCGCCGAAATAAGCGCGATGACATCATCATCCTGTTTAAGCAAGTCAAACGCCTTAACAAGCGACGAATTTTCTTTATTTCTGATTGCTTCGGTTGGAGATTCATCATTTGTAATTACATCAGGCGCATGCAAAATTGAAATTTTGTCGCTGCCCCTGCCTGCCAGCACTTGCTTGATTTTTTCTTCATCACCGCACAAAACAAATTCAACATCTGCATGTTTTTGTGCGCCCAACAACACTCCTTCAACAATCTCGCCTGGGGCGTTATCTCCGCCAAAGGCATCTACAACAATTTTCATAGTAAACCTCTTTAATATAAACATAAATAGCATAACAAAATAAAAAAAATAAGTAAAGCAAATTTTACTTATTTAAAAAATCAAAATTTTATGTAAGATTGTCAATAAAAAACAATATATTGTGGCTATTATGACATAAAACCACAAATATGTTGTGTTATGTTACTTTTTCTTGTTTTTGTCTACTTCAATCACAGTTTGATTTTTGTAAGTTCCGCACTTTTTGCAAACAGTGTGAGGTGCTTTTAATTCGTGGCATTGTGGGCATTCAACAAGTGTTGGAGCCGTTGCCTTAAAATTTGCGGAATTTCTTGAATTTCTTCTTGCTTTTGAAACTTTACCCTTTGGAACAGCCATGATTTCCTCCTTAAAATTTTAGTTCTTTTCAATTATAGTGATAAGTTGAATTTTTGTCAAGCAAATTTTGCAATTTAGTCTTTTAATTTAGCAATAAGTTTGGTGTCACGCGCAATTAAAAGCTCTTCATTGGTTGGAATTCTGTAAACTTTGATTTTGGACTTTTTGGTTGAAAGCTCTTCAATTGTGCCACGAGGCAGGTTGGCATTTTTTTCTGCGTCAAAGTCAACGCCAGCCCATGCAAGATTTTTAAGCACTTCTTCTCGCACCGCTTCATCGTTTTCACCAACACCAGCGGTGAACACAATTGCATCTGCCCCACCAAGCACCGCAAGCATTGCGCCGATGTGTTTAACAATGCGATAGCAATACATATCAAACGCAAGTTGGGCGCGTTGGTTGCCCTGTTTGATTGCCTGAGAAAGCTCACGCATATCACTTGAAACGCCAGATATGCCAAGCACGCCGCCTTCTTTGTTTAAGTAGTTGACAATTTCGTTTGGGGTTTTGTTTTTCTTGTCGGCCAAAAAGGCAACAACTGTTGGATCTATATCACCAGAGCGCGAGCCCATCATAACGCCTTCAAGCGGAGTGAAACCCATTGTTGTGTCTATACTTTTGCCATCTTTGATTGCCGTGATTGACGAGCCATTGCCGATGTGGCATGAAATAATTTTAACATCCTTTGGATTTTTGCCAAGCACGCGTGCAGTTTCGCCTAAAATAAACCTATGGCTTGTGCCATGAAAACCATATTTGCGGATGTGATAATTTTTGTAATCTTCATATTTTATGCCATACATAAAGGCTTTTTCAGGCATCGACGCATGAAAAGCTGTGTCAAACACAACAACCTGTGGAGTTGACGGCATAACCTTGCGGCAACCGATCATTCCTGCGATGTTGGCTTCGGCGTGAAGCGGAGAAATATCCTTGGTTTGTTTAAGATTTTCAATCACTTCGTCGGTTATAAGCACGCTTTCACTGTAAAACCAGCCGCCCTGCACGCATCTGTGTCCTACCGCTGCAATTTCGTCAAAGCTGTCAACCACTTTCAATTCGCTGTTTGAAAGCATGTCTAAAACAACTTGAAGCGCCTGTGTGTGATCTTTCATCGGCAGGTGCTTAACAATTTCCTGCCCTTTTGCCTTGTATTCAATAAACGGATTCGCAAGCCCGATCATTTGGCATGTGCCTTTTGCAATCACACTTTCATCTTTCATTTCAAAAAGCTGAAATTTGATTGACGAGCTGCCAGCATTTATAATTAAAATTTTCATTTTATCTCCTTTGCTTGAAGCGCTGTTATTGCGCTTAAAATAACAATATCGTTGACATTGCAACCCCTAGACAGATCGTTGACAGGCTTTTTAAGGCCTTGAACTATCGGCCCGATTGCATTCATTCCACCAAACATTTGAATTGCTTTATAGCAAATGTTGCCCGAGTTTAAATCTGGAAAGATAAATATATTCGCGTTGCCTTGAATTGGGCTGTTTGGCGCTTTAAGTGCAGCAACCTCAGGCCTGAGTGCGGCATCAAGCTGCATTTCGCCATCGCTGACAACCGCTGGGCGTGAAAACTTGCTTGCAGCTTGCCTAACTTTATCCACCATTTCGCTTTTGGCGCTGCCATGTGTGGAATAAGACAAAAACGCAACATTCATTTCATCAAACCCAAACAACTTGCCGCTTTCAACTGTTTGCCCTGCAATATCCACAAGTTGCGCTGCCGTTGGATTTTCATTCAATCCGCAATCAGCAAATAGCATAGCGCGCTGCCCCATAAACTTGTTTTTGCCATACATCAAAAAGCATGAAGATGCCAGCTCTGATTTTCGGGATGTTTTTATAATTTGAAGTGCTGGCCTAAGCGTGCTTGCCGTAGAGCATTCCGCCCCTGCAACCATACCATCAGCCACGCCCAAGTCGACAAGCAGCGTTGCAAAATAATAAGGATCTTGCACCAAAGTTTCAGCCTGCTGAATTGTCATGCCTTTATCTTTGCGCTTTAAATAAAGGTGCTTGGCAAGCTTATTTTTATATGCATAGGTTTTTGGATTTAAAATCGTGAAGCTTAAAAGTGATTTATCTCTAATCACCAAACTGCTTTCATCACCAACCAAAATTACATTGCAGATTTTTTTTCTTTTCAAAATTTTAACTGCTTGGATTGTGCGATCGCTAAACCCTGCTTCTGGAAAAATTATTGTTTTATTTTTAGCCTTGGCCTTTGCCAAAAGTTTGTTTATATTAAACATAAAAGGACTTCCTTTTAAGACTTTTATTCTTTTATCAAGTCAATTTTAGTATATATAAATTGTCGAAGTTGTGTCAAATGGTTTTGGAGTGTTTTTGAAAAATTTTAAATTGATTTTAACTGTTTTGCTGCTTTGTTTTGCCGTTATGATTGCGCTTGACCCGCAACAGTTTATCGATGCGTCGCTAAACGGGATTTCTGCTTGGGCGCTGAATGTGCTGCCATGCGTTTTGCCGTTTATGATAATTACAAAAGCGATTATAGAACTTGGCCAAATGGAAAAGCTTGCCAAACCATTCAGCAGGCCTTTTGCTAAAATTTATAGCACTGGCGCAAGCAGCGGATATGTTTATTTTATAAGCGTTCTCGCCGGCTATCCCGTTGGCAGCAAGATGGTTGCCGACCTTTATGAAAGCAAAAGAATTTCGCGCTCGCAGGCGTTTAGAATGTGCAGTTTTTGCTCTAATTCTGGGCCGATGTTTATCATAGGAACGGTTGGATGTTTGTTGCTTAAAAGCCCGCAGATTGGCGCGATATTGTTTATATCTCACGCATTAAGCGCGCTGGTTAACGGACTGATTTATCGCAAAATATCTGTCAAAGAAGTGTCTCGTCAAAATTCGCAAACTCAAAAAAAGCCTATGGATTTTGCAGATATAATCATCTCATCCGTGCAAGGCGCTTTAAGTGTGGGAGCAATCATCTGTTTGTTTTTTATAATCATTCAGGCGCTTGACCCGCTGTTTAGCCTGCTGCCATTTAAACCGCTGTTTGAAGGTATGGTTGAACTAACTCGCGGGTGCATTGATGCCAGCGCTATGCCAAAATTTACTGCGGCGATTGTTTGCAGTTTTGTTATAAGTTTTGGTGGTTTTTCAACAATTATGCAATCGCAAGCGATGTTAAAAAAATTGAGAATGCCAACTTGGCTGTTCTCAATTCAAAAATTTTCACAAGGCTTAATTTCGGCAACAATCACATCGCTTTTAATGCTTACTGTCTAGTTTCACGCCTGATTTGTCGATCTACAATCTCCTGCAGTTCGCGCACAAAATATTTTAGACTTTTAATGCCTTTTGCCGCATATTTCAACCCGCTAACCAAGCCGTTAACCAAATCAAAATCTTTTTCCATGCATGAGATTATAATGCAGTGCAACATTAAAGTTACATCTTCAACTTGCTTAGTTGCGCGCTCTTCTGAAAGCAATTCAAGCATTTGAATGGCCGCGTCTTTGGCATCAACAAATGTTTGGCAAGAGCTTTGCGAGTCGTTTGCAAAATTGTATGTTCTCTCTATTGGGAACGGCAAAATTTTCAGCCTTTCTTCTGGCGAAAGATCTTGCAGTTGTTCTGGCGTCAGTGGCAACTCTTCTTGCTCCTCTTCTGGCTGAGTAACTTGAAAAGCATCTGCAATCAAATCGCGGAACGGCTTTACAACGCTGTTCATAAATCCGCTTGCATCAAGCTTGCCATTTTCATCAGCAAAATAAGTTGCAATAAGCTCGTCAAATGCAATTTTGCCGTTGGCAATGTCATTTAGCAAGCAAAAAACCAACGCCAAAATTTTGTATTCTTCTTTTGGCATAACAAAAACTTTTTTGCCGCTTGAATCCTTGGCAAAAGCTTTGTCAAACTCCTTTTCTTTGTTAAACTGACCCATGCACTCTGAAAGCAACTCGTAAACCTGTGGCGAAGTTGCAATCGCTTCCAAAATTTTTTCAATTTTTTTGTCTGCAAACAAAATTTTAGTGGACATAAGTTCATCGCACAAATCAATTAAATTAAGCACTTCATCTATATTTTCCATAATATCCTCATTTATATTTTAGCATATCAATTAAAAAAAACAATAAAAAATTTGCAATATTATAAAAAAACTGCTATTATTTAAGCATGGACAATTTAATTTCAAACGAAATCAACAACGAAGAAAAAATTAGGCTTAAACTAACCTTGCTTTTTTTTATGGAAAAAATGGAAATTCCACTCACAAAAAATTCTATTCTCGACATTTGCAGCATTGAAAATGACTGGATAAGCTATATGGATTGCGTTTCTATAATCGCCGAGTTAAACGACAGCGGATTTATCTATAAAACCGAAAACGCCGAAAATGATGAGCTTTATTCCATTACCTATGCTGGCAGAGATTGTTTGGCACAACTTTACAATCGTGTGCCATACCCACTTAGAGAGCGCATGACTGAATATGTTAAAAACAACAAACTCTCAGTTAAAACTTCACAAGAATACACTTCAAACTATGTTAAAAATGAAGACGGATCTTACACCGTTACGCTTAGAATTTACGAGCCGATGATTGCATCGCCTATGTTTGAAATTAAAATTAAAGCGCCATCAAGGCAGAGTGCGATTGAAGCAGACAAAAAATGGAAAAGACAAGCGCCAAATGTTTATGAATTTGTTTATGAAAATTTGGTGAACACCGACTAGGCGGAAAAACAAACCCGCCGCGCGGGTTTTTGCCATGCCGCAAGGCATGGCATTTTTCAAGCCCCAAAAAAGGGGCTTGAAAAGTTTTTCCACCCCTAGTTTAATTTATCAATCTCGCTTCTTGCCAGCATATCACATCTGTTGTTTAACTGATTGTCTGCATGGCCTTTAACTTTGTGCCATGTTATTTTATGCTTACGCGTCACATCAATAAGCCTTTGCCACAGCTCAACATTCTGCACTGGCTTTTTGCCCTTGGTCTTCCAGCCGCTCATCAGCCAATAGCTAATCCAATCCTGCAAAAAAGCGTTCACCACATATGCTGAATCGCTGTAAATATCAACTTCGCAAGAAAATTTAAGAGCTTCCAGCCCGCTGATCACCCCCATAAGCTCCATGCGGTTGTTTGTTGTGTTTGCTTCTCCGCCAGACAGCACTTTTTCACGCCCGCCGCTCTGCAAAATTGCAGCCCATCCGCCTTTGCCCGGATTGCCAGAACAAGCCCCGTCAGTGTATAGAACAACTTTTTTCAAATTAGTTTAACCTCAACTTTTTGGCAATATCTTCAAGGTTTAGTTTATTTTGTGGATGCTCCACTTTAATTTTAACGCCATCGTTATCTTTTCTAGGAAAAACATGCACATGCAAATGTGGCACTTCCTGTCCCGCTGCACGCTTGCAATTCACCACAACATTGGCACCGTCATAGCCAAGTTTTAAAAAGTGGTCGACAATCTTTTTTGAAGCTAGCATAACCTTTTGATAGGTTTGCGCGTCACATTCATTGATGTCGGCAGCATGCACTTTTGGCAGAACCAAAGTGTGCCCTTCAACATCTGCAGCGATGTCGAGCATAGCCAAAACATCATCATCTTCATAGATTTTATAGCAAGGAATTTCACCTTTAACTATTTTACAAAAAACACAATCCATATTTCACCTCGCCTATATTGTAGCATAAAAATTTTTTATGACAAAGAAAAAAAGGCTTGTTTGCCTTTTTATCTTTTTGGCCCGATATCTTCGGTTGCATCTAAAACTTTGTAGGCATAGTGCGAAGAATTTGCAAATTTTTTCTCAAGTTTTTTAATATCTTTTTCACTGAGATTTTGATTTTTCAAAATTGCGTCGCCATTTTCGTCTCTGGCGGTTGAGCCATCTTGATTTTCTTTAAAATAATCGCCAACTTCACGATCGAGCAAAATCATGTCAATATATTTTTCAAGCGCCTTGCCTGCATCAGTTGTGTTTGGATGGTTTTTCTTTTCCATCTGTAAAATTATGCTGTTATATCGCTCTGCAAAATCTTCTGAAAGAGCATATTGCCTTTGAAGGTCTGCTATGCGCTGCTGTTTGGTTTTTTGCTCGGGTTGCTCTTCGGCTTGTGCGGCAGTTTGTCTGTCAGGTTGGCAAACTTTAAGCTGCTCTTGCTTAATGGCCTTTTCTACTTTCTCTTCAGCTGCTAAAAGATCTTTTATTCTTAATAAGCAAAACTGATAGTTTGGAAACAAAATTGCTGATTTTTTGCCAAGTGCTTTAATTTCACTTGGAGATACAGTAAAATTGCCTTTTCTTGGTTTTAAAGGCTTGAGAACTGAATAAACTTTTTCATACCCTTCAACAATCGCATAAAAAAGCTTCATGGTTTCAATGTTCCACTTAGCTTCTTCTGACGCTTGATTTAAAAAATCGTCAAGCACAGCTTGCACAAGGATGACATCCTTGATTGAAACGAGAGAGTCTTTCGTCATCATGGCAGCTATGCCACGCGCATTTAAAATATCGCTGGTGGCTTTAAGATACAACTGCATTGCCAAGTTGCATCTTGTGAAAGTTGAGATAATTTCCAACCTTAATGCCTTGGCTTTTTCTTCAAGTTTTTTGTATTCTGCCGCATACTGTCCTTGAATAAGTTTTATATCAAGTTCTGATAATTCAACATCTTTTATCAATCTATCTTCTGGCTTCATATCATCTCCTAACCGATGATATTATAATAAAAAAACAGGCATTAGTCAATGCCTGTTTTTAAGAATCTTGTTTAATTTTTGCCGTCATTTATATACAAAATTCCAAGCGTTCCTTCGCCACAATGGCTGGTGATTACGCTGCCTGCCAAAGCGGTTTCAACATGGTCGAAAATGTTTTTGCTTTTAACATAGTCAACCACGCTTTGAATGATTTTTTCATCAAGTTTTGTAAATGTTACAAGACATAAATCTTTGCGCGGATTATTATATTTTTTCAAAATTGAATCCACATATTTGATCACCACCGATTTGTAAGGCCCCATCTCTTTGCCTGTGTTGATTAAAAGCCCGTCCACAACTTCAAGACGCGGCTTGATTCTTAGAAAAGTTGCAACTGAAAAAGTGAACCTAGAAACTCTACCGCCCTTGTGCAGATAGTCAAGCCTGTCGACAATAAAAGATGACTGCACATGCTCGGCTGCGTTTTTCATGTTTTCAACAACTTCGTTTAAATCAGCCCCCGCCCTGTATGCACTTGCACCGCTTAAAATCACAAGCGTAGTGCCTGTTGAAAGCGCGCTGCTGTCGATGACGATGACTTTATCTTCTCCAATTTCTTTTGCAGCTAGACAAGCGTTGTTGTAGCACGCAGAAAGTTTTGCGCCAATGCCGCAATGCACAACAACATCTGCTTTTTTCAGCAGTTTAAGAAAAAACTGTTTAAAATCTTCAACGCTTCTTGCTGCTGTTTTTGGCAAAGTGTTGGTTTGTGAAACAAACTCATACAAATCATCTGGATGTATGTTTACGCCGTCGAGATAGGTGTTTTCGCCAAGTGTTACAAACAACGGAAAAATTGCAACATCAAACTCGTCTACAAGATGTTTTGGCATATCGCATGTTGAATCACTTGAAAACTTAATTTTCATAAAACCTCACTTTACCCTATAAGTTGATTATATCACACTTAAAAATTTTTTATATCAAAATTCGCACTTTTTAAAAAAGTTTTTGCGCCGCGCGCAGCTTTTCGCTGATAAGCGAAAACAAGCATTAAGTTGTAATTCGCCCGAGGGCTCGTGGGAAAACCAAAAAAATAGCGGTTAGCCGTATGGCGTGCCCGCGATTATAAATTTTATCCGCTTTCTTAGAATTTCTGCTTCGGATGGCAGTTGCGGCGGCGTCACAAACGGCGCTTTTGGCAATTTGCTGTTCGCAAATGCGCCGCTGTCGCTTGTTTGTTCCTTCTCCCATGAAATTGTAAACAATTTCACGGGGACCCGTTTATGTCGATTTTCGTCTGGCCGCATAAACAAAAATTGCGCCTGTCCGCGCGAACTAACGAAACGAAAGTGAGCTTTCAAGGCGACAATTTTTGTATGGCGCAGAGGTCGGGATTCGAACCCGAGGTGGCTGTTAACCACACACGCTTTCCAAGCGTGCACATTAGACCGCTCTGACACCTCTGCATGAAGAATAATGTAGCAAATAACACAAATTTTGTCAATAAAAAAACGCCATTGCGGCGTTTATTTTTCAATAGAATTTTTTTCAGTTTGCTTTTTAGCGGTTGGCGAAAATTTAATAACATAACCAAAGGAATCCTTGATTGTAAGATCGTTTGAAAGCACTTCTTCAAGCAGTTGGTTGGATCTTTCCTTAGGCTGAGTTCTGCAAAGCCCGTTAAGCACTGGCGTTATGTTTGCAGAAATTTGCTCAAAATGATTTTTTGCAGCAATCGCTTGCTGTTTAAAACGCTTAGATTCAATGCTTGGCAAATTTAATTGCTCTTCACCAATCTGCGCAATCAACTCTTCCATACCCTTATGCTCTGAATACAGCGCCAACAAGTCGGTTACATCAAGTATGTAAAGATCAAACGCGCTTTCAATGTATGACAGATGCGTTGAAACAATCTCTTCTTTCTTCATTCGCTAACTCCTTACTTTTATATTTTAGCATATTTTCAAAATATAAACAAACAAATTTTTAAAATTCTCTGTTAAGAATGCGGCTTGTTTTGCAATAGCAATAATCCCAAGCGTCTTTTATGCTGTCAAACACAATTTCTTTTTTATCTGCAATATCGTTTGCAAGCAGCTGCAACTCTACTGAACCACAATTTTCAAGAATGTCGTCAACATTTTCTTCAACAAATTTGCTGTTTTTGGCGAAAGCATTTTTAAAGTATTTTAAATTATTAAAAGTTTGCTTGTCATCGTCACCCATCTCACATATCATTTCATCTAAATATGTGTGATATCTTTGCAGCATCTCCTTTTTAGAAGGCGTTTCTTTGCTAAACTCTTTAACACTGTTGCAATAATCATAATACGCGTCATTTACTTGGCTTATATATTCTTCAAGCATAGTTATCTCCTTTTTTAAATTCACTTGCATTATATCACAATTTCTGCGATTGTCAATAGCTCTCGTCAATTACGCCGCCACCATAGCAAACGCCGTTTTCATCGTAAAGCACAACATATTGCCCCGGCGTGATTGCACGCTGTTTTTGGTGAAAATCAACTTTGATATGCGAGCTATCAAGAACTGTAACCTTAACTTTTTGGTCTGGTTGACGATATCTAAATTTAGCCAAACATTCAAATTCAATCTTTTCTGGTTGTTGCGGAATCCAATTAAACTCGCTTGCAAAAAGCCCGTTGGAAAACAGAGCATCTTCTTCGCCCTGCGAAACGATAAGTTTGTTGTTTTGCAAATCCTTTTTAACCACAAACCACCTTTCGCCGTTGCCACCCTTTTTGCCACCTATGTTAAGCCCCCTGCGTTGCCCCAAAGTGTAATACATCAGCCCGTCATGACGCCCAACTTTGTTGCCTTCCAAGTCGACAATGTCGCCCGGCTGAGCAGGAAGATAGCCCTTTAAAAAGTTTTTAAAGTTTCTTTCGCCGATAAAGCAAATGCCGGTGGAATCCTTTTTTTCAGCGGTTGAAAGCCCAAGTTCGGCAGCAATTTTTCGCACTTCGGGCTTATCAATATCTGCCAGCGGAAACAATACGCTTGCAAGTTGCGATTGCGAAAGTTGGTTTAAAAAATATGATTGATCCTTGTTTAAATCATGCGCTTTGCAAAGATAAAACTTGCCGTCTTTTTCAATCTTTTTTGCATAGTGCCCTGTTGCGATTGCATCTGCACCAAGCGCCTTAGCCTTCTCCAAAAATGGGCCAAATTTGATTTCACGATTGCACAGCACATCAGGATTTGGCGTTCTGCCCTTTTTATACTCTTCCAAAAAGTGCTTGAAAACGCGGTCATAATACTGCTTGGAATAGTTGACAGAAAAATATGGAATGCCAATTTTATTGCACACGCGCTTTACATCTTCAAAATCTGTTTCGGCAGTGCAAGAGCCGTCTTGCTCTTCCCAATTCACCATAAACAGGCCGATAACATCGTGCCCCTGCTGCTTTAAAAGATAGGCTGCAACCGAACTGTCAACACCGCCACTTATTCCAACAACAACTCTCATTTTTGCTCCTCATTTTCCACAACTTGCATGTGTTTTGGAATTGAAACAGGAATTTTAAACCTGCCTAAACATATGCGAACAACATCAAAAATCCAGCATACGCCATATATGCCGACAAAAAACGCCAAAACATCGATAAGTGCGCCATCAGCAACGCCAACGAGATAGCCGTTGAAAATTACGCACACCGAAAGCAGAGCAAAGCCCAACAGATAAAAAATAGCCCACCACCATCTGCGAGTGTAAAAATAGTGCGCGCCAAAAAGCCCAAGCAAAACGCCAAACAAAATCAACTTCCACTTTTTTAAATCTATCGGCGTTTTTTTAACAAACACAATTGCACTGCGCTCGCCTGCTTTATACCTTTCACCTGCGGCTTTATTTGTGGCGTATTCAAGTTTTGAAAAAACCAGCCCACAATCTGGACATTTTGTTTGGTTTATCAGTGCTTTGCCGCCGCAACGCGGACATTTTTGCGTTTGTCTGCCTTTAAAATCCATATTTAAAATATTACTTAAAAGCTTTGCTTTTGTCAAGAAATATCAAGCCTATCACACGCGTTGTTGAAATAAACATACGACGGCTTATCGTCACTGACATATTTTAAAATCTCTTTAAACATGCCCTTTGCTTTGTAAAACTCGCCATTGTCATACAGCCGCACGCCTTCTTCAAAGGTGTTTTTAAGCGCTTTAAGGCGCTGGCATTTTTTGTGCGGATAGGCATTTAAGCATTCAAAAACCGCACAAGGCCTATTCTTTAACATCACACTGCCAAGCATGCGATAATCCACACCCGATTTTATCGCAAGTTCTCTAAGCGAGTGCTGAGTGAAGATTATTTTTGTGCCTATATAGTTGTTGATTTGGCTGAGTTTTTGCAGCATATCATCGCCGCTTATTATGGTTGGACTTTTATGCTCTTCTTCGCCAACTATGCCAAAAACAACATCGGTTGTGTGAATGCAAATGCTTTCGTTTATGCTTGTAAGATGACTTTGGCTGCGATTTTTAATCTCTATGCATTTGTGAATTTTAACCGCACAGTCAACAGCTGCTTGCGGATGCATAAACACCGCATAAATGCCTTCAGCTGCGTATTTATCAACAAACCCGCCACACCTTGAAATTATTGGAGAGATGATGTTTAAATAGGAGTTTACAAAATTAAAATTTTCTTCAAGCGACATGTTTTGCTTTTTGCCATCACCTGAAATATTACAAAACATAATCGTCGCCCTTTTGCTAACGCTGCTGCCAAGTTCAAGTTCGGCAACCGAGCTTTTACCCAAAAATTTTAAAAACTGACGCGGAACAAACTTTTGCGCCTGCAAATCTGTTTGCAAAACCTGATTATCTTTTTCAAGATAGTTGTAATTTATCTTTTCAAGAGCCGCTTCAATGTTTTGAAACTGTTTAGATTTTCCAAGCCACATTTTTTGCCCTTCAATTCGGCCATCACCAAGTCTGCGTGCAAACATTTCAACCTTTTGAACTGGTCGGCAGAGATAGGAATAAATTAAAAACAGCGCTAAAAAATAAACCAGTGTAAGCAAAATCCCCCACAAAACCGCGTTGAAACTGTTTTGTGCAGATATGTTTAGCATGGCGCGGATTGAAGCAAATATCACGCCATTAAAAAGCGCACTGCCTGCAACAAAAAACATGCCAACTCCATAAAAAACGCTTAGCGGCAGCGTTGCAAAAAATATGGTTTTTGAAAGTTTGAGTGTTCGCAAAAACCTTAGATACAAAATTCCACCAAAAATATTGTTCACAACCAACAAAATTATGCCGATTATGCCCAGCGTTGAAAAATTAAACGCAAATCCTGTTCCAGTTGCCGTAATCCCCGCAAAAACATATTGTCCCAGCACAAGTGACGGAATCAGCGTTAAGACATAAAGCGCTATTAAAACCTTTGTGGATGTTTTCATATCCCTATTTTGAGAAAAATAAAAAAATGTATTCCTGATGAATAGAAAATAATTTTTGGCCGCACAATAAAGGCATAAGGAGAAAAACATGCAAAAACAAGAACTTATTATGGATTATGTAAACGCAATCTACCAAAACATCAATGCAGGAACGCAGTCGATTGAAGATATACTTCCAAAAATTGAAGACGACGCATTTAAAAAGGTTGTGGCTGAAATTCAAAGCGACTATATGGCTCTTGCAAAAGAGTGCGAACTTTTTGCTAAAAGCGAAAATATTAAAGGCATTAAAGGCAACAACTGGTTTGAAAAAGCAAGGATGTGGATGAGCGTGAACATGTCTACCATGAGCGATAAATCCAACCGCAAAATTGCTGAGCTTCTTCTGCTTGGCTCGTTTATGGGCTATATCACTTGTGTGAAAGACCTTTCCGACCACAAAGGCATTTCAACCGAACTTGATGAAATTTTGCAAAGACTAAAAGACTATCAAAAAGGCAGCATAGAAAAACTTTTGCCGTATTTAGATTAAGTGGTATTATGTTATGAAAATATAACATAATAGCCAGAAAACTCTTTGTAAACGCAAAGAGTTTTTTATAGCATTAAGTCTTTAATTTTGGTTGTTATTGGGTGCTTCATGCAAAGAGATAGCACCGCCTTTTCACTTAATATGCGCGTTTTGCCGTCTGCATACAAAATGTAAAACAGCGTCAACTTGCCCGAATCGATTGCTCGCAAAAGTTCGCCTAGCGAAGCCTGCTCACTCACCGCCAAACTTTTTACATGCGAAAAATCTTTAATCTTTTTGTTGAATAAATTTATGCTTTCATATCTGCCTTCAAACTTGCTTTCCATTATTCCCCCAAGCAAAAACACAACCATCAACGCCAATGTTGGATTGTAGTTTATAAAACATGTAATCACAAAGCCTATAAAAAATACCACACAGAAGGCTAAGTTAAACGCAATCGAAATTTTTAGCGCCTTTTTTCTGCCCAACTTTTCGCTCAGCGCGCTTACAAGCACTCTGCCACCATCAAGCGGATATGCCGGCAGCAGATTGAACAGCGCCAAAAACAAACTTAAATTTGCAATTTGATATGTGAAACAATATAAAACAGGAAAAAGCCACCAAAGCCCCAGCAACAAAAAACTTAACGCAAAATTTGCCATAGGCCCAGCAAGTGCAATTTTGACTTCATCATATGGCAAAAATTTGCCATCTTTATAATTTAACGAAACACCATACGGTGCTAGATAGAAGCCGCTTAATTTATAGCCAAGTTTTTTCGCAACAACATAATGCCCAAGTTCATGGATTAGCACTACGCCAATAAGTATAAAAAATTCAAGCACCACCCCAGAGAGCAGAAACCAGAAAAACAGTAAAATAAATGTTGGATGAATGGGAATTTTTTTTAAAATCCGCATATCTCAAACACCGACAAAACAATCAGCGCGGTTATGTCTGATAAGATTAGCAAGCCCACGCATTTTCTTAAACTGATTTGCCTTGAATATTTTATTTTCATAATCTAAATTTATGCGAGGCTTGGGCAATTTATTTGGATATTTTGCGCGCCGCATTTTGCCTGCCGAAAGGCAGGCAAGTTTTTGCACGCACGCGTGCAAAAAAAAACAACCGCACATGCGTGCGGTTGTGATGCGGCGCGCTATTCTTCTCCGTCCACCGAGAAAAACTGCTCTCCTTCTTCTGCCACAGGCAGTTCATCTTCAAACTTAAAGTCATCCACATTTTTAAACAATGTGTCGCTCTCTGGCTGCTCTTCGTCATGCAGCACTTTGATTCTCTCCATCAGTTCGTCATAGTCAGGCAGTTCATTGACATCTTTGATGTTAAATCTTTTCAAAAATTCTTCGGTTGTGCCAAAAAGCAGCGGCCTGCCAACAGCATCTTTTCTGCCCACAATTTCAATCATGTTTTGATCGAGTAGCGCCTGCGTTGCATAGTCGCAATTCACCCTTCGAATGTCTTCGATTTCAAGTTTTGTGACAGGCTGTTTGTAAGCGATGATTGCAAGCGTTTCGAGTGCCGCACGAGTGAGCGACTTTTCTCTAACTGGGCTTAAAACATCCGAAACATAGTTTGCAAAGTTTGGATTAGAAGCAAGCTGAATTTTATCTTTAAACCTGATAAGATGCACGCCGTTTTCACCAGAGCACTCCTCTTCAAGCGCGCAAACCGCCTTTTCAAGTTCTTTCATGCTTACATCAAGTTTTTCAGCCAAATAATGCTTTTCCACACCTTCGCCAGCAACAAATAAAACCGCCCTGACAACTTCTTTTAAGTTATATTTTGTGTCGATGCTCATGCTTCCTCCTCATTTGCAATGATATGTATTTTATTAAAAATTCCCGCCTGTTCAACCCTGATGGTTTGCAGTTTTAAAAGCTCTAACAGCGCCAAGAAAACATTTATCATCTCGCTTTTGGTCATATCTTCAACAAACAAATCTTCAAAGTCAAAACGCTTGTGTTCACGCGAAAAATTGCGGATTGAAATGATTTTTTCAGCAACTGTAAACCTATCTTTAACAACCATTTTAGGGGCTGGCGCTTGTTTAGGTTTTAAACTTGCCCTTGCCAAAATTCCTGCAAAGGCATCAAGCAGCTTATCAAGCACCATGTCTTTAAGCACGATTTTAACCTTTTCGGTTTCTTCTCCTGGGGCGCGATAGAATTTGTTCACATCTTCTCGCTCTTTAAGCGACGCGCCAATGTTTTTGAAAAGCTCATATTCTTTAAGTCTTCTAAGCAGCAGCGCTTCGCTGTCTTCTTCTTCATCCTGCTCTTCGGTTATAACCGGCAGAAGATGTTTAGATTTAATTTCAATCAGCGTTGCGGCAACCGTGATAAACTCGCTTGCGCGCTCCATATCCACAGACGAGATATCCTGCATATAGTCAAGATATTGCTCGGTGATGTCGGCAAGTTTAACTTCCATGATGTCCATTTTGGCAGATTTAATCAGGTGCAGCAATAAATCAAGCGGGCCTTCAAAATTATCCAGCTTAAACCTAACTTTATCATCCAAAAAATTTAATTGCTCGCCCGTTTCCATTAAAACAGCCCCCACAGTTTAAAGAATAAACTTTCAACTCCGCCTATCACATAGTAGTAGAACAAATCAAAAATAGGCAGAATGATTATCACCAACAAAATTATACTACCATATTTATACATAAATTGTAAGTATTTGTTATCAGGTTTTAAAAAAGATGCTAAAAAATTAAAGCCGTCAAGTGGAAAAATTGGCAAAATGTTAAACAGTGCAAGAGAAAAGTTTATAGTTGAGGCGATCATGAGAAAGAAATAGATAAACATGAAAAACATGTTGTTTATGTTTAGCAACGGACTGATAAAGAAAAAAATGCAGCTGAAAATTATGCCAAGCACAAAGTTTGTTATCACGCCAGAAGATGAAACCAGCCTGACGCCTTTTTTGTAGTTTCTGAAATACAGCGGATTTATTGGCACAGGTTTTGCCCAGCCAAAGCCTACAAGCAAAAACGAAAGCAAGCCAATTCCATCAAAATGCTTAAACGGATTAAGCGACATTCTGCCCTGAGCTTTTGCGGTTTTATCTCCGCACCAATAGGCAACCAAGGCGTGCGAAAACTCATGCGCCGAAAAAGCCAAAGCAACGGCGAAGAAATACGCCAAGATAAACGCCAAAAATTGCCACCCGCTTAATGGAAGTGTGAAAAAATAGTAAATCATACCTATTTAGTATACCAAAACCCAAAAATTTTTCCAACAAAAAACCCGCTTAAATTAAAGCAGGTTTAAAATTTTATCGCCAGCATTCACCAATTTTTTTAATCGTGTCAAAATAGCTCATCGCCTGCAACTCTTCAGCCAAAACTGCGTCTATCTCTTTTACAACAACTCCGCCCTTGCTTACAATAATTTTGCCCACGCTTTGCCCTGCTTTTGCAGGCGCTTTAACAAAGGTTGGCATGTGATAGGTGACTTCATAATCTGAATCTTCACCCTTTTTGACAACCGCCGAGTAGTTTTCAGCAGCAAAAATTTGAGTTTTGTCTATCTTGCCTTTTGAAACCGGCAAACTTGACAGTGACTGCTGCGTTGAAACCAAACTTTTGTTTTCAAAGTTGGCAAAGCCATAGTTAAACAAACTTGAGCATTCGTTAAACCTTGTTTTAGAATCCTTTGCGCCAACCACAACGCCTATAAGCCGCATATCGTCGCGCTTCGCCGTTGCAGCAAGGCAGCAGCCCGCTTCATTTGTAGAGCCTGTTTTGCCACCATCGCAGCCTTGATAATATCTAATCAAACGGTTGGTGTTTACAAGCCCAGTTTTTCTTCCCGATGGATGAACTAAATCCTGCATCCAAATTGAACTGTAATTGTGATACAACTCATGCCCTGCAAGTTGCTGCAAAATTATCGCGCTGTCATAGGCAGAAGAATATTGTTCCGGCGCTGGCAAGCCAGTGCAGTTGACATAGTTGGTGTCATGCATGCAAAGTTGTTTTGCACGCTCGTTCATTTTTTTAACAAAAGTTTGCTCGCTTCCGCTTATATATTCAGCAAGCGCAACCGACGCATCGTTGGCCGAGGCAACAATCACACTTTTAAGCATATCTTCAACGCTGTAATCAACATAAGCGTCAATAAACACCTGCGAACCGCCCATGCCAGCAGCATTTTCGGTTGTTGTAAGCATGTCGTTTAAATGCAAATTGCCTTCTTCAATTTCTTCAACAGTTAAAAGAATCGTCATCATTTTAACCATGCTTGCAACCGGAACTTTATCGTGTGAATTTTTTTCAAAAAGCACATCGCCACTTCCATAATCCATAAGCACTGCGCTTTTGCTTGACACATCTTCCACAGCAGCCGCTTGCACTGAAATTGGCATAATACCACAATATGTTGATAGTATTATGGCAGAAATCATACTAAATATAAAAAATCTTTTCATAACCACCTCTTTAAGGTAGTTTTTTCTAAATGCAAAATTTTATTCTATATAACTAAAATCACCTGTGAAGAAAATATGCCAAGCAGCAATGTTTCAATCAAGTTTAAAATCAATAAAACCGCCAAAAATACAAAAAATAATTTCCACCTGCTTCCGCTTGTGCCATATCTTTTGCAGTTTTGGCTTGCCTTTGATATAAATGCAAAATACAGCGCAAAGCACAAAAGCATGCAAAGCTGACAAGGCAAAACAATTAAAATTGCATCCAACAACCCCGACAAACCAAAGTTTGCACATAGCGCGCATATGTTAAATCCAAGCAGATATCCGCGAAAAGAGATAAGCAAAATTGCAAACGGCAGAGTTATAAAGTTAAGCGAAAAAACAAATGTAACGCCAAGCACAACCGTTGTTGAGAATGCTCGCGAAAAAAATGCGCCCACCCCACTTTGCACACCATTGTATGAGAGTATATACTCATCGGCAGGATAAAAATCCGGCATGGACGCACAAACAATTATTCCGCCAACAAAGCACAACAGCACTATCGCTAGGCAAACAATCAGTCTGCCTTTGGTTTGTGAAACTTGCGACGAAAAATTGATTTTAAATCTGGAAAGCATCGAGCGCGTTTTGTATGTCTGCATGCTATAATTTATTTAGCTTTCGACAAAAAAAGAACCTTTTCGCTGTTAAAACAAGTTGTTTAATTGTTCAGCCACAACCTTGGCATGCTCATATGTCAGAGCACCTTGAAAATATGCAATGTATGGCGGTCTGATTGGTGAATCGCACGACATCTCTATCGACGCTCCCCCAACAAATGTGCCAGCCGCCATGATGACTTGATCGTCATAGCCCGGCATATCCCACGGCATTGGCGTTACGAAGCAATCGACGGGCGAAAATTTTTGAATTGTTTGAACAAATTTAATCAGCCCTTCTTGATTGCCTATCACAATGCTTCTTATTATATCACTGGTTGGTTGATCGATTTCAGGCAGAGTTTGATAGCCTTTTTCTTGCATTACTTTGCCAATAAGCAAACTTCCTTTTAGTGCTTGCGCAACGATGTGCGGCGCCATAAACAGCCCTTGATAGAAGATGCGATAGCCTGCTTCAAAGCTGCCAACTTCCATGCCAAGCGATGGACATGTGAAGCGCTTTGCGATTAAATCTATGGCTTTTTGCGTGCCAACGATATACCCGCCCGTTGGAGCAAGCCCGCCACCTGCATTTTTGATAAGCGAACCGACGATCACATCTGCGCCGTGCTGAGTTGGCTCGGTTTTTTCAACAAACTCGCCGTAGCAGTTGTCGACAATAATAAAGCAGTTTGGGCACAGATTTTTAACAGTCTCGCACGCCTTACCTATTTGCGCGACATCTAGCGCCTTTCGAGAGGTGTAACCGCGCGAACGCTGAATAAACACCACCTTCGGCTTTAATTTTTTAAGGCGTTTTTTGATGGCTTGATAATCGAAGTCGTCGCCTAATAGATTCATAGTTTGATATTTAACGCCAAAATCTTGCAAGCTGCCATTGCCCTTGCCAAGCAGGGTTTCTTCAAGAGTGTCATATAAATCGCCGGTTATGGAAACAAGCATATCGCCCGGCCTTAGCAGCCCAAAAAGCGCAGTTGAAATTGTGTGCGTGCCGCATGTGAGCAATGGGCTGACGATTCCAGCCTCGCCACCAAACACATCGGCATAAAGTTTGCAAAGTGTATCTCTGCCCTTATCATCATAGCCATAGCCCGTTGTGCCTGCAAACATGCTTGTTGAAACGCGGTTTTCTCTAAACGCTTCAATCACTTTTTTTTGATTGAAAAAACTTACTTCGTCTATTTGGGCGAATTGATTTTTTAAACTTTCTTCAATTTGCGCTATTGTCATACCAACTCCTTACATAATCAAAAATTTGCCGTTCGCAAGCAACATCGAAAAGCGGAATTTTCATGCCGCGAATAAAAGTCATCTGTCTTTTTGCATAATTTCGCGTGTGCTGCTTGATTAGATCAATCATCTCTTGCCTGTTTATTTCACCATTTAGATAGCTTAGCACTTCTTTGTAGCCGATCGCCTTCATGCTTTGATTTTCAACCGACAACCCCTGCTTTTTTAGCCCTTCAACTTCCGTAATAAGCCCCTGTTTTATCATTTCATCAACACGCGCATTGATTTTTTGATAGAGAGTCTCGCGTGGCATAGTAAGTGCAAAAACCAAAAAGTTGATGTCCGTGCCGTGGCTTTGCGGCTTTGCGCCAAACTTTTGAATTTCAAGTGCGCGAATGAGTTTTTTCTTGTCGTTTTTATCTATCTCGCTTGCCCGTTGAGCGTTTTGCTGCATGAGCATTTGATAGAGTTCGTCTTGACTTTTTTGCCACAACTGATTGCGAAACTCTGCATTTTTTCCGCTCCCACCAAAGTCATAGCCCTCAACAAGCGCCTTGACATAAAGCCCCGTGCCACCAACTATGATTGGCAACTTGCCTTTTTTGTTGATTTGGCTGATCAGCGATTTTGTAAGCTCCACAAATTCAAAAACAGAAAATTCTTGCTGTGGGCTTAGAATGTCTATCGCATGATGAACAATACCCTGCATCTGAGCAGTTGTTATTTTAGCCGAGCCGATGTTGAGCTGTTTGTAAATTTGCACGCTGTCAGCAGAGATGATTTCTCCATTAAAAAGCTTGGCAAGTTTGATTGCAAACCCGCTTTTCCCAACGCCTGTTGCGCCTAAAATAAAAACCGCTTTTTCCACTTAAACCACTCTTTTAAAAAGTTTTTCAAAGTCGCGCTTAGTCATCTCTAAAACCACCGGCCTGCCGTGCGGGCAAAGCAAAACGCCTTTGCGCATTTGATCGATGAGCGATGCGATGTCATCATTGCTTATATGGTCGCCCGCCTTGATTGCATGTTTGCAAGCATACTGAGCAAGCCTTTGTTTAAGAATTTGGCTTTTGCTTTTGTCAAAAATCTGATCATCGCTAATCACGCTTTCAACAAACGCTTTTAAGTTTATACTGCTTAAAATAAGCGGAACTGCTGATATTTGAATGCCATTTTTAATTTGTTTAACATCAAAGCCCAAATTTTTAAGTTGGTCTGCCGCCTGCATAAATTTTACACCATCGGCACTGTTAAGTTTTTCTTCAAACGGCACAAGCAGCGGCTGTTTGATCAGCTTCGCCTCTTCCACCGAAGAGATAAGCTTGTCATAAAGCGTGCGCTCGTGTGCGGCGTGCTGATCGATAAAATACGCCTTGTCGTCATACTCAACCACAATGTAGGTTGCAAAAAGCGTGCCTAAAATTTTCATTTCATCCTTTACAGAAGCTGTTAAAAATTTTGGTTGCGCGCCATTTAAAATTTCATTGGCATGAGAAGCATTGGTTTGATCAAAAAATATTCTTCCGCCCGGCTTGTTGATTGGCTCTTCTTCTTCAAGCGTGATACCCATAAAATCTGGCATTTGCTTTTTTACGGTTCTGGTTTGAATTTCCACATCCACTTTTGGAATGTCAAGCTTTTCATACGGCCTTATATCGCGATAGCTTACGCCTTCTTTGATTGGAAGAGGCTCTATATCAGCAAGCGGCACGTGCGTGAAACCTTGATTGTTGAGCGGATCTTTAAGTTCGGCTTCGCTAAACAAATTTTCATCAACCCTGTTTACTTCGAAGTTTGCGATATGGTTTGCGCGCATAAGTGCATCTTCAACGCTTTTTCTAACAAATGCAAAAATTCTGTTTGGCGCAGCAAACTTAACTTCCTTTTTGGTTGGATGAATGTTGACATCCACATTTTGCGGATCAACACTCAACCCTAAAACATAAATTGGAAACCTGCCTTTCATCAAAAACGGCTCGAACGCGCCTTGAACGGCAGAAGAAATAAGATAGTTTTCAACAAATCTGCCATTGACAAAAAGCGTTTGGCTTGTGCGGTTTATCTTTGAAAATTTTGGCGAAACCACATAGCCGCAAAGTTTAAGCCCGTCTTCTTCGCTGTCAACTTTAATCAAATTTTGATAAACATCTTTTCCATATATTGTGTATATTATGTCAGACAACTCGGCAGATATTGTGTTATACACCTGTTTGCCGTCAACAACATACAAGAAGCTTATTTCGGGATGAGCAAGCATAAACTTCTCTACAAGGTGGGTTATTTCGCCTTCTTCAATTTTATCTCGCCTTAAAAACTTGGCGCGCACTGGTGCGTTGTAAAACAAATCGCTTGCCTCAATGGTTGTGCCTTCGTTTCTGGCAACTTCTTTAACTTCGCTAAACAATCCGCCGTCTATTCTAATGCTGTGCCCAACTTCATCATCTTTGGTTTTTGAAGAAGCATAAATATGACATACAGATGCAATGCTTGCAAGCGCCTCGCCCCTAAAACCAAGCGTTTGAATTGTGTCAAGATCTTCAATCTTAGAAATTTTGCTTGTTGCATGCGGCATAAAAGCGTTGTGCAAATCTTCTTGCATAATTCCGCTGCCGTTGTCTGAAACAACAATCTTTTTCTTGCCACCGCACTCAATTTCTATACTGATCACAGTTGCTTTTGCGTCGATGCTGTTTTCAACAAGCTCTTTAACTATTGATGCAGGTTTTTCAACAACTTCACCCGCCGCAATGCGATTGAAAATCATGCTGTCTAAAAGTTTTATTTTCATTTCCCCTCCTTAGCTTTGTTTGAGAGTTCTGCAATAAGTTCAAGCGCCGCCATTGGCGAAAGACGATTTGCATCGGTGTCTTTTAAAATTGCATAAATTTGCTTCATGGCTTTGTTATTATCCTGTTTTTCTGCGGCTTGTTCAAGCAGTTTTACATCTATCGACTGGTTAAAGCTTTCAAGCTGTTTTAAAATTTGTCTTGCACGCGATAGAATTGAGTTTGGCAAGCCCGCAAGCCGAGCAACTTCTATACCAAAGCTTTTGTTTGCGCCGCCGCGAGCAATTTTTCGCAAAAACACAACCTGATCATCAATTTCTTTTACCAAAATTTTATAGTTTTTAACACCTTCCAGTTCGCCTTCAAGTGCCGTCAGCTCATGATAATGCGTTGCAAAAAGCGTTTTGGCCGGCAGATTTTTTGAAAGATGCTCAACCACTGCCCACGCTATGCTAAGCCCGTCAAACGTGGCTGTTCCCCTGCCAATTTCGTCGAGAATAATCAAACTTCTTGGCGTGGCGTTTGCAAGAATTAAGGCGACTTCGCTCATCTCAACCATAAAAGTGCTTTGCCCAAATGCCAAGTCATCACTTGCGCCAACGCGAGTGAATATGCGGTCGGTTATTGCAATTTTTGCCTGTTGTGCCGGCACAAAACTGCCTATGTGCGCCATGAAAGTGATAAGCGCAACTTGACGCATATATGTGCTTTTGCCCGCCATATTTGGCCCTGTGATGATCATGATTCGATCATCTGGCGCACTTAAATGGGTGTCGTTTGATATAAATGAGCTTTGTTTTAAAAAGTATTCCACAACTGGATGCCTGCCGCCGATTATTGAGATTTCTTTTATATCGTCATTTATCTCTGGCCTTACAAAATTTAGATTTCTTGCAACTATTGCAAGCGAGTTGAGTGCGTCGATGTCGCTGATCGCGTCGGCAGAATTCATGATGTCGGCAACAACTGTTTGCAAATGCGCTTTAAGTTGATCGTAGATTATCGCTTCAAGCTTGATGGCTTTTTCATCTGCCCCGACAATTTTGTTTTCAAGAATTTTTAGGTCGTCGGTGATATATCTTTCATTGTTTGCAACCGTTTGCTTGCGCCTGTATGTAAGCGGAATGCGGTCGCTTTCCTTTTTGCTGACTTCAATATAGTAGCCATACACTTTGTTTGAAACAATTTTTAAGCTTTTGATGCCTGTTTTTTCGCGCTCTTCTTCTTCAATCTGCCTGATCCATTTTTCGGCGTCATGCTTTATATTGCGAAGCGAGTCAAGCTCGGCATTAAATCCTTTTTTGATGTAGCCGCCGTCTTTCATAAGCCTAGATGCGCCAGCATCTATTGCACTATCAAGAAGCGTGCATAGATTGTCAAAATTGCCCACCTTTTGTTTTAGTGAGTCAAAGCAATCAAACTGCGAAAGAAGTGCCGTCACCTGCGGCAGCATTTTAAGCGACTTTGAAAGCGCAACAAGTTCGTTTGGCAATATGTTTCCATACGCAATTTTGCCAGCAAGACGCTCTATGTCGTTGATGTTTGCAAGCACATCTGTAAGTTGATCTCTTATCACAACATTCTTCTGCAACTGCTCAACCATATCAAGGCGTTGGTTGATTTTTTGCGATGAAAGCAACGGATGATCGAATATATATCTAAATTTTCTTGCACCCATGCTGGTTTTAGTTTTGTCTAGCAGCCATAAAAGCGAGCCATACTTTTTGCGTTCGCGAATTGTTTCAACAAGTTCTAGATTGCGCCTTGCAGTGGCGTCAAGTTGCATAAAATCGCTGCTTGCAACAAGTTTAAGCGACTTTATGCTTTTGATTTGGCGCTTTTGTGTTTCGTTTAAATATTCAATCAGCGCACCTGCGCTTATAACCGCTGCGCGCTTATCTTCAAGCTCATAAACCTTTAAATAATTGTCAAAAAACTGAGTTTTTAGGTTTGAATCACACCTTTCATAACCAAAAGCCCAATCATAGTATGTCTGCGCCTTTGGAAAGCTGCCAAGCGTTGTGATTGGAAGGCTTTCATAAAGAGTTGCAGCCTCTTGATTTGCGATTATTTCACTTGGGTTGACCCTGCTGATCACATCGCTTAAAAGTTGCGACAGATTTTTGCCTGTTTGATGCTCAACTTCAAAAAGCCCTGTTGTGATGTCGGCATAACTTATGCCCATGGTTTCGCCGTTTTTATAGATGCATAAAATGTAGTTGTTTTTTGTGTTGTCAAGCATAATCTCTTCGGTTATTGTGCCCGGCGTGATAACTCTTACAACTTCTCTATCCACCATTTTGCCAGCTTTAGGCTCGCTCATCTGCTCGCAAATTGCAACTTTAAAATTTTGCGCAAGCAGTTTTTGGATATAGGCGTTGCAAGCGTGATAAGGCACGCCGCACATAGGGTTTCCGGCACGCTGAGTAAGTGTTAAGTCAAGCGCCCTGCTTGCAGTGATGGCATCCTCAAAAAACATCTCGTAAAAATCACCCAGCCTAAAAAATAGAATAGCGTCTGGATAATTTGCCTTTATCGCTTTGTATTGCCCCACCATTGGAGTTTGCTTTTGTTCAGCCATTTTTTGCCTCTTTTTGAATTTGTTTTTCTAAATTTAACAGCCTGTTTACACGCTCGTGCTTGATTTTTTCATCGATTTGTCCATCCATCTTTGCCGCCACAGTGCCTTCGCGTGGAGAATACATAAACGCGAATATTGAAGCAAATTTAACCTGCCTAACCAAACTTAAAGTGTCTTCAAACTGCTGCTCTGTTTCGGTTGGAAAGCCTACGATAAAATCGCTTGTCAGCACTATGTCTGGAACCAAAGTTTTAAGTTTTTGAATGATTTGCAAATATTTTTCGCGCGTGTAGTTGCGATTCATAAGCTTTAAAATTTGGTTGTTCCCGCTTTGTGCTGGAAGATGAAGGCTTTTTATTATTTTTGGATTGTTTGCAATTTCGCTGATAAGCTGGTCGGTTATATCTTTTGGATGCGATGTCATAAACGTGATTTTAAAGTCGCCTTCAATTTGGCTTATCTGCTGCAAAAGCTGTGTGAATGAAATTTGCGGCGTCAGATCCTTGCCATACGAATTTACATTTTGCCCAAGCAATGTGATTTTTTTATATCTACCTTCACTTACAATTTGCCTGATTTCGCTGAGTATGTTTTCAGGCTTGCGCGATTGCTCTCGGCCGCGAACATACGGCACTATGCAATAAGTACAAAAATTGTTGCAGCCCTGCATAATGTTAACCCACGCGTTGTCGCCGCTCGTGCGAAGATAGCCCTGCTGCTCATCGATCTCCCCTTGCTGCCACTGCTCAAAAACGCGCTTATTTTTTGCCTGATCAATGTAGTCGCCAAGTTTTGCCAAATTAAATGTGCCGATTACTATATCCACAAACGGAAATGTTTTTTTTATGTATTCGGCGGTGCTTTGCTTTTGAGTTGCGCAGCCGCAAACTGCGATGATCAAGTTTGGATTTGATTTTTTTTGCCTTTTAAGCGCGCCAACATTGCCTAAAAATCTGTCTTCAGCGCCTTCGCGTATTGCACAAGTGTTAAACACAATCACATCCGCTTTTTCGCGTTCAGGCGTGAAAGAATAACCCTTGCTCTCAAGGATAAATGCAATTTTTTCACTTTCATGAACATTCATTTGGCAGCCAAATGTGACAATATGATATAACATAGTGATATTATACAAGATTTCACAAACTTTTGCAAATATTTTACTTTTAAACGAGCATATTAAAAAATATGAAGAAATTTGTCAAAATTTGTTTTACGACAACTTTAATAGTGTTTGCGCTTGCAATTTTAACAGTGACAATTTTTGTTGCAAGCAGTTTTGTTAAATACTCTTCGCTTGCTCTCGACGAGCAGAAGCTTGCATCTCCTGCGCTTGCCGTTGAAATTTTTGACAGCGAAAACAGACCACTTAAACAGCAAAACAGTTTTAACCACAAATATGCAAAAATATCTTCGCTGCCAGACAACTTAAAAAACGCGTTTATCAGCATTGAAGACAAGAGTTTTTATAAACATCACGGTCTTAACTATAAACGAATAATTAAAGCTGGCATTAGCAATTTGTTTTCGCGCAGTTTAAAGGAAGGCGGATCAACCATCAGCCAGCAGCTTATCAAAAACACTCACCTGTCAGCCGAAAAAACTTTCAAGCGAAAGATTAAAGAAATTGTGCTTACCAAAAAACTTGAAAAAAGCCACACAAAAGACGAAATTTTGGAGTGTTATTTAAATGTAATATACTATGGCAACAACTGTTATGGCATCGAAAATGCGGCAGAGTATTATTTCTCTAAACCCGCCACAAAACTTCAGCTTGATGAGTGCGCGCTGCTTGCTGGAATGGTGAAATCGCCAAATAAATATTCGCCAATTTTAAAGCAATCGGCCGCCATTGCTAGGCGCAATTTGGTGCTTTCGCAGATGCAAAAAGATGGATACATATCGCAAGAAGAATGCCTAAAAGCATGTGAAAAGCCAATTATACTAAACCTGCAAAACAGCGACGAAAACGCACTCAATTCCTATTCGCAAGCTGCGCTTGACGAGGCGTGCCGCGTGCTAGATATGCCAGCAAAAGACATCGCGCTTAATGGGTATAAAATTCACACATATCTTGACACTCAAAAGCAGCAATATCTGCAAAACGCCCTTGCGAGCCAAGATTTCGACTGCGCCGACAACGCCGCAATTGTGCTCGACAACCAGCGCCACGCCATAACCGCTTATCAAGCGCACAGCGCATACAAAGTTATTGACGCAAAAAGACAACCCGGCTCGCTGATCAAGCCAATAATTGCGTATGCGCCCGCTCTCAATGAAGATTTGATTTCGCCACAAACTCAAATTTTGGATGAAAAACTTGTGCTTAGCGAATATCGTCCAAAAAATGTTGACGGAAAATTTAGAGGTTACATCTCTGCCGCCGACGCGCTTGCGCAATCGGTTAACATACCAGCGATCAAGGTGCTATCGTATGTTGGGATTGATAAGGCGAAGGCTTATGCGATGGATATGGGCGTTGAGTTTGACGAACAGGACAACTCATATGCCCTAGCGCTTGGCGGAATGAGATTTGGCATGACAATCAAACAGCTTGCTCAGTGCTACTCAACTTTTGCTGGCGGTGGCAAGTTTGCCGAGGCCGGTTTTGTGGAATATATCACCGATCCAAGTGGCAAGATTGTGTATCACCATAAACCAAAAGTCAAACAGGTTTTACGCGAAGATTGCGCATATCTTTTAACAACCATGCTGACAAAATCCGCAGAAAGCGGCACAGCAAAAGCGCTTAAAGACTTAAATATCGCCATCGCCGCTAAAACCGGAACAGTTGGCGCAGGCAAGCAAAATCTTGATGCGTGGTGCGCGGCTTACACTCCACAAGAAGTGTGCGTGGTTTGGACAGGCAATTTGGATAACTCGCCCATTTCAATCGCTGGCGGAAACCAGCCCACAAAATGCATAAAAAATTATTTTTCAAACATTCAAAACTCTCCACCGTTTATTCAACCGCCAAGCGTTGTAGAAAGAGAGATTGATTTAATCAGCCTTGAAGATAAACATAAGCTTGAGCTTGCCACTCCGCACACACCTGCAAGATTTAAAAGTTTGGCGCTGTTTTCGGTTTTCAATTTGCCAAAGGAAATTTCGCAAAACTTTGTTGACGTGGAACAATCAAGCTTTGATGTGAATTACAATTCTGGCTTTGCAGAAGTAAAATTTCTGCCAAAAAGACATTTGACATATAATTTCTACGATGGCAAAAAATTGATTGCCAGTGTTGCCGATCAAAACAAGCCGCAAACTTTGCAACTTAAAATTTCAGGCGAAAATTTGTTGGTGAGGGTTGGTTTTGATGAAAAAAATCAAAAAACATACCAGTTTAAATTAAAAAAAGAGGCTGAAACCCAGCCTCAAAGCAAACATTGGTTTATTTAATTATTCTTCATCTGCGCCAACTTCAATAGGCAAGCCATCTTTGTTGACTTCATCGATGATAAGTTTTTCAATCTCTTGCAAAATTTGCGGATTGCTTTCCAAATATGCCTTAGTGTTTTCTTTGCCTTGCCCAATTTTTTCATCTTGATATGAAAACCACGAGCCAGACTTTTTAATTATTCCAAACTGCAAAGCAAGGTCGATTATGCAACCGGTTTTTGAAATACCTTTGCCATAAACAATGTCAAATTCGGCAACCTTAAATGGCGGAGCAAGTTTGTTTTTAACAACCTTAACTTTGGTTTTGTTGCCGATTATGTTTGCGCCGTCTTTGATTGCCTCGCCTTTTCTTACATCAAGCCTTACGCTTGCGTAAAATTTAAGAGCTTTGCCACCCGCAGTGGTTTCTGGCGAGCCATAGATTACGCCGATTTTATCTCTAAGCTGGTTGATGAAAATCACGGTTGTGTTGCTTTTGTTGATTGCACCAGTAAGTTTTCTTAATGCCTGCGACATCATTCTTGCCTGCAAGCCAACATGGTTATCGCCCATTTCGCCGTCTATTTCCGCTTTTGGAGTGAGCGCCGCAACACTGTCGACAACCACAACATCAACCCCGCCCGAGCGCACAAGCATATCGCAAATGTTTAACGCTTGCTCACCGTTATCTGGCTGAGAAACATACAAATCTTTTAAAACTACGCCAAGTTTTTCGGCATAACTTGGGTCAAGCGCATGCTCGGCATCAATAAATGCTGCCGTGCCACCCATCTTTTGTGCTTCGGCAATTATATGCAAAGAAACTGTGGTTTTACCAGAAGATTCTGGCCCGTAAATTTCTATAACTCTGCCCCTTGGAACGCCGCCAATGCCAAGCGCTAAATCAAGTGTAAGACAGCCAGTTGGAATGACATCCACCTTTTGATTTACATTGTCACCAAGCTTCATGATTGAGCCTTTGCCATACTGCTTTTCAATTTGGCTGAGCGCTTCGGCAAGTGCATCTTCTTTGGTTAATTTCTTTTCCATATCATTCTCCTCTTTCAAAAACATTTCTAAATTCTTTTTCGCTGATCAAAATTTCACGCTCGTCGCCGTCTTCTGAGATGTAGCCAAGTTCTGCCATATCTTTGATTATCTTTTTTGAACGCTTTTCGGGCAAATTAAACCTTGCTGCAATTTTATCTGCGCTGATCACGCCTTCTGAAATAAACTCCGACATCACTTCTGGAATGATTAGATCATATTGATATTTTTCGGCGTCAAGCATTGGGTTTTCATCTTTAAGCACATGGAAGTTTTTGATGATGTAGCCAATGCCAGAAGTTATTGTAAGGATGGTTGTGATTGCAAGCAGTATGATTAAAATCACATTTAAAACCGTGTTGGCTGTGCTGCCAATAGATGGATAGAACTCTACGATTATGAACGCATAGATCATGTATAAAAAGATTGTCACATCCTGAAAAGCAGCCTTGATTTTGCCAGATTTATCAGCGGCAAGCACAAGTTTTTTTGTTGCCGCAATTTGACGAAAGGCGCTGATAATCAACTCTCTTCCCAAAATTAAAATTGTGCATAAAATGCCAAGCCAAACTGGCGTTACAGCTGGCAGTGCGCTTACAAAGCCATCGCCTGAAACCGGCCATGCGATGATTAAAAGCAGCCCGCTCATAACCAAAATTTTGTCGGCAATTGGGTCTAAAAACTTGCCAAGATCGGTTACTAGATTGCGCTTTCTTGCAATTCTGCCGTCGATGTTATCGGTTATTGCAGCAATTCCAAATATAAGCGCAGCCACAAGCTTGCCATACGGAATAAAATCTGCCATAAAGAAAAAGATAACCAGCGGAATTAAGCAAATTCTTGAAATTGTTATTTTGTTTGGTAAATTCACTTTATTTCTCCTTTAAAACTGTTGCCGTCAAAATCGGTTATAACGGCATCCACCATTTGCCCAACTTTTACATTTTTATTATCCACAATTTTGACATCAAAGTCAACTGATGGAGAGAGAATTTCGCTGTGACAACTATAAACTGCGTTTTCCTCATCAAAATAATCGACAAGAAGCGTCATTTTTTTGCCAATTTGCTCGATTGCATTTTGATAAGCAATCTGTTGCTGCACTTTTTGCACACCTTTAAGCCGCATTTTTTTTGTAAAAGACGAAATTTGGTTTTTCATAAAATAGCTAACAGTGTTCTCTTCGCGAAAGTATGGAAAGAAACCAACATAATCAAGCTTTGCCCACTTTAAAAATTCAATAAGCTTTTTATATGCCTTTCTGCTCTCACCCGGAAAACCAACCATAAAGGTTGAGCGCAGTTTGATTTGTGGATAGTCTGTTTTGATTTTTTGAATAAGAGATCTAACAAATTTTTCATCGCCACGCCTGCGCATATCTTTTAACACGTCGTTGTCGATATGCTGCAACGGAATATCAAGATAGTTGCACATCTTTGGCTGGAGAGTGATAAAATTTAAAAGCTCGTCGGTGATCATTTCTGGATAGGCATAGTGAATTCTAATCCACTGCAAGCCTTTGATTTTGATAAGTTTTTTGCAAAGTTCAATAAGCATAGGTTTGCCATACAAATCTATGCCGTATCTGGTTGTGTCCTGTGCCACCAAAATAAGCTCTTTAATCCCGCGACTTACAAGCAGTTTTGCTTCGCTTACAAGCTCATCCATTTCAACACTTTTATAGATGCCGCGAATGCGAGGAATCGTGCAAAACGAGCAAACATTGTTGCAGCCATCTGCAATCTTTAAATAGGCGTAACCACAATATGTAGTAAGAATTCTGTCATAACTCTCGGCACATTTTGATTTTTGCACACCGTAGAGCGATTCCATTATGTTTACAATATTTTTATTGTCGCTAAGTTTAACTATGGCATCAACGCTTGGAAACGCGCTTTTTAATTCGTCAAAATTTCGCTGTGGCAGACAACCAGTTACAACAATCTTTTCAATCACTCCCGCCTTTTTTAAGGCTTCCATTTCAATGATGTTGTCAATCGCTTCCTGCTTCGCTGGCAAGATAAACGCGCATGTGTTTACAATAACTATGTCGGCATCATGCACATCTGCAACAATTTGAAAACCATAATCTCTAAGCAAAAAAAGCATCTTTTCAAGATCGACTCGGTTTTTGTCACAACCAAGCGAAATTGCAGATACTTTTTTTAACGATAATTGCTCTTTTGTCATCTTTTCCTCTTATTCGTAATTCTCACCAAAAATTTGATAGTACTCTTCCAAAGTGATGTAAACATTTCTTGGCTTAGCGCCATCTGCAACAGAAATGTAGCCCATCTCTGTCATTTGATCGACAATCTTGCCTGCCCTTGGATAGCCGATTGCAAGCCTGCGCTGAATCATAGAAACTGACGCCTGCCCTGCATCAATGCATATTTTAAGCGCATCTGGCAAAAGTGGATCCATGCCGCCTTTGTCGCCAAATTCGCCCGCATTATTTTTTGGCATGTTGTTGATGGCATCTTGAATTTCTTTATCAAAAATTGGCTCATTGTTCAAGGTTACATAGTTTACAATGTCGGCAATTTCACGCGTGGTTATAAAACAGCCCTGCACACGCTTTGGCGCAGAAGAATATTCCTGCGGAGCATAGAGCATATCGCCATGCCCAAGCAATTTTTCAGCGCCCGTCATGCCCAAAATAACATCCGAGTTGACTCTGCTTGCCACTTTAAACGCTATGCGAGATGGGAAGTTGGCTTTGATTCCGCCAGTGACATATTCGGCAGTTGGATATTGCGTTGCCAAAATCAAATGTATGCCCGCTGCCCTAGCCTTTTGTCCAAGACGAATGATTTTGTCTTCAACTTCCTTTTTGCCTTGCATGATGAAATCTGAGAACTCGTCGATGATAACAACAATAAACGGCATCTTCTTCTTTTTGCCACTTACAACTTCTGGTGTGAAATTATACTCGTCTATGTCTTTTACTCTCGCTTCGCGAATAAGCCTAAACCTGCGCTCCATCTCGTCGGTTGCCCATTGCAAAGCGTTGGAAGCTTTGTTGATGTCAGAGATAACCTTTGGCACAATAAGATGCGGAATGCCTTCATATGGCATAAACTCAACTTGTTTAGGGTCGATTAAAAGCAGTTTGCAATCTTCTGGCGAAGTTTTATATAAAAGCGAGATGATTATGCTGTTAAGCATAACACTTTTGCCAGAGCCAGTTGTGCCGGCGATCAAAAGATGCGGCATTTTGTTGAGAGCGCCAACCATAATTCTGCCAGTGATATCCTTGCCCACTGCAAAAGAAAGTGGCGACTTGGCGTTGTTAAACTCGTTTGACACGATTACATCTTTAAGTGAAACCATTGCAACTTTATCGTTTGGCACTTCCACGCCCACAACATTTCTGCCCGGAACTGGCGCTTCAATTCGCACATCTCCGCCGTTTGCTTCCAGCGCAAGAGCTATGTCGCTTGAAAGATTTAAAATCTTTTTAACGGTTATGCCTGTTGGCATTTCAAGCTCATATCTTGTTACGGCTGGCCCAATAACCACATTTTGCACTTTGGCAGGCACGCCAAAATCTTCAAGCGTATGCTCCAACAACCCTGTTTTTTCGGCGATGTTGTCGTCAAATTCACTCATGTTGGTTGACTGAGTTGTAATCAAATCTATTGGCGGACGCGTGTAGTGATATGGTGGCTGCTCTTGCGGTTGATCATCGCCGTCAATATCAACAAAACGCTTGCTGCCCTCTTGGTTTTGCGGAGGTTGAGGAACAGAGAAATTGCCGTCACGAGAAAGCTCTTCACGCTTTGGCGAAATAGTCTCATCATGAGACGGCTGTCTGTCGAAATTGCGGTCACGCCTGTCTAAGTCACGGTCACGCCTGTCTAAGTCACGGTCACGCCTGTCTAAGTCACGATCACGAGATTCGAAATCACGGTCGCGCCTATCGAAATCGCGGCTTGAAGGCTGATTTTGATTTGTTTCTTGCTGAGCTTGATCGCTTGCAATAATGTTGTTTTCTTGCAGAACTTCTTTGATGATGTCATCCGCTTCGCTTACAAGTTGTTCTGGCTGAGCGCTTGCAACTTCGCTTACATTTGTTTGAGGCAAAGTTTGTTGCTTTAAGTTTTGTATGTTTGCATCAATCTCCTGCCTAAACGGCTGAGATGTTATGCCGTTGCGCGCATATGAGCGTGCGTCTTGTGAAAAATAGGTGTTTATATCAACCTCAGGCGGCGTGAGCAAATATTTTTTAAGGTCATCGCCTTGCAGTTGTTTAGGGTCTACTTTTTTAGGCGCTTGTGGCTTTTCTGTTTGCACGATAGGTTGATTTAACGCGCGCTTAGAAAGCCCAAGTTTTTGTTTTATTTCTTCGGTTCTAGAAAGCTTTTGCTCTACATTTCCGCTCATAACAACATTTATTTGCTGTTTTTCGGCTTGCTCGCGCTTTACTTCTTTTATGTTTAACTTAACCGGTTTTTCCTGATTTTGTTTGCGTTTAAGAAATATGAGTGCGTCAATGTAAAGAGCAAGACAAATGACAAACGCAATGCTGAATATAACAAACGCCCATGCAAAGTTTGTCAGATACAATATGCATGTTGTAAACAAGCCAAAAATTATGCCACCGGCGGTGTGTTTTTGAGTGTAGTTGGTGGCAAGATACTCGCCAAAACTGCCTGCCTTATCACCCACCACGGCAAGCTGAATTATGCAAAACAAAAAGAAAACTGTTAGGTATAAAAATATAGCATATTTTTTTGCAAGTTTATATTTTTTGTTGTTTAAAAGCCCCACACCAAGCAAAAACAATAATATAAACAAAATATAAGCAAAATAGCCAAAAGTTCCAAGCAAAAAATCTTGCATAAACCCAACAAGATTTGTAAGCAAAAAGAAAAACGCAAGGCAAGAAAGAGCGATCAGCACTATCCCTGCAATTTTCTTTGCGTTTGGATTTGATGACTTTTGTTTTTTGTGAATTTTATACTTAGCCATAATGTAATTATAGCATACTAAAATTAAAGTTGCAAATTTCTAAATGCCAAAACAGGTTATTTTTTTGTCAAATTGACACATTTTAATCACTTTCCACCAAATTATCTGACACGGTTGTAAGCGAAAAGCCGTTTTGGATTAAAGTATCAATAATTTTTGGCAGGCTTTCAAGTGTGCAAGCGGTTGGATGCATGAGTATAAAGTCGCCGCCCTTGGCGTTTTCTATCGCCCTGTTGTAGATTAAATTTGCATCTTGATCGCGCCAATCTATTGTGTCACGCGTCCACATTATGGTTTTGTAGCCAAGCTCTTTGGCACACTCTACTGTTTGACTGTTAAAAGCTCCGCTTGGTGGTGCAAACAATGTCATATCCACGCCCGTCATGCTTTTAACCAAGTTGTGAGTGGTTGAAATTTCTTTTTTGCTGCTTTCGGCGGTGAGTTTGTCATGATCTTTATGCGAATAGGCATGATTGCCAATTTCGTGGCCACGCTCCACCATTGAAACAAGCAACTGCTCGTTATCAGCTGCCCAAACGCCGCCTACAAAAAAGGTTGCTTTAACATTTTTTTCATCTAAAACATCCAGCATATCGCCCAAATACTCAGTCCCCCAGTAAACATTTATCATCAAACTGATTTTGTTTGACGATGTGTCGCCTTGATAGATTGCGCCTTGCGATGTTGAGGCTTGCTGAGATGGTTTGTTTAAGGTTATGCCAAGCGCTACCGCAATCGCAATCAGCGCAACCACCCCTATTATGCAAAGATTTACAACATACTTTTTAAAAACAAAAACATTTAACTTTTTCATGCTTCTAATCTATGCTGTCATAAAAAAATCAAGAACAGTTTTGCCCTTGATTTTTTATTTTTTTAATTGTTAGTTGCATTTTTCGATAAGTTTCATGTCTACTCTGCCTTTATCGTCAATTTTGATGACTTCAACTTTAACTTTGTCGCCAACTTTGACAACATCTTCAACTTTTTCAACACGCTTTGGTGAAAGTTTTGAAATGTGAATCATACCTTCTTTGCCACCCAAAATTTCAACAAAAGCACCAAAGGTCATAATTCTTGAAACGCTGCCTTCATAGATTTTGCCAACTTCAAAATCTTCGACAATTGAAAGAACAATCTGTTTTGCTTTTTGAGCCATATCGATGTTTTCACTTGCGATAAACACTTGTCCGTCATCTTCAATGTCAATTTTAACGCCTGTTTCATCGATGATTTTGTTGATGGTTTTTCCGCCCGAGCCAATAACATCTTTAATCTTGTCTGGATCGATTGAGAAAGTGATGATTTTTGGAGCGTATTTTGAAAGCTCCGTGCGTGGCTGAGGCAAGCATTCAAGAAGTTTGTTCATAATAAACATTCTGCCTTCTCGTGCTTGTTTAAGCGCGGTTGTGAGAATATCTTTGTCGATGCCTTTAATTTTGATGTCCATTTGAATTGCAGTCACGCCTTTCTCTGTGCCTGTAACTTTAAAGTCCATATCGCCAAGGAAATCTTCAAGGCCTTGAATATCGCTTAAAACTGCAACTTTGTGAGAAGTGTCATCTTTGATAAGCCCCATTGCAATTCCTGCAACCGGCGATGAGATTGGCACGCCACCATCCATAAGTGCAAGAGTTGAACCGCACACGCTGGCCATTGATGAAGAGCCGTTTGAAGATGTTACTTCGCTTACAAGCCTGAGAGCATATGGAAATTCTTCTTCGCTTGGAATAACAGGCTCTAACGCCCTTTCAGCAAGCGCGCCGTGGCCGATTTCTCTTCTTCCTGGGCTTTTTAATGGCCTTGCTTCGCCTGTGGCATATGGAGGCATGTTGTAGTGATGAACATATCTGTTAACTTCTTCGTCATCCAAGCCCTCAAGCTTTTGCATATCTGAAACTGTGCCAAGAGTGAGAGATGTAAGCACCTGAGTTTGTCCGCGAGTGAACACTGCCGAGCCGTGAACTCTTGGAAGAACGCCCACTTCGCACCAAATAGGTCTGATTTCGGTGAGTTTTCTACCATCCGGACGGATGCCTTGATTAAGAATTTTTGCCCTAACCTTTTCTTTGGTCATTTTATAAAGCACATCGCCGATAAATTTTTCGCTGTCTGGGAAAATTTCTGCAAAGTGCGCTTTAACATCTTCGTCAACCTTGTCTTGACGCTCTTGCCTTTCGGTTCTGTCGAAGGTGTCGAGAGCATGGTCGAGCATTTTGTCGGCATATTCTCTAACCGCTTTGTCAATTTCATCTGGAACGATTTCATATTGAATTTTTGTGTTAAGCGGTTTGCCAATTTGTTTTTTGACTTTTTTGAAGAATTTAACAATCTTTTTAATTTCTTCATGAGCGGTCATGATTGCATCAAGCATAACTTCTTCTGGCACTTCTTTTGCGCCTGCTTCAACCATTAAAACAGCCTCTTCTGTTCCGCTGACAGTGAGCGCAAGCCTTGATATTTCACGCTCTTGCTGATTTGGGTTGATGATGAATTTGCCGTCAATCAAGCCAACCTGCACCGAGCCCGTTGGACCTTGGAAAGGAATGTCAGAAATTGAAAGCGCAAAGCTTGAGCCAAGCATTGCCAAAACTTCTGGTGCATGGTCTGGGTCGACAGAAAGCACTGTGGCAACCACAGAAACATCGTTGAAAAAGCCCTTTGGGAAAAGCGGACGAAGTGGACGATCGATCAATCTTGATGTCAAGATTGCTTTGTCGGAAGGTCTGCCTTCTCTCTTTTTAAATCCACCTGGAATTTTGCCAACCGAATACATTTTTTCTTCATAATCTACGCCAAGTGGGAAGAAATCGATGCCCGGCCTTGGTTGTTTTGCCATGGTTGCGTTAACCATAACAACTGTTTCGCCACAGCGAACAAGGCAAGAGCCGTTGGCCTGCTCGCAAAGAGCGCCGGTTTCAAAAACAACCTTGTCTCTGCCTATTTTAATTTCAAATTGTTGTGCATGTGTCATAATAAATCTCCTTTACTTAAATAAAAAGGGGCAAAAAAACTTTTGCACCCTCCCTTTATTAAATTTACTTTACATCTCTTATGCCAAGAGATTTGATAAGAGCCCTGTATGCTTCGATATCTTTGTTTTTAAGATAAAGAAGAAAGCCTTTTCTTTTACCAACCATTTGCAGAAGCCCGCGCCTTGAATGGTTATCTTTGTGGTTTGCTTTAAGATGCTCTGTAAGATGATTTATTCTTTCAGTTAAAAGAGCAACTTGAACTTGAACCGAACCAGTGTCATTATCGCTTTGTTTGTATTGGTCGATAATAGATTTTTTCTTATCTGCGTCCATTTTAAACCTCCATTTTTATTTTAATCCTATCACGAAGCCAAACGCCAGAGGTTATCTCGTTTTGACTGCGCTGCTAGGTTTTCGACTTTGACAATATAGCACATTTACTTAAAAATGTAAAGCGTTTTTATACATTATTAAAAAGTTTTTGTTTGCGCTCGATCATTTCGTCAATTCTTTGAATATATTCAGGCAAAAATTTTACATTTGGCTGCCTTTCAATGCGTTTTTCAACCGAAAACACACGCTTTGAAATTGCGTTTGCGCCCACTGCTATTATTGAAGAGGTTTCTTCCATACTGTCGATGTTGAATTGGCAGATGTCGTCATCACGATAAAACCCGACATTTTCAAGCCCGCCAAGCTGATGTTTTTGCCTATACAGATAGTATGGCTTATATCCGCTTTCCATAAGTTGGTTTTCGGCAAAAGTTAAAATTTTTGAAAGATTTTTAAAGCCAAGCTCTGGTTTTTCGTCTTTAAAAACCGAGCCGTTTTTAACGCACAATGTGTGAAGAGTTATGTTGTTTGGATAAAGCTCTAAAAGCGTGGAAATTGTTTTTTTGATTGTCGCACTCTTTTCGCCCGGCAACCCGATTATAACATCCATGTTCACTTTAAAGCCTTTTTCGAGCGCCAAACTATACGCTTCAAATGTTTGCATGCTGGTGTGCTGACGCCCTATCCTTTTTAATGTGGCGTTGGAAAATGTTTGCGGATTGATGCAAATTCGGCTTACCCCGTGTTTTTCAAGCACATCCAGTTTTTCACGAGTTATTGTGTCAGGTCTGCCGCACTCAACTGTAAATTCATTCACCCTAAAACTAAGCTCGCTTAAAAGCATGTCAAGCTCCTGCGCATCAAGCACGGTTGGAGTGCCTCCGCCCACATAGATGTTTCTTACAATCAAAGCTTTATCAAAAATAAGTTTTTTCATTGCCCTGATTTCTTTAATTAACGCCTGCAAATAGTCAGGCATCAGGTTTTTAACCGCTTTTATTTCGCTTGAAATAAAACTGCAATAGGCGCATCTGGTTGGACAAACAGGAATGTTTACATAAAAATCCACCAAATGGTCGTTTTTAATTATACCTTTTTGATTTTTGATGACCTTGTTTGCCAGCGACGCCTTTTCTTGGCTTATCATAAACTCGCGCTGCAAAAATTCGGACACGGCGTATTCTTTAATCTCGCCGCTTTCAACTGCTTCGCGCGCAAGAGCCGTTGGACGAATGCCCGTAAAACTGCCCCATGGCAAGGTTTTTGCAAATTTTTTGCTTAGCGCTTTGTAGAGAGATAAAAGCGCGTAGCGTTTTCTTAGGCTTTTTTGTTTAAGTTCGCTGCCAGTAGGCATTGGATATTCAAACTCCTGCGCCTCGCCGTCTATGGTTATTATGTTGAAAAGATTGCCGGCAATCATTTGCTCATGATAAATTTCAGGCATACCGTCTTGGTCATCGAAAAATGCCTCACATAAATCAATAAGTTCTTTTTCAAATTCTTTTGCGTTTGTTTTTAACATCAGTTTGTCCTGTAAACCTTTTTAACTTCTTTTATTGATGAAATCGCGCTCATCGCTTTTTCAACCTGACTTTTATCCTTTACAAACAGTGCGATTGTAAATTCTAAACCAAGTGGCACTTCTTTTACTTCAAAAGCCCTGATCGCAATTTTTGTAAGAGTTATGGCGTTTGTAATTTTGTTGATCATGCCAGTTTCTCTTAGCGAAATGGCTTTAATCTCAACAATGAAGTCGGTTTTAACCCTTTCTTCCCATTCCGCTTCAATCAGCCTTTCTTTTTCAAGATATTTAAGGTTTTGGCAATCTTTTCTATGCACGGTTACACCGTTGCCGTGAGAGATATATCCAACAATCTCATCGCCAACGACCGGATGACAGCAGCCAGCGTATCTTATAAGCAACCCGCTTGCCCCGTCAACAATAACGCCGTCGGCATTGGTTGAAACTTTAACAATATTTTGTTTTGGCTTGAACAGATCGTGATCTTTAGAGTATAGCGCGATAAACCTTCCAACAACCTGCGCTGCAATTAAGCTGCCGCTGCCGATGGCCGCATACAACTCATCCAGTGACGACATGGAAAACTTAAACAGCATTTCATCAACATATTTTTCGTCAAGCAGCTGGTTGATTGAAAAGTTTCTGCTTTTGGCAGCTTCTTCAAACATGGTTTTGCCGTTTTTGATATTTTCACCAACAAGCTCATTTTTAAAGAAGTTTTTAATTTTTGATCGTGCCGCCGAGCTTTTTACATGGTTAAGCCAATCGCGCGAAGGGCCTTTGCTGGTTGAAGATGTTATTATTTCAACAACATCACCATTTTTAAGCTCGGTGTAAAGCGGCTTCATAACATTGTTTATCTTTCCGCCCGTGCAGTGATTGCCAATATCGCTGTGGATGGCGTAAGCAAAGTCGATTATGGTTGATCCGTTTGGAAATTCAAGCACCTTGCCTTTTGGAGTTTGAACAAAAATTTCACCACTATACAAATTGGTTTTAAGCGACTCGATAAAATCTTCAGACGAAAGCGTTTGTGCGTTTTCTAAAATTTCTCTAAACCATGAAAGTTTTTTATCCAGCTTGGTTGTTCGGCTGCGTTTTTCTTTATAAATCCAATGAGCAGCAACACCAAACTCACAGTTTTTGTGCATTTCAAATGTGCGGATTTGAATTTCAAGCGGACGATTGTTTTCAACAATAACCGTTGTGTGCAAGGTTTGATAGCCGTTTGGTTTTGGATTTGCGATGTAATCCTTAACCCTGCCCGGCACAGGCTTGTAAATTGCGTGGATTCTTCCAAACACAGCATAGCAATCTTCCACAGTGTTAACAAGCACTCTCATTGCAATCAAATCATAAATTTGCGCCATGGTTACATTTTGCGCTTTAATCTTTCTAAAAATTGATGAAACATGCTTTTGCCTTGACTGTATTTCGCCTTGCACGCCAAGATCATCAAGAATGCCTTGCAAACGCACCTTTGTGATTTCAATTTGCTTTTCATTGCTTTGTTGCTGTCTGTTTAGTTCGTCAAGCAACGCATGATACATAACCGGCTCTTGCAGTTTAAAACAGTAATCTTCCATATATGACTTCATAGAAGAAAGCCCAAGCCTTTCGGCAAGCGGCGCAAACACCTGCTTAACATTTGCAACAAAATCTTTGTCTGCATCGTTCAATGGAAGTGAAAGGTGTTTAACATCATATAAGATGCCTGCCAGTTTGATGATAACCACCCTGATGTCATTGCCCAGCCCAAGAAACATTTTACGGATATCCTCCGCCTCTTCGGTTTTTGAAACATAGCGGATATCCTTTAAGTTTTTAAAACCATTGTAAATTGAAAGTTCGTCCTTGGTGAAGCTTTTGCTTAATTCATCTGCCGTTTCAGGCTTGACTTTAAAAAGCTGATAACCTAAAAACCCGATAATCGAACTTTTATCAAGTTTAAGTTCAATGATAAAATCTAGGATTTCCTCGCATCTTGGGATATCCATCTCTTCATCCACAAGCCTTTCAATAAGAGCCTTGTCCTTTTCTTGAAGTTTATAGTTTTTTAATACTTTTTCAATCAAATTGGTTTTCATTTTTTTCCTTAAACATATTTTTTAAAAGCATAAGCTTGCAATATATTTTAGAGTTTGTAAGTTGCTGCTTTTGTTGCGCGGTGGGCAGAAAAGAAATCACACTCTCACCCTGTTGCTGCAACAAATTTAATTCTTCAAACACTTTGATTGCAACAAACACATCAATAAATTTAAAGCCCCGTTCAGCAAATAGTTTATCATATAAATCAAAAACATTTGCAAATTTTTCACGCTGTTTTGAGCAGATTATGGAATATATTTTCGCAAAATGTTCTCTCGACAAATTTATTTGAGCATATTTATTTGGTTTTGCAGATCTATCCATTGGCACAAAAATTTCGGCATCGGTGATTTTATTGATTGCGCTTATATATCCTTCTTCTAAAATTGGAGACAAAAATACAATTCTTGAAAAATTCTTTGCCCATTCAACACCTTCCGGTGAAAGCAGCAGCGAGTTGTAGCCTTGGCAAAGCTTATCGCAAATGCCATAGTGATAGATGCCGCGATTTGAATAGATTTTGGCAAAATCAACATATTCATAACCAGAAAAACATACAAACGCCGTGCCAAAAACCGTTTCGCCGCTTTGTGTAACAAAATTTAGCAGTTGCGATGAAGAATACAGATTATATGTCGCGCTGGCGGTTTTGTCAAACTTTAACTGCTCTGTCTCAAACGGAAAAACAAAGTTGTTGGTTTCTGGGATGATAAACGAGCCGCCGTCAAATTCCTGCGCCACGCCTTTCATCTGCCCTTCTTGAAATTCAAAGATAAATGTTTTTTGTCTTGCAAACCTAAGCGCGCTTGCATGAGCAGTGTAATTGAACATTACAAGTGGAAAATCGCCAATTTTTATCTCGGCATGCTCTGGAAAGCGCTTCATCGGCGTGAGTGAAATTTGGTTTGCGGTTATTTTAAATTTAGGCTGAGGATTGCCGCATCCACATGGTTCAAGCAAATGCAGCTGGTTTAATAGATCTTGATTTATCATATCAACCGAAAGCTCTTTGTCATAATATTTTATTGGTATGAAAACTTCTTGGTTGACATGGCTGAAAACAAACGCGTTGATGCGCTTTGAAAACTCTTCATAATTGCTGCGCTTTATGCTTACGCCAGCCGCCATAGAATGCCCGCCGTATGTTTCTAAAATGTCCGCCATCGATGAAAGCAGCGCATGAATGTTGATGTCTTCTATGCTTCTACCCGAGCCTTTAAGCATGTCACCTTCTTGCGAAAACAAAAACACTGGCCTATGAAATTTTTCAACAAGCCGCGAGCAAACTATGCCAAGCACGCCTTGATCCCAACGCTTGGAAGCCAAAGTTATCACACGCAAATTTTTTAAATTTGTTTTTGAAAGCGCCTTTAAAGCCTGATCGTAAATTTGGTTGCAAAGCTCTTGGCGTTTAAGATTGTGCTGATTTATTTTTTGAATAAGCGCTTTAACCTTTACAGGATTGGTTTCAAGATAGAGTTTAAGCGAATCAGCCGCATCACCCATTCTGCCCGACGCGTTAAGTTTTGGCGCAATTTTAAAAGAAATTGCGTTTGCAGATGCGTTTGAAATTGACACCTTGTTTTCTTTGAAAAGCGCTTTTATGCCTATTGGAAGATGCCTTTCAAAAAGCTTCATGCCTTTCACAACAATGCGCCTGTTTTCACTTAAAAGCGGAACAATGTCGGCAATTGTGGCGATCGCTGCAATCGGCAAAAGCTCTTCAACTGCCTTTTCGCCAAGCAAGGCTTCACAAAGTTTATACGCAAGCCCTGCACCGCACAGCCCATCAAATCCAAATTTTTGATTTGGAATTTTTGCGTTTACAACAATCGTGTCAGGCAATTTTTCTGGCAACTCGTGATGATCGGTTACAATAATTTCAACGCCCTTTTGCTTGGCGTATTCCACTTCTTCATAACATGAAATGCCGCAATCAACGGTTATGATAAGGTTTGGTGAAAATTTGTTGATAAGCTTGTCTATCACCTCTTTGGTTAAGCCATAGCCATCAATATATCTGTTTGGAAGGTAGTAGTTTGCGTCTATTCCAAAGCGTTTTAAAGCCTTGATCATAATGGCGGTTGCGCTTACGCCATCGACATCATAATCGCCAAAAACAAGCACCTTATCGCCCATGCGTTTGGCAAGCTCCAACCTATCACAAAACTGCCTTGCGCCATTTAAATCAAAGGCGTTTAATGGTTTTTCTGGATGAAGAAATTGATAGATTTTATTCTCGTCTGCGCCAACGCGCGACAAAATTATCTCCATAACAAATGGAGAAATATTAAATTTTTCGGCAAAAAACTGCGCTTGGTTTGCGTCCTTGTTAAAATATTGCTTAAAAATCATATCGTCTTATGTAATAAGTATAACAAATGCAAAAGTTTTAGCAAAATGATATTGACAAATTTTCAAAATAAATTATAATGCTTATTAGGAGTTAATATGAACTTATTTAACGAACAAAAGATTAAAAAATTAAAAATCGCCAACAAAGAATTGGTTGAACAAAACATGCAATTTGAAAAGTATTTAACTTTTATTCAAACCGAGCGCTACACATATGAATTTGACAATATCTTTGACAGCAAACTTTTGGAATATCTTGAATGCTGCACGCGCGAAGCAAAAGCTTTTTTAAGAAATTCATACCGTCTTTTTGATTATATAGTTGCTCACCCAAACGAAGATTATGACTATCAAGCCTTAAACAATTTCATAGATACTGCGGACTGCTGCTTAAATTTAAACGAGCATACACTAAACAAGTTGCGAACTGTTAAAAACGCTTACAATCAAAGCGTTAACACCGGCACTACTAACCGCGAAAAATTGCGCCGTTCGCTTAAAGAGCACATTGACAAAGAAAACAAATTTCAAGAATTGTTGGATGATGATTTGTTTGAATACAGACAGTAAAACATGCTTGATGCATTGTTTGATGATGAACAACAACATGTATCGGCGTTTTCTGTTGCAAGTGAAAATTTAACTTGTTTTGTGATTGAATAAGGAGTGTGTATGAGTTATGCTATGGATATGGCTAGATATTTGGCTGAGTTAAAAAAAATTAACATTTATGAAATGCGAAAGGAGCTTGCAGATTTTTATTTGCACAACCCCGACTTAAAAGAAAACAAAAACCATTATATCAAGCGCATGTTTAAAGACAGTATGCAACTTTTGCGAGAACAGATGCATGAGTTTATGTCTATTGAAGATGAAGAACGCAGCCTTGAAGCATGGGATTACAGCTCAACCCTCTATAAAAATCTTTATGACAAAATATTTGTAACCGAACATTATTTTCAGCATGCAAACAAACAGCAGCTTATAGACGAATATAAAAAAATTGATGAGAATCTTCGCGTTGGTTATTTGCCAAACTCATTTCCACAGCAGTTTGCATACTTTGAAGATTTGTTTGACAGAAGCTATCAAACAATTTTGGCTGACAGAAAAATAAATTTTGACAGATTATTTTAAAAAAATCGCATTTTATTGCGATTTTTTTGTTATTTTTTAATTATTATTTTTTTTATTTCTTTTTTGCTGTTTTTCGTCATTTATTTTATTTTTTTCTAATTTTTCGTCATCATTTATTTGCTCGATATTTTCAGGCGAAGAATTGTTTGTTTTTTTGCTTGATTTTTCAAATAAAATATATTTATTTGAAAATTCTTCTTCAATTTTTTGAATAAACAAAAATTTGCTTTTTGTGGCTTTGCCAACAAGATAGTGAATTAAAAACAGCAGCGCTCCACTTAAATTACAAACAATGTCAATCATGGTGTCTGTTACAAGCGGCGCATCATAGCCCTCAATCGGAAAACCTTGCGCGGTTTGCCCAAAAAAGTTATCCACAAACCATTCGCACACTTCCCAAACGCACTCTACAAAAAGCGAAAAGCACACACAAAACAGCCCAAGCGTTATGTAATGCATGGTTTTGTTTTGTTTGGTGCGGCAAAGTATAAACAAGCCAAGCATTGAAATTGCATAGCCCATTATAAAATGCACAACAATGTCGAGCCATTCAAATGTGTTGTAGCCATTAAAGGTTGCGCCCCAAAGCCCAGCAATCGCCAAATAGATGTCAAAAATTAAAAACACCGAATTTGGAACTCTGCCCCAAGAAATGAGTTCATATATAAAAGGAACAAACCCAAAACAGAAGATGCCTATGCTTGCCAGAAATCTGTTTTCAGGGTCACCAATCACCTGCCAATAGATTGCCATAGCAATGCCTGTGAGCATGATTGCTAAATCTAACGCAATCAAAACCCACCTTACTGTTTTTTGATTTTTACTCATCGTTTGCGTGGCTTTTTGCATAACTAATCCTTTAACAATTTTTCAAGAAGCGCAGTGTTTTTTTGAAGTTTGCTTCTTTCTGCTTCAACAAGCGCGGCAGGTGCTTTTTCAACAAACTTGGCGTTTGCAAGCATGCCCTGACTGCGTTTGATTTCAAATCTAAGAGTTTCAATTTCTTTTTGTTTGCGCTCGCGCTCTTTATCTTCATCCACAAGTTCGCCAATCGGCAAATAGGCAGTCATATCTTCGGCGAGTGCTTTTACATGCTTTTCGCTAGCTTGGTTTTCACTTGTTACAACTTGAATTTGGTTGCCGAAGCCAAGTTTGTTTATGCCGTCAAGCAAATCTTGGCTGAGTTTGTGTTTTGATTGAACATAAATTTTTGTGCGCTTGTTGTCAGGCACTTTGTATTCCGCCCTAACCGCCCTGATCTGCTTGATGAGCGAGACAACTTGTTCAAATATTTTGCTGTTCGGTTGTCTTTTATCTTCTGGAAACTTAGAAAGCATAATTGTTTTTTCATGGATTGGAAGTGAAAGATAGATGTATTCTGTAACAAACGGAATAAATATATGAAACATTTTAAGAGTTTGATCAAGCACATAAAGCAGCACACTTTGCGTTGTGGCTTTTGCTTTTTTGTCATCGCCATACAAATCAAGTTTTGCAAGCTCGATATACCAATCGCAGAACTTAGACACGAAATAATCCATCAACCCACCAAGCGCATTGGAGAGATTATATCTATCCATATTTCTGTTAAACGACTTGATGGTTTTGTTTAAATGATGCAAAATCCACTTGTCTTTTTCAGCCAGATTTTCAAGTTTGATTTCCTTAACACCCTCGGTTGCCGAAATTACAAACTTGCTTGCATTGTAGATTTTGTTTATGAAAATTTTGGCTTCTTTGATTCTATCTTCACTGTATTTTAAATCTGTGCCCATGCTCATGCCGTTGATCAGCGACAGCCTGAGTGCGTCAGCGCCGTATTTTGCTATCATCTCCATTGGATCGATGCCGTTGCCGAGATGCTTAGACATCTTCACGCCCCTAGCGTCACGCACAATTCCATTGATAAGAACATCTTTAAACGGAATCTTTTTTGTGAAGAAAAGACTTGAAAACACCATTTTTGACACCCAGAAAGTTATAATATCATAACCGGTTACAAGCACATCGGTTGGATAGTAATATTCAAGTTCTTTTGTGTGTTTTGGATAACCAAGCGTTGAAAATGGCCAAAGTGCAGAAGAGAACCATGTGTCAAGCACATCATCATCTTGATGCAAATGTTTGCTGCCGCATTTTGGGCAAACGGTTGGATCGGCCTCTTCAACAATCTGCGCGCCGCAATCATCGCAATAGAAAACAGGAATTCTGTGTCCAAGCCAAATTTGCCTTGAAATACACCAATCCTTGATGTTGCCAAGCCAGTTGAGATAGGTTTTTTCAAAGCGCTTTGGCACAAACTTGATTTTTCCACTCTTAACAGCTTCGATCGCTGGCTGAGCAAGATCTTGCATCTTCACAAACCACTGGGTGGAAATTTTTGGCTCGGTCATGCTTCCGCAACGCTCGCATGTGCCAACTTTGTTTTTGTATTTTTCAACTTTAACAAGATAGCCTTGCTTTTTTAACTCTTCTTCAATAGGTTTTCTTGCTTGCAGCCTATCCATCCCCTTAAACTTGCCTGCGGCATCGGTGAGACGGCCGTCATCATCGATGCAGACGATGCTTTCAAGGTTGTGCCTAAGCCCAATTTCATAGTCGTTTGGGTCGTGCGCTGGTGTGATTTTAACTGCGCCTGTTCCAAAATCCATTTCGCTGTATTCATCACCAATAAGTGGGATTGTTCTGCCCGTCAGTGGCAAAATCAGCTGCTTGCCAATCAGGTTTTTATAGCGTGGGTCTTTTGGATTTACAGCCACTGCCGTGTCGCCAAAAAGCGTTTCTGGACGCGTGGTTGCAATCACAACTTCGCCACTGCCGTCTGCAAACGGATAGCGAATGTGCCAAAGAAAGGTGTTCTGCTCTACATACACATTTTCGTTGTCTGAAATTGTGGTTTTGCAAGATGGGCAGTAGTTGACTGAGCGCTTGCCACGATAGATTAACCCGTGCTTATAATATTCAACAAATGCATGCCTAACCGCTGCACAAAGATTTTCGTCCATGGTGAAGGCTTCTCTATCCCAATCTGGAGAGATGCCAAGTTTTTGAAATTGAAGTTTGATTAAATCGCCATACTGCGCATACCACTTCTCGCCACGGCTGATGAAATTTTCTCTGCCAACCTGCTCTTTTGTAAGCCCCTGATTTTTAAGCGTTTTGCAAAGCACTTCTTCGGTTGCGATGGCAGCGTGATCGGTGCCCGGCGTCCATAAAGTTTCGTAGCCCTGCATGCGCTTTCTACGAACTAAAACATCTTGAATTGTGTTGTTTAATGCATGCCCTACATGCGCCTTGCCTGTTACATTTGGTGGCGGCATAACCACTGAAAATTTTGGCTTGTTTGGGTTTGGAAATGATGCAAAATATTTGTTTTTAAGCCATGTGGCGTAAATGCCTTCTTCAAAATTGCCTGGCTGATAGGTGTTGTCCATTTTGTCTCCTTAAATTCAAGAAAAATAATAATATAGTCTTTAAAATTATATATAATTAAACAAAAAAAAACAAGCAAAATTGCTTGTTATTCTATAATAATCACAATAAGCGAAATCAAAATCACCATAAGCGCAAACGCTTTTAAAGTAAGCATAATTCTATCGTTTGGCTCAATTTTATCAGCTTTGCGAACAAGCTTGGTGATTTTTTTTGAAAACAAAGCAACAAGCACACCAATAACCAACAAAATAATGCCGACTATCACGTTTGTTTGAGCAAATCTATCTAAAATGTTGTTTTCTAAAAGCAATGACATATCTTCCTCCAAGTTCTATTGTATTTTATCATGATCGCCGCATGTTGTCAACCCCTGTTTTCACCTTACACGGCAAATTTTCATAAAATGATTTTTGTATGGGAGGAAAAATGAAAAAATTAAAAATTTTTGGTGCGCTTTGTCTGTGCCTTGCTCTTGCGCTATCCACCAGTTTGTTTATCGGCTGCGGCGGCAAGGATTACAACAAAATTGCACTCAACGAAGTGACGCACTCCATCTTCTATGCCCCACTTTATGCGGCGATTAACTTGGGATATTTTGAAGACGAAGGGCTTAGCGTTTCACTTACAAACGGCGGCGGATCTAATGTTTCCATGACGGCGCTTATTTCTGGCTCTGCCGACATAATTCTTGCAGGCCCTGAAACCGTTGTTTACACAAACCAACAAGGCTTTGCCGATCAGCCACAAGTTTTTGGGCAACTTACACAAACTGACGGCTCGTTTATCGTTTCAAAAGTGGGCAATGACGATTTTCACATCACCGACTTGATTGGCGAAGAGATTATCGGCGGCAGAGCGGGCGGGCTTCCTGCTATGACGCTTCAATACGCCATTGAAAGTGCTGGGCTTGAAATTGGCAGCGGCAAAAATCAAGTTAACCTTAACACAAATGTTGAATTTAACGCGATTGCAAGTGCGTTTGTAAATTCAAGCGCCAACTACTGCACTCTGTTTGAGCCAAACGCTTCCAACCTTATCGCCGAACATCCAGAATATAAGATTGTTGCGGCAGTGGCTGATCTTGTTGATCAAACCATACCTTACACCTGCTTTATTGCAAAGCAAAGTTATTTGACAGATCACAGCGATGTGGCGGAAAAATTTTTGAGAGCAGTTAAAAACGCATACAACTATCTTAAAGATTGCTATCAGCAAAACCGCCTTGAAGACGCCGCAAAAGCGCTTATCGATTCCTTTGACGGCATGACGCTTGCCGACTTGGAAATTGCGGTTGAGGCATACTATCGCATTCAAGCGTTTTCGCCTACTATGATTATGAGCCAGCAGAGTTTTGACATACTGCTTGACATCACCGAAAACGCAGGTATGCTTAACGGCAACACCGACTATGCAGAGGTTGTGAACACCGAAATTGCAACAAGACTTGCTGCTTAAATTAAACAGCAAAAAAACTCAGGAAAATTCCTGAGTTTTTTATTGCGCCAAAACAATTGCTGTGGCAACCGTTTTTGTGTGAGTGATTGAAATTTCAATGCTTTTTAGGTTAAGTTCTGCCAGCCTCTGCTTTGCCCTACCCAAAAGGTTGACATATGGTGCGCCATTAAAATCATGCAAAATTTCAATTTCCAAAAAACTGATGCTCTTTTCGCCCAGCACTTTTATCACCGCCTCTTTACCCGTCCAAAGTGAGGCGATGTGCGGCTTTTTATTTTTGAATTTATTAACATATTCTCGCTCATTTGTGGTGGAAATTTTGTTAAGCAGCCTTTCGCTCATGCGGCTGATTTGCTCGCTGTCAATCCCAACTTTCATCTTCCACCTCACTGAAAACCTTGCCTATAACGCTTGAAATTATGTCGCTTGTAAAACCTTTTGAAAACAGATGCGCATAGGCTTTGCTTTTTAATTTTGAATCGATTGGCTTGTTTTTAATATACTTTTTAAGCAGCGCTTCGCATGAAGAGAACTGCTCTTCTGCGTCAATTAGTTGTGCCAACTTTTCTTCAACAATCTCTGGCGAAACGCCTTTGGAAATTAAATCAAATTTAAGTTTGATTTTGCCCTTTTTGTTTTGATAGGTTTTGATGTAATTTTCGGCATACACTTCGTCATCTATGTAGCCATACTCCTTTAATTTTTGCACGGCGTCGTCGATGCTTTGCTGCAAAAATCCCTTTTCTTTTAAATAGGTTTGAAGTTGTTTTTGCGTTTTTAACGCCTTTTCAAGATAGCGCGCAGCTTGTTCGAACGCTGCAATTTTGCCGTTTTCAAGTTTGATTTGCTTTAAGCTTTCTTCATCTATCTCGTCGCCGGTTTTAAGTTTGTGCTTAACCAAAATTTCCGCCTGCAAAGCGCCATTAAAAATGCCGTCGATGTAAATCGAATATCTTTCGCCTTTGCCAATTTTTTTAATTTCGGTTATTTGCATCTCTATCCTTTAAGTGCCTCGCTTGCCGACTTTGTGTAGGCTCTCACCAAACCGCCAGCCCCCAACTTTATGCCGCCAAAATATCTTACAACAACAACGCCAACATTTGTTAGCCCTTTCTTTTTGATCACCGACAATATTGGCTGCCCTGCCGTGCCTTTTGGCTCGCCGTCGTCGCTGCATTTTTCTTCAAAAGGCGATGAAAAACTGTAAGCAAAGCAAACATGCGTGGCTTTTTTGTGCTGCGCTTTTAAATTTTCAAGTTGAGATATAAACTCATCAATGCTGCCATCTATTCTATAAAAGCAGAATCTTGATTTTTTTATTTCAATCTCACCAAAATTTGTAAGCATTATTTTATTTCCACTTTAATAAAGGCCTTTTTGCCCTTTTTCAAAAGCACGCTTTTATCGATCATCATATCTATGCTTGAAACTTTTTCGCCGTCAACGCTTATGCCACCGCCTTCAATCAAACGCCTTGCTTCACTTTTCGACGAGCAAAGAGAAGTTTTTGCCAAAAGGTCGCAAATATTGATTGGGCACTCGCTTTTTGAAAGTTCAAATTTAGGGGCGTCATCTCCGCCGTGAGTGAACAAGTTTTCGCTCATTCTTTGCGCTTCAATAGCATCCGCTTCGCCACGCACAAACTTGGTTATCTCATACGACAAACGCTTTTTTGCCTGAACAATGTCGGCTTTGATTATGCTTTTAATCTCTGGCATAGGTATGTCGGTGAAAAGCGCAAACATCATCTCTACGCATGCATCTGGCGTTTGATAGATGCCTTGATAGAAATCATACGCAGAAATTTTATCCCTATCAAGCCAAATCGCGCCCTTTTCGGTTTTGCCCATTTTAACGCCAGCAGGTGTTACAAGCAGCGGATTTGTTGCGCCGATGAGTTCCACATTCGTGCCGTTTTGGAAGTTGAGTTTGCGTTGCAATTCCACGCCTGCAACGATGTTTCCCCATTGATCAGCGCCGCCATATTGCAGCGTGCAGCCATATTTTTTGTTGAGCGCAATAAAATCATAGGCTTGCATAAGCATATAGCCCATTTCAAAAAATGTCAGTCCGCCTTCTTCAATGCGCTTTGAATAAAGTTCGTTGGCAAGCATTTTGTTTACGTTAAAATGCACGCCGATGTCGCGCATAAAGTCGATGTAGTCATAACCTTTAAACCAATCGGCGTTGTTGACGATGATTGCAGGATTGTCGCCGTCAAAATCTAAAAATATTTTGAGAGTATTTTTGATTTTTTCAATGTTTGAAGCAATCTGCTGTTTTGACATTATATTGCGCATTTCGCTTTTGCCACTTGGATCGCCGATGCAAGCGGTTGCCCCGCCCATAAGCAAAATAACCTTGTGCCCAGCCTTTTGAAAACGACGCATTATGCAATATGGAATGCAGTGGCCAAGATGCAGGCTGTCCATGGTTGGATCTGTGCCTTCATACAAAGTGATTGGCGTGCCGCTTGACAATGCTTTTTTAAGCGCTTCTTCGTCTGTGCATTGATACAGCAGCCCTCTTTCTTTTAAAATGTTATATAAATTTGTGTCTACTTTTTGCATGATTTCTCCTTTAAAAAACGCACGCCTGCCCTTATTTTTAGGACGAAGCGTGCGACTCGTGGTACCACCTAAATTCGTGTTAAACCGCAATTTAACACCTTGTTAAACTTTTTCGCAAAGCTAAGCGCAAGACTTGAAACAAGTGTAATTCGATTTTTTCTTCGACCTGTGCTCTCACCTTCCGCACGGCTCTCTGCTTTGCCCAAAAAAATCTACTGAGTTTTATTCCGCCATCTTGATTACTGTTTAATTTTATGCCTGCAAACAAGTTTTGTCAAGCGTTTAACGCGTTTTGCCGTAAATTGCCCTTGTGCCAAGCTTTTCTTCTATGCGCAAAAGTTGATTGTATTTTGCAACTCTTTCACTTCGGCATGGCGCGCCTGTTTTAATCTGTCCGCAACCAAGCCCAACCGCCAGATCGGCAATGAAAGTGTCTTCGGTTTCACCGCTGCGATGAGAAACAATCACGCCAAAACCATTTTTTTGAGCAAGTTTGATGGCGTCGATTGCCTCACTGAGCGAGCCAATTTGATTTACCTTAATTAAAATTGCGTTTCCGCATTTTTGCTTTATGCCCTTTTTAAGCCTTTCAACATTTGTCACAAAAAGATCGTCGCCAACAAGTTGAATTTTATCGCCCAAAACCTTGGTAAGTTTTGCCCAGCCCTGCCAATCTTCTTCTGCAAGGCCATCTTCAATAGAAATGATGCTGTATTTCTTTACAAGTTTTTGATAGTATTCAATAAGTTTTTCGGTGGTGAACAGTTTTTTGGTTTTCCAGAAATAATACTTGCCGTTTTCGCCAATCTTTTCGGCTTCATTAAACATTTCACTTGCAGCCACGTCCAGCGCGATTGAAACATCTTTCCCCAAAACAAGCCCACTTTTTTTGATTGCAAGCGCGATGCATTTAAGCGCTTCTTCGTCATCTTTCAAATTTGGTGCAAAGCCGCCTTCATCGCCCACAGCTGTGGCAAGATTTTTGCTTTTTAGCACACTTTTAAGGTTGTGATAGATGCCTGCCGACCATTCAAGCGCCTGCGAAAAAGACTTTGCTCCAACTGGCACAATCATAAACTCTTGGCAATTTATGTTGTTGTCGGCGTGCTTGCCGCCGTTTAAAATGTTGAGCATTGGCACTGGCAGAATGCTTTCTCTTCCCAAATATCTATAAAGAGTGCTGCCTTTGGCGTTTGCCGCAGCAACTGCATTTGCCAAACTTACACCCAAAATGGCGTTTGCACCAAGGTTGGCTTTGTTTGGTGAGCCATCGAGAGAGATCATTTTTTTGTCAAGCGCTTTTTGATTAAAACAATCACAGCCAACAACACTTTTTGCGATAATTTTGTTTACATTGTTAACCGCGTTAAGCACAGATTTGCCGCCGTAATAATTTTTGTTGCCGTCTCTCAGTTCCACCGCTTCAAACGCGCCTGTCGATGCACCAGACGGCACTGCCGCTCTGCCCATAACGCCGTTTGCAAGAGTTACATCAACTTCTAATGTAGGGTTTCCGCGAGAATCTAAAATTTGCCTTGCGTGAACATTTTTTATTTTTAATTTATCCATTTTTTCACCTTCTAAAATAAGTATAACAAATATTATTTTTTTTACAAAATAATTGTGCAGTAATTGAAAAAATATTAAAAATATGATAAAATTTTATTATGAAAATACGAAAGAGTTGGCTGGATCTTTTGCAAGATGAAACGCAAAAAGAATACTTTAAAAACCTGCAACAATTTTTGAAATCTGAGCGAAGCAAATTTGACATCTATCCAGAAGATGACTTGGTTTTTAATGCGCTAAATTTTGTGGCATACGACAAGGTTAAAGTTGTGATTTTGGGGCAAGACCCATATCACGAGCCGCATCAAGCACACGGGCTGAGTTTTTCGGTGCTGGATCCAACGCCACTGCCGCCTTCGCTTGTGAACATCTATCAAGAAATTAAAGATGACCTTGGCATTCAACCCTATCAAAGTGGCGACTTATCGCGCTGGGCTAAGCAAGGCGTGCTGCTGTTGAACACCACTCTTACGGTTAGAAAGCATCAAGCCATGAGCCACAAAGGCAAAGGTTGGGAGCAATTTACTGGCAAAATTATCTCGCTTTTGGCAGAGCGCAAACAGCCGATGGTGTTTATGCTTTGGGGCAGCCACGCGCAACAATTTGCAGATCAAATTCCGCCTTGGCATTTGGTGTTGAAAGCACCGCATCCAAGCCCACTTTCAGCATATCGTGGTTTTTTTGGCTGCAAACACTTTTCAAAATGCAATGAATTTTTGGAAAGAAACGGCATGCAACCAATAGATTGGCATTAAAAAACGGAGCGTCGCTCCGTTTTTTAATAATTTACTTCAATCAAGCCAAATTTTGCATCTTTTCTTCTGTAAAGAATGTTAACCTTGCCTGTTTCTGCGTTTAAGAACACAAAGAATTCATGGCCAAGACGATCGATGTAATCCTTTGCATCTTCAACTGTGATAGGTTCAAGTTCAAAGGTTTTTTTCTTGTAGATGTCTGGCAGTTTTTCTTCTGGCGGCTCTTTGATAAACTCAAATGCGTTGATTTCTTTAACGCGGTTTTTTGCAATTTTTTTATCTTTATGCCTTACAATTTGCCTTTCAATTTTTGGGAGAGCAAGGTCGATGTTGTTATACATTTCATCACTTTCAACTTCGCTTCTGTAAAGCACTCCTTTGTTTACAATGGTGAGTTCAAGTTTTTGAATTTTGTTTTGCTCGCTGCAAAGCACTTTAACTTTTGCATCGTCTCCAAAGTATTTTGAAAGCCTGCCAACTTTGTCTGTGATGACTTCTTTCAATCTTTTTGGTATTTTATAGTTTCTTTCGATAAATTCAATTTTCATAGTTCTCTCCTTCAAGAATATTTTATCAAAATTTACACATTTTTCAAAACAAAATTATGCATTTTTGGAAGTGAATTCCAAATCTTTGCCGTTGTAGTCAATTTCTATAACGCCCTTGTCGCTGAGTTCGCCAAGCAGAATTTTTTCGGCGATTCTATCCTCAACTTCTTGCTGCAAAAACCTTTTAAGCGGCCTTGCGCCATATTCTAAACTAGAGCCCTTGCTTACAACAAAGTCAAGCGCGTCTTCGGTTATGCGCAAAGATAGATTTTTTTCTTGCAAGCGCTTGTTGATGTTTGAAATAAGAATTTTTGCAATCTTGACAAGCTGAGATGATGAAAGCGGCTCAAACACGCACACAACATCAATACGGTTGATAAACTCTGGCTTGAACTTTTGCTTTAAAGCATGAAGATAGATTTCTTTGTTTGAAACTTCTTCTTCATCCTCGCCAAACCCAAGTTTTTTGTTTTGGCTGACTTCGCTTGCGCCAACGTTTGAAGTCATGATGATTACGGTGTTTTTAAAACTTACCGTTCTGCCCTGTCCGTCGGTCAACCTGCCATCGTCAAGAATTTGCAAAAGCGCGTTGAAAATGTCGGGATGCGCTTTTTCTATTTCATCAAACAGCACAACCGAATATGGCCTTCTTCTAACCTGCTCGGTGAGCTGCCCGCCTTCGTCATACCCCACATATCCCGGAGGCGCACCGATGAGTTTTGAAACAGAGTGCGATTCCATAAACTCACTCATATCTATGCGAATAATGTTATTTTCGTCGTCAAAAAGCGCCTCGGCAATCGCCTTGGAAAGCTCGGTTTTGCCCACACCAGTTGGGCCCATGAACAAAAATGAACCAATTGGTCGTTTGGAATCTTGCAGCCCAACCCTAGAACGCCTGATGGCCTTTGCAACTGCACTGACAGCCTCATCCTGCCCAACCACTCGCTTGTGCAAAATTTCTTCCAAATGCAAGAGCTTTTGCTTTTCGCTTTCGGTGATTCGTGTTACAGGGATGCCCGTCCATTTAGAAACTACTGCGGCAATTTCGTTTGCGCCTATTTGATCGGTGGATTTGTTTTTAGGCTTAATTTTATCCTGTTTTTTCTTTAATTCGTTTTCAAGCTTGATGATTTGTGATTGTAAATTTGCAGCTTTTTCATAGTTCCTTTGAAGCGAAGCATCGTCACGCGATGATGAAAGTTGAGCAATTTTATCTTCAAGTTCTTTCACCGCCTGTGGTTTGACAGAAAAGTTTACTTTCGCCTTGCTGCACGCCTCGTCGATAAGGTCGATTGCTTTATCTGGCAGGCTTCTATCCATGATGTATCTATCAGAAAGCACTGCGGCGGCTTCAATGGCCTCGTCGCTGATTTTGATTTTGTGGAAGGCTTCATAACTATCTTTCAAGCCTTTCAAAATTTCAATGGTGTCGGAAACAGACGGCGGAGCAACCAAAATTGGCTGAAATCTTCGCTCTAACGCCTTATCTTTTTCAATAAATTTGCGATATTCATCAGTGGTTGTTGCGCCGATGGTTTGCATCTCACCGCGCGCAAGATATGGTTTTAACATATCAGCTGGGCTGGTTTCGCCCTTTTCAGAGCCCGCCTGAGCAAGCGTGTGAATTTCGTCAATAAACACGATTATATTTTTGTTTTGAATTATGGTTTCAATGGCATCTTTAAGTTTTTCTTCCATCGAGCCACGATACTTAGTGCCGGCCATAAGCCCGCCAATTTCAAGCGAAAAGATGATTTTATCCTTCAAAATTTCTGGCACATTGCCGCTGACAATCGCCTGCGCTAGCCCTTCAACAATCGCTGTTTTGCCCACGCCTGCTTCGCCGATAAGCACAGGATTGTTTTTGGTTTTACGGCAAAGAATTTCGATAACCCTTTCAATCTCTTCTTCTCTGCCAATGACTGGGTCAAGCTTGTGTTCTTTGGCCTTTAAAGTTATGTCGCTGCCCATTTCAAGCAATTTTTCTGGCAGCGTGCTTTTTGATTGTGTTTGTTTTTGGCTTGTTGAATTTTGTGCAACAGAAAGCGATGAGGCAAGTTTATCAAACAGCGATTGAATGTTTACCCCATAATGATTTGTTAAAAGTTTAAGCGCAACTGAGCCTGATGACGACAAAATAGCAAGCAACAGATGCTCTGTGCCTAAAAATGAATTGCCATATTCAAGCGCAATTTGCTGGGCGATTCTAAACAGATCCTTAACTCTTGGCGAAAGCTCAACAGCGCCATATGCTGGCTCTTCAAACGAATTTTCTTCAAAAAGTTCAAAAAGGTCTTCTTCCGTCACGCCGTATTCTGCAAGCGCTTTAGACGCAAGGCAATCCTTCACCGATGTTATGCCATACAAAATGTGTTCTGTGCCAACAACATCGCTGCCAAATCGCAACGCTATGCGGCTGGCGTTTTTGATCACCTTTTCAATTGTGTCTGAAAAAAAGTTTGCACCTATGTTCATTTATTCCCCCCAAATTTAACGAGATTTTTCACTCTCTTTGCTATATACTCGGCTCTTGTGCGATTTTCCTTTTGATTTTGCGAAAAACCGCGAATTTCTTTTATGCAAGCGCTGCCAGCATGATAATAAAGCTTCATAAACATATCTGTGTCGCTTATTGTAAGCAGCCCAAGCTCGTGGCCAAACCGTATCCAGCCTAAAAGCGAAAACATCTCCTTCTCTTCCAAAAGATAAGCGTTTAAAATTGTGCCGTATGCACGAAAAATTTGATCGCAAAGTTTATCATGATTTTGCTCAAAAATGCTTTCTCTTAAACTTATTTCTTCTTCATAGATGTTATAGAAAAAGTCGTTGACTCTGTCGATGATCTCTTCTTCACTTAGCCAAAGCAAGCCTTGGTTGGAAATTTGATATAAAAAACCCATGCCCTCACTGCCTTCGCCGTAAACGCCACGAAAAGTAAGCCCAAATTTGCGCGCCTGAGTGATGAGTTCATCTATTCTGCCGCTTATTTCCAAGGCTGGAATAAACACCATAATCGACGCCCTCATCCCCGTGCCAAGATTGGATGGCGACGATGTGAGATAACCAAATTCGTCGTCAAAAGCGATGTTGAAACTTGCTGAAATTTTTTCATCCAGCGGCAATAACTTTTTGTATGCGCCAAAAAGATTAAAACCGGCCAGCACGCTTTGCAAACGCAAGTGGTCTTCTTCCATAATCATAACATTTATGCTTTCATCTTCGTTTGTTGAAACCAAAGAGATATCTTTGTTTTCAATAAGTTCTTTGCTTATCACATGCCTTTCAAGCAGCGCCGTGCAGCGCGACAGCGGCATTGAAGAGAGCGGCAGAGTTGTGAAATCGCCTGACGCGCTAAGCAGAGCGCGCATAGACGAAGTGATGTAATAAATTTTGTTTGAATCATTGAGTTTTGGCATAAATTCCACATCCGCGATGTTCCTTGCAAGGCGTATGCGAGAAGAGATTGCCACGCTGTTAAAATTCTTCATGACGCCTCCTTGGTGGTTTTCTGCCCGAAAAAGACTTGCCGTCAAAGAGTCGTTTGACAATTTCTTCCACTTCTTTAATTTCACGATAGCAGTGCTGGCAACCTACAAAACCACTTTCCTTTATACTTTTGTAGGTGCTAGAACAATACGGACATGTTTTGTTATCCAAATTTACTCCTTTTCAATGCCTTTCATAGTCAGCGAAATGCGCTTTTTGGTTAAATCTACACTAAGCACCTTAACTTCAACCTGTTGGCCAACTTTTAAAACCTCAGACGGATGTTTGATGAATGCATCGCAGATTTGAGAGATATGCACAAGCCCATCCTGATGCACGCCAATGTCTACAAACGCACCAAAATCAACAACGTTTCTAACCGTGCCTGTAAAAATCATGCCTTCTTTAAGGTCTTCCATAGTGATTACATCGCTTCTAAGCACTGGTTTTGGCATGCTTTCGCGAATATCTCTGCCCGGTTTGGATAGCTCTGCAATAATATCGTGCAGAGTTGGAACTCCCACTTTAAGTTCGGCAGCAACCTTTTCTTCGCCTTTAAGTTTTACAAGATTTTCAAGGTTGGTTTCGCCTTTTTTGATGTCATCAACTGTGAGTGAAAACATTTTTAAAAGCCCGTCGGCAACGCTGTAACTTTCTGGATGCACGCCGGTGTTGTCATAGATGTTGTCACCGCCGCTGATACGCAAAAAGCCAGCGCACTGTTCATAAGCTTTTGGCCCAAGCTTTGGCACAGACAAAAGTTGCTGCCTGTTTTTAAAGCCCTTGATTTTTGCCCTGTATGCGGTGATGTTTTTTGCAATAGACATATTTAAGCCCGACACATATGACAAAAGCGATGGTGAGGCGGTGTTTAAATCCACGCCCACGCTGTTTACACAATCTTCCACCACTCCGGTTAAAACTTCGGTGAGCCTGTTTTGAGGCATGTCATGTTGATACTGCCCCACGCCGATGCTTTTTACATCAATTTTGATGAGTTCGGCAAGCGGATCTTGCAGCCTTCTGGCGATTGAAACTGCGCTTCTAAGCGACACGTCATAATCTGGAAATTCTTCCGCGCCAAGTTTGGATGCCGAATAAACCGATGCACCCGCTTCGCTTACAACTGCATAAGAAACTGGACGCGAAACATGCTTGATGAGTTCGGCAACAAAAATTTCTGCTTCCTTGGATGCTGTGCCGTTGCCGATTGAAATTATGTCTACATCATATTTTTCAATCAGCGCTTTAAGTTTTTCAATGCTCTCTTCGGTTTTTGATTGTGGCGGTGTTGGATAGATAACAGTAGTGGCAAGCACATCGCCTTTTTTATCTATAACCGCAATTTTGCAGCCTGTTCGATAGGCTGGATCTAGCCCTAAAATGATGTTGTTTTTAAGCGGAGCTTCCATTAAAAGCGGCTTTAAATTTACTTCAAACATCTTGATTGCCTGCTCGCAAGCGTTGTCGGTAAGAGTGGAGCGAAGCTCTCTTTCCAGCGCTGGAAAAAGCAACCTGTCAAGGCTGTCTTCAATGGTTGAAGCCATGATTTCATCGGTGTCTGGATTATCTTTTTTATATGCAAAGTTGACTTCTTTAAGCAGAAGTTCTGGGTTGATTTGCACGCTGACTTTAAGGCATTTTTCTTTTTCACCCCTGTTGATTGCCAAAATTCTGTGGCTTGGAAGTTTTTTAACTTCCTGCTTAAATCCGTCGTAGCCCTCATATGTCAGTTTGTTTTCGCCATCCAACAGCGCGCATTCGATGGAAGATTTCTCCCACAAAATTTCACGCAGTGTTTTTCTGAGTTCTGCATCGTCGCTTATGCGTTCGGCGATGATATCCTTTGCGCCTTGTATTGCCGCATCTTCGTCTGCAACATTTTCGTTTATAAACTTGGCAGCCTCTGCCCTTACATCAACCTTGCCCTGTTTTTGAATTAAGTCTGCAAGCGGCTGCAAACCATTTGCAATGGCAACCGACGCCCTAGTTTTGCGCTTAGGCTTGTAAGGCCTGTAAATATCTTCAACTTCGGTTAAAGTTCTTGCATCGGCAAGCGCTTTTTCAAGTTCGCTTGTCCACTTGCCTTGCTCGGTGATTGTTCGCTGCACCTTTTCTTTTTCTTCATTCAAATTTCTAAGATATTTTAATCTGTCGGCAAAAGATCTTAGCACTTGATCGTCACAAGAGCCGTGCATCTCTTTTCGATATCTGGCGATGAAAGGAATGGTTGCTCCTTCATCTAAAAGTGAAATGATGTTTTCTACATAAACTGGTTTAAGTGCAAATTCGCTTGCTAAAATTTCATTTATTGTCATTTTTCTTCTCCTGTTGCTAAACTTATAATTTGATTTTTGCTTACGGCTTTTGGATTTTGCAAAAGCGCAAGTTGGGTTAAATACAAAAATTCAATTTGCTTTTCAAAATCAATTTTTTCTTCGCTTCCGCTGCCAAGCATAACTTTTATGCCGTATTTTTGCATCAATGGAATGTTGGCAAATGTCGAGCCGCTCTTTGCCAAACTTATTGGACAAACCACAATTTTTGCGCCATAATCGCCCAAAATTTGCAGATCATCCTTATCGGCATACACGCCGCCCAAGATTGTGCAATCTCTATCTAAAAAGCCCATATCTTCAATAAATTTCGCTGGCGAGCAATCATATTTTGATGAAATCTGCCCAGTGCGGATTAGATCTTCAAACAGCGGAATTACAACCGGCAAATTTAAAAAGGAAATTTTTTCTAGGTCGCTTTCTTCAAGTTTTAAGATGTCAACATAAACTGCTATTGGAAAATTTTGATTTAAAATTTGTTTTAAAAGATTTTGATTTAACGCAGACGCCGCATCTATCACCACTCTGCCCGACATATTCGCTTTGCGCAGCTGTGAGATGGTTTGCAATGGATCAAGCGAAAATGCTTGCAAAAACTTCACCTTGCCATCGATATTCTTTTCAACTGCATGCGATTGAATGTTGCAAAATGCGTTTATATATTTTTGTTGCATATAAATTCCTTTCAAAAGTGTTATAATATACATGAAAATTATATCATTTTTAAAAGGGCGTGGCAAATGAATGAGAGAACAATTTTACATTCAGATGTTAACAATTTTTTTGCTTCGGTTGAATGCAAAGATAAACCGCAGCTGAAAAATCAACCTGTGGCTGTGACTGGCAACCCAGAAAAGCGAACAGGAATAATTTTGGCAAAAAATGATGTAGCAAAAAGTTTTGGCATAAAAACCGGCCAAACAATTTTTGAGGCGCAGAAACTCTGCCCCAACCTTGTTTGCCTGCCACCGCACTATAACCTTTACGAACAAATTTCAAAGCAACTTCACCAAATTTATTTGCAATACACCAACTTGGTTGAACCAATGGGCTTGGACGAATGCTGGCTGGATGTGACAGATTCTCTTAAAATTCTAAACAAAACCGGCGAGCAAATTGCATATGAAATAAAAGAAAAAATTAAAAATCAGTTTGGCATAACCGTTTCGGTTGGCGTAAGTTTTTCTAAAATTTATGCCAAACTTGGCTCTGACTTAAAAAAGCCAGACGCGGTTACGGTTATTACAAAAAGCAATTTCAAAAAAATTGCCTATGCCTTGCCGCTTAACTCTATTGTTGGAATTGGAAGAAGGCTTGAAGGCAAATTTAAGCTTATAAACATAAACACCATCGGCGAATTTTGCAGCCTGTCAAAAGGCTATATCAACTCGCTTATGGGCAAAACCGGTGTAAAACTGCTTGAAAACTTGCAAGGAAGCGAAGATGAAAAAGTGGCAAATTATTATTTGATTTCGCCACCAAAAAGCATAGGCAACGGCACAACCACCATTAAGGATATACAAAAACGCAACGAAATTGAAAAAGTTGTTTCATTTTTGGCAGAAAAAGTAAGCAAACGCTTGATTGCACACAATTTTCAAGCAAAAACAATAACAATTTCACTTAAATCAAGCAAGCTGCAAACCATCAGTAAGTCCGCCTCGTTTGCCTCAACTTTTGCAAGTCAAACGATTTTAAACCATGCGATGAGCATTTTAGACAGCTTTTATGACTATTCTCAGCCGATTCGCGCAATCCGACTTAAAGCCAGCAACCTTGAAAACATTTCGTCGTGCAAACAACTTTCGCTGTTTGACGAGAAAGCTGAAAAAACTGCTTTGGGTATAAAAAACATCACTGCCAAATATGGCAGCGATGCAATTTATCTTGCAAGCGAAACCGAAAGTTTCATCAATCGCAAAAATCATACCGAAAATGATTAGTAATAGAATTTTTTGTAATCATCATTTTTTGTTTGTTTGCTGCTTCCACCGCCGCCGCGGCCTCTAAGCACAAAGAAGAGTGTCAAGCCGATTGCAGCAAGCACAACCACGCCACCAACCACACCTACGATAATCCAAACAGTGTTGTCGCCGCCGTCGTCTGTTGCTTGCGAAGCATTTATTGTAAGAGTGAATGACGATGAAGTTTGATAGTCAAACGATCCAGTTGAAAAGGTGTATTCATAAACAGTAAGGCTTGAATCGCTTTCGTCTGGATATGAAGTTGCGTTGATTGAAGCGTTTTCAATCACAAATAAATTTCTTAATGTATTTTCAAATGCTTGGGCATCAACTTGAGATGCTGCATTTGCATATATTTTGATTGTGACAGTTTGATTTTTGTCAAGCAAAACACTGCCGCCAGATTCACTGATCAGTTGATCTTGCACTTGAATTTTGTTTATAAAAGTTGAGTCATATGTGAATGACAGCGTGCAAGGATCTTCAATAAAGTTTGCCATAACCAAGAATGATTGATCAAAATTTCCTGTTGCAAATTGAATTTCAAGTGGATTTTGAGTGGCTTTGGCGCTATCGTTCCAACTTGCCAAATTCCAAGTTTTTCCATCCACATTGATTTGCCCTTCGGTTAATGAATCGTCTTCCAATGTTTGTCCAGCAAGATAGTAGATGCTCCAATTGCTGAACGCGTTCATAGACTCTGGCACTGCTTCAACTCTTAAAACATTGCTTGCGCTGGTTATCTCTCTTGAAATAATTTTTGAGATGCTTGAAACGCCGGTGTATCGCACTCCGCCGTTGTCACCTGCCACAACATACATGTTGTAAGTGATTGGCTGCAAGCCAAACGAATACGCACCTTCTGTTGTGCTGGTGGCTTTTACTGTGAGTGTAAACAAAACTTGATCGCCGGTTTGGCTTGATGAAAGCGACACTGCCCCATCAGGCGAAACCATAGCGCCATCTTGCTCTACAAACTGCGAATAGTGAAGTTCTTGGCCATTGCAATAAATTTCAGAAATTTGATAGTAACGGCTTTGTGATGGCTGTGCAAACTGAAATTGCAGTTGCGCCGGATCGCCATAATCAATGTCGGTTAAGCTTGATTGCCCAACAACTTGAAGCTCGGTTAATGCGTCCAAAGCGGCTGCAAATGAGATGTCATAGCTTTGGAAAATTTGCAGCCTTAACTCGTTGGCACTGCCGTTTGAAACCATAACAAAATCGTTTTCAAAATCCCAATTTGAAGTATCTTCACTCCACACAAAATTGTAGGTTGTGCCTGAAATTTCAAAGGCATATGATGGCGAAGCATAAAAATCTTGCGCATACAAAACCGCCCTTGTAACACGCATAACAAAATCGTTTGTGCCAGTGTTTATAAATGTGTAGCTGCCTTGATTTGCAAACATATCATAATCTGTTTCAAAATATGCAACCGAAGATATTCCGCCCGGTTGAGGCGCTAAAACAATGTTTGCAACAACGCTTGCTGCCATATAATTTTCTTGATTTACATTTGAAACATTTATGCTTGATCCCGAAACGCAATCTTTAATTTCGGTTTTTTCACCACTTACAACTGCTGCAAGCCCGCCGACATAGATTGTGGAATTGTTGTTTCTTTCACCTGTGTTTATTGCGCCAAAATTTGCAACTTTGGTGAGTTTTGTGTTTTCAATAGAGCCAGCAATTCCGCCAATTTTGATTGAATAGTTGTTAAGCAAATTAAAATTTATATCAAGCGGCATATAATTTACAACATTTTGCATTGTGCCGCTCTCTGCCCTGCCAACAACCGAGCCAAAAGTTACTTTTTTAGAAATTGTAAGCCCGTTTGTTTGAACATTTATTTCACAATTTTTAATGTCAGTTGCAACTGCATTGCCCACAAGCACGCCTGCATACACTTCATCTAACGAACTAAGCGCAGACGAATAGCTGCCAGCGATGTTTAGGTTTTTGATTGTTGCGCCATTTGTGTAGCCAAACAAGCCTTGATAGGAATAATCACCAGTTATATCAAGGTTTGAAATTGTGCAGCCATTTCCATCAAAAGTTCCGCAAAAAGGCATGTCAATAAGCCCGATTGGCGTCCAAGATTGCGGAAGTTGGATGTCGTTTTTAAGAGTGATTGTCACACCTTGATAGTTGTTTCGCTCTTCTGGATCTTCTGCGCTGACATTGTCGGCAATCTCTTTCAAATCCTGCGCAGTTGAAACGGTTATATTTTGATTTTCTGCACTTGCCGCTTGGTTAGGCTCTCCACCGATAAAAGCAAGTGGAGATAGCGCCAAAATTGCAAATGTGAACAAAAATGCAAATAATTTTTTCATAATTTCCTTATCAATAATTTATCATATTTAATTTATTTTTCCAAACAAATATAAAAAATATTTCAAAATCTATATTTTTGGTGCTTTAAGCGCCGAATCATCTTTTCTTTTGCAATTTGCACTTCGCTTTTTAAATTATTTTGTTGATGCGGTTGTGGTTTGCTCATCAAATAATATCTAAGCTCGTCCAAGGCGTGGTCGTCGCTTTTTACTGGCAAATCGTCGCTTCCCCACCAATAACTTTTAAGCTCTCTAATCAAGTTTGTGCAGTTTTTAAAAATATATAAATGCGCATTGCCGTCACCATCTTTTAAATAGCGCTTTACCGTTGAAATTCCGCTGAACATATCCTTGTTTACTTTCGTGTTGGTTAAAATGCCGTTGTCGTAAAAAAGTTCGCAAACGCTTTTGGTTGCGGCAAGAGTTTTTTGCGATGCAGCGCTGTCGATAAGCGCATAAATCATGCCGTTTGAGGCGGTTTTCCAGCCAAGTTTTTCTGAAATTTCTTTAATTTTTTTTGAATGATATTGCACATCTTTTTTTGCTTCAAAATGTTCGGCTATCACATACACATTGCCGTCAAAATCCACAGCATACCAATGCGCCGAAAGCGGATTGTTTAAACCCGGATCGATTGAAATGTTGTCCTGCCACTCCTTGGGCACATCGAAAGGCTGGATGACATGCACGCTTTCGTCAAACTCTGAATACACCAACCCGCCAAGCGCGACAAAGCGACCATATCTTCGCGTTTCCAACTCTTCGGCGGAGAGCGAGGCAGACAGAAAATCAATTTGCTGTTTTGATAGAAAAGGATTGTCGCCCCACTCCATAAACTCGCACCAAACCTGCGGCGAATTGCTTTGATTTAGATATATTTCGTTGTAAACCCAAGTAAGCCCTTTAAGCGGCGTCATCGTTCCAAAAATCTCGCCACACCTATCCAGCACACGCATTTGGCATTCTCGATAGATATCAAACGGCGGCTCTTCATCAAACCACACAAAGTCAAGCGATGCGCCTTGAAATTTTTCCCTGCCCTGATCGCAACTTTTAAAGGCAATTTTGCTTGTGCCGCCAAACACATTTTTGATTAAGATAAAGTCGATGACGCCTGAGTCGGGGCTGTCGGCTCTGCCCTGCGACATGACGATTTTTTCTATCCAGCTTGGGCTAAGATAATGCAAAATTTTTTGCTGCGCAACATCTCGCTGCACCTGCCGCGACAGCGACACAACCCAGCCTTCAACATTTGGTTTGTTTTGCTTGTATGGATGTATGCCGCGCGCCAAATATACACATTCAACAGCCCCGCATTCGCTTTTCCCGCTTCTGTTCCCGCCAAAAACCCAGCGATTGCGCTTGGTGCATTTATGAAAATCTATTTGCTTTTGATGCACGATTTTTCCACTGTTATATTTTGTCAAATTGTTTTTTGCTTTGCGTTTTAACTGCTCGGCTTCAATCAATTTTATTTTTTCTATTATTTGCGACATCACTCACCCCTTTATGACAGTTTTTTTGTTTAATTTTTGCATTTGAAAAGTTAAAATTAAAGCATGAAAAATTTTGTTTTAATTTTGTTTGCATTCATGCTGAGTTTTGCGGCATTGCCAACAAACCAAACTGTTTTTGCACAAGAAAATAAAACCTATTACGCAAAAGTTTTAAATTCTGACACCTATTTCTACTCCCAACCCGATGACGATGAAAACTGCAAGCTGTTTGCTGTGCCTGCCACCTATTTTGTTTTACTTTTGGATAATGCAGGTGAAGATTTTTACTACGCAAAATACAGCGATCTTTATGGCTATGTTAAAAAAAACAGCGTAACGCCTATGGACGGCACGCCGTTGAATGCTTACGCAAACTCCACCTTCCGCAACTTTTCGCAGTCGGGACTTTCAATTTATTCTAGGCCAAAAGCCAATGCCTCGGTTGTTGGATCACTGCAATTTTTGCAAGAAGATGTTCCGCTGTATGGCGAAATTGTTGGAGATGAATTGTTTGAACAATCAACAAATGTTTGGTTTTATTGCAAAACAACAATAGATGGCAAAAGTGTTGAAGGTTTTGTGTTTTCATATTATTGTGACGCGGTTGTTAAGCCAAGTGAAAATGTTGAGTATTTTCCAGAAATCACGCAAGAGCTTGTTTTTTCAAACTCGCAGCCAACCGGCGGGCTTTCCGACACGACAACCGCGATTATAATTTTGGCGGTTGCGCTGCCTTGTCTTGTGATTTTGTATCTGCTGCTGACACCGCATAAGCGCAAAGGTGGACAAAAACAACAAAAAACAAAACTCGCTGGCAGAGGCAAAGATTATTATGAATTTAATGAAGATGATTTGACATAAAAATCTTTTTCTTCGCCTTTTTCAAACGACTGCTTGATTTCGCTTATCCAAATTTCATCTTTTAAATATTCATCAAGTTTTTTGCTTGGATATTGCAAGCGCGAACACTGCGCCTCAAACGCGGCTTCCGCCTGTTCGATTTTTCTAAAATAAGTGCGTCTGGCAAGCGAAAACTGCTGCATAATAGATGGAATTGGTTGCTTTTCGATATACTTTTTTATAAGCAGCCTTGCACTGTCAGTGTCAAGCGCTTTTAATGCCTGCTGCACAAGCACTTTTATGTTTATAAGCTTAACTTTGCGTTGAGAAAGCTCTATAATTTTGTCAGTTAGTGCAAGAGTGTTGTTTGTTAAAATTTCACTGCCCATCATGTATGATGAAGCCAATGCCTTTTTTTCAATAATTTTATCAATTGCGCCCGCAATGCGCTCTAAAAACCTGTAAGCGGTTAAAATAGTTTTTGCCCAAACATGATTTTGCATATATTTCTCCCCTTTTTTAATATAAAAAAATTATAAAATGCGCCATTCTAATAGTCAAACCTTAATGCCATAATTTTGAGTGCAAAAATGATTTTTTTACAAAAATGTCGAATTTTGACGACATATTGACAGCAATATGACAAACTTATGACGGCAAAAACGCTTGTTTTATATGCAATTTTGTAAAAATAAATTTTTAAATTAAATTTTATAAAAACTTACAAAAAAAGTTGAAAAATTTTTGCAGTTGTGATACACTAAAAACGCTTTAATATGCCGCTGTGCTGGAATGGCAGACGGGGCGGACTCAAAATCCGCTGCCAGCAATGGCGTGTGGGTTCAAGTCCCACCAGCGGCACCACAAAACGCGGGGGCAAACAAAAAATTTGCGCGGGCACGCCATTCGGCTAACCGCGATTTTTTGTTTTCCCCCGCGGGGCCCCCTTTCGCCCCGCTGGGCTCGCCGCTGGACTCGCCTGGCGCTGGCATGGGGTTCGCAAATTTTCATGAACAGGCACAGCCTTTGCCTCATGAAAATTTGACTCCAAAATTTTATCTAATCATATCTTTCTGTCACAGCATATTTGAATTTTATTTGGGGCAAACAAAAAATTTGCGCGGGCACGCCATTCGGCTAACCGCGATTTTTTGTTTTCCCCCGCTTTCCCTCGGGCGAATTGCAACTTAATGCTCATTTCGTGTTTTGGTGAAAGTTCGCGCCTTGACAGTTTTGCTTTTAATATGATATATTTATATATATGTATAAAATTAAAAAACTAGATAAGGCTAAAAAAACTTTGGTTGTAAATGTTGACGGCTCGCTTTATGTAAGCATCACTCAACTTAAAACGCGCATAGAAATTTTTTTGCGCCACTATGCTGACATCTCAACCAAAGCGATTGCTAAATTTGAAAGGCTGAATAGAAAACTTAAACGCATTCATCCCTTGAAATTGCACAACTGCTATTTAAAAATCACCAACAAGTATGTTGTTGATGCCATGCTGGAAAATTATGAGCTGCCAAAATTGAACGCCATAGTAACACCTAAGCAAGATGACCTTGACTGCGAGCAATCTTTTAACTACGCCATCAACAAGATATACCGAACGCCTAAATTTGGCATCCTGCTTGGTTTGCCAAAGGTTGAAAAAATGCATATTGAGCAGCCTGAGCCAGAGTTTGATGACTCCTTGCCGCAAACAAAATCACATGAGATTACATTTGACAATTATAGAAAAAAATAAAAGCCGCATGATGCGACTTTTTTAATTGCTGAAATCAATAAACGATGAAAGTATGCTGCCTGAGTAAAGCCTAACCATAAAATCATTTGGATGGTTTGTGTAGTTGGCAGAGATATCCATATACTGATAGCGTGTGTCACCAACATTGTTGTTGGCTTGTTTTTTTGCAAGCAGTGCGGTTGAAATTTCATACATGCTGATGCAAGTGCAACCCGACTGATACTCGCCTGTTGTGATGTTGAACTGCTCTGCTAATTCTTGCATAGGCGCGATGAAGGATGAATGATTGCCAGCAAACACAGATTTTGGGTTTGGCGTGAAAGTGCCAAGTATTATGAAATCTGCATGCGGCGAATATACTCTCAAATCGGTGATGATCTGCGAAATGTTGCTTTTAAAAATTGCTGGGTTGTTTTGCGCAGAGCCGTCGTTCATGCCAAAACCAACTATGATTAAATCATAATCATTTTTGTCGAACGCCGACTGCAACGATTGCTTAACGCCCCACGCGCTGGTTGTTCCGCCCACGCTTGGATTTACAAGCGTAACTTTGGAGGCATCGCCACCATAATATCTTGCAACAAGGAAGTTTTTGATTTGATCAAACCAAGTTGGCGTATATGGCGGAAAGCCGCTGAATGCCGATGCGCTTGCGCCAACGCTGATTGAATCGCCAAAAATCAAAATTTTAACTGGCTGGCCAGCGTTTAACTTTTTAAGCAGGTTTGGATAGTTTTGCGGCTGGAATGACTGCGGCGTGAAGCCTAAATCTTGCGTTGACGAATCATATTTATATGTAACCGCAAGATAGGTTGTGCGCGTCAGCGCGTTTTCTGCAACAACATGCGCGCCGCCGTTTGTTCCGCCCCTATCATTGTATGCAGCCGACACCAGCGAGCCGTCGTTATACTGCGATGGCACATTTTTGTTGTCAAGCCACTCATCCTGCACATATGGCATGCCGTTGCCAACATTAAATGAAATTTGATTGCCAGAGATTGTATACATCGACGAATCATAGGTTGTGCCGTCATAGCCTTGCACCGAAATTATTTGGCTTGGCGTGTATGCCAAGTAGCCAACTGCGCTGGTGCTATCGCCATATTTGATTGGCGTTACAATTTCGTCATAGATTGTTGTTTGGCTGCCGTCGGTGTTAAACCAATATGGCACGCTTAATTGTTCAACTGTCACGCGCGCGGTTGGGCTGCCCTGCACATTAAACCAAAAACTTGAAAAACCAAGCAAAACACCCAGTGCTGCTGCCAGCACTGAGACAATTATTATCGTGATTAAACTGCGTGTTTTGCTCATTTTTCCTCCATTAGTTTACCAAAATCCATTCCACGGTTGATGTTCCTGTGCCTTCATATACAGGCTCGCTTATGGTTGTGCCTGTCATATTGTTGACAGCCGCGCCGTGCTGATTGTCGATTGTAACCAAGCGATAAAGGTTGCTTGATGCGCCCGACGAGCCTTCAAGTAAGCCATAAATTTGCCCTACGCTGCCTGCTGAGTTTGGTGACAGCGTTAGCATTGCAATTTTATTGCCAGAAATCAAAGTCATGTTTACCGCGTTGCCGATAACCCCGCCGACATTTGCTGACGAGATTGTGCCAGCAACCGACCAATTTGAGTTTATGCTTGCATTACTGATTTGACTTGCTTCGCCCCTGCCCACAACTCCGCCTGCCGCTTGTGACGACGACATTGTTGCAGAGAGATATACATTTGCGCCAACAATTTGGCTGCCGTTTGTGATGAGCCCTGCCACGCCGCCGGCATAAACCGCGCTTTGAAGAGTGAGATTGTTTATCAGCACGCTTGACACTTTGGATGCGGAAGCGTTGCCCACAACTCCGCCTGCGTTTGTGCCAGAAACTGTGTTGGAAGTTGAAAGAACTGCGCTGATTGAAGAGTTTTGCGCGCTGCCTATTGCCCCGCCAACATTAGCGCCTGAAATCGTGTTGCCAGAAAGTGTTGAAGCAAAAACTTCGCCTTGCGATGCTAGGCCGACCGCTCCACCCGCACTTGCAGCCGACGAGATTTGATTGCCCGAAATTGTGCTGTCTGCGATTGAGCCGCCCGTTATGCTGCCAGCCACCGCTCCAGCATTGCCCTGTGACGAGATGATGTTGTTTTGAACTGTAACATTTGTGAATGTTGTGTTGGATGCATTGCCAACAAGAGTGCCAACATCTTGCGCTGATGAGTTTGTTATGTTAAAGCCTGAAATTATCAAATCTTCAAACACTGCGCCGTTGGTGTAGGCAAATAATCCGTATGCAGTGCTTGCCGAACCATTGAACATAAGCCCGCTGATGGTTTTGCCGTTGCCCTGCAAAACGCCTGTGAATGGAGCGTCACTTGTGCCGAGTGCTGTCCAGTTTACCGTACTTAAATCCACATCTTTTTGCAGTTTAAAGTAAACCTGCTCTTCGCCGGCAAAGTTGTTGTGATAGGTCATTAAATCTGCAAAGGTTGTTGCGTCAAAAATGATGTAAGGATTAAACTGCGTGCCGTCACCCAAAATTTCTTCGTTGACTTTGAACGCGTTTACAACATTTCTTAAAATTGGCGAGCCTGATGCTTGAGAGTCAACGCTTGGCATGCCCCAAACATCAATAAAGTCAAACCCGTCAAAACTTGACGCTTGGTTGAACTCGACTGTTGAAAGGCTTGTCACCTGCACGGAAGTGTTGTTTTGATAGATTGCTGGGAAATTGTTGATTTCCCAATAGTAGCAGTTTGTGATTGACTGAGAATTGTTTTCACCGATAAACGAACCTATCATAAGTTGCCTTATCGTGTTTAGCACAGTGCCATACATAAAGCTGTTTGTGATTGACGAACTTGCACCAACATATCCTGCAAAGCCGCCTACCTGCGATTGTTGTTGCCCTGCGTAATCTGTAAGCGTTTGCACGGTTGTGTAGCTGTTTGAGATTGCAACATTATCCGCATACGCCACAAATCCGCCTAAAAGTTTTGTGCCAACAACATTGCCGTCGCTGTAACATTGGTCTATAACGCTACCGCCTGTTGCCTGCCCAACAAATCCACCAAGGTTGGCTGTAAAGTTTTCCTGCCCCGAAATTAAAGATGTAAGGTTGTTGGTGGCGTAACTAAACTTAATTGAGCCGCCGTTTAATTGTCCAACCAAACTGCCAGCGTTGGCATAGACATTCAAAATGCCATTGTCGGCATAACTTGAAATAATTTGTGTTGACGATGCAACACCCACAAGCCCGCCGGTGAAACTATCCGAGCCGCTGCTGGTGATTGTAAAGCCCGAAATGCCAAGGTTTTGGATTGTGGCGTTTGTGGCTTGCTCGAACAATGCTGCCGCGCCAGAAGATTTTGAAATTTCAAAATTGCTTATTTGATAGCCTGCGCCATCAAAATTGCCCATAAAGTTTGTGATGGTTGATGAAAGCACCTGCCCGTTTGCATCTATGTTGGAGTGCAATTTAAAGTAAGTGCTATCGCCCTGCCCAGAGAACTTTTCTATGTTTAAAAATTGCTGCAACGAACCAACTATGTAAGGATTGCTTTGCAAGCCAGAGCCGGATGCAAAATATTTTTGCGAAGCGATTGTAAGGTTGGCTTGGCCTTGGTTTAGAGTTGCACTAAGCACTTCCAATCCCCTATCCGCTGCCGAAGTAAAGTTGGAAGCATTTGACAGAGTTTGCCCATTGCGATGCAAAACTATTGTGTAAGTGCCCGGTGCAATGCCAGTGAACTGCAAACTGCCAGAAGATGACGATGTTGCTGTTGCCACAAGCGCACCATTTGCATAAGCCTGAGCGGTTACATTGCCGTCTGTGGTTATGGTTATGTTGCCAGTTTGAGCAACTGTTTGCTGAGTCGCCCTTGGAATTGGCATGCCGTATGGAAGCGAGCCGCTGCCAGACATCTGCCATGTGTTGGTAAAATCCCAGCCCGAGAATGAGCCTTGACTGCGCATTTGATCGGCGCTGAGTTCGGTTGCACCTGGGTTAGACAAATCATTACTTCCGCTATAACAGTAATCATTAGAAAAATTACCATTTGCTTTATTATGTCCAAAGCCACGTGTAATATGATAGTTGTCCTTAGTAGTATCTAGGCTATACCTGTAGCCATATCCTCCTAAAACAACATAGGCATAACAATTTGAAATGGTTGTGCTTGAAGAATTGTTTAAGCCAATAAATCCGCCAACCGAATCTCTGTCTTCATTTAAACCAGAAGATGTTTGCCTGTCTGAATATACCGAGCCGTATGCAAAGCAGTTTGAAATGTTGCTGCTGCCGCCTGTAACGCCAACAAAGCCACCCGCCATCCAGTTTCCAAAAACAGCAACGCTGCCTTCTGCTGGTGAAGTGTCGTCATGCGCAAAGTAGCAAGAAGAAATTTGCCCACCGTTGCACCAACCAACAAAGCCGCCAGTTGGACGATTTGGATCTGAGCCCTTTCTTATCCAATATACATCAACATTTTCAACTGAGCAACCGCGGATATATCCGCCTGTGGCTGAATCTACATTTGTGATTGAGCCAACAAATCCGCCCGTGTTGTTAAGACAGCCAGCGTAGCCTGTGCGAATGTGAACATTTTCGATGATTACACCAAGCCCAACTCTGCCCGCCAAAATTCCTGCGCTGGCATCTTCATAATCGCTGCTGACATCTCCCGTATTATTACCCTTATTGTTTGTGACGCCGCACTCGTAAAGCGTAAGATTTTTGATTATCGCGTTGCCAGAGATGATGTTAAACATTCCAAGTTGATTGTATCTATCGTTGGTTGGGTTTGCATCGGTGATTGAATGACCATTGCCGTCAAATATGCCAGAAAAACTTTCTTTAACAGGATAGCCAGTGCGGTTGTAATCTAAATCTGCCATAAGGCGGAATCTGCCGTCGCCGCCGTAGTAAATATTGTTGTAGGAACTTGTTGAAATGCCATTAAATTTTTCTAAACTGTCAACCAAGTGATAGCCGTCCACCGAAATTTGCATTGCAATGGCACAGGTTTTTTCGCATTTGTTGTCGATTAGGTGTGCAAATTGATATGGCAAGCCGTCTATGCCAGCATACACGCGATCGTATTCCCAGAAAGTGCCGCCCGCATTAAATACATCCAAAAAGTATTGCGAGCCTGAAAGCGGAACCATGCCAGCAAGTTGATTTACTGTGATGCGATTGTCTGTGGAGTTGCCGTTGTAAATGTTTTGATTTGCAACTGCGTTTAAGTAGTAAACATGCGTTTGTGACGATGGCGCATAGAACGCTATGCCGTATGTTGCACGGCCAACGTTGTAGCAATATGACATTGTATAACCGTCGCCGTTGCACACAAGCCCTGCCGACCATGGCGCCAAAGTGCAAGTTATGTCGCCAAGATTGAAGCAGTGCGAAATCAAACTACTTGCCCCGCCAATAACTGCCAAGCCTGCCGTCTGCCCGCCATGGATGTTGCCAGCGTTGTAACTGCGCTCTATCGAGCCGTTGCTTGCCGCCGACATGCCCGCAACAAAACTGCTTCCGCCAGTTGATGCTGCCGTGCTTGTGTTGGAAACATTTATTGTGCCAAGGTTTGCACAAAGCAAAATTCTGCCGTTGTTGGTTGCCACAATTCCTGCTGCGTTTGTGCCGTTGTTGTGAGAATCCGACATTGCAAAAGTGATGTCCATTGCGTTTACGCAATTTGAGATTGTGCCGTTGCTGGTTGCAGCAAACGCTGCCATTTGAAACGGAAGAGTTGTGGTGGTTGTGATTGTGCTGTTTGAAATTTGCAGCCCGTCAAGCACCGAGCCTGTGCCAAGTGCGGCAAAAAGCGCGATGTTTGTGTGAGATGTGGCAATTTCAAGCCCTGTCAAGTTTGCCTTGCCTGATGCCGACTTGCCATAGTATGTTCCGCTAAACTGCACCACCTGCCCGTTTGATTCATCAAGCCCAACAGGGGTGAAATTGCCCGGCGAAGCTAGGTTTGTGTCAATATCTTCAAAACAAATGTCAAATGGCTGAACATAGTCTGCGCCGAGTGAAAGATCGATTGTTGTAAGTGGCGAAATTTGCTGCGGCCTGCCAATTATTGCAAGCGCTTGTGGCGAGGCAACCGAATATGGCGAACTTGCAGTTCCATCACCTGAAAGGCTGAGAGATGCATCATAGGTGTTCATGTAAAGTTGTGGATAACTAAACTCTGCATTGCGGCTGTAAAAATATGCTGGAATTTGATTTTGCTCTGCCGCATTCAAAGCCGCAACCGCAAATTGTTGCTTGCCTTGAATCGTCATTTTTTCTTGGCAAGCAAGTTGTGCTTGCGTTGCTTGCAGCACGCTGGCATCCACGCTTCCGCTTACTGATGCAGACGATGAAGAGTTGAGATAGATTGAATTTGCAACGCTGCCGCCGGTTTGTGAGTAAACAATTCCGCCCGCTGCACCAGCGCCAGAGTTATATGTGCCATTGATTGTGCCCGAGTTTACGCCAGCAATCCCGCCGGTTTGTGAGCCAGAAAGAGTGCCGTTGTTGAAACTTGAAATAATCTGCCCGCCGTTTGAGCCAACCAAACCACCCACGCTTGCGCTGCCCGACACTTTGGCATCGCTGTAAACATATTTAATAAGCCCAAGGTTGTTTCCAACAATCGCGCCAACTGCGCCTGAGCCAGTTGAAGTTATGCTGCTGTTTTTAAGCCCAAAATTATATATCTGTGCAGAGGCCGTTGTTTGTCCAAAAAGCCCAACCGCACTTGCGCTTGATGAGATTTGCACGTTTTCGATTGTATATCCGCCGCCGTCATACACACCAGCAAAGGCGTTTTCAATTGGATTTATGTTTCCACTTGCTGAGCCGTTTAAATCATAAAGCGCAAAGTTGAGATCATCAATCTGCAAAAAGTAGTTTGGCTGTTGAGTGTCAAACACGCCAGTTTCGTCACGATGGTAAATGAAATCTCTTATATTATTAAAATGTTGCGGCGTGGCAATCAAATATGGATTGCCCTGCGTTCCATCTCCGCCTGCAAAAGGCTTGCTTGCCGATGAAAATGTTGTAGATGTTTGGCTTTTTTGTGAAAGCGCAGAAGAAACGCCCACCACAAGCGCCATGCCTATGATGAACACAACTATTGATATGGCAAGAACAAACCATAATGCTTTAACAGCCTTTGCGCCTTTCAAACACTCACCTCCACTGCAAGGTTAAAGTTTTGCGCGCTGATGTCTGGCAAATCCCAAAGGTTAAAGCCGTCAACCACCTGTATGCAAAGATAGATTGTTGCACTTTGGCTGACGCCTATGCTTCCCGCGCCGCTGGCCTGAGATAAGCTGAAACCATCAGCAGACGAATTTTGATAGAACGAAGCAACTATTGGATGCGAAAAAGCAAAACTGTTGTTGTTTTGATCCAAAAGCGAAATGTTGTAGTTTATTGCAACAGACGAAAGATTTTCTATTTGAATTTGAACAAGAAAGTAGCGATAGTAGTTTTTATAGCTGAATTCAACATCGTGATTAAAAGTGCCTTCGGCATAATCTTGATCGCGCTGTTTAACAAGCGCCTGTGAAAAGGTTGGCTTTTGCGAAAGAGACAAAAGCGACGAGTTGTTTGACGGCGCAAGATAATCCGACACCACAACTTCGCACTTAGCTTGGCCGTCATCGCTTACGCTTATGTAAGTGTCAACCCCAACGGTTTGACTTACAACAGCCCAAACGCTTACGCCCAGCAGCGTTAAAACACAAACTATTGCCAAAACAAGCAAAGAAATTTTAAGTTTGATGTTTTGCAAAAAGCCCCCCTATATTTATAACTAATAATAATTTTAATTTATTTTGTTTTATTATGTCAAATAAATTACAAAAAAAATTGCAAAAATTTGATTTTTTTTGCCATGCTTTGCAAGTGAATCAATATTTTTTGAAATTTTTTCAAAATTTTTGTTTAAATCGTTTGGAAAAACGCAAAATATATGATAACATGCATTTGTATAAAGGAGGGTAAATTTTTGGAAAATCAAGAAAAAGTTCAATCAAAGTTTAAAAGGAGAATTATTGTTATTGCTTTAAGTATGTTGCTTTGCATGCTTTTAATTGGAGTTTCTGTTTGGGCAGCATCATCACAATCATTAACATCTCCAAACACAATTTTAATCACCACCGACGGACAAGCAAGAGTGGGAATTACTGCAAGTTATGCTTTTGGTGCTGATGACGAAACACTGTTTTCTGCCATTGGGGACCAAGGCACAACTGTTAAAGGCCTTTCCTACACTCAAATCGCTCAAAAAACAGCAGACAATGACTCTGCAAGCCAAAAAGGGCCAGACATTGTGTTCTCAGCAGACGGCCAATACACATATGTTGCCTACAAAATTGACTTTGCAAACACCGCAGCATCTGCCGTTAACTATACAATAGAGTTCACCGATCCTGATGCAAGCAATGGCCCTTACACATTTGACGGTCAAGTTTCAATCTACTCTGCCGCAGGCACTGATTCATTCACTTTTGCACAAGATCAAACTGCAATGAGTGGCAATCTTGCCAAAAGCGCTTCAACCACAGTTTATGTTATCGTGGCACTCAACACTGCACCAGAATCACTTACCGCAGCAGCACTTGACAACTTTAATTTAGTTGTAACCGCAGAGGTTTCAGCATAAAAGGAGATAAAATATGGAAAATAACACAGAAAAAACCAAATCATCCATCAAAAGAAGATTGATTATCACACTTTTTAGTGCACTTATCTGCATTTTGGTGATCGGCGTTTCAGTTTATGCCGCACTCAGCCAAAATGTAACCCTTAACAACAACATCACAATCACAACCGCTGGTCAAACCAAGGTTAAAGTGGTTGTTTCGCAAGGCTCAAACACTTCAAGTGACGCCGTTTCTGCGGCACCTGCAAGCCAACCTACATGGAGCGAAGTTGTAACAAAAGATGCTGACAATAACACAGAAACAGTTAGCAATTTAGAGGCAATGGATTTCTCTGTAAGTGATGGAATTAACTACTATGCTTACAAATTACAATTTACAAACGAAGGATCAACGCAAGCATACGCTCACATCACCGGCCCAGCAATTGACAACGCTCAACTTACAATCTACACTGGCCAAGAATGGGGCTCACTTGCCGCAGTTGGCAACAACACACCGATTGATGCAGACGTAACTCTCACCGCATCAAACGGAACTGGCACATTCTACATTGTTGTTGCATCAAATGTAAGCCTTGACCAATTAAATGATATGGCTAAAACAGCATTTAACATTGAAGTTCTGCTTGACCAAACGGCTTAAAACACTTTAAAGATTAAAAAAAACGGCGATATGCCGTTTTTTTTATTTGTAAAAATTATAAAAAAATGATATTATAAATCTATGGAAAATTCATCACAGGTAAATCAAGAAGTTTTGCAACCTTCTGCTAAACCAAAAAAGCAAAAGAAAAAACTTTCGCCAAAACAAATTTTTTACATTGTTTTGGACGCTATTTTATTTCCTGTTTTGATTTTTGCAATGTTTTTTTCAATTTCACTTATCATCACTCGTGCAACCAAAGGCGTGCCAATGGTGCTTAGCTATGCAATGGTTACAATCAACTCTGGCAGCATGAAAGATGCAGGCTTTGAAGTTGGAATGAAAACCTTCATTAAAAGTCAGCCGCTAGAAGAATATCAAGTGGGCGACTATGTGGCGTTTTTTGACTATGTGGATGCATCTTGCCCTACCCCGCCAACTGTTGCAAATGGCGATACACCAACCAGCAACCCAAATAAAAACCGAATTGTCTTTCACGAAATTGTTGAAATCATCACTGATGCAAATGGAAATTTGTGGTATAAAACCAAAGGTACAGACAACTCGGCGATCGACAGAAACATCATCTATCAAGACTACCTGATTGGTGAATATGTGCAGGAACAGAATTTCATCACTCAAATTATGTCGTTCATCACATCTACTACTGGCATTTTGGTGCTGATTGCACTGCCATGCACGATTATTCTGTTTAGAGATTGCTATGAACTCATAAACCTGATTTTTGTTTATCACGACCAAAAACAGCTTGAAAAAAAGCAGCAAAAACAGGATGACAAACTTCTTAAAGAAGGCGAAAAAAATGCAGCCAAACCAGTTGTTGACCCGTCTTCTCAAAACCAAGCGCAAGAAAATTTGCAAGAAGAATATATCAGCGCATTTGTTAAACCACACAAGAAAAATAGTAAAAATCCACTGGATAAGGAGACCTTATGAGCAAGTTTTACATCACCACACCAATCTACTATCCAAGCAACAAACTGACGCTTGGAAACTGCTACACAACCGCACTTTGCGATGCGATTGCAAGGTTTCATCGCGCGCTTGGCGACGATGTGTTTTTCTTAACCGGCACAGACGAGCATGGTCAAAAAATTGAAAAAATCGCAACCGCAAAAGGCATGAAAGAAATTGACTATCTTGATGAAATTGTTGCCGACACCAAAGATTTATGGAAACTTTTAAACATTTCATATGATAAATTTATCCGCACGACTGACGACTATCATGTAAAGGCTGTTCAAAAAATCTTCAACAAGCTTTATGAAAACGGCGATATATATAAATCAACCTACAAAGGCAAATACTGCGTGCCATGCGAATCGTTTTGGAGCGAAGATCAACTTGTTGATGGCAAATGTCCAGACTGCGGCAGAGAAGTTGTCGACGCCGATGAAGAATGCTACTTCTTTAAACTTTCAAAGTATGAAGACAGGCTTAAAAAACTATATCAAGAAGGCAAAAATTTCCTTCTGCCAGAAAGCCGCGCAAATGAAATGATCAACAACTTCTTTAACAAAGGCTTAAAAGATTTGTGTGTGTCTAGAAAAACCGTTAAATGGGGCATCCCTGTTGAGTTTGACAAAGATCAAACCATTTATGTTTGGATTGATGCGCTTTCAAACTATATCACCGCGCTTGGATATTTAAGCGATGACGAAACTAACTTTAAAAAATATTGGCCTGCCGATGTGCATGTGGTTGGCAAGGAAATCGTGCGCTTTCACTCCATCATTTGGCCTGCAATTTTAATGTCGCTTGGTCTTCCCCTTCCAAAGCTTATTTTTGGGCATGGCTGGCTGGTTTATGGCGGCGGCAAGCTCAGCAAAAGCAAGGGCGTTGATAAAAAAGAGATGCTTGACCCTCGCGTTCTATGCGCAAGATACTCTTCCGACGCTGTAAGAAACTTTTTGATTGGCGAAATTTCATTTGGCCAAGACGGCCCATATTCGCAAGAGTTGTTTTTAAATTCGTTTAACGGAATTTTGGCAAACAAGGTTGGAAACATCTCTTCAAGGCTGATTGGAATGATTTGCAAATATAATGATGGGCTTATCAATGGCAAGATACATTCCCTGCCAGAAGACGAAATTTTTGTTGCTAAAATAAAAGAACTTAAAGCCGACTGCATTCAAAAAATTAAAGAATTGAAGCCAACTTTAAGTTATAAATCTGCCCTAAGAATCATCGATGAGTGCAACACATACATTGATGTCAACAAACCTTGGGAGCTTGCTAAGCAAGATGACGGCAGCCAAAGAATTAGCGCAATTTTATACTATGCAACTCAGGCTATGCTTGAAGCCTACACTCTGCTTGACGCGTTTTTGCCAGAAAAAATTGCGAGCGTTTTAAAATTGTTTGGCATTGAGAAAGTTAAAATCGACGAAAATGCTTGCTGCAACTTTAAAATTGATGGCATTAAAGTTGAAAAAATTCAGCCACTGTTTGCAAGATTAGACTTAAATAAAGAACAACAAGAACTTGACGAAATTGCAAATAAAGAATAACTAAAAACTCGGGACAACCCGAGTTTTATTTTACACCTATTGACTTTCTCACCCTTTGAATGGTTTTTTGCGCAATCGCTCTTGCCTTGGCTGCACCATCGGCGAGAATTTTATCCACTTCATCTCTGTGGTTTTGATAGTAGAAATATTTTTCACGCATTGGCTTGATATATTCATTTGCAACTTCAAACAACTGCTTTTTTGCTTCGCCCCAACCAAGCCCCTCTTGCAGCTGTTGCCCAAAAAGCTTGGATTTTTCTTTGCCAGCAAACAGCGAGTAAAGCTTAAACAATGTGCAGTTTAAATCTTTTGGCTCGCCCGGCATGCGGCTGTCGGTTACTATTCTGTTTATAGATTTTCTAAGCTGCTCTTCGGTTGTAAACAGCCCAATCGTGTTGCCATAGCTTTTGCTCATCTTTCTGCCATCAAGCCCAACAAGCGTTGCGGTTTCTGGCTGAATGTAAACATCCGGCAATTTTAATGTTTTGCCAAATTTTCTGTTAAAGTAGTCGGCAATATCTCTTGCAATTTCAACATGCTGCTTTTGATCAAGCCCCACAGGAACAATGTCGCTGTCAAACAAAATTATATCTGCCGCCATCAAAATTGGATAGTTATATAACCCCATGTTAACGCCAAAATCTTTGTCAACGCCAGCTTCTTGATTTTTTTCTACACAGGCCTTATACGCATGCGCCCTGTTCATCAGCCCTTTTGGTGTTACATTACACAAAATCCAATTAAGTTCGAAGGTTTCTGGAATGTCTGATTGCTTATAGAACACCACTTTGTCAGCATCCAAACCGCATGCAAGCCATGTGCAAGCAATGTCGTATGTATAATCAATCATCTGCTGCTTGTTTTCAAGAGTTGTTAAAGCATGATAATCTGCAATAAAATAGAAGCATTGATTATCTTGGTTTTGTGTAAACTCTATCGCCGGTTTGATTGCCCCAAAATAGTTGCCTATGTGCGAATGCCCTGTTGGTTTTATGCCCGTTAAAACTCTTTTCATAACTACCTCAAAGTTTATTTTAACATAACTTAAATTTATTTGCAAATTTTTTTTGAAAAATATAATTTGTTTGTTTTTTTGCATTTTTGTTTTGTAATTGTTTAATTTTAAGTTATACTATACATATGGATTGGAACGCTATTTGGCAAGATATTAAAGATTTTTTTACAGGTAACGGCTGGGCTATCTTAGGTTTTTTTGTAACCTTGATAGTTGGTTTTATTGTTGTTAAACTTTTAATCAAACTGTGCAAAAAACTGCTTGCTAAAACCAAAATGGAAAGAATTGCGCAAAAATTTATTTTAAGCATAATTAAAGTTGCGCTGTATTTAATTTGGATTCTAATTTTGCTTGCAGAGCTTGGCATCTCTATCACAGGCATTGTTGCGGCACTTTCTGCGGCTGTGCTGGCAGTTGGTTTGGCGCTTCAAGACAGCCTTTCAAACCTTGCAAACGGAATCATCATTGTATCTGGCAAGTTCTTTAAAGAGGGTGACTACATCAATGTTGAAGGCGTTGAAGGAGTTGTAAAAAACATCAACCTGCTTTCAACCACCATTCTCACCAACGACAACAAAACCATCACCCTGCCAAACTCGCATATTGTAAACAATCCAATGACAAACTTTAACCGCGAAAAAACCAGACGCGTGGACTTTGAATTTGATGTGGCATATGACACCGACATACAAAAGGCAAAACAAATTATCGACGAAGTTGTTAAAAGCGATGGCAGAATTTATTTAGATCCAAAACCTTTTGTTGGGCTTAAAAGCCTAAACGACAACTCAATCAAAATTGTGCTTAATGTTTGGGTTGACGGCGAAGATTATTGGAATGTTTACTACTACATTATGGAAACCATGTTTAACGAGTTTAAGAAGAACGACATTTCAATTCCGTTTAATCAACTTGAAGTTAGGCTTAGAAATGATGATGTTAAAATGCCGTTTGATGCCTCGCCTTTGCCAGTGAGAATTGAAAAAAATAGGCAGCAAGAAAAAAAGCAAAATTTATTTGAAAAAGGCATTGAAAACTTAAAAAAAGTAGGAAAACATCAAAAAAAAGCTGAAAAAGAGTTAAAAAAACTGCAAAAACAGCAAGAAAAGCAAAATAAAACTCAAAAAAAGTCTAAGGAGAAAAAAGATGAAATATAAAATTATCGCTGATGCTTCTTGCGATATTCCACAAGAATTTGTTGATAAATATGGCGTTATTTTAGCACCCATCGAAGTGAGATTTGGCGAAGAAACCTATCCACAAGGCTTGCCTACAAACGAATTCTATCAAAAAATCTATCAAACTGGGCTTATTCCAAAAACCTCAATGCCTAATCAGTTTTTGTTTGAAGAGCTGCTTACTCCATATGTGAACAAACCAGAATGGCACGTGCTTGCAATCACAATTTCAAGTGAAATGACGGCAACCATCCACCAAGTTGAAGGCGCTGTGCAAGCGCTTAAAATGCAAAACATCACCTATCGTCAATCTGGCGTGACAACCTGGGCGCAGGGTGCAATCATCATTGAACTTTGCAAATTTATTGAAAAGGATGACAATCTTGAGCATGTTGTAAATAAACTTGACGAGCTTATTTCAAAAGTTAAACTTGCGGCTGTGATTGGCGATTTAAAATATCTGCGCGCAAGCGGAAGGCTTTCGGCAACAAGCCAAGTGATGGGCAATATGCTTAACATCAAGCCTATTGTAACGCTCAACGGCGGCAAAGTTAACAACGAAGCAAAAATTATGGGCGAAAATAAAGCCAACATGTATATGATCAACAAAGCGCTTAATCGCGACACCAACTACCCTGTTTATTTTGGGCACTCAGATTGCCGCGACATCATCGACAAATTTATTGCAAAATATGCGCCGATGCTTAATATCGATGCCAAAAATCAAGTTGTTTGCGACATTGGCTGCGTGGTTGGCTCACATGTCGGCCCAAAATGCTATGGCATTGTTTGGTTTGAAAAATAATTTAAAAAAACTCTATTTCAAAAATTGATTTAGAGTTTTTTTTATGCTTTTTAATATGCTTTTGGAATAAAGCCTAACGCTCGCACACGATCGCTTAAAAATTCTGCTGTAAATTTAATTTTGCCGTCTTGTTTTATAAACCTAACCTTAACTCCACTTGCCAAATTTACAAAATTTGAAACTGTTTTTTGAATTTCATATTGCAACAGTTCCAGCATTTGCTGACTTACATATTGCACATCGCTTTCAAGCAAATTTTCAAGCCTTTGCATTTTTACACCTTCCTTTTAAGGTTTCTTCGAATATAACCCATAAATCCGCGATATTTCATCTCGCAATCGTATATCTTTTTTGTGCCATTGTGTATGTTTTCACAAAGCAAAGTGAACGCTCGAGTAGACTCTTGCGAATTTAGATAGCCCCCAACCGAACAGGCGCTGCTGATGGCGTCATCTTCTGGTATCACTCCATAAAGCGGAAGCCTGAGCGCGCGCACGATATCTTCAACTCGCAGCATTTCGCCATTTGCAAGCAAATCGCCGCGCATTCTGTTGATCACCAAGCCTTTGCTTGTGAGATTATATTCATTCAACAGGCTTAGAACTTTGTTGGCGTCGCGAATGCTGGAAAGATGCGGCGTGACAACCACAATCGCCTCGTTCGCCGAAAAAACCGCCCTGTGAAAGCCCGCGTCAACGCCTGCTGGGCAATCTATCAAAATATAGTCGAAGCTTGAATCCAGCATGTTTAGCACGCTTTTAACATGCTCGCCCAATATGCGCGTTTTGCCGCTGTAATGAGATGATGGCAACAAGAACAAATTTGCAAATCTGCCATCTTCAATCAGCGCTTGTTTTGCCCTGCATCTGCCCATTATCACATCGGTTATGTCAAACACCACCTGTTTTTCAAGCCCCATAACCACATCAAGGTTGTTTAATCCAATGTCCACATCAACAAGCACTGTTCTAAAACCTAATGCCGCCAAATTTACGCCCAAATTTGCACAGACGGTGGTTTTTCCAACCCCGCCTTTGCCACTTGTCAACACAATTTTTCTTGCCATAACGCTCCTTAAACAGTTAAAATTTTAGCAAGCGGCAATAAAAAAAGAAAGAAAAATTTTGTTTAAAATTTTTCTTTCTTGTCAAAATTTTTTGAAAACTACAAAAGCACTTTTTTAAGCAAAGCGTCATCGTTTAAAAGCTTGCCAGCGCCCAAAATTGCAACATTTTCGCAATCATCGCTTATTGTAAAATTGTAGGTTAAAGTGCGCTTTAAAAAGTCATCTAATCCTGCAATTTTGCTTACGCCGCCAGTAAAAATTACGCCATTTTTGATTATATCTGCTGAAATTTCTGGTGGAAGAGTGTTGATTGTGACATTGATTGTTCTTACAATTTCTTCCAAAAATGCTTCAAACACATGCCTTATCTCTCGGCATGAAACGATTTTTGTTTTTGGCATGTTGCTTGCACCGTCTAAGCCCATCACTTCCATGTTAAGAGTGTCGTTTTTGTAAAGCGAGCCAATTTCATTTTTCACTTTTTCGGCTGTTGGCAGACCAATTAAAATGCCATCTTTTGCCATTGCAAGTGAGTTTGCAAGCGCGATGTCCATCGCTCTGCCGCCTATGCCAAGCGTCACGCCTTTTAAGATTGAACCAAGATTGACAACTGCAACATCAGTTGTCGCCCCGCCAATATCCACAATCATGCTGGCTTTTGGCGAAAGAATGTTGACATTGCAACCCAAAAGCGAGCACAAAACCGACGGAATTAAACTTATTTCGTTAAACCCAAGTTTATCAAAAAGCTGATAATATTTTTTCTTTTCTTCGGCTTGCAACCCGCAAGGTGTTAAGATTAAAATGTTGGATGATTTTTTATATTTAATCTTTTTGAAAAAGTTTGTAAGCATGATGAGAGTGTATTCAAAATTTTCTATCACGCCGTTTGCGATAGGATTAAAAACTTCAACCTCGTCCAATGTTTTCCATACAAGTTTTTTTGCATCCTCGCCCACCGCTTTAACCCTGTAACCTTCGGTGGTGGTTTCAACCGCAACCAAAGTTGGCTCTTTTAAAACAAAGCCATCTTCTCGTGAAAATATTGTTGTGCTTGCTCCGCCTAATTCTATGGCGTAATTATATTTCATAATCCCCCCTTAAATAAGTTGAAGATTTTTCTTGAAGAACTTTCTATAATCCTGTGCAACTTTCATACCCTGCATGATTTCATAAGTTGGGTCGCTGTTTACAATAAGTTTCATAATGATTGAATCGCCCAAGATATCGCATACAACATCCGTCACCACAAGTTGTTTAGAACTGTTAAGCGCCACTGCAAGTTTTACAATAACACCAAGTTTTCTTACTGCGTTTAAATCTTCATCGGTGAGCATATCTTTATATTTCATCCACTGCGAAAGATTGAAATTGTCAGCAGTTTGGCACTCACAAATAAACGCGCCTAAAAGCAAATCTTTTTGGCTTACGCCGCAAAGCCCAGAGTTTAAAATTGCATAAAAACCATGCTTTTCATAATCTTCAAAGTTGATTTGCTTGCCGCTGTCAAACATATAGGCGGCCACGCGCAAAGGCTTTACATATGAGCGCGGAAGTTTGTGCATAACTTTTAATTGCTTAAACAATATCCCCGCCATATTTGCAACGCGCAGGTTGATGCAAGCATCGTTTTTCTGAAATTCATGAATGCTGTCAAAAGATGCACCTAAAAGGTCTGAAAAGCGCTCTTGAATTTCGGCTGACAGGCTGGATGCAATCACGCCATCTCTAACGCACGCCGATGAAACAACAATTTCATGCATGTGCAATTTTTCATATACAGCGCTGATGATTGCAAACCCTGAAAGCAGAACATCCGCCCTGTCGTCCACAAGGCCTTTAACCTTTTTGATTTTTTCTAAATCAAGCCCCTTAACAAAATTTACAACTTTGTTTGCAAGCGACTTGCTTACTGGATAGTTGTTGTCGATTTCAAGTGGATAATGATCCACCTTTTTGGCAACTCTGCCAAAATTGATGAACGGATCACCCACGCCAACAAATGCCTCGTCTTCATCAACATTAAAGTTTTTAAGCTGCATGCTGGAAGCAAAAAGTGCTTTCATTTGGTCAAAATCTGCGCCGCCATTCATTATGTTTTCATAACCATATGGCACAATATCAAAGCCAAGCGTTGTGCGGCGGTTGTATTTGATAAAATAGGTTGAATAGGCGTCAACATATATAATCGCACCTTTTGAATTGTCAATTTTTGATACCACCGAGTTGTAAATGTTTTTCACAACATCTTCGTCATTTAAAAACACAAAACCAAGCCCCGTGTTGTTGTAGATTTCTTCAAAAAAGCCGCGCTGGTTGCGTGCTCCTAAAACACAATTGTTGGCCGTGCAAATTATTTTTTGAACTTGGTTTTCTTCAACTATATCTCTGTAAAGTTTAAGAATGCCAACAACATCGGCTATTGTTTTTGGTTTTAACAATTTTTCTTCATTTATATCCTTAGAAACATTGACAGCGTCACTTTCCTGCCTGATGAGCTTGCTTCTTCCATTTTGAGTTTGATAGATTGAAAGAACGCTGGTTGCACCTGTCAATTCAATTAACGCAATTTTTTCCATAAAACCCTCTTTTAGTCTTCGCTTATTGCACCAACTGGGCAGCTTGCCTTGCATGCGCCGCATTTGATGCACTTTGATTTATCAATAACTGCTTTGCCCTTTTTATCAAAACTGATTGCCTCAACTGGGCAGATTGCAATGCATGTGCCACAGCCAATACATTTTTTTTGATTTACAATCATATTGCACCCCTCTTACGGGTGTATTATAGCATAAACATAGGGGTTTTGTCCACCTTTTATTGAAAATTTTGCTAAATAATTGTCAGTTTAATTTGCCTGTTTTTTAAGCGCTTTAACAAACTCTACCACCGCCAAAATCACCAAAAATCCACCAAAACATTTTCTTAAAATAATGCTTGGCAAAACTGTTGCCAAAAATGCACCTGCAACTGAAAAAATTACACCGCCAATGATGATATACACAATATTTTTTGTGACAATAAGGTTGTTTTTAGAGTGAATATACAGCGAAAAAACCGCCATAAACAAAAAAGTAAGCAGATTTATGCCTTGGCTTAACTGCTGATCAAAATGCAAAAAAATTGTAAGCAGCGGAATAAGCAAAGTGCCTCCGCCCATGCCCAATCCACCAAAAAATCCACCTAAAACTCCAAATAAAATTTGCAAAAAGATGTTCATATTATAAGCCTCACTCCGCCAACAAGCATAATCACAGCAAAGATGATGCGCAGCGTTTTTGAAGGAATGAATTTAAGCGCAAACGAGCCCGCTATCCCGCCTGCAAGTACCCCTAATCCAACCGTCAAAAGTGGAAGAGATTGTATCGCGCCTTTGAATATGTAGATTGCACAACTTACAAGTGAAAGCGGAAAAATCACCGCGATTGCTGTGGCGTGTGCGCGCTTGTTATCCAGTCCCAACCCCTTTTCAAGCGTTGGCACACAAATCATCCCGCCTCCGCCACCAAAAAAGCCATTCAAAAACCCAACAAGCCCGCCGAGAAAAACAAGCATCACCTTCTTTTTAAGCGATGTTTGCCCGCTTTGTATATTGCTTTGCACTGATTTTTTGTTTTTCATGCAATTATTATAAATATTTAATAAAAAAATATTTGATTATTGAGTAAATTTGTTGTATACTAAAACGTGATATCAAAAAAAGGTGTGAACTTATGACTAAAAGAAAATCTTTACTTTCAATTATTTTTATTTTAATTGTTGCCATTATGCTTCCTTTGGGGCTTATGGCAGCGCTTCCAACTAACATGCTTGTTAAAGCATCTTCCTTTGATGGCGAACATCGCGAAAGTGTTACAATAACCAACTCAAGCTTTGACGCAACTTCATCTTCATACACCGATGGAGATTTTTCTGGTTGGACAAGAAACTGGGGCAACACAAGTGCTAAAACCATGGCAATCGATGTGCAGTCGGATTTTGAGCGCTACTCGGCCAACACCTACTATCTTAAAAACAATCCTGGCAAGGTGGGCAGCGATAACAAAATTTTGATGATCAACTCGGCAAACACCAACCCAAATTCAGATAACTTTGCGCCAAAAGAAATCAGCGAAGGCTACATATCAAACAGCATCTCTCTTTCGGCAAACTCATACTATGAATTTTCGGTTGCTATGAAAACAACTTCGTTTAGCGAGTCGAACAACACCTTTGGCTCTATTTACATCTCTGGGCTGATTGATGAAAACGATCAAGCTGTGGATGTGCAAATTGAAGCCGAAACTGCAACAGACTGGACAGTATACTATTTCTACATCGCAACTGGAAGCCAAGATCAAGCCGTACAGGTTGAGTTGTGGCTTGGAACAAATCAACGCCCTTCAACAGGCGTGGTGTTCTTTGACGAAGTGTGCGCTCAACAACTTTCAGAAAATGCATACTACAAAAACATTCAATTAAATCAACAAAGTGGCGTTGATTGCGTGGTTGCTGGCGACATCAACGATGCCACAATCATCGACACATCGTCGCTTAACTTTGACTTTGAAAAAAGCTTAGACGGCGTTGTGAACAATCTTGTTGATTGGAAAGTAGATTCGACAGGTGTAAACGGCTACGCTCAAATTTTGCCGCTCAACCAAGGCATTTTTGAAAGCACAACAAACTTCACCTACCCTGGCAGCGATTTTTCTGCAAACAACACCCAAGCACTTACTCTTTGGGCTGAGGATGGATTTGTAAAGGTTGAATCTCTTCCACTTGAAATTAAATCACTTGGGTTATATAAAATCACATTCAATGTTAAAATAAGCGAAATTACACAAGGCGAATTTACAATTTCATTGAATGAAACCGATGACATTAAAAATCAATTTTCCTACCTTTCTTCCTACACTCTTGGAAGCAAAACATCATCCGCGATCACTGAAAACGGCTCTGACAAATTTATAAACGAATATGCTCAAGTTGAATTTTATGTTCAAGGACATGACAGATACGACTCGCAAATTCAAATTGCATTTAACCTTGGCTCTTCACAAAATTATGCTTCCGGAGCTGTGGTTATAGACAATATCATCGTTGAAGTTGTTGACAGCGAAAACTTTTCAACCGAAGGCAATGTTTTGCAACTTGCAACCGCAACTGCAAGCGAAACAACCTTTAAAAATGGATATTTTAACAGTGCAAAAAACCAAACCAACACTTTGGATAAGCCTGTTGCACCAGCAGACTGGACAATCACTCAACCAGACAACGCTGGCGTGAAAAAAGCAGGCATAATCAACGTTTATTCAAAATATTTTGATGAATATGACTATGATTGGAGCGAAAACCTTGCAAATCCTGGCTCGCCAGACGAATATTCTTCAACTGATGATGTAAACAACATTTTAATGCTTTACAATGAAAATGCAAACTATCAATCAATATCATCATCCACATTTGAACTTACAGCCAACACATATTATACCCTTACTTTCAAATACAAAACCTTGGCTGACGCTTGGTTTAACCTTCAAATAACCGACAGCAATTCTATTCAGCTTTTAAATCAACAAAACATTGCAAGCGGCGAATGGAAAACCTATCAATGCCAAATCTTCACTGGCGAAGGCGCTTCAACTGCTTCGCTTACCATCGAATTTGGAAATCAAGACAACCTTGTTTCAGGCTACGCATTCTTTGATAACTTTATTATCTCCGAATCTTCCGAGCAGGCGTTTGAGAGTGCAGAAGTGCAAATTGACCTTTCTGGATTTATGTTAAACCTTGATGCAAACAACCAAATTGGCAACAACATCACTTCTTTCAACGCTTTCACCGGCAAGATTGACTCAGGCAACAGCAACTCGGCAAAAGGCGGAGTGATTAAAGGCGCTGGCAACGATGCGTTTAAATATGTAAACTCAAACGGCGAATTTCCTATCGACGATGGTTCGCTTACAAAAAATGTGCTTGCAATTCAAACCGATCTGCCTGCAACCTACACTCTTACATCAAACTTCCCTGTTGCAGCAAAGGCTGAAACTCAATATTATGCATTGACTTTTAGGCTTCTCACTTCCTTCCCTTCATTCGACGGCGTGCATATGCATGATGACGAAGAAGTTGACACAACTTTTGGCGTGAGCATTGGAATCAGCGGTTTTGATAAAGTTGAAGGTTTGAAAGCAAGCGACGGCTGGCAAGAATTTACAATCTTGTTTAGTGTGACGGAAGACAGCGATGCATCGTTTACTTTCAGTTTGATCAGCGACTGCCTTGATACAACCGGCTACGCATTCTTAACAGACATTGCTTGGAACGCAAGTGACGCAGAAACATACAACCAAGCAAACAGACAAGAAGCCTTTGGCAGCACGCTATTCACAGCAACTGCAACTGCCGCAACCGAAGACGACGATGATTCTGCAACCGACGACACAACCACTCAGCCAGAAGATGGCAACAATGATGAAACCTTGTGGCTGCTTATCCCTTCAATTATTCTTGCACTTGCACTTATATTTGCAATCGTTGCATTTGCGCTTAGACATGTTAAAATTAAAAAATCTGCAAAGGTTGAAAAACAAAAATACGACAGAGATGAATCACTGCATGCAGACATCATCACCAACCAAGCAAAAGAAATTCAAAACGCAGAAATTGCAAAGATTGACGAGCATATTGCAAGCATAAAGGCTCAAATTGCTGAAATTGAAGAAGACAACAAACAAACAATTGCAAAAGCAAGAGAGCACGGCAAAGTGACTGGTGCTGTTGAAAAACAATTTAAAACATTTGCTTCCAAACGCGCAGCGCTTCAAAAATCAGTTGATCAACTTGAAGAACACAAGGCGTTTGTTCAAACCAAAGATTATTTGATCAGCATTGAAAAGCGCATTCTGGCAAGCAAGAAAAAACAAGCTAAGCAAACCAAACAGCCTAAGCAATAACAAAAAAAGAACCTTTGATAGGTTCTTTTTTTTGCTTAAATTTTAATCATCGTCGTCTTCGTCATCGTCTTCTTCATCTTCATCGTCATCATCAAAATCTAAATCGTCATCCAAATCTTCGTCTATGTCGAGATCTTCATCATCAAAATCAATGTCGTCGTCGAAATCGCCGTCCAAGATGTCGCCGTCATCAAGGTCAGTTACCGATGCCATCTCGCCTGTTTCTTCATCTGGTGAAACATAATCGTCTTCTTCATCACGATCGATATATTTAGTCCAATCTGTGTTGACTTCACCATCTTCGGTTTGGTGTTCTTTTAAACAGCTTGAGCACATAATCTCATCTGGCTGAATATAGTTTGTTTTACATATTGGGCAAAGTTCTAAATCTAAATCGTCGATGTAATCATCTTTATTGGAAAGTTCTGCTTGGCAAACAGAGCAAAGTTTTTCGCCTTTTTTAATAAAGTTAAGCTCGCATCTTGGGCAACGTTTATATTCAGGTTTTTTCATAAAATTTCCTCCAAAAATCTAATGCCATTATACTCATATTTCACAGGTTATGTCTAGCAATTTACGCATATTTTTTAAAAATTTTTGAAATATTTTTTTTAGTTTTCTTCAGCTGCCGAACGCCTGATATATTTGATTGAAATATCCTTTGCAGCAATCAAATTTTGATTTTTTTCGCCGTTGCAAGCCACTTCCAGCAGCGTTTGTGGAGTGATTGTTATTATATATGGCAAAAAGCCTTCTTCTGCCAAACAATATTTGTTTTCGCCGCCTTTAAGCACATCCGCCGCCGACAAAAGATGCTCGTCAATAAGCTTTACGCCGTTTTTATCATATGTAGCGCCATAAAACAGCCCGCTTTGCGCTTTCATATAGCAGGAAAATTTTGTTTTGGGCTTGTTATCCTTAACAACTTGTGCCGCCATTAAATCCAGCGTTGGAATTGGCACAACCTTTTTTTGTGGCATTGCCGCGCAAAAGCCTTTGATCAGTGCCCCGCCTATTCTAAGCCCAGTAAACGAACCCGGCCCTATTACAAGCCCAAAATTGCCAACATCCTGCAAAGTCAGGTTGTTTTTTGTAAGCAGCGAATCAATTTCTTGCATCATTTTTTCACTTTGTTTGCAATCTGCTTCAATTTCGCTGTAAATGCACGCATCGTTTGCGCTTATTGCAATGATTGCAGTTTTTGTTGCAGAAGAAATAACCAGCATTTTTATCCCCTTTTAGTAATTTGAATTTGCCTTTGATTGTCATCAATCTTTTGAATGTCGATTTTATAATCCCATTGATTTACCAACTCTTCGGCCTGTTGCGGCCATTCGACAATGCTGACTCCGTCAAGTGAATCATGATTAAAGTATTCTTCAAAGCCCAGCATCGTGGCTTCTTGCGAGTCGGTTAGACGATATAAATCAAAATGATAGATTGGCATTTTGCCGCCTTCATAGATGTTCATTATTGTGAAAGTTGGGCTTGTGACAAGCATTTTGCATTTCATGCCTTTGGCAAAGCCTTTAACAAAATGAGTTTTGCCCGCACCCAAATCGCCTTGCAACAAAATTATGCACGGATTTTTAATCTGCTTTGCAAATTTGCATGCAATATCTAATGTTTGCTTTTCACTTTTGCTTAGCATCTTTCACCTTCCTTTTTTGCATCCAGATAATCCCCATACATGCGATTATCGCCCCTATTATAGCCCCAAGAAGGATGTCTGTCAAATAATGCAAGCCTAAATATAGCCTTGAAACAAAAGTTAGCGCTGCAAGAATGCTCATGCCGGTTGCAGCAACTATTCTCGGCAGAGGTTTTTTGGTTGATGTAAACACAAAATAACACACAAAGATTGCCAAAATAATCGCGCACAGGGCGTGAGAAGACGGCATGCTTTCGCCCAAGGTGTTGGAAAGATTGGCAATTTCAGGATGTGCCACATACGGCCTATCTCTGCCAATTAACACTTTGAGAATATAGTTAAGCCCAACGCCGCCTAAAAAACATACACCAAAAACATATGAAAGTTTACGACGCAATATGAAAAAAATCAAAAATACAATTATAAAGCCAAGATAGCTGCCTAAAAGCGAAATAATTTCAAAAAAAACCGTCAAGCCTGCGCTTGCCACACTTTGCAACCCAACAATGATGTCAACCTCAAATTTCATATGATTATTTTATCAAAAAAAATAAAAAAAACCAAACAAAGCGACTTTTTATTTGGTTTTTCGGGCAATCAGCAGCCCGTCTTCAATATTTAAAATTTTGCTTTCGAAACTTTCGTCATCCGTTACAAGCTTTATAAATTTTTTAAGGTTGTTTACAATTGTGCGATGTTTATGCTTAACTTGATTTTGAATCATATAGCCATGAAAATCAACATCATCGGCAACCAGAGTGCCACCAACTTCAAGCAATGATTTTATATATGCAAAATATTTATAATACTGCCCCTTCGCACCATCAAGAAAAATAAAATCAAACTTTTCGCCTTGCAAAACAAGTTTTTCAAGCGCAACTAAGGCGTCTTCTTGGATAAGCCTCACTCTGTCAACAAGTTTTTCATCAACAAAAGTTTGCATTGCAATTTCGGCGTTTTGCGCATCTTTTTCTATGGTTATCAGGTGCGCGTTTGGGCTTGACAGAAGCATAACACTGCCAGAATAACCATAAAATGTGCCGATCTCTAGGATGCGCTTTACATTGCCCGCTTGCAAAATTTGGCAAACAATTTTTTGGCTTTCTGGCCGTATTATTGGCAGATATTTTGTTTTAGAGAGTTGTTTTATTTGGTTTAATTTCATCAGTCTAGCGTCACTATTGTTAAAATCATTGGACGGCGTTTGGTGCGTTTGAAAATAAAGTTTGAAACATTGCGCCTTATCGTGTTTTTAATCACTGCTGGCTCTGCACCGCGTAAATCCTGCTCTTTAAGCGACGCGATGATTGCCGCCTTTGCATCCTGCACAAACGCTTCCATCTCGTCTTGATAAACCACGCCGCGGGTGATGATGAACGGCTCGCTTGAAACGCAGCCGCTGACATTGTTGATGTTTACAACCACCACACAAATGCCTTCTTCTGAAAGCTGCTTGCGCTCTTTAAGCACATTGCTGTCCATATCGCCAATTCCAATGCCGTCAACAAGCCTTTGCCCTGCCGTAACAAAGCCTGATTGCTTGATTGAGTTTGCTCCAACTTCCACTTGCATGCCAAGCGTTGGCAGAAGAATGTTGCGCTGCTCCATGCCAAGTTGTTGAGCAAGTTGCGAATGCATTTTAAGGTGTCTGAACTCGCCGTGGATTGGAATGAAAAACTCTGGCTTTGTAAGTGCGTGGATGGTTTTAAGTTCTTCTTGGCAGGCGTGCCCTGACACATGCACATCGGCAAGTTCATCATATATTACATCTGCACCAAGTTTATACAGCGCGTTGATAACATTATAAACCGATTTTTCATTGCCTGGGATTGGCGATGCTGAAAACACGATCAAATCGTTATCGCGAAGCTGAATTTTTTTAAACTCGCCCGCCGCCATTCTTGTGAGAGCGCTCATTGGCTCGCCTTGGCTGCCAGTGGTTATGATTAAAAGCTCGCTGTCGGCATACTTATCCACTTTGTCTATATCGATGATGTTATCCTTGTTGTATTTAAGCTCTCCGATTTTCATTGCCACTTCGCTGATGTTGATCATGCTTCTGCCAGTGAATGCAACTTTTCGTTTATACTTTTCAGCTAGTTCCAAAATTTGTTGCAAACGATGAATGTTTGACGCAAAAGTTGCAATAAACAGCCTTTTTGACTGATTTTTTTCAAAAATTGTGTTAAGAGTTCTGCCAACCGAACGTTCACTCATTGAGTAGCCTTTTCTGCACACATTAGTGCTTTCGCAAAGCAGAAGTTTAACTCCGCGCTTGCCAAGCTCGCCAAAGCGTGCAAGATCGGTCATCGTACCGTCGATAGGTTCGAAATCGATTTTAAAGTCACCAGTGTGAATAACATTTCCAACAGGTGTTGAAATGCAAAGCGCAAGCGAGCCTGCTATGGAATGGCTGACTTTGATAAACTCAATCGTAAACGAGCCAAGTTTAAGCACATTTTTAGGCTTTACAGAGATTGCTTTGTATTTGATTTTGTCGAACTCTTTCATCTTGTTTTCAACAAGCGCAAGAGTTAAGCGAGAGCCATAGATTGGCACGTTTAAATCCTTTAAAACAAATGGCAGCGCGCCGATGTGGTCTTCATGCCCGTGTGTTAAAATTATCGCTTTAACCTTATCTCTGTTTGCCAAAAGATAGCTGATGTCTGGAATAACAATATCCACGCCCGGCAACTCTTCGCCTGGGAATGTTAAACCTGCATCTACCACGATGATTTCATCGTTATACTCAAAGGCGGTCATATTTTTTCCGATTTCACCCACTCCGCCAAGAAAGGTGATTTTTAGTTTATTGTTCATTTTTCTCCTTTTAAATTATAAAATTTACGGCAAAAAGCCGTGACGAGGCATTTTGAATGTCAGCAAAAAAGTTTTATAACAAAAATTTTGCTTTTGAAATTGTGTCTTGTTCTTCAAGTTTTTTTGATGAAAGAATTGTGTCTTTATCAACATAGTAACGCATGCCTTGGCATGAGAAGAAGTTCATGATTTCAAACATAGAGCTAACCACATTAAAAATTGGAACAAGCACGATGATGCTTATCACTCCAAACCCTAGCGCCAGCAACACCGCAACAAAATAGGTTGCAATGCAAAACAGCAGCGATCTTGCTCCGCCCCTTGCAACTGCTTTTATGCCTATGCCAAATGCACTGTAAACGCTTTCGCCGCTAACCACCATCGCAGGTGCCCAGCCCATTGTAAGAAAATGTTTGATTGATAGCAAGATTGTGGCGATCATTAAAAATATAAATGGCATTGCAACTGCAAACTCGCTTCCGTTTACGCAAAGCAACAAGTAGAAAACTCCTGCGCAAAGCACATTGAATGGAAGGCAGAAAAGCGTTCTAAACAGCGCATACAGTGATGATTTTTTCATGGTTCTAACCCATGTTGAAGAAAAAGCATGTTTTGCATGAGAAGACATATAGCCATACATCATTTCATTGACAACATATCTGCCAATATTCATGAAAAACGGCCTTAAAACAAACAAAACAACACAAATGTAAATTGCCGCTGCAAGGTTTTGCGTAAACAGCATTGAAAGAGCGCTGAGAGCAACATCAACAACTGCAGCAAAAGTTATGGCTATGTTTTTGCCGTAAAACAACCCTGCGCCAATAAAATCTTGCGCCAAAGAAGCGTTCCAATTTTCAACCACAACATCTTTTAAAACATTGTAAAAAGGCGCAATCAAGCCGATCACAACAGCCCATACGATGATGCGATAAAAAATCAGTTTCCACGTTTTATCAAAATTTGCAAACGAGATTTTTAAATAGTTTTTAAATGTCATAACTTTTCCTAAATCAATTATAACAAAAGCAAAATTTTTAGGCAAGAAAATTGCGACATTTCAATTAAATATTTTATATTGCAATGGCTAAAATTTTGTATCTAACTTCTCCGTTTGGAGTGCTTACCACAACCATCTCGCCTTTTTTATGCCCAAGCAAAGCAGCACCAACAGGCGATTCGTTTGAGATAAGCCCTGCTTTTGGATCGCTTTCGTCAGAGCCTACAATTTTGTATTCCACTTCTTCATCAAATTCTTCATCATAAAGCTTAACCTTTGTGCCAAGGCTTACTTTTGATGTGTCAATGTCGCTTTTATTTATAACGATGCCGTTAAGCAAAGTGTCTTCAATCTCTGCAATTTGGCGTTCAACAAGCGCCTGTTCATCCTTGGCCGCATCGTATTCAGAGTTTTCAGAAAGATCGCCAAATTCACGCGCTGCGCCAATTTTTTTAACAACTTCTGGCCTTTTTACCGTTTTAAGATAGTTTAATTTTTCTTCTAATTGTTTTTTACCTTCTGGTGTTAAATATTTTACTGCCATAGTCATCCCCTCCAAAGCATAATACCGTTATTATATGCATGTGCAAAAAAAATGTCAACCAAAAATAAAAATTTTCAAGAATTTTTTCTTGGCTTCTTTGACATACTAATTTTTGTAAGGAGGTGGCTATGCTTACATTCATCGCTTTTGCTTTAACCATTGCAGGCTGCATAAACTGGCTGCTTATCGGCCTTTTACAATATGATTTTGTTGCGGGAATATTTGGCTTTCAAGGCAGCGTTTTTTCTAGATTGATTTACATTGTTGTTGGCGCAGCCGCTGTGTTTTTGGTGATTAAACTTATCGCTGACAAAGGCAGCATACATGTTTGGGGAGCAAGGAAAAAGCGTCTGGCAAAAGCCAAAGAAGCATACTCGCAGCATAATATAGAAGCTTCAAAAGAGCAGCGTCGCCGCGAAGAGAGCGGATATGACGACGAGTTTGATTATGACAAGCACAATCACTCATCAAACAGGCAAATAAGTTTGTTTGACGAGCATTTTGACGATAAATAGTTTGACTTTTCTCTTTGCGTTTGTTAAAATTTTTGCAAGAGGAAAATTATGGTTACACTTGTTATTTTGGATGGTTTTGGAATAAATAAGTCGCGCTTTGGCAACGCCATAAAGGCAAGCGGCACGCCTTTTTTGAAAAAACTAAAACACAAATATCCGCACGGCACGCTTAAAGCAAGCGGCGAAGCTGTTGGTTTGCCAGATGGACAGATGGGCAACAGCGAAGTTGGGCATTTGACTTTGGGTGCAGGAAGAGTTATGCTGCAAAATCTTAAAAAAATTGACAAGGCCATTGAAGACGAAAGTTTTTTCACCTTGCCTAATTTGCTTAAAGCCATCTCACACGCAAAGAAAAATCATTCTGCGCTGCATTTGATTGGTTTGCTGTCGGATGGCGGCGTGCATTCGCACATCTCTCACTTGCAAGCTCTTTTGCAGCTTGCGCAAAGCCATGATCTTGAAAAGGTTTATGTGCACGCAATCACCGACGGCCGTGACACTGGCACGACACACGGGCAATATTTTGTGCAGGATGTTGAAGAGATGATCAGCGGCACAAACGCACGCATTGCAACAATTATCGGCAGAGTTTATGCTATGGACAGAGAGCAGCGCTATGACAGATTGAAAAAGGCATATGATCTTTACACAGCCGGCAAAGGCGAAAAATTTGATCGCCCTATTGATGCGTTGCAGCAAAGCTATGCAAAAGGCATCACCGACGAGTTTGTTGAGCCTGTTTTAATTGATAAAAATGGGCTGATCAAAAATGATGACAGCGTGATTTTTTATAACTTCCGATCGGATCGAGCACGCGAGTTGACCAGCGCGTTCACCGACCCTAGTTTCACTCACTTTAAAACCAAAGCTTTTAAAAACTTGTTGTTTACAACCATGGAGTGTTACGACGACAAACTTAAAAATGTCAACGTCATTTTTCCACCTGAAAAAATTGAAGATAATTTAAGCGCATTGATTTCTAAGGCGGGTAAAACTCAATTTCACATTGCTGAAACAACCAAGTATGCGCATGTAACTTTCTTTTTCAATGGAACGATCGAACAACCATATAAAGGCGAAGATCGCAAGCTGATTGAAAGCATCAAAACAACAGATTTTGCGCCATACCCTAAAATGCGCGCGCTGGAAATAACCAACGACGCACTGGATGCCATTGCAAGCCAAAAATACGATTTTGTGTTGATCAATTATTCCAACACCGACATGCTTGGCCACACTGGCAACTTTAATTCGGCAAAAGAAGCGGCTGAGTGCGTTGATAAACAGGCGTATGCGATTGCGCTTGCCACGCTTATGGCTGGCGGCACTTGCATCATAACCGCCGACCATGGAAATGCCGAACTTATGTATGATAAATTTGGCAATCCAATCACATCTCACACCACTTTTGATGTGCCGTTTATAATTGTTTCAAAAAATAAAATTAAATTAAAAATAAAGCATGGTGCTCTTGCAAACATAGCGCCAACTGTGCTTAAATTATTAAATATTCCAATCCCGCCATCCATGCAAAAACCATTGATAAAATAAATAATTATTCGCCTTATTTTTAAAGGCGAATAATTTGTTTATAAACTAAATTCTTTTTCTTGCAAACTGATGTGTGCATCAATTTTTTCTTGATAATTTGATATATCTTGAATGCTTACTTCATAGGCGGTTTTTTCATACGAAATTTCATCGATTATTTTTGTAAAAATTCGCGATTGAATTCTGCCCTGCACGGATATTTTGTCACCCACCATAAAGTTTTTTGCAAGCAGTGCATTCCTGCCCCAAGCAATCAAAGGAATGTAGTCGCTCTTTTTAAAAAACGGTCTGTTGACTGCAAGCAATATGTCGCATATCTGCCTTTTAAATGGCGTTTCTCTGTAAATTGGCGGCTTGCAAATATAGCCAGTAAGTTCGATGTTGTTGCAATCATGCTCGGCAGTTTTTGCAGCAACATCCTTGCAAAGCACGCTTAGCAAAAGTTTGCTTTTCCCATTTTTTTCATCCTGATTGTGCGAGCGATATTCGCCATACACATCAATTTTTGTGCCACAATCAAATGCAAATTTTTGCAGCTGCATAAGCCTCTCGGAAATTGTGATCGGCAGCGTGTCAACATTGCCTGACAGGCGCTGAACATCAAGATAGAAAACATAAAATTTTTCTCCGCCATAAAGTTCGTGGCTAAATTTTGGCGCTTGCGATATCCTGCCAGAAAGATAAACTGAATTTGTCTTTTCGTATTCCATTAAATTTCTCCTTTTATTTTAGGTGTTGCACGCCATTTCGATCTATCTCATAGCCATCGTGATACACAAGCTTGCCAACCGAAGTGATTTCATACCCCTGCATAGTCAACCTATCCAAAATCATAGTAAGGCCATCTAAGATGTTGTCAGAGTTGTTGTGCATTAAAATGATCGAGCCGTTTTTAACGTTTTTCATCACTCTATCACACATCTGAGTTGCAGATAAACCCTTCCAATCAAGAGTGTCAACATCCCACTGCACGGTTATCAAATTTTGCTTTTCTGCCTCTTGCAAAAGCGTGTTGTTGTAAGAGCCAAACGGCGCTCTAAACAGCTCCACTGTTTTGCCGGTGAGGTTTTGAATCTTCTGCACCGAGGTGCAAAGCTCTTGACTTATCTGCTGCGCGTCAAGTTTTGCCATGTCTGGATGTTTGTTTGAATGCGTGCCAATTTCAATCCCCGCTTCATCTATTGCCTTAACCATATCTGGATATTCATCCACCCAAAAGCCTACCAAGAAAAATGTTGCCGAAACATTGTAGTCTTTCAAAATATCCAAAATGCCCTGCGTTTTATCCGCCCCCCAAGCGGCATCAAACGAGATGGCAACTTGTTTTTTGTCAGTTTCCACACTATAAACAGGCACAAGGCGTGTGGAATAGCCAAAAAACACTTCGGCAAGCTTAGCGCCATTCAAACTTACTGCAAGCAAAATGCAAACAATAACCATGGCTATGAAAATTTTGATTGTTCTTGATTTAACAACTGCAAAATGCATGTGCAAACCTCGCTTTTAATAATATTAAATTGGTCGCTCTCTTCAAAAATAAGCGCGCGGTTAAACTTGTCTAGTTTAGTCGAGTGCTGTCGAAGAAATTGCGATAGTTTAACATATTATCAAAAGCGCCAAAATATGCCAAAAAAAGCATGCATAAAAGCATGCTTTTTGATTTGGATTGTATTTTTAGCAGTATAAATATGCGCCCAAAAATTTCTTTTTGATTATAAGCTCGCCTGCCGTCAATCTTTCGCTGAGCTTAAATTTTTTGGTTTCAAGTGGCAAGATTTTTAAGCCGAAATCAACCGCTATAATGCTTGAAACATCGTTCAAACATGCATAGCCAACCTTTGCTCCGCTGTTGAGCGCAAAATATTTCAGCCCTTTGCGATATCTAGACGAAAGTGCAAAATTTTTGCAAGCAATCTTTTTCAAATATCCATCGCTTGTGCAAGCGGTTACAACATCATCTTGTGCAAACTGCCCTGCAAACACAACGCTGTCGCCATCTTCCATATTTATGCCCTTCACGCCAATGGAAATTCTACCTTGCAAAGGTGCTTCGCTGCTTTCAAAAGCCAAACTCATGCCGTCAGCCGAAAGCATAAGCACTTTTTTGGCTGGGTCGAGATATTCAACATTCAAAAGCGTGTCGTTATCCTGCACTTTAACTGCTTGATAGTAGGATTTTTGCGTTAAAGTTTCTTCCGCTGACGAGCGCTTGATCATGCCCGAACGCGTGAAGAAAAGCACTTCGCCCTTTTTGGAGGCAATCAAAACTTTGATTGCACGCTCGGTTGGCAGCGCTGAGCCATCAAGTTCCACCATTGAGAAGCCTTTGTCGCGCCACTTGCACTCTTTAACTTTGTCGGCGGCAAGTTTGATTACATTGCCTCTGTCTGAGAAAATTAAAATTGTGTTGGCACTTGTGCAGTTTATCACTTGTGTGTGAACATCGGTGAGCGTAGAGGTTTCGCCAAGCGCTTTGTTTGACATAGCATAGTTTTTGGCGCTGACTTTTTTAACCGTGCCGCCTGCCGTCAGTGCGATCACATAGTTTTGTGCCGTTGGCACTTCGCTTACTGCCTGCTTAACTTGAATTTCTGCGTTTTTCAGTGCATGGCTTCTTCTTGGAGTTGAATATGCACGCTTGATTTCAAGCATCTCTTTTTTTACAACTTCAAACTGCAAAGTTTTGCTGTTTAAAATTTTGGTTAATCTGTCGATGGTTTGATTGAGATCATTTAATTCGGCTTTAAGTTTATCTTCTTCCAAATTTACAAGCCTTGCAAGACGCATATCCAAAATTGCCTGCGTTTGCTTTTCGGAAAAGCCAAACTTAGCTTTCAACCTTGCCTTAGCCTCGGTGACTGTTGGACTTGATTTGATTATTTTAATAACCGCGTCGATGTTTGCGATGGCTTTAAGCAAGCCTTCAACAATATGTGCCCTATCCTTTGCAGCGTTAAGATCAAAACGCGTGCGCCTTACAATCACTTCGCGCTGATAGTTGGCGTAATAGGAAATTATTTCCAAAAGCCCCATAAGGCGCGGCTTGCCACCAGCAATTGCCACCATGTTTATGGCATATGAAATTTGCATATTGGTGGATTTAAACAAAATCTCTAAAATTTTGTTTGGATTGGCTTCTTTTTTCAGCCTGATGATGGCGCGCATTCCATTTTTATCACTTTCATCTCTAATTTCACTGATCGGCGAAAGTTTATCTTTATTTGCTTCTTTAAGTTCCACAATCTTTTGTAAGAGCGCGGCTTTGTTGACTTGATATGGCAGTTCGGTGATCACAAGATTGCACCTGTCGCCATTGTTTTCAATGCCAACTTTGGCGCGGATTATAATTTTACCTTTGCCAGTTTGATACGCCTGTTTAAGCCCGTCTTCAAAAATCAGTTCGCCGCCCGTTGGAAAATCTGGGCCTTTGATTATCGTCATCATCTGTTCAAGGGTGATGCGCGGATTGTTGATGTATGCCACAACGCCGTCAATCACTTCGCCCAAATTATGCGGCGGAATGTTGGTTGCCACGCCAACCGCAATGCCAGATGCGCCGTTGACAAGCAGGTTTGGAAATCTGCCTGGAAGCATGTCGGGCTCTTTTAACGAATCATCAAAGTTTAAACTCCATTTAACAGTGTCTTTGTCAAGGTCACGCAAAAGTTCCATAGCAAGCGGAGCAAGGCGCGCTTCTGTGTAGCGCATAGCCGCTGCGCTGTCGCCGTCAACCGAGCCAAAGTTTCCGTGCCCGTCAACCAGCGGAGCGCGCAACACAAAATCTTGGCTGAGTCTTACCATGGCATCATACACACTGCTGTCGCCGTGTGGATGATACTTGCCCATGCACTCGCCCACAATTCTTGCCGACTTTTTATATGGTTTTTCTGGCTGCAAGCCAAGTTCCAGCATGGAATAAAGAATTCTTCTTTGCACAGGTTTAAGCCCGTCTTCAACCCTTGGCAACGCCCTGTCCAGTACAACATGCTCGGTGTAAGGGATCATGGAATCGTGCAGCACTTCGTCAAGTGATTTGTAAATTATCTCTTCCATTTTAGCCCCCTTTATACTCATCCATAAACTTGTCAACCTTGTCAAAGTTGGCATGCTGAGAGATGTATTCTTTTCTTGCTTCTATATCGTCGCCCATAAGCGTTACAACCATTTTTTCTGCTTCGGCGGCATCTTCAATCGTCACTTGAATAAGCGAGCGTTTTTCAGGATCCATGGTTGTTTCGTAAAGTTGATCTGGGTTCATTTCGCCCAAACCTTTATACCTTTGAATCAAGTAGCCTTTGCCGCATCTAGCCACAGCGGCAGGAAGTTCGGCATCCGAGTAAACATACTCTTCAAAGCCCTTTTTGTAAACCTTGTAAAGTGGTGGAAGCCCAATAAACACATGCCCATCGTTGATGAGTTCACGCATATACCTAAAAAAGAAAGTAAGCAAAATTGCCCTGATGTGTGCGCCGTCTTGATCGGCATCAGAGAGGATGATAACTTTGTTGTATCTTAAACTTGAAAGGTCAAAATCTTCGCCTATGCCTGTTTCAAGCGCGCTGATGATTGTGCGGATTTCCTCATTGCCAAGCACCTGATCGATGCGCTTTTTCTCAGCGTTAAGCGGCTTGCCTCTAAGCGGCAAAATTGCTTGGAAAGAGCGATCTCTGCCCTGTTTTGCACTTCCGCCCGCCGAATCGCCTTCCACTATAAAAAGTTCGGCTTTTTCACGATTTCTAGATGATGATGCGGCAAGTTTACCAACCAAGTTAAAGTTGTCTGCCGAGTTTTTTGCACGCGTGAGTTCTTTGGCACGCTTTGCAGCTTCACGCGTTTTGGCAGCTGCTTTTGCCTTGCCTAAAATTGCTTCGGCAACAGAAGATGATTTTTTGCTGCTTAAAAATTCGTTCAGCCCTTTGATTGTAAGCGCTTCAACCTTAACCCTTGCCTCTGGATTGCCAAGTTTGGTTTTTGTTTGCCCTTCAAACTGCACGTTGTTCATTTTAACGGATAAAACTATTGTAACGCCTTCTCTAAAATCCTCGCCCAAAAAGTTGGCTTCTTTTTCTTTCAAGAAGTTGTTTGCGCGAGCATAGTCGTTAAACACCTTGGTTATTGCCGATTTTGCGCCCGTCTCGTGCGTTCCGCCTTCTGTGGTTGGGATGTTGTTGACATATGAAAAACAGTTTTCTGTGTAGCCGTCTGTGTAGATGAGAGCAAGTTCCATTTGAAAATCTTTGTCTTCTTGCTCGATGTATATAGGCTTTGCATAAAGTTTGGTTTTGCCTTCAACAAGATACTCGGCAAAATCGCTTATTCCGCCTTCATAGTGGAAAGTTGCCTGCCCGCCATTGATTTTGTCGATGACATTTATCTTTAAGTTTTTATTCAAAAATGCAAGCTCTCTTGCCCTGCGAGAAATGGCGTCAAAGCTAAACTCTTGCTTGCCAAAAATACGCTCGTCAGGCATGAAAGTGACTTTTGTGCCGGTTTTGGTTGTTTTGCCAACAACTGTAAGCGGTTTTTCAACCACGCCACCATGTATTTTGCCGTCCGCGCCCTGTTTGGATTCAAAACGCATATTATGCTCGTTGCCGTCTCTGTAAACGGTTACATCACACCACAAAGAAAGCGCATTTGTAACCGATGCGCCCACGCCGTGCAACCCGCCAGAGAATTTATAATTTGCGCTGTTAAACTTTCCACCAGCATGCAATGTGGTGTAAACAACTTCAACACCGCTTTTTTTCATGGTTGGATGAATGTCAACAGGAATGCCGCGCCCGTTGTCTTCAACAGTTGCGCTGCCATCTGGATTGATTATGATTGAAATTGTGTCGCCATAGCCACTTGAAATTTCGTCTATCGCGTTGTCTACAATCTCCCATAAAATGTGATGAAAACCTTTTGGGCCAGTTGTGCCGATATACATACCCGGTCTAAGCCTAACAGCATCCAGCCCTTCTAAAACAACGATATCTTTCGATTTATATTCGGCCATAAAATCTCCTAGTTAAACAAATATATAATTATTATATCACATTAAAATTTTTAAACCAAGAAATTTTGACTTTTCAACATGTGTATTTTTATTCATTTTTATGCATAATTACACTTAAATAAATGCGCCAAATATTGCATATCATATAAGCATGAAAACAATAGTATTCACAGGCGGCGGAACGGCTGGGCATGTTTATCCAAACATAGCACTGATTGAGCAACTGCAAGATTACGACATTCACTACATCGGCACAGACGGCATGGAAAAGCAAATTTTAAGCGGTCAAAAAAATGTGAAATATCATCAAATTTCTGCGGTGAAATTTGATAGGTCAAACATTTTAAAAAACCTTTTTGTGCCAATAAAACTTTTAAAAAGCATTCGCCAAGCCAAAAGAATTTTAAAACAAATTAAGCCTGATATAATTTTTTCTAAGGGCGGATATGTTTCACTGCCTGTTGTGCTTGCAGCAAAAAACATCAACATCATCACCCATGAAAGCGACTTGTCACTTGGGCTTGCCAACAAAATTATCGCAAAAAAAGCCAAGGTGGTTTGCACAACTTTTCAACAAACCGCAGCCTGTCACAAAAACTTTATTTACACCGGTCAGCCAATTCGCAAACAAATTTTTGAAGGTAATAAAAACACTGTTTTCAAAAAAATTGGAAACCAAAACAAACCAATAATTTTGTTTGTAGGTGGAAGTTTGGGATCACAAAAAATCAATTCGCTTTTGTCGGATGCCAGCTTTTTGACAAAGGATTTTGTTGTGATTATCGCGGTTGGCAAAAACAATTTTTCAAAAGTTAAACCACAAAACGGCTGTTTTGTTTTTGACTATCTCAACCCGATTGCCGATTTTTATGACGCCGCCGATTTGGTTGTTTCTCGCGCCGGCTCAGGAGTTATAAACGAGCTTTTGGCACTAAACAAACCCATGCTTTTGCTTCCACTTGCAAAGGGTGCGTCGCGTGGCGATCAAATTGAAAACGCAAAAATTTTTAAACAGAACGGCTTTGCGGAAGCTATTTTTGATGAAGACTTATCGAAGCAAAGTTTGCTAAATAACATAAATAAAATTATGAAAAATGCCAATTTTTACAAAAAAAATATGCAAAAATGCAATATTTTAAACGCAAATAAACAAATTATTGATTTAATCAAAAAATTTAGTTAAATTTGGATAGCCATATCCTTCAAGGTTTTTGTTAAAGCAAATTGGGTTGCAACAAGCAATGAGTTTTCGCTTGGCCTCGTCGGGCGAAATGCTTGGATGCTTTTCGCAAATCAAACACATCGCGCCAGCAATCATAGGCGTGGCAACAGATGTGCCGCTCAATTTCATATATCCGCCCCTGTTGTCGCAACTGCAAACTTCAACCGCCGGTGCAACAACATCTGGCTTATACGATCTAAACGAAGGGCCGCGAGATGAGAACGACGCCACCTCAAAAAGCGATGGCACAAACTCATCGCCTATGCGATTGTCGTCCATTCCACCAACTGTGATAAGCCGCCTGCTTACCCCCGGGCTTTTTATTGACTGAAACTGAGGCCCGCTGTTGCCCGCTGCCGCCACCACAATCACGCCGCGCTTCCAAAGCTCTTCTGCGCCAAGCATGATTGGATCGTTAAACCCAAGCGGCTCACTTCCAAAACTCATGCACACAACCTTGATGCCGCAGCGTTTGCAATTGTCATACACCCAGCCCATCGCTGAGAGAATGTTGTTTGAATACGCCTCGCCGTTTTTGTCAAGCGCCTTCAAAGCATAGATTTCTGCATTTGGCGCGATGCCTTTAAATTTGCCTCCGCTTGCCGCGCCATTGCCAGCGCACACCCCGCAAACAAAACTGCCGTGGCCATTGTCGTCATACATAGTCTCGCCGTTGCCAACAAAATCGACAAACTGTTTTATACGCATTTGCCCCAAACAAAAATCATAGTGCGCCGACACACCGGTGTCGATGATTGCAACGCCAACTCCCCTGCCGGTTAATGCATTTTGCGGCAGCCTTAGCACCTTTCTTGCAACATGCATAAGCGCTAGTGCAGAGATGTTTGCGCAAATATATTTTACTTCCGCCAATTTTGAAAGCAGCGAAATCTGCTTTTTATTTGCGGCGACATAAAAACAATTTATGAATAAATATTCATCTAAAATTTGTATATTTAATTTTTCAATAGCTGTTTTAAGCAGTTTAAAATTTCTGCCACTTACAAGGCAATTTAATTTTTTGTCATCTTCTGCACTCCATGCGCTTTTAACAAGCATGGCGTCAACTTTTTGTAAGTTCATCTTAAATTCTCTAACAGATTTTTCAGATTTTGATAGGTTTGCTCCGGCAAATATGCGCGAACCGCCTCAACACTTTGGTTTAGCAAGTTATAATCAAATGTTCCGTCTGCCTTTTGCTTTGCCACGGTGCTTGCAAGAGCCTCGGCAAGCGAAGACGAATCCATATTCTTGTATTGCTGATATATTTGATTGATTTTTTCTTGCTGGCTTATGCCCGCGTCCGCTTTGTTGCGATGGCCGCACTTGAAATCTGCAAAATTTTTGCTCATTCGTCTTTTCTCCCTGTTGCATTATATGCTGGCAAACATTTTTGCTCTACAACAAGTTGCATATTGCATAGATAAAGCATATAAATTTAGCATGAACAATAATTTCCCGCCGCTGTATCCACAAGAAGCATACACTCAGCAAAACAACACCTTTGCTTTTAGTGATGAGAGTAAGGCTTTGGATGATGCATCTAAGCCCGCGCCGCTTGCCGGCTTGCTTTCTGGCGCGTTAAACTCGCAAAACTCGCCTTTGCTGCCACTTTTGATAAGCGCGCTGACAGGCAAAAATCTCTTTCCTGACGACGCAAAAACGCTTGCAAGTCAAAACCCGATTTTAGGCATGCTTTCATCGCTTAACAATAAAAAAACTCCAACATCAAGTGTTGGAGAAAAACAATTTCCTGATTAGTCGGCACTGTTATATTCGTTGGCTGAAACTATCGAGCCGTTTTTAAAATATATCTTGCGTTTGCAAAACCTGTCGGCAAGCTTTTCATCGGTTGTTGCGACAATAAGTGTGGTGGATGGTTGAACAAGCTTTTGCAAAATCTCTTCAATTATTTCAATGTAAAAATCAGATAGGTTTTCAAAGATGTTGTCAATCATTAAAAAGTCAAGTTTTCTAAATGAAAGCCTGATTAAAGACAAAATATACTTTTCTTCAACCGAAAGGTTGGATATTTTTTCATCCTTAATTTTTTCAAGTGAAAACTCAATCACGGCATCATTGATTTTGTTTTCAATTTCTGCTGGCGGAACTTTGCGTTCGTTTAAAATGTATTTAAAGTTTTCATAAACTGTTTTATTTTCCAAAAACACAGGCGACGCTGGAACATATCCCGCGCTGATATCGTTTTTGAAATTAACTTTTTTCAGTGGCCTGTCGTGGAGATATATCTCGCCTTTTGTTGGTTTTTCAAGCTTAGATATCACGCGCAACAAGCTTGTTTTGCCGCTGTTGTCCGCGCCAACAAAGGCAACTTTTTCGCCATCGGCAACCTGCAAATTGATGTCGTAGAGTGCGTAAAACTCACGCGTATACTTCAAAAACAGATGATTGATTGAAAGCATTATCAACTCCTTATGTATAAATTTTACTATAATTTAATAAAAAATAAAAGCGATTTAACTCGCTTTTATTGATATAACAAATTTTAACCGCATTTTAAAACAAATTCTTCACTTATTTGCTGTGTGTTCGCCAAAATCTGTCCACCGCCATCAGCATCATTCTCGCACTCACCTGCAACAACCCTGAAAATCAATGTGGCTGGCTGAGAAACATTAAAAACATAAATGGCGTTTTGCGCATCTTTAAGCTGGCTGAAAGTTTGCCTGTCAGGCTGCCCCAAGCTTGAATAAATTATGCTGGTTAAAGAATTCCACCTATCTTTTTGCGCGATGTTGGCACTAAACTTGCCTTCGCCCTGCCTAAAAAATGTGAAATCAAGGTTTTCGATGCTGCTTTTGACTTGAACGTCATAATATTTTTGCTCTATGCGCGTGTCGCTTTCAAATGTTACTTGCAAGCTGTAATCGCTGCTGCCCGCGCTTGTTATGTTTGAAATGTGTGCCGCAATAATTTGGTTGGAACTTTCGCAACCTGCAATCGCGCAAGCCAAAGCGAGAACTAAAATAATGTGCTTTAATTTTTTCATATACACCCCACCACATTTTATTGACATCGCGATGGGGTTTTAAACATTAGTATTCTTCTTGATTTGTGTGAGCTTGCTTATCTTCAACTTCAACAACAAGCACTTCTGTTGTAAGCAGCGTTCCTGCAACACTTGCCGCGTTTTGCAACGCGCTGCGCGTTACTTTGGTTGGATCGATGATTCCGCTTTCAATCATATCCACATATCGGTTTTTGAGTGCATCATATCCAAAAGCGTTTTTATCTAAATTTTCAAGCACTTTGTTTACCACAACGCCGCCATCGACGCCTGAGTTTTTTGCTATCTGCCTGATTGGCGCTTCAAGAGCCTTCAAGATTATGTTTGCACCGGTTTTTTCGTCGCCGCTGAGTTTTGCAACCAGCTTTTCAATTTTAGGCTTAACTTTTAAAAGCGCAACTCCGCCGCCCGGAACAACGCCTTCTTCACTTGCTGCCTTTGTGGCTGAAAGAGCATCTTCAATTCTAAGTTTTTTCTCCTTCATTTCAACTTCGGTTGGCGCGCCAACTTTAATAACTGCCACTCCACCTGCAAGCCTTGCCAGCCTGTCGCTGAGTTTTTGCTTTTCGTATTCGCTTGTCTGCTGAGCAAGTTGAGCTTTGATTGTTTTAACTCTCTCGCTGATTGCGCTGCTGTTTCCACCACCTTCAACTATTGTGGTGTTTTCCTTATCTATCCTAACGCTGCGCGCTCTGCCAAGCATATCAAGCCCAACTTCTCTTAAATCTGTGCCGATCTCTTCACTTATAACCTTGCCGCCTGTTAAAATTGCAATATCTTCAAGCATAGCTTTGCGTTTATCACCAAAGCTTGGCGCTTTAACCGCAACGCAAACAAAAGTTCCGCGAAGTTTGTTTAAAATAAGTGTTGTAAGCGCTTCACCTTCAACATCATCGGCGATGATTAAAAGTTTGCCGCCAACCTTTACAATATTTTCAAGCACCGGCAAAATTTCAGAAATTTGCGAGATTTTTTTGTCTGTGATTAAAATGTATGGATTGTCAAGCTCGGCAATCATCTTTTCGGTGTTGGTTGACATGTATGGAGAAAGATAGCCCCTGTCAAACTGCATGCCTTCAACCACGCTTAGCTCCGTATGCATGGTTTGTGATTCTTCAACAGTGATCACTCCATCAGCGCCCACCTTTTCCATCGCATCGGCAATAAGCTTGCCAACTTCTTCGTCGCCCGCCGAGATGCTTGCAACTTTGGCGATGTCGCTTTTGCCATTTACTGGCTGAGAAAGCTGCCTAAGCGAGTCAACAGCCTCATCAACCGCCTTAAATATGCCTTTTTTAAGAATGATTGGGTTTGCGCCAGCCGCAAAATTTCGCATGCCTTCGTTGACTATTGCCTGAGCAAGCACAGCCGCCGTGGTTGTGCCGTCGCCAGCAACATCGTTGGTTTTAACCGAAACTTCCTTAACAAGCTCCGCCCCCATATTTTCAAACGGGTCGGCAAGTTCTATCTCTTTTGCAATTGTCACGCCATCGTTGGTGATAAGCGGCGAAGCAAACTTTTTGCCAAGCACAACATTGCGTCCCTTTGGCCCAAGCGTGATTTTTACTGTGTCCGCCAAAACATTAACACCCCTTTCAAGGCTGCTTCGTGCGTCCTGCCCTTGTTTTATTAGTTTTGCCATAACTTCCTCCTACTTTAATATGGCAAGGATGTCACCCTGCCTTACAACAACATACTTTTTGTCGCCGTTTTCAATCTCTACGCCTGAATATTTAGCGTAAAGCACTTCATCTCCCACTTTGACAAGCATTTTAACTTCTTTGCCGTCCGCCGTTCCGCCTTCGCCAACTGCAACAACCTTTGCAATTTGCGACTTGTCTTGCGCAACCGAAGGCAATAAAATGCCGCCTTTGGATTCTTCTGCTTTTTTAGGTTCAAGCACAACCCTGTCAAAAAGTGGATGTAATTTCATAATTTCCTCCTTGAATATCTTACTATTAAAGTTTACATCTAAGTATGCTTTTTGTAAAGCGAAAGTGCCAGTTTTAACAGAATACTTTGTCAAAAATGCTCATAAAATTTAAGTATGAAAAAAATTAAAATCGCGGTTTTGGTGATTGCAATTTGCGGTATTTTCAGTGCTGCCGTGTGCGCGAATTATTTTTCATCGTCGCTTTATATCTCGTCTTCGCAAAATTACAGCAACGGATTTTCCAGCCAGCCGAGCACAATATATTTGCTCTCTTTAGCAAAATCGCAACACAGCCTTGAAGCGCAAGCGCTTGCGCAAGACTGTCAAAATTTGGGCGGCGCAGGATATATATGGCAGTACGAAAAATACTATCATGTAATTTATGATGCATACGAAAACAGCGTTGATGCAGAAAAAATTAAGAAAAATTTACAAAAACAGCTTATTGAAAGTCAAATTGTCAATTTAAGCATTCCTTCGTTTACAATCGACTTGGAGCTTTCAGCAGCTAAGCACGCAGCCATACGCAACAGCTATGAAAGTTTTTGGCAAAGTTACAGAACGCTGGCGGACTTGGCAACGGGTTTGCAAGCAGGCGTCTATTCGCAAACTTTTGTGCAGGAAAAACTTAATAAACTGCAAAGCGCATTAACAAAGGCACATGATGATTTTCACGAGCAGTTTGAAAACCATTTTGACAACACAACAACAGCCTTTGGTGAATACCTTGCCGATGTGATGGAAAGTGTTATGCTGGCCTCTTGCACCGAGCAGAGTTTGAAATATCGCTCTGTGGAGATTTTGAACATAATTTTTAACATGAGCCAAGAGTTTAATTGAAAAGATAGTGAAAAAATTTTGGCAAGCTCTCTCCGCTGCCTGTGGTCATAAAAAAACAATCGTTGCCGCCGTGCGGCGCACAAAAACTGCCAAGCCGCTTTGAAATACCTTCGCTGCTTGAAAAAAGTTCAGCTGTGCAAAATGATGAAATTTGAGTTTTGATTGCTTCAAAATGCGTGCAGCCAAGCACGATTGCTTTTGGCGAATATGGCAGAATCTGCTGGCGAAGATATGGAATAAGGCTGTTTAAATCAAACAAATTTTGGTCAATAAGCGTTGGCAGATTTTTGATTGCAAGCGTTTGCATGTCTGCATATTTTTTGACGAGAGCGCTGTGTTTTATTGTTGCATCTGTGGCAAGCAAAAGCACTTCGGTGGGGTTATATTTTTGGCAAGCGGGTTTTATCGCCGGCTCGCAACCTATAAAATTTATATTAGGATAAATCCTTCGCATAGCCCGTATCGCACAAGCAGTAAGAGTGTTGCAAGCAAACACGATGACATCTGGATGAAAAGAATAATTTAGCATTTCAACTAAATTTTTTGCAATTTTTATTAAATTTTGCTTACTTTTTTCACCATACGGTGCATTTTTTTCGTCCGCAAGATATAAAAACTGACAGTCATGCGCAGAAGCAAAAAGCTTTGAAAGCACATTCAGCCCACCGCTGCCGCTGTCTATCACCGCAACTTTTTTCACATAGTTATATATGCTACAAAGCCATAGTTATTGCCTTTGAAATGATTTTTGCAAGATTGCTTACTTCGCTGTGGATATCCTTTGGCGTTAGTATCAATTTATCTGGATATGACGGGTTGACTTTGCCCGCAAGCAACATGGTTGGCACGCCTATTGAAATGCACGCAACACCAAGCGATGACTTGCAAATTTTGTTGCCCAAATTATTCACCGCGCTTGCAGGCGTCATGCCAGCATCGTTGATTTGGATGCTGGTTGTCAAGCGTGAAGGGCTGTTTGTGCCAAGCGCGTCAATCACGCACACCCCATCGGCATCAAGCCAAATGCAAAGCATATTGATTGCGTCAAACGAATTGATCCCAGTGTTAAAAAATATGTTTGGCGCAAACTTAAAAACTCTAAGCGGCTTTTTTAAAACATCCAAATTTATCTCATCCAGCACCCTGCTTCCCAAGCAATCAGCCAAAATTGCTGGATTGCCCAAACCAACAACAAGAATTCGCGATTTTTTGTTGAGTTTGTTTTTTCGTGCAAGACGCCTAATACCTTTTGCAAGTTGAGTTGAAAGATAATCAAAACATTCCTGCCCATACGCGTGCATCAACGGACAATTGTAAATTATATAACTTCCCTTATCAAACCCCACTAGTTTGGATTTTTGATCGGTGAAAATATCAACTCTGCCCTCGCAAAGCGAAAACTTGCCATGAGAAATTTGCTCATAACCCAAGTTTTTTAAATCGCTGCCGCATTCGTCAATCAAATCATACATGCAAATATTTTGCTGCAAACAAAAAAAATTATTTATTTTACTTGCAAAATGTATGTTGTTGTGATATAATCACCTTAGACTTGAAAAGGAGAAGAACATGGCAAACATCAAATCGGCTAAAAAAAGAATTTTGGTTGCACAAAAAAACCGTGAAAAAAACAAAGCCATCAAATCAAAAATCAACACCTACACACGCAAATTTAAAGAGGCTTTGGCATCTGGTGATGTTGCTCTCAGTGAAAAAGCATACAGCGAAATTACATCTGTTCTTGATTCAGCAGTGGCAGATGGCGTTATTCATGCAAACTGCGCAGCAAGAAGAAAATCGAAATTTGCAATCGCTCTTGATAAAATTAGAAACAAATAATTAAAAATAAAACCGAACAAACTGTTCGGTTTTTTTAATCTATTTCAATGCCATGATTTCTTAAAATTTCATTGCCGCGCTTTTCCATCTCATCTCTTGCCTGCTGGCTGTATTCTTCTGGTCTTGCCGAAAGCGAGCAATTTGGTTTGATTGGCTGGTTTTTTAAATATATCTCCTTCGCATTTGCAAATGCCATTTCAACAACCGCCAACTGGTGAGCGTTTAATTTGCAATTTAAATTTTTCAGCCCATCCGCACCATTTACGCAAACTTCTGCATAAGCCGCTCTATACAGCCCGGCATCTTCTTTGGTGCATATATCTGGAACAGAGATTTTTGTTTCCCTACTAAAATGCGGCACAACATCGTCGCGAAGCATATGATTTTTAAAATCATAAACTGCGTTAACCTTGTGAGTTATGCCATACTGCGACAACAAAACATATGCGCAGCCAGTGGAATCTGGCATGTGAACTTCTTGCAATTTTTTTATAAATTTTTCGTCAAGCGCCTGTGGCCTTGTTGTGTCTTGAATCATATTGCCCCCTACTTTTTAAGTATACCACAAAACAAAAGAAAAGTCAATAATTATTAAAAAAGAGGGCTTTTTGCCCCCTTTTTGCTATTTTTGCTCATCTTTTTGATTGTTTTTGTCCTGATCAGATGTTTGGGTTTGTTTTTTTGGTAAGCTGATTATACCAACCGCAACCAAAACACTTGCCACACTCATGACAATGTCGGCGATTGTTTGCCCTTCAATGTCAACGCTGAACGCTTTGCCAATGGCGCTGCCAAGCATAGCAAGCGCCCCTGCAAGCGCCGTCCAAAAACTATATGAGCATATCAAGTTTTTTATCTTCATTTTTTCTTCTCCTTTTTGGAGTGACAATTTCTTTGAGATATTCAACATCTTCTTTAATTTTTTCCACAATGCCGATGTGCGCGCTGAGTTCGTCTATTGTGCGCTGATATTTTTCTTCTCGCCTTTTGCTGTCTTTTAGTTGATAAACAAACAACGCCACAAACAAAATTGCAAATATGCCGTTGCTGATTATTACACTAACAATATCTTGCCATAAACTCATCACTGCAACTCACTGATAAGTTTATCGTAAAAAATTCCAAGCTCGCCACGCAGTTGTGCGTTTGTTTGCACAAAACTTAAAGCAACTGTTTTATCAAAATGCTTCAAAAACTCAACTGTTGCCTCGTATGCTTGTTTTTGTTTTTCAAACAAATTTGAAGAGACTAAATTTTTTCCACTTTCATCTTTAACGATATCTTGCAATAAACTTTTCATCTCATTGTTTTCTCCTTTAACAAAAAGTTTTTTTAAAAATTTTGAAGAACATCTGTCATACATTTTCACGAAATAACCTCTGCTGTAAGTTGCGGGCATGAAATATTTACAGATTGCTGTTGACAATCAAAAGTCAAGTAAAAAATTTTGCCGTATATTCTCAGCCTAAATCGCGTGCATTGGGTTGAGTTTGCAACCTGAATGCTTTGGCTTTCTTTTTCAGAGCAAATTGTTATTGTACCCTGTGTGTTTGGACGAACAATAACTTCGGTTATGCATTTTTGGTTTTCGGCATATCCAAAATCTGTTTGCGCAGAAACCCATCTTTTGGCAAGCGGACTTCCAAAAAATTTGCCGTCGTGAGTAAGCTGACCAATCAACGCCTTTTTCTCGCCCCTAAAAAGCGCGCAAAGTTTGTTTGCTTTTGGAGCTTGCAAAGCAAAAAGTTGGTTGATGTCGATTCCGCGAACAACTTCAAACTCACCCGTTGCAAGATCATATACAACCATTGCGTTGTTTACATAATCCTGACTTTCGCAACCAACCGTTTGATCGTCTGCAAAATTATATTTGCACGCTAAAAAGTATTTCCCGTCAAAGCACACACCGCTGCACTTGCTGTTATCCTGCGAAGTTATGTTTTGTGAAAACGGCAAATCAATTTTGGTGACGCTGCTGCCTTTAAGACGATAAAGTCCGTCGCCCGACAAAAACACAATTTCTTCGCCGTGTTTGGAAATCGACGAAGGATATATATAGGATGACGAGTGATATACATGCGTTTCGGCAACATCTGCGCTTGAGCTGTAAAGTGAAAGTCTGGTTATGCCATAGTTTGTGAAAAGATACAGATAATCTTTTAACGCAATAAGTTTGGTCATTCCACCGCGAATGTCGGCAAGCGGCGCTTTTGTAACGTTGTCATCGTTCCAAATGTCAATTCTGCTTTGACTGTATTGCAGCTGATTGTTGTCGCCAATCGTCAGCAAAAAGAAATATGGACCAAACCAACACCCAGAAACAAACTTTGGAATGTTTTGATAAACTTGATAGCCAAGCCCGTTTAATCCAACTGTTTGATCGGTGCTTGAAGCAAAAAACATTGTGTCATTATCGCCGTTTATTCTAAACGCAGCGCCGTTTGGAATTTGCGTAAAGGTGGCATCTGTTGGATAGATGTATTTTTCATCAAGCACATTGAAAAAGTAAATTTTCATGTCTTGAGCTAGAAAAAACACATAATATTTGTCGCAATTGTCAAAATTATCATACATCGGGAAAAACCACGCTTGCAAAATTTCGGTTGCGTTTAGGTTGAATGTTTGCTCCTGTCCGCCCAGCGAAACTGGCAAAGTCAGCTGCTCAAAGCCGTAGCTCGGGCTGAGCTGCCCATTTGAAAAAGCAAAATTATAACAACTTTCGGCTTGATTTATCTGCAAATCGCCTTTGTTTTCGCTTTTCCACTCGTCAAACTTATCAAATCGGATTTTTAACGGCTTGTTTTGCTTAGTGGTAAGGCTTTTTTTGTAAAACATACTCACCTCCTAATTTTGCCATTGCCTTTTTGCAAGCGTAAGCGGAGATTTTTTTCGCACAAAGTTTATAAGTGCATCCTTAAATCGTTTTTCATACATCAGCGCTTCCTCAGAAAGCCCTTGCATAAACAAATATTCTCTTGCAGTGCCGTAAGCAAGCAGCCTGTCAGGGAAAATCACCTTAACTTCGTCGCCAAACTCAAATTTGTCTGGCACAATTTGATAGGTGATTTGCACCTGTTTGGCGTTTACATTGATGTGATCGGCGGATTGAAGATAGTTTATCTGCGCCCCATCTTCATCTTTGACTGAGCAAATTCCACTGATAGGTTTTGCAAGGCTTGAAAAATTTACAACTCCATCTTGCACCGAAACAGTTTGTGTGTAAAGGATTGGAAGATATTCCGTCACAATTTCTTCATAGGCAAGGTTTAGGCATGTTAGCATTGCGCTGAGTTTGGCTTTTTGAACATCGTCACCAGAACTTGTGCCAACAAGCGTTTTTAAACTGTTTTCGCCTAAAAAATCGCAACAAAGTTGAATAATATCGTTAATTTTCATTTAAACACCTCTTTTATTTGCAAAACCGCATCTTTTATTTTACTGTTTTGCAGCCTTTGATTTTCTTCATCCATCTGCCTGATGAGTTTGTCAAAGTTTTGTTTGCGCGTTTTGCGTGCCAAAAAAATTGTTCGCTCATCAAGCTGCGAATAAGGAATTGTGAGAGCGTAAGTGCTGCCAATTTGCGCACTGCTGTGCAATTCATATGCATTGCGAGCTGTGTTAAAAACAATAAAATAATTTTCATCCACTTCTTTAATTCGGCTTGAAATATAAAATGGATCGCAGTCAAGCAAAATTTGGTTTTTCATTTTTTCTCCTTAAAAAGCAAAGGGGCGAAAATTCACCCCTTGCCTGTTAACCTTGTGTGTTGTCGCCAGAAGCTTGGCTTTGGTTTTCGCTGTCGTCTGCTGGCAAAAATGGATTTGTAACTGTTGATTTAATTTTGCTGATTTTAGCCTGTCCATTTGGTTTGTCACAGATAAGTTCAGCATACTTTACAAGAGACGCTGTGTAAATTGGCTGCACATTTGCTTGCTTTAAAATTCTGCCATCAGCGCCTTCAAGCCATGTCCAGTCGCAAAGCTCATGCAAAGTAAAATCATCAGTGTTAAGCAAATACATTGTGTCTTCATCAACAAATCTATCTGCAACAAGCGGAATGCCGTTGTGAGAGATTGCTTTAAACCCGCCTTCAAGATTCATTATATCGATGTTTGTTCTGTAAGCTGTCAAATATTGCTGATAAGCCCTTCTAACAGCGCTTGAACATGCGATAAAGTTGATTCTTGAATCTGCATTTTCTTCCAAAAAGTCGATTGCTGTTTGGATAAGGTTGTCTGAGATTTCTGTTTCAACGCTTGATGAATACGGGCTAAGCCATGGATGTTCTGCTCTGTTTACGCCGTAAAGCGTGGTTGAGTTTGAAAAGATTGCGCCAAGCCCAGTTATATCGCGGTTTATCGATGTTTGAATATAAATATCCAAATTTGAAGATGAAGGCATTGTTAAATTTTTGTCGATTGTGATTTTTTTGTTTACCCTGTCAACATACTCAATCCTCGCTTTTGTTAAATATGGAGCAGAATCGTTGTAAAAATCTACCACCATGCCTTCAATAAGGTTGTTTACTTTATTACATGTGACAACATTGTTGCTTGCAGCAGTTGCTTGTGCTAAAATGCCTGTTCCGTCGCCGTAGAGCATTCTGCCAAGGTTGAATGAGCTTGCTTTGATAAGCCCTTCCATTTCGTCTGTTAAAAGATTTACAAACGCACCAATATTGTTTGCAGAAGAGCGAATAGCCTTGTCGCTGATTTCAATTCTGCCATAAAGGTTTTTAAGTGTTGCCTTAAATTGCACATATTTGTTTTCATATGCGGCAGGCAACGAGCCTGTTTCAGAGCCAGCCCCTATGCCGCCGTTGATTCCATAAGGCGCAAGTTTGATTATTTCCTTGCCCCAAATATCTTTGTTTGAGCGTTTGATTTTTGCATAAAGTGGGTTGGATGAAACATTAAGTTGATTTGCAACCACGCCAAGATAAACACTTTTAAGCGCGTTGTCAGCGGTTTCTAATGTAACCATAATTTCCTCCTATTAACTAAACATTTGCTCCACCAATTTTTTAGCATCTTTCAGCGAGGTTGGCGTAACCGGCTTTTGACCGGTTACTTTTTCGCCACTCTCGCCGCTGATGAGAAGTGGTGGTTTTTTTGCATTAAGATTTTTCATGTAATTTTCGATGACATATTTTTTAAGTTCTTCATCATTTATTACATATTGTTTGATTATAGGGTTTTCAAGTTTTGATTGCTCCGAGCCAAGTTCATCGATCAAACATTTTGCCCAAAGCTGCTCAAAATTTATTTTCCCTCCGCCCTGCAAACTTAAATCTTTAAGCTTTTGAGCGTATGGTGCTGCGTCGCTGTGTGTTGAAAGAAAAGATGCAAGTTCGCTGTCGATGTTTTGCTCGTCAGGAGTTGCTTGCTCTAAGTTTTTTTCAAGTTCGCTAAGCCGCTGGCTTTTTCGTGTGAATTCTGCCTCAAGCGCCTTATATGCATCTAAGAGTGCCGAGGCAGACTTAAACTTTCCAAAGCTTTCTTCTTTTAAGGAGCCTTCTTGACTAGCGGCGCTCTCTTGCAGCGCTGAATTTTCAGCATTCGCCTGTTCTAAAGATGGTTGTTCCTTAACAATTTCTTCTTGCATTATTTTACCTCCTCATTTTTTTGTTTTAACAATTTTTTGTGTTGGTTTATATGCTGCAAAAATCTTTCTTCAAGCGCGCTGTCTTGAATGAGTTGCTCTTCATAATCTCCGCCAAGCATAAATGCGATGTGCCTGTCGATGTGCAATTCGTGATCATCAATTTCGCAAACTTTCACTGGCTGATTTTTGTATAGTTTTAAATTTTCATTGTCTGCCTTTTTGATGTGAAGCTCACCCGTATCCTGCGCGTTTTCCCATATGCCAAGCCCCAAAAGTTGCAGCACTTTAATTTTCATCTTTTTGCTCATAGTGTTGTTTTGATCGTTAAGCAGGCCTTTATCAATCAAGTTGAACACCATCTGCCTGCGCTGAGCAACACTTTCACCTAAGTCGACCTGCGTCTCCAACTGGATGTCATCGCTTGAAATGTCGCTTGCATTAAAGTAAAACAATTCAACTTCTCCATTATCGCCCACAATTCTTGCAAGACGCGGAAGCAGAGCAAACTGTTTGTATAAATTTAAAATCATCTGTGCCGCATTTTTAACGCACTGCTTGATGTTCTCTGCGCTGTTATTCAGCCTGAGTTCATCCTGTTCAAGCATAAGTTCAAGCGCTGTGCCTGATATGTTTGAAGATGTAAAGCTGCCATTAAACACCTGATTTACTCCACTTATATCCTTAAACTCGGCAAGCAGCTTGTCTTCTTCTTCATCAAAGCTGCCCGACAGGTTTTCGCCCTGCAAAAATTCTGGAACGGATGCACCCTGCCTATAAACCAAAATCTTGCCTGGGCAAAGCCCTTCGTCTTCAAGGTTTTCTATGTCAACCGAGCCATCTTCAACAGCCAGCACGCCCATTGTAAGACGATTGATAAACTCGTGCTTGCGATTTTTTACCGCGTTGTATGCCCTTTGCACTGGAATAAGCCTGTCGATGACGCTTGTTCCCCAAAAACTGCCAACCTGATTTAAAGACACTTGCTTAATAAAAGGAAAGCTTCTCGCTCCGTCGCAGCCAATTTCATACGGCAAATCGCCATCGAAAAACAGCTGGTTGCCCACAACAATAGTAAGTCTGCCGTTTGGAAAATCTGGTGACGGCTTTTGATATCTTTCAATCACAAGTGCGCTGTTGGTTTTGACGCCTTGTGTGATTTTTGGCGCGGCAGACGAGTAGCCAAGTCCGCCAATCCCAACGCTTGTTGATGAAAGTGAGAAGATGTTTAAATCTTCGCCATCCAAATCCATGTTGTATTTGGCTTTAATTTCGCCCACATCCATCGCTCTGGCATGGATTATGCTTTGGCAATCTTGAATATTTTCACATGTCAAACTGTCTGGATAAATTTCAAATGGTGAGCAAACAGTGACATCAACTTCGCCGCTTCTAATGTCTACGCCGTCTTTATCCTGTGCCACAACCTGACCTGCTTGGATATCCCAACTCAACTTGTAAAAACTTGTGCCGCAAATTTCACTCCACCCAATGGCTTGAATGATTTTTTTGTTTAATTGCAACTTGCTGAATGTGCTGTCTAAAATCTTTTTCGACACCTTGGCAGCAAAAACATCTTGCTCATCATTTGATGCAGGCTGCACAGTTGCAACTGGTTTGATTTTTCCAAGTTTTGCAAGTCTTAAATCTACAACCGGCGCGATGTGATTAAAAATTTCTCTCTCTTGCCAAAAGTATTGTTTGTCAAGATCTTCAAGCATCCCGCCGTAGCCTATGTTGCAAAACTGATTGCCCATGTAAAAATTCATATTCATCAGCCACTGAGTTTCAAGCGGCTTGCGAGCATATTGCCTTACGGCAAAATCATCTTGAACAAATTTTACAATCTCCTGTTCTTGTTTAGTCATCTTTTTCATTATTTCTCCTTTTTCAACCTTTGTTTTAATTTAAATGGCGATGTTGTTGGCTTTGGAACTTGCAGTTTTGCAATTTCTTGATACATGCCCTTTAAACAATCGTTGCAAAACGACAGCTCTCTTCTAATCAACCCTTTTGTGCTGAAAGAATAATCAGCAAGATTGTTGCAACCAATAAAGTCGCACTTAACTTGTTTCTTGCATTTTTCTATTTGCATTTTCTTCCTCCTCTTTTAAAAGTTGCAAAAGACGAAACTTTTCTTTCTCTAGCTCTTCATCGCTCATGTCTTCCACCGAAAAATCGCCATAAAATTTTTCAAGCAGAATTTTTAAAGCAGAAAGATCTGGTGAAAGCTGTTTTTTTGTGACTTTCTTTTTAGAAAGAACTTCATCGCCGTTTTCGTCTATGCTGTATTCGCAAACCTGCTCCTTGGCAACATAGCCGAGCGCTTTTTTCAGCAAGGCTTTTTTAAGTTTTTCTTCACTTAAATCACTCAAAGTTTCCCCTCCGTTGCAAAAGTTAGCCAATTTTAACCCGCAAAGCATGCCAAATTCAAATTTGAGTGCCAACTTATTCACACATTTTGTTGTTGTGAGTAAAATGATTATGTAGAGGTTTTTATGAGCACACTGCTTGAATTTAAAGATGTTAATTTTTTTTATCAAACAAAAAATGCAGAGATTCATGCACTTAAAGATTTAAGCTTTTGTGTGGATAATCAAAGTTTTACATCAATTGTTGGCCCAAGCGGCTCTGGCAAAACCACAATTCTATCGTTGATTGCAGGGCTTTTAAACAAAAGCTCGGGGCAAATATTGCTAAACGGAAAAGAGATTGAGCCAAAAAACTCACAAATTGGTTATATGTTTCAACGAGATCATCTTTTTGAATGGCGCAATATTTGGCAAAATGTGACGCTTGGAATTGAACTGACAAAGCCCAAAGATGCTGACAAAAAAAAGCAGTTTGCACGCGACCTGCTAAAAAAATATGATCTCTACGACTTTATCTCTTCAAAGCCCCGAGCTTTAAGTGGCGGAATGCGACAGCGTGTTGCGCTTATTCGCACTTTGGTTATGCAACCCACGCTTTTGCTGCTTGATGAACCTTTTTCAGCACTTGATTTTCAAACCAGGCTTAAAGTTTGCGACGATGTTTACCAAATAATCAAATCTGAACAAAAAACTGCAATTTTGGTTACTCACGACATCTCAGAAGCAATTTCAATGTCGGATAAGGTGATTGTGGTTTCATCTCGCCCCGCCACTGTAAAACATGTGCAAATGCTAAATCTTAATGGAGAAACTCCACTATCAAGACGCGAAGATCCAACTTTTGGCAGCTACTTTGACTTGATATGGAAAAAACTTACTAATGAAAAACAAAAAGATTAAACCATCACCTGCTGCGCCATATTCCAAAGCGCACGAAAAATATTTGAAAAAACTTGCAAATGATAAAATTTTTGTAATTTGTTTTCAAATTTTAATTTTAGTTGCAATAATTGGCTTATGGGAACTTTTTGCAGCAACCAGCGTTGTTGATCCATTTTTCGTTAGCAGCCCATCAAGAGTGTTTAATATGTTTATAAGCATGGTGCAAGATGGATCGATATGGCAACATATTGGCATAACCCTGCTTGAAACTTTGGTGGGTTTTGTGATCGCTACTTTGGGCGGAACGCTTATTGCAATTTTGCTTTGGTGGAACAGACGACTAAGAAAAATTCTAGAACCTTACATTGTGGTGATAAATTCACTTCCAAAAATTGCGCTTGGCCCTATTATTATCCTTTGGGTTGGCTCTGGCATGAGCGCAATAATAACAATGTGTGTGCTTATATGCATAGTTTTAACCACAATTTCCATGCTTAACGCGTTTATCTCTTGCGACACAGATAAAATTCAACTGATGAAATCTATGCACGCAAACAAATTCCAAATTTTTTGGAAGCTCATTCTCCCCAACGCTACAAATGAATTTATATCTGTTTTAAAAATAAACGTCGGCATGAGTTGGGTTGGAACTATTATGGGTGAATATCTTTCATCAAGTGCAGGTTTGGGTTACTTAATCGTTTATGGAAGCCAAATTTTTAACATCGATCTGGTTATGACAAGCACAGTTTTGCTGTGCTTGCTGGCAGCGGCTATGTATTTTGCAATTTGCATGCTTGAAAAATGGCACAAGCGCTAAGATGAATTTTTTTGAGGAGAAAAAAACAGCACAAGCAAAAGAAAAAACCCTAAAACACTTGCAAAAGGATACAGCAAACTGACAATCGCACCAAAGCCAAAAAGCGAAAGGGCTGCTGGAAAAATTATCGACACAAAATAGATTGCTTTTTGCGAAAAATTAAATCTTTTAAGTGTTTCGGCGGTTGTAAACACCAATGAAAAAAGCGTGGTGATGCATCCTGAAAAAACAACAAACTTTATTAAAACCGACATCACTCCGCTGGATAAAAACACAAGCGGCATGCCCTGCTGCATGCTTTCGGGGTTTGAAAGAATCACAAAATTTGTGAGAAGCAAAAAGGCTGAAAGAATTAGGCTTGAAAAAAAACTTGCCAAAACTTTTTGCCTTTTTGTCATTTCAAGCCCTGTTTTTGCAATAACCAAACCGCTGATTGAAAAATTTAACACCCAATAAAGCACCGCAAAAAACAAACCTGCAAACGCGTTTTGGTTTATGTTTACACTTAAATTTGCACCTTTGAAATTTGAAATCAACACAATAAGCAAGCAAACAAGCGTGGCGGGTATAAGCAAATTGTTTAGTTTTGCAAGCATTGGCACTCCGCGCTTAGACACCCGACAGCATACAACCAACAAAATTAGTGCAAAACAAATTTTTAGAAATACGCTCTCTGGAAGCACATTTATTGTTCCTGCAAACATGGAAGAAGTGAAAATTAGTGAAATAATTATGCAAATAATTGAAAAAAACCTTGATTTTTCAAGTTTTTTTAATGCTTTTTCGCCTAAACTGAAAAATGCATATATTATTGTGAAGAAAGCAAAAAAAGTTAACGCGATAAAAAAATATGACACTATTCCAAATCTTGAAAAAAACACGGCTATCTCCTTGCCGCTTGCAAAACCTGAGCCAATCACCGTGCCAATGACAATCATGGTGGCAGAAAAAGTTTTTTTCACAAAATAAATATATTTTTTTAATTTTTAAAAAATTACGCAAAATAATGCCATGAAAAAGTTTTTTCCGCTTTATGCAATAATCGTGCTTATCACATGTGGGCTGACGACATGCATTTTGCCGTATCCGCTGTTTTCAAACTATACAAATCTTTCTTCAAAGGATGTTTACAACATCAACAACTTCAACGAAAGTGAAGAAAATATTACCTCGCCTTCCGCCCCAGTAAGCGTTTCAAATTTAAATTGGTTTGACACTGTAAACACTATGTTTAAAACATATCAAAAAACCCGCGTGATTGACATCAACAGCGGGCTTACATATTATGTCTATCGCAACGGCGGACACAACCACGCGGATGTTGAACCCATCGACATGGAAAACACTGCAATCTTCAAACAAATTTATGGCGGCGTTTGGAATTGGGCGCGGCGGCCGGTTTGGGTTGAGCTTGGTGACGGCAATTTTGTTGCTGCAAGCATAAATGGCTACCCGCACGGCAAAAGTTACATTCAAAACACCGGCATGGATGGGCATACTTGCATACATTTTCTGCTAAGCAAAACGCATGGCACAAAGCGCGTTGATGAAGCGCATCAACAGGCGGTTGAATATGCCTTTGCACATAGAGATGAAATTGAAAAATATTTGTGATTGCAAGGCGGGCTGGACAATCTCTTGCGCAGCAAGAGATTTTTTTGTTGGCGCAGCCAACAAAAAAGGCAAGCCGCTAAAGCGGCTTGCCGTCCAGCCTGCACCCCAACATGCGATTATTTATGATAGCTTGTTTTATTTGCGATGTTGAAAGCGCGATAAATTTGTTCGATGGCAACAATTCTTGCAAGGTTGTGCGGCAAGGTTATTTTTCCAAAACTCAACTTTTTTGCCACTGCATTTTTTACGCCGTCACCCACGCCATAAGAGCCACCAATGATGAATGTTATTTCGCTGCTGGTAAGACTGAGTTTTTGGATCAGCACGCTTAAATCTTCACTTGAAATCTGCTGTCCGTTTACATCAAACAAAATGCAGCAGCCTTTGCATTTATCCAAAATAAGTTTTTGCTCTTTTTGCAAAATATCCTTTGGCGAAGACGCGACATTTTTTTCTTCAACTTCAATGACATTAAACTTACAAAATTTTTGCAAGCGTTTTATGTATTCATTTTGGGCATCAACCCAAAATTTTTCTTTTAAATTTCCAACACAAAGCAAATTGATTGTAATCATAGCGCACCCCAAACAAATGTGCAGATTGTAAGCACAACGCCAAGCCCCATTGTAACCGCAAGCAAAAGCTTTCCATATTTTGGCATGACAAACTTGTTTTTTACTGCGCCATCATCAAAAACAACAAACTGTTTAAGCCGTTCAAGCGAGTCGCTTTGTGGCTGTTCTCCTGTCAGCTGATTTTTGGCATTTTCAAGATCAATTAAATATGCTTCTCTTAAAAGCTGCCTGCCAAATTCTTGCTGCATAAGAGCGATGTCTTTTTCCAAGCTCATCGAGCCAATTTTGCGAGTGAGATAATACAACAAGTAAAGCAGCACAGCGATAAACAACATAGTCAAAATTACAGCTATAAAAACATTTGATGAAAGCACGCTCTCAAACCATATAACAACCCTTCCTATCGGCAGACCGTTTACCTGTGAAAACACAAGGTAGGTGCTTAAAAAGTTGTTCATAAAATGCACGATCATCGCAGGAATAATTGAGTTTGAAACAAGCGTTAAAAACCCTAAAAACAACCCGATTATTGTGGCATAGAAAAACTGCTCTATATTTAAATGCATAAGCCCAAAGAATATTGCTGAAATCCATATTGCCTTGCTTACGCCAAGTGGAGAAAGTGATTTTAAAAGCATGCCGCGATGCGCAATTTCTTCACAAATCGCCGGCAAAAGCGCAGTGAAAATCACATTGACAATAAGCGAACCAAATGAATAGGAATAAATTGGCGTTCCCGATGAATGCTCGTAGCCAAACAGCCCTATAAGCCCGTTAAACGCACTTGAAACGTAGGTGTTTAAAAAATATACAACCGCACCGAGCGCAATGCACAAAAGCACAATTTTGCCCGAAACTTTTTTAACGCCATATTCACCAAAAGTGCGTTTGATTTTTTGCTTTTTAAACGCCGAATAAAGCACAACGCTGCACCCAAACATCAACAGCACTTGCACAACAAGCGTGAAAACATAGTCGCCTGCATTCCCCATAAACGAAAGCAAGCCAAACGATGAAAGAAGCCTAAGCGTGACAAACAAAATGACGATGATAAAATACGCCAACATTGCACTATTAAACGATTTTTTTTGTTCGAGCATGCTTATATTATATTCCCTTTGTTTAATATACATTCATTTTTCAAGCGGCAGGCATAAAACCAAGCGCCGAGCCAATTATGCACAAAACAACTGCCACGCCTATGCTTATCCAAAATGAAAGCGGCATGTTTTTAATTGAAGCAGGTTGCGTTTTTTGTTTTTTAGGTTTTGCTTGCTCAGGCTGCTCTTCTTGCGGCTGCTCGTCTTGATTTTTGCCTTTGAAATAGAACTTTTCAATAACAAACAACAATGCGCCTGCAACCAAAGCAACCACCACTGCAACAACCCAAACCCAAGCGTTTGTGTAAGCCACAGTCATGTCCAGCCCATGTCTTACCGAGAAATAATTGATGATAAGCACGATGGCGTTGTTTAAAAAGTGAACAAGCATGCTTGTGAAAGTTGACCCCGTTCGCATTGCCAGCCAGCCAAGCACAAGCCCAAGCAAAAACGGATAGATAAACTGCTGAATTGAGCCGTGAATAAGCGCAAACATCAACGATGAAAAGATCAGCGCACAAACATCGCTCATGCCCTTTCTAAGCCCGTTTAAAATCATGCCTCTAAACACCAATTCTTCAAAGATGGCAGGAAGCGCAGCCATCAAAATCAGCGCAAGCACCAACCAACCAAAATTGTCCATCGGCAGCGAAATTTGTTGCAGATCGTATCCCCATTGTTGCAGGAGATAATCCACTCCACCGATTAAATACATAAGCCCAAACACGCTGATCAGCGACACGGCAAAACATACAATCAAATTAAGCGTGCTAAGTTTAAACTTGACCTTTGCAGCTGAAAATTCCACTTTTTTAACCTTGTTAAACGCAAAAAACATAATCGCAAGTGCCGCTGGCGAGCAAATTGCTGCAAAAATTATGTAAGCAACATTTGCATAAACATCGTCCTTTGGAACACCCGATGAGATGACGAGTTGGCACACTAAAAACAGCAAAAGCGAAATAACATATGGCGCAACCAAAGCGCATATGTATGCAATCCCCATATCCTTCGGGTTATAGAACTTTGCTTTCTCAAAAGTTTGAGGTGTAATTTTTTGCTTCGACATAACAAAAGTATACAACATATGCTGGACTTTTCAAAGCAAATGAGTTAAAATTTTAGCATGAATAAATATATGTCGGCGGCAATCGCCCAAGCGCAAAAAGCATTTGAAAAACAGGAAATTCCAGTTGGCGCGGTTATAGTAAAAAACGGCGAAATTATTTCGCGCGGCTATAACAAACGCGAAAGCAGCCAAAACGCAACTTTCCACGCCGAGATTATCGCAATTCAAAAAGCCTGCAAAAAACTTAAAAGCTGGCGGCTTGATGAGTGCGACTTGTATGTAAGTTTAGAGCCCTGCCCTATGTGCCTTGGCGCAGCAATCAACGCGAGAATAAAAAATGTGTATTTTGCAGCAAAACAAACTTCGTCGCAAGACGATATTTCACAACAAATTGCCACTTCGCAGCGGCTTAACCATAAAGTCAATTTGGTTTATCTGCCAGATGAAAAAGCAGGAAGGCTTTTAACAAAATTTTTTGAGAAAAAAAGAAGAGCAAATTAGTTTTGCTCTTTTTTACTTATCACATTCAACAGCATCTCTTTAAACTGATTGTCAGAAATCGCACCCTTGCTTTTTAACTCTCGCAAAAGGCTTATCTTGCGCTTTGTTTCGTAGTCTTCATCATATGGATTGTCGTCGTCATATTCTGTATGCTGGTTAAACTCGCCGCTTCTAAGTTCCGCTGCTGGCTGGTTTTTAAAGAAGAACGAGATGTATAAAAGCAGGCTAGCCACCGAAAAGAACGCCCCGCCAATTATTGTAAGCGCGCAACCCGCCCTATATTTTGCGGTTGTGTTTTTAAAAACCCTGCCCGCGCCCGTCACTTGCAACAGCAAAATGCCGCCAATGATGGATGCCACGCTTAAAACCACTAAAACTGCGCCAACGGCGATGAAAACTTCTTTTGGGATGTTGAACGGTGCAAGCGCCATGCCCGAGCCTGTTAGCGCTTCACCAAAATATCCAGTTGTTGTAAGCAAAACTATGCCAGTGATCAAACTGACAAAACAGTCTAAAATTGCAAATATGCCGCTTACTCTAACCAAAGTTGCTTTTGTTGTGTTCATGATAGATATATTATACAAAAATTTAGAAAAAAATCAATACATTGTTTAGAGCAAACAAAAAATTATGATATAATCTTGCTAGGAGCAAAAATGAGAAACATTTTACTAACCGGCGGCACAAGCGGCATTGGAAAAGCATTGAAAGAATATTTTGAAATCAAAGGTGACAAGGTTTTCAACCTTTCGTTATCTTCGCCCGACTATCCATGCGACATAACCAACGCCGAGCAGCTTGAAAAAACATTTAAAAAACTTGAAAACATCCAGTTTGATATACTCATCAACTGCGCAGGGCGCGGGCTTTCTGGCACGGTGGAACTAACCAGCGAAGAAGATGTTCGCGCGCAGTTTGAGCTTAACTTTTTTGCGCTTTTAAGAGTGATAAAAAATGCGCTGCCGCACATGAAGCAAAAAAGCAAAATAATAAACATTTCTTCCACTTGCGCCATATTCCCGCTGCCGTTTAGATCCTACTACTGCGCAAGCAAAGCTGCAGTAAACATGATAACCGACGGGCTGAGAATGGAACTTAAAAAAACAGGCATTCAGGTTGCTGCAATCTGCCCTGGTGAAGTTAAAACCAATTTCACAAAAAACCGTGTCAAACATTTTGAAACAAATGATAGATACGGCGACAGCGTGAAAAAATCCACCGAATTTGTCGACAGCCACGAAGATAAGCGCATGAGCGTTGAAAGCGCGGTTAAAAAGATGACAAAATTTATCGAACGCAAAAAACTTAAACCAATGGTCATCATCGGCAAACAGAAATATCTTTATTTTATCTCTCGCCTAGTTCCAAAATCGCTGTTTATCAAGGTTATAGGCAAAATTTTTGTCAAATAGCAAAAATATTGTTTTGGGCATATCATGAAAATGGGAGGCCCTAACTATGAAAAAATGCTACAACAGCGGCTGCTATTTTGACATGCCGTGCCACTGCCCACCCATTCCGCCATGCCCGCCACCGACATGCCCGCCAATTCAACCAACATGCGGCTGCGGATATTTAAACATTGCAATACCAATCGGTTTACTTATTTTTGCGGGCGGATTTCTGCTTGGGCAAAAATGCAATTAAAAAATGCTTAAATTTTTAAGCATTTTTTTTACATCTGTTTTAATAAATCTTCCAAAAATTTGAAAACTTCATCAAATGTTATTTGTTTTTCTAAATCAACACCTGCATCTTGCAAAAGTTCAACAGGTCCTTTTTTGCAACCACTTTTCAAAAAGTTTATATACTTTTCTTTTGCCCCTTCTTCGCCTTTTAAAATTCTACTAACAATATTTAAAGCGCTGATTAGGCCAGTGGCATATTTATAAACATAAAAGGCTCTATAAAAATGTGGGATCCTTGCCCATTCAAATTGGGTTTCTTTTGTAAGCGCAACGCCTTTGCCAAAATACAACTTGTTTAGCTCGAAATATTTTTTGCACAACTTCTCTTTTGAAAGCGGCCTGCCAGCTTCATGCTCTTCATGCGCCCACTGCTCAAACTCGGCAAACATAGTCTGCCTGAAAATTGTGCTTTTGATGTCGCTGAAAATTTCATCGATCATTGCGGCTTTTTGCAACCTGCTTTTACAATCGTCAAGCAGCATAAACCTAACCAACATCTCATTTACAGTGCTTGCAACTTCTGCAACAAAAATCACATAGTCGCTCTCTTCAAAGATGTTGTTTGCATTTGAATAATATGAGTGCATGGCGTGGCCGAGCTCATGCGCCAGCGTTGTGACAGACTGTAAATCGCCAGTAAAGTTTGTAAGCACAACGGGATGCGCGCCGTATGCGCCAGATGAATACGCCCCGCCAGCCTTGCCATCGTTTGGCATAACATCAATCCACTTTTCTTTAACCGCTCTGTCGATCAGCGAAACATATTCTTCTCCAAGCGGAGCGACTGCCCTTTTGATAAGTTCAATCGCCTGCTCGAAAGTGTAGGTTTTGGTTGCCATTTTTTTAAGCGGAGCAAACTGATCATATATATAAAACTTGTCGTAACCCAAAATTTTTTGTTTTTTAGCATAGTAGTTATACATCAATTTTAAATTTGCATGCACGCTTTCAATCAAAGTTTTGTAAACTTCAATTTTTGCATCCTCGCTCTCAATCGCACTTTCAAGCGCACTGGAATAATGCCTGATTTTTGCAAAATAGCAGTTGGCCTTAACTTCGTTGATATAGTTTGAGGCAAGCAAATTTATATATCTGCCATACGCAGCGTTTTGCTCGGCAAAGGCGTTTTTTCTAAGTTCTCTGTCTGCGCTGTGCATGAATTTTGAATATAGCGCCTGCGTAAATTTGTGAGTCTTGTTGTGGCTGTCTTTGACATCGCTCAGTTTTAAATCCGCATCGCTAAACGCATCGTGATTGTCTGAAAAGCCGCCCAAAAACTCGCCCATGCCAGAGAGAAGTTTCTCTTCGCTTTTTGGCAAGATGTGTGGCTTTTCTTTGATAATATCCTTAAAAAACAGCCTAAAATGCGAAAATTTTGCGTTTTTCATTAAAAAATTGAGTTTTTGATTGGAAAACTTGCCAACTTCCGGGGTGATAAATGCAGCGGCTATGGCGTTTTGATTGGCAATTTTTTCAATCACTCCCAAATTTTCAATCGCCTTTGAATTTGTTAAATCTTCGTCACGCTTGCGCATCGCATAACAATATAAAAGCGAAAGTTGCTTTTCATATTCGCTTGAAAGATTTAATAATTCAAGCAATTTTTCATCGTCGCTGAGCTTGCCTTCAAAACTTTTAAAAATGTTTTGATATTTTGCAAGCGCTTTTGTGCGAGATAAAAAATCTTCGTCATCTTTTGCATAGGCGGTTAAATCCCATTTATATTTTTCTGCAATCGCACTGCGTTTCATCTTTACCTCACAAAATATTTTGAAATTTTAAACTCATTCCATGGTGTTTTGCTCTCATCAGGCGATGCGATGAACACCATCTTTTCTTTTGTGGTTGGATGAATAAATTCCAGCCTGCCCGCCCACAGAGCAAGATTGCCCTTTGTGGCGTTTTTGTTGTATTTCATATCACCATAAATTGGATGCCCAATGCCCGCAAGTTGAACTCGAATTTGATGAGATCTGCCCGTCAAAATTTTTACGCTTAAAAGTGAGTGCTTTTGATTTTTTTCAAGAGCCGTGTAAATTAACTCAGCCTTTTTTGCACCTTCTTCAAGTGCTGGGCAAATTTTGACGATATTGTTTTTTTCATCCTTTTTAAGATAGTTTACAAGATGCTGAGAGTTTAGTTTCATGTTTCCCTCAACCACTGCATAATAAACCTTTTGCATCAAATTTGATTGAAGTTGATTTGACAGGCGCTGAGCAGACTTTGAATTGCGTGCAAAAACCATAAGCCCGCCGGTTGGCCTATCCAGCCTATGCACCAAACCGATGAACGCCTCACCCGGCTTATTATATTTTTGTTTGACATACTCCTTAACCTCGCTTAAAAGGTCAAGGTCGCCAGATTCATCTTTTTGCGATGGTTGGTTTTGCGGCTTGATTACCACAATTATTTGATTGTCTTCATATACAACCTGCATATCAAACTCCTTTTCCGCGCGGAGAGCAAAATTTTGCGGAGCAAAATTTTTGCCCGCCCTTGCGGGCGGGCGGCATGCGTACGCATGCGCTCTCCGCGCGCTATTTCCAAATTTTAAACCCGCTGTTGCCGCAAGGCAAAACAATGCCTTCCTTGCTTTTAAGCCCAATTTCATCGGCTTCGACATTGTCACTGCCAAAAATCAAACTGAGCACATTTGCAATCACGCCTGCCTGCAAACCAGTGGTGTAAGAATTTATCAGCACAAAAAGCGGATTAGATGAAAGCACCTGCTTACAAAGCAAAACAAAATCAAAAAGATTTTCTTCAATCTTCCACATCTCGCCATTTGGCCCTCTGCCATAGCTTGGTGGGTCCATGATGATGGCATCATACTTATTTCCGCGCCTGATTTCACGCTCAATAAACTTTTTGCAGTCATCAACAATAAAGCGGATGTTGCAAATGTTGTTGAGTGCGGCGTTTTGCTTTGCCCGCTCCACCATGCCTTTGCTTGCATCAACATGAGTGACGCTTGCACCTGCACTGCTGCATGCAACCGATGCACAGCCCGTGTATGCGAAAAGATTTAACACCTTAATTTCTCTTCCACTTTCTTTAATCAACTTTTGCATGCGCTGCCAATTTACCGCCTGCTCTGGGAAAATACCTGTATGCTTAAAACCCATCGGCTTGACGATAAATTTAAGATTGTTCCAAGTGCAAGTCCACTGCTCGGGCATGCGTTTGAGTTCTCGCCACTCGCCGCCGCCAGATGAAGAGCGCCGATAAGCTGCATAGATGCGGCTAAGATACGGTTTCGCGCGCTCGTCAAAGCCGCCCCAAATCACCTGAGGATCTGGGCGAGAAAGCACAATGCCGTTCCAGTTTTCAAGTTTTTTGCCGTCGCCTGTTGCAAGCACTTCAAAATCCTTCCACCCGCCTGCTGTTTTCATCACATCTCCTTAAACTTTTTTTATGCCAAAATTGAGATTTGCGCTGCCAAATTTAAATTCACCTTCGCCAAAGTCAAGGCTATCGCAAAGTGTGCCAGATCTGATTAAATCGGCGTGCTTTTTCATAACTTTTTTAACATCTTCGTCGCCATTTATGGTGATTAAAATGTGGTCGGTAACTTGCAGCCCAATATCTTTTCTAGTTTGCTGAACAAGTGAAATAAAGTCGCGAACAAGCCCTTTTTCTTTAAGCTCATCGGTGAGCGCAACATCCAAAACAACTGTGACTTCGCCGTTGCTTTCGCTTACAAAGCCCTCTTTATTTTTAACTGACACAAGCACATCTTGTTCGGTTAAAATCATGTCGTCAATAAATATGTTTTCGCCCTTTCTAAGTTGCGAAACCACCTTGTTAGCATCGCATTCAGCAAAATATTGTCTGATTTCATTCAGCCTTTTGCCGTATTTTGGCCCAAGCGTTTTAAGTTGAGGCTTAAGTTCAAAATTGACATAGGTGTTGGCATCATGGCTGAAAGATATCTCTTCAACATTGAGTTCATCTTTAATCAAGTTTTGAAGTTCGCCGTCAAGGTTGATTTTTTCTGCCGAGCAAACGATAACTTTTGCAAGCGGCTGACGATTTTTAATCAGGCTTGCGGCTCTGCACGCTCTGCCAAGAAAAACAATATCCAAAACTTTTTGCATGCCGCGATTGAGTTTGCGGTTGATTAAATTTTTGTCCGCTTGAGGATATGTGCAAAAATGCACGCTTTCTGGCGCGTTTTTATCTACACTTCTCACCAAGTTTTGATAGATGCTTTCAGCAAGGAATGGCACAAACGGAGCAATCAGCTTGCTAAGCGAAGAAAGCACTTCATGCAGTGTTTTAAAGGCAGCATTTTTGTCATCAGCCATGCCGTTCTGCCAAAATCTTTCACGGCTGCGCCTGATATACCAGTTGGAAAGCTCGTCCACAAAATTGGTGATCGCTCTGGTTGCAGATTGAAGCTCATATTTATCAAGTTTTTGATCAACGTCTTCAATCAGCGCGTTGTATTTTGAAAGAAGCCACTTGTCAAGCAGGCTGAGTTTGCATTCGGAAAGTTTTATTTTGGTTGGGTCAAAATTGTCAATATCTGCATAGAGAACATAAAAAGCATACACATTCCAAAGTGTGCCCATAAACTTGCGTTGAAGTTCAATCAAGTTGTCTTCATTGAATGAAAGCCCTTGCCCTGGCGAGCAGGAATAGAAGAAATACCATCTCAGCCCGTCTGCGCCTTCCTTATCCAAAATAGACCATGGATCAATGCCGTTGCCAAGATGTTTTGACATTTTAACGCCAAATCTATCATTCACAAGCCCGATTGCCTGACAGGTTTTATATGGGCTTTTGCCAAACACTGCGCTGTTTACAGCCTGCAAAGTGTAAAACCAACCCCTAGTTTGATCTATGCCTTCTGCAATAAAATCGGCTGGGAATGATTTTTCAAACATCTCTTTGTTTTCAAATGGATAATGATATTGCGCAAATGGCATAGAGCCAGAATCAAACCAACAATCCATAACTTCTGGTGTTCTTGTCATGGTTTTACCACATTTTGGGCATGGGAAGGTGATTTTATCAAGCGTTGGCTTGTGAAGATCAAGTTCACCTTTCACACCAGAGAGTTTTCTTAACTCTTCCACGCTTCCAACAACATGAGTGTGTCCGTTTTCGCATGTCCAGAACGGCAGCGGCGTGCCCCAATATCTAGTTCGAGAAATGCCCCAGTCGATGTTGTTTTCAAGGAAGTTTCCCATCCTGCCTTGCTTGATTGTTTCTGGCAGCCAATTCACCGAATTGTTGTTTTTAACAAGCACATCTTTGATTGCAGTAGTTTTAACAAACCACGCATTTTTTGCGTAATACAAAAGCGGAGTTCCGCAACGCCAGCAATGCGGATAGGCGTGCTCGATAAGTTTAACTTTAAACACTTTGCCTTCGCTTTTTAACTTGTCAATGATAGGCTTGTCGGCATTTTTAACAAACATACCAGCAAAGTCGGTTTGCTTTGACATTTTGCCGTCTTCATCAACAAGCTGAACAAAGTCGATGTTATATTTTTTGCCAACTTGATAGTCTTCTTCACCAAAAGCTGGTGCTATATGCACTATGCCAGTGCCGTCTTCGGTGGTGACATAGTCGTCAACTGTAACAAAATATGCATTTTTAACCTGCCCTTCAACATAGTCGAAAAGCGGAACATACTTGTGCCCTTCAAACTGCTTTCCTTGTTTTTCATACACAATTTTATAGCTGCCTTCTTCAAAAAGAGTTGGAATAAGGCTTTTAAGCATGATGTAATTTTCGCCGTTCGCTGAAATTTTTGCATAAACCTCATTTGGATTCATGCACAAAGCAACGTTGGATGGCAAAGTCCAAGGTGTGGTTGTCCAAACAAGAAAATAAGTGTTTTCTTCTTCTTTGCTTTTTAGTTTTACATAAACCGAATTTTCTTTTAAAATTTTGTAGTTATCGCCATTTTCAACTTCCATTTTAGAAAGGCTTGTGCCGCAGCGTGGGCAGAAAGGCACGATTTTGTGGCCAAGATAGATTAACCTCTTTTTATCCATCTCTTTTAAAGCCCAAAAAACTGATTCGATATAGTTGTTGTCATATGTTATGTATGGATGATCCATGTCAATCCAATAGCCAAGCCTGTCGGTGATCTTCTCCCAAAGGCCTTTGTATTTCCAAACCGACTGCTTGCAAAGTTCAATAAATTTTTCAACGCCAAACTTTTCGATGTCCTGCTTGCCGTTTAAGCCCAAGGTTTTTTCAACCTCAACTTCAACTGGCAAGCCGTGAGTATCCCATCCCGCTTTTCTTGGCACAAAAAAGCCTTTCATGCTTTTATAGCGTGGAAAAACATCCTTGATTGCCCTTGTAAGTGGATGCCCCATATGCGGCATGCCGTTTGCCGTTGGCGGGCCTTCATAGAAAGAATATACCTTGCCGGAATTTTGGTTTAAATGCAAACCTTTTTCAATGATGTTGTTTTCCTTCCAAAACTCTAAAATTTGTGTTTCGTTTTTGACAAAATCAAGTTTTGTGTCAACTTTTTTATACATTTTCTCCTCCAAACTCTTAATTTTTGGCGAAAAGTGAGATTTAAACAAAAAACCTCGGCACTTGCAAGACCCCGCCGAGGTTAAACCACTTGTAAATGCCTGTATGCCAACACATACGCCTTCTATAACGGGAAGACCCGGCAAAACTTACTAAATTTCAGCCCGCAACTCCAAAAGTGATAATTTGTTTGCGCTTTTATTGCCTCGCACCAAACGGCAACTCTCTGAAAAAAACAATCAAACAACTGTTGTCTTTTATCATCGTTTTTATATAACCGTGTTAAGTTTATCAAAATTGCTTGGTTTTGTCAACTAAAAAGTGTCTAAAACCTTGTTCATTTCAATGGCGTCCGCACCTGTTACTATGCCAAGCGGAATTTCATTTGGCTCGCCATTTTTTGTAAGCAAAATTGCAAGCAGTTTTGGATTGGAATGGAATTTGTTTAACGCATCTTCTATTGTAAGATCAATTTTGCAAACTTCATAATAATTTGAATCCTTAATTTCAGAAAGCATATCTTCAATTTGCGCATTCTCTAAAAATGTTTTTGCTTTGCCACCAGAAATTAAAAATTTGCCAAATGAATTTAAAATTTTCTGCCCATTTGCCACGCCAATCAACTGCCCGTTTTTGTAAACTGGAATGTTTGAATAGTTTGAAGACGCAATCAGTTTAATGACATCGCCCATAGACTCGTTTGACTGTGTTGAAAGCACATCCCTTCTGCAAATGTCAATAACCTTTGGCGGCGTGTTGATAAGTTTTTCAATTTTTTCAATATGCTCCACAACCTGCTCATGTGGCTCGGCGATGATATATGGTTTGTTGCCTTGATGCACAATGGCGTTTCTAAGCCTGCCATAATCAATTAGCTCATCTTCATATTTTCTTACAACATAGTTTAAACTTACACATCTTCTAATCAAATCCGAAAAGCCCATGCTTCTGTTTAAACCAAACCTTGCTCGCAAAGAGTAGTCTATGTTGTTAAATGCGTCTAAAAATCTTTCTGCCTTTGTTTTTTCAGCCATCTCTCTCTCCTGTAAAACCTATAAGTATATTATAAAGCAAAACTAAAAAAATAAAAAATGATTTTTCTTGATTTTTTTTATTTTTTGGTTTATAATAATCGAACCGGGCTAGATGGGGAGTTAGCGGTGCCCTGTAACCTGCAACCCGCTATAGCAGGATTGAACATTTGCCTCGGCATTGCTAGGTCAAATATGTGCAGGCTGTTTTAATGATGAAATTAAGGTCTTATGCAACGGTTGCTCCTGAACCATGTCAGGCCCTGACGGGAGCATCATTAAGGGAATACAACTGTGTGCCATAAGGTAGCTTTGGTGGAGTTAAAATAGTTTGAGGCAGTTGGTTTAGCATTGACAAAGCATTCGCCCGGTTTTCAAATAAAGCAAGCTTTTAAGGCTTGCTTTTTTGATGTTTAAACGCTCACCGCCCGAGAAGCCAAGCCCTTTCGGGCTTGTTTTTATTTGCCTGCGGGCAAATAAAAAGGCAAGGCTTTTAGCCTTGCGCTTCTCGGGCGAGATTATGCTTTTTTCTGAGCACTTTTAACTTTTTTAGCGGCTTTGTCAACTTCTTTCATCACTGCCTTTTCACTTTTATCAACCATTTGTTTTGCAGAGGTTGAGTATTTATACAAAAGTGCGCCAGTTACAAGCCCCATACTAAAACCCAAAAGCATGATAACATCTTTCATATCTCCCTCCTGCCAATAGTTTGTGACAAATGAGAAAAAATATACTTTAATAAAAAGCTTAAAAAACATAAAAATAACAAAAAAAATCACCTAAAATGGTGATTTTTTATTCACTTTGCTCTTTTTTTTGCAATTTTTCAAGTTTTTTATGATAATCGTCAATCGCGTCTTTAATGCCGTCTATGGCAAGTGATGTGCAGTAAACTTTGTTTGATGGCAAATCTTGCAGCACTTCCATAATGTCTGAGCTTGTAAGGCTGAGCGCGTTTGAAACTGGCATATCTTTAACAAGGTCGCAAACAACATCTGCTGATGCGATGGCTGCGCAGCAGCCAAACACTTTAAACCTTGCTTCTTTGATGATTTCATCTTCAATCAAAAGATAAAATTTCATGATGTCGCCGCAACCAACTTCGCCAACTTTGCCGGTGCCGTTTGCACCTTTCATGCCGCCAGCATTGCTTGGATTTTGAAAAATGGAAAGAACTTTTTTGTTATACATTTCTATCTCCTCCCTGCCTTAGTGATTGGTGAAATTGCCCTTAATTTTTTAACTGCGCTAGTTAAAACTTCAAGTGCGTAGTCAACATCGGCTTTGGATGTGTTTTTGCCGAATGAAAACCTTATTGTGCCTTGTGCAAGGTCATCTTCAATGCCCATTGCCTTTAAAACATGAGAAGGAAGCAAGCTGTTTGATGTGCAAGCCGAAGCGGTTGAAACTGCCACGCCGTCAAGATCCAAAAGCATCAAAAGGCTTTCGCCTTCAATCATCTCAAACGACACACTTACTGTGCCTTGGATTTTTTGATGAGGATGGCCGTTAATTTGAATATAATCAATGTTTTCTTTAAGCTTGGCAAGAAAATATTCTCTGATTGAGCGCAATTTTTGCTGGTTGATTACTAAATCGCGCACAGCAATTTCTGCTGCTTTGCCAAAACCTGCAATGGCTGGAACATTAAGAGTGCCACCGCGTTTGCCGCGTTCTTGGCTGCCGCCGTCAATCAAATTTTCAATTCTCACGCCGTTTTTAACATAGAGCGCGCCAATGCCTTTTGGCCCATAAATTTTATGTGCTGAAATGCTGAGCGCATCAATTTCCATATCCTGAACATCAAGCCTAAGCGCGCCAAGAGCTTGAACAGCATCGGTGTGGAACAAAATGCCGTTTTCATGCGCGGTTTTTGCAATAGTTTTTATGTTTTGGATTGTTCCAACTTCATTGTTTACCGCCATAATTGAAATTAAAATCGTGTCTGGCCTGATCGCACGCAAAAGCTCGGTGATTTTTACAAGCCCTGTGCTGTCTACTGGCAGATATGTGATTTCAAAGCCTTGTTTTTCAAGCGCTGCACACGCTTCCAAAACCGCATGATGCTCAATTGCTGATGTGATGATGTGTTTGCCTTTGCTTGCATTGGCATGAGCCAAACCTTTGATTGCCCAGTTGTCGGCTTCTGTTCCGCCAGAAGTGAAATAAATTTCGTTGGCGCTTTTTGCATTTATTGCCGCAGCAATTCTGTCTCTTGCCCTATCAACAATGGCAGCGGCATCTCTTCCAAAACCATGAATAGAGTTTGCATTGCCATATATTGCGTTAAAACAAGGAAGCATTTCGTTTAAAACTTCACTTGAAACGTAGGTTGTTGCTGCGTTGTCTAAATAAACCTTTCTGCTCACAATTTTTCTCCTTTTACGAGATAATTTTAACACTTTATTGCCGTTAAGTCAATATTAAAATTAAAAATAGATTAAAAAAAGGGGCTTTTGCCCTTTTTATTCATATGATTTAACAAACTCAACAAATTCATCAGCTTGCATAAGCCCAACACGCTTGCCCACCATTTCGCCGTCTTTCATCACAACGATGGTTGGAATTGACATGATGCCAAACTTTCTTGCAAGGTTTGGATTTTCGTCCACATCAACTTTAATTATGTTGAGTTGCGGATTGCTTTCTTCAACATCGTGCAAAATATCACTCATCATTCTGCAAGGCCCGCACCAAGTTGCAAAAAAGTCGACAGCGATTAAGCCTGATTTGGTTTCCTGCTCGAATGTATCTTGATTTACATGTTTCATATTCCCCTCCTACAACACATATTTTTTAAGATCATATTTCTTTTTTGTATCCTTAAACGCGTTTTGCACATAGGTTTTATCCACAACCACATCCAACATAGGATGCTCGCCACTTGCGTTGAAAGAGATGTCTTCAAGCAAAAGCTCCATGATTGTGTGAAGTCTTCTTGCGCCGATGTTTTCGCTGGATTCGTTTTCAGCTGCCGCCATTGCAGCAATTTCATCCAATGCGTCGTCGGTGAAAGTGAGATTGATGTTGTCCACCTTTAAAAGTGAAGCATATTGCAATGTGACAGCGTTTTTAGGCTGCGAGAGAATGCGTTTAAAATCTTTTTCGGTGAGACTATCTAAATCCACCCTGATTGGGAAGCGCCCTTGCAATTCTGGAATCATGTCTTCGATTTTAGAAACATGGAAAGCGCCCGAAGCGATAAACAGGATGAAATCTGTTTTGATGTTGCCATACTTTGTTGCAACTGTGCAGCCTTCCACAATTGGAAGAATGTCTCTTTGCACGCCTTCGCGCGAAACATCTTGCGAATTGTTGTTTTTAACGCCTATGATTTTGTCGATTTCATCGATAAAGATGATTCCTTCTTCTTCGGCGCGTCTGATGGCTTCGCTGTTTACATTGTCAAGATCGATAAGCTTATCGCATTCGTCGTTCATAAGCGCTTCGCGTGCGTTTTTAACAGGCATGCGCTTGTTTTTTCTTCTTTGTGGAAGCAAACCTTCAAACATAGAGCCAAGCGAAATTTCTGGCCCGCCTATCGCCATGATCGGTTTTGGGGAGTCAACAACCGCAATTTCAATGATTTCGTCTTCAAGTTTGCCTTCATCAAGCTCTGCTTTGATTTGAGCCTTGTCTTGCGAAAGGACGCCATCTTTTCTTGCAAGAGCTATGGCATCAATAAGCTTGCTTTCAACAATCGGCTTAACTTTGTTTTCAACCTCATGCTGCTTTTCGTCCTTAACCATTCTAACCGAAACTTCAACCAGATCTCTCACCATGCTTTCAACATCTCTGCCAACATAGCCAACTTCGGTGTATTTTGTGGCTTCAATTTTGATGAATGGTGCTTTAACAAGCTTTGCAAGACGCCTTGCAATTTCGGTTTTGCCCACGCCAGTTGGCCCGCGCATGATGATGTTTTTAGGTGTGATTTCTTCTCTAAGTTCTTTTGGCAATTTGCTTCTTCTATATCTGTTTCTCAGCGCGATTGCCACTGCACGCTTGGCTTTGTTTTGCCCGATGATGTATTTATCAAGCTCCTTTACAATTTGTTTTGGTGAATATTCCATTTTTACGCTCCTAATTCTTCAACAATAATGTTATCGTTTGTGTAAACACAAATTTCGCTTGCAATTTTAAGCGCTCTGTATGCGATCTCCTTTGCAGAAAGGTTTGTGTTTTGCTTTAACGCTTTGGCTGCTGCAAGAGCATAGTTGCCGCCTGAGCCGATTGCGCAAACATTGTCTTCTGGCTCGATCACATCGCCTGTGCCATCCAAAATCAGCAGAGTGTTTTTGTCTGCCACAATCATCATTGCGTCAAGTTTTCTTGCAATTTTATCATCGCGCCAAAGTTCTGCCAAAGCAACCGAGCTTCTCATAAGATTGCCTGAATATTTATTAAGCATCTCTTCAAAGCGTTCGGTAAGTGAAAAGGCATCTGCCACGCTGCCAGCAAAGCCGACAATAACCTTGTCGTCAAAAATGCGCCTAACCTTTTTTGCATTGCCTTTAAAAATCACTGAGTTTTGCATGGTGACTTGTCCATCACCTGCGATTGCAATTTTACCATCTTTTTTTACTGCACAAATTGTTGTACCACGAAATTCTTGCATCAAAATCCTCCTTAAAACTTGCTAACTTTTTTATAGCACTGTTTTGATCTACATTTTTTATTATATCACAATCCAAATCAATTTGTAATTGTTTAAAGCCATCAAGCGAAAATAATTTGTCGATGATGTTTGCGCACATTGTGCCATGCGGAAATTTGACAAGCCTGCGACCTTCAATCATGTTAAGCACATTGAGCGCTGCCAAAAAACCTGTTGCAACGGCTTCAAGCTCGCCGCCCACCAAAATAAGCCTGCCAACAAAAAATATGTTTGGGTTGTTTTGCGATTGTAGATGTGCATTTATGCATGAAGCTGGCGAAATAAAAGTGCATTTTTTTAAGCTTCCATATTCCACCACTTGCGCGCCTTTTAAGCCGATGATATCAAAAAGTTTTTGTTGGTCTTGCGGCGAAAGTTGAGTTTGAAAATTTTGCAGCAGCATGCCGCTTTCAATTTTTTTAAACTTTAAGCATGTTGGCACAATTTTGCCATCAATGAATCCCGGCTTAAAGCATTTTGCTTTTAAAAGCTCAACCCCACTGCTTGCCCATTTTTCAATGCACTCTTCTTTGCTTGGAAAGTTTTGCAAAAAAAGCTGTGCTTGCTTTATTTGTTCATGGCTGATGGCAAGATAGTAATATTCGCCTTGCTGAGTTAATTTTAATTGTTTAAAAACTGGAAAAATAGGCTGCCATCTGTATGCACGATTTTTGCCAACGATGTTTTCAATTTGCAAAAAAAACTCATCGCTGGTGTTGCTGCCGGTTGCAATAATTGTTGGCTCATTTAATGAAATTTCACCAATTTTTCCATTAAAAAGTTTAATATTTGCATTTTTTTCAACATTTTCACGCAATTTTTGCCTTAAATTTGTTAAATTATCGTCAACAAGCCTGCACGATGGACTGCCTAGCGCAACCAATTCTTGATGCAATCTTTTGGTGTAAACATTTGTTTGAATTTGATTTTGATTTGGCGAAAAAATGTCAAAAAGATGCACTTCCACTCCATATTCACTGAGTGTAAGCGCCGCTTCGCAGCCGGCATAACCTCCGCCTATAATGTTTACTATGTTTGTTTTCATTGCTCCTTATAATCGCATTTTGAGCATACGATTTTTTTGTTTTTTATTATCAACGGCTGATTACAACTTGGGCATCTTTTGCCTGTTGTTGGCTGCCAACTCATAAACTTGCAAGTTGGATAGTTAGAGCATGAGAAAAATGTTTTGCCGCGTTTTGATTTTCTTGCAAGCATGTCTCCGCCGCATTCTGGGCATTTTCCAACAACCTTTTGTTTTTCTTCATAAGGCATGATGTTGCGACATTTAGGAAAGTTTGAGCAGCCCAAAAATTTGCCATATCTTCCATCGCGTAGCAACATTTTATGCCCGCACTTATCGCAAATTATATCGGTTTCTTGTGGCTCGGCTTTAAGCGAAAAACTTGAAGCATCGCTTGCTGACAGCAGCCTTGAAAAACCCGACCAAAAGCTTTCAATAACATCGTGCCAATCGTCGTTGTGCGTTGCAATATCGTCTAGCCTATTTTCCATGTTTGCAGTGAACTTAACATTTATAACCGCGCTGAAAAACTTTTCTAGATATTCAGTAACTTTTCTGCCAAGTTCGGTTGGAACAAGGCTTTTGCCATCTTTGGTTACATATTCTCTTGTCTGCAAAACCATGATGGTTGCGGCGTAGGTTGCTGGACGGCCTATCCCCTTTTCTTCCATTGCCTTAACCAAACTTGCTTCGGTGTAGCGAGCAGGTGGCTTGGTGAATTTTTGTTCGGTTAAAATATCTTTTGCGTGCAGCTGCTCTCCTTCTTGCAATGGTGGAAGTTTTGAAAGCACCTGTTTTTCATCGCCTTCAAATTCTTTATATGCTGCTGTGTAGCCAGCAAACTCCATAGTTTTGCCAGTGGCTTTAAATTCATATTCATCTGCCGTGATAGACGCTGTGACATTGGAATAAACCGCGTCACTCATTTGGCTTGCAAGAAAGCGCTCATAGATGAGTTTATAAAGCTTGTAATTATCTGGCGAAAGCGACGATTTAACCTTTTCAGGCGTCATATTCATATTGATTGGCCTGATGGCTTCGTGCGCATCCTGAGCGTTTGCTTTTGTGGCGTATATGTTTGGCTTTTCTGGCACAAACTTTTCGCCATACATTTTTTTGGCAAATTCACGGCATGCATTTTGCGCATCTGCCGACACGCGTGTGGAATCTGTTCTAATATATGTGATAAGCGCAAGTTTGCCTTCGCCTGCAATTTCAACACCTTCATAAAGCTGTTGTGCAGCAGAAGTGGTGCGTTTTACACTTAACCCTGCTTTATTTAAAGCATCTTGCTGCATGGTTGAGGTTGTAAATGGCGCTGGCGCATGAGATTTTGTGGTTGAACGCTTGATTGTTTTAACTATAAATGGCTGATCTTTTACAGCGCCAACAACTTCCTGTGCCATAGCGCCGTTTGAAGGCAGAAATTTTTTGCCATTTCTTTTTTCTAAGGTCGCTTTAAATTCATCCTTGTTTTTAAGTAAAATTGCAGTCACTGGCCAATATTCATCTGGCTTGAAGGCTTCAATTTCTTTTTCTCTATCCACCACAAGTTTAAGCGCAACCGACTGCACTCTGCCTGCGCTTAACCTTGGCTTAATTTTTTTGCAAAGAATTGGCGAAAGTTTATATCCCACAATGCGATCAAGCGCACGGCGCGCCTGTTGAGCATTGACTAAATCTTCGTCAATCTCACGAGGCTTGGTTAAGGCGTTTTGCACTGCTTTTTGAGAAATTTCGTTAAATTGAATTCTGCACTTTTTGTTTTTATCAATGCCCAAAACATTTGCGATATGCCAAGCAATCGCCTCGCCTTCGCGGTCTGGGTCGGTTGCAATCAAAACATTATCGGCGTGGCTGACTTTATCTTTAAGTTCACTTATAAGCTGCCTTTTGTCTGGCATAATTTCATATTTCGGTTCAAAATGATTGTTTACATCAAGCCCAAAGCTTTTTTGCGGAAGGTCGCGAATGTGCCCTTTGGTTGCAAAAACATCATAGCCGCTGCCTAAATATTTTTTTAAGGTTTCGCGTTTTGCTGGTGCTTCAATAACAACTAGATTCAAAATTTCCTCCTAGCCGAGCGAGTAAATTCCGCCAGGCATTCTTTTTATTATACTTTTTATTTCAAGGCTTGTCAAAAGGCTGTTTAACTTTGCAATGTTTATTTTTGTAATTTCTTCAATTTCGTCCATACTTTTTTCGCCGTTTGACAGACATTGAACAATCAAATTTTCGTTTGTTGAAAGACGCTCGATGCTTTTTTGCTTTTGCTGCAAGCCAAGTTCGTCGATGATCTGCTTCGCGTCAATCGCACAAATTCCCTGCATAGATGCAATCAAATTGTTGGTGCATTCGCTTTGTGCAGAAGTTAAGTTGCCCGGCACGGCATAAATTGGAACGCCATAGTCAAGAGCAAAATCCTTGGTGATGATTGTTCCGCTTTTTGCTCCTGCTTCGGTTATAAGCAAAGCGTCGCTAAGCCCTGCAACAATGCGATTGCGTTGTGGAAAGTTATATTTAAAAGCAGAAATATCTGGTCTATGCTCGGTGAGCACCAAGCCTTTTTGACAAATCTCTTTAAAAAGCGAAGTGTGCTCGGCAGGATAAACCTTATCAAATCCGCCAGCAAGCACCGCAACGGTTTTTCCACCAACTGCAAGCGCTTTGCGATGCGCGATGCTGTCCACGCCATACGCAAGCCCGCTGATTATCACCCCACCGCTTTTGGCAATTTCGCCAGTAAAACGCTCGGTTATCGCTGCACCATAGGCGGTTGGCTTTCTTGTGCCAACAATGGCAACGCACGGCAAAGAAAGCAAAGATAAATTGCCTATATAATAAAGATAGTAAGGCGCGTCGTCAAGATTTTTTAATTTTTGCGGATAGTTTTCGTCTGCAATGGTGACAAGCCCAATGCCTTTTTCTTGCAAACGATTGAGATAGGCATCCAAATATTGCTGATTAAATTTTTTGGCGATCGCGCTATACTCGTCGCCTAAAATATTTTCAATTTGGCTGTTGAAAATAAAGCTGTCAAAATTAAAATCATCACCCAAAGTAAGCAAAATTTTGCTTATTTTTGCGTGTGAAAGCTCAAAGGCTGACAATAGTTTTAAAAAACAATCTTTGTTCATATATTTCCTTATAAATATTTTCTGTCAAGCGAGCGATAGGCAACCGCTTCGGCAATATGCTCTGGCAAAATATCCTGCTCGCCTTCCAAATCGGCGATTGTGCGAGCAACTTTTAATATACGATCGTGTGCTCGTGCCGAAAGTTTTAAGCTTTCAAACGCCGATTTAAGCAGCTGTTCGCTTTGTTCGTTTAATTTACAAAAACGCTTGGTTGCAGGAACACTCATTTTTGCATTGCAGAAGTTTTTTGCGCCTACAAATCTTTCAAGTTGGATGCGCCTTGCTCTGTCAACACGCTGCTTGATGCTTTGCGAATCTTCTTCCTGCTTGTTAGAGCGAAGCTCGTCAAACGCGACATCATCAACTTCAACATGTAAATCAATTCTATCCAAAATTGGGCCAGAGATTTTTGAAAGATATTTATGTATCTGTGACGGCGAACACTTGCACTCTTTGTTTTTGCTGCCATAATTTCCGCATGGACACGGATTCATGCTTGCAATCAGCGTGAAATTTGCTGGATATGTGACTGTAAGCGCGCTTCTTGCAACCGTGATGAAACCATCTTCAAGCGGCTGACGCAGCATCTCCAAACACTGACGCGGATATTCAGGAAACTCGTCAAGATAGAGCACGCCATTGTGGGCAAGAGAAATTTCACCTGGTTTGCTGAAAGTGCCTCCGCCCGTCAAACTTACAGCAGATGCCGAATGATGCGGCGTTCTAAACGGACGCGATGACACGATGCCCTTTTTATAGTCAAGCTCGCCTGCTACGGAGTGTATTTTTGTGACTTCCAACGCTTCTTCAAATGTCATGTCTGGCAAAATTGATGGAAAGCACTTTGCAAGCATGCTTTTGCCACTGCCCGGCGGGCCGATCATAAGCACGTTATGTCCGCCAGCCGCAGCTATTTCAAGTGCACGCTTTGCCCGTGCCTGTCCTTTTACATATTTAAAATCCATGCCGCCATCTTCGACTGCATCGGTTGGATGAAATTGCTTGCCTTGCAAAGCAGAAAGTTGCAAGTTTCCCGCAATAAACTCTACCGCCTGATTAAGCGACTGCACAGCAAAAACTTCCACGCCCTTGATGTATTTTGCCTCTTCCGCATTGCCTTGTGGAATGATAAACTTATTAAAACCAGCGCTTCTTGATGAAATCAATATTGGCAAAACGCCCTTAACAGGCTTGACATGCCCGTTTAGCGAAAGTTCGCCCAAAATAATATAGTCCTTGGCCTTAGCAGAAGAAAAATTTTCAATTTGATTGTCAGCGTCTGCGCCTATGATGCCAATGGCGATGGCAAGGTCATACAGCGGCCCTTCCTTTTTCATATCAGCAGGCGCAAGATTGACGGTTATGCGTTTAAGCGGATAGCTGTAACCTGAATTTTTGATTGCTGAACGCACCCTTTCTTTGGCTTCTTTAACAGCGGTGTCTGCCAAACCCACAATTTCAAAGTGTGGCAAACCACGCGAAATGTCAACTTCAACATCTACAGTAAATCCATCAACGCCTTTTAACCCAAAGCAATGTAATTTTGAAAGCATTATCTCTCCTTGATTTGTTAGTAGTATAACAAACCAAACTTAATTTCGCAAATAAATGTGATTAAATTTTGTTACAAAAAAATCTTTGCCTAAGCAAAGATTATTTGTTGTCTGCTGATTTAATTTTAGCGGCTTTTCCTGTGAGAGCACGAACATAGTAAAGTTTTGCCCTTCTTGGCTTGCCTTTTCTAACAACTTCAACATTAGCAACAAGTGGTGAATGCAATGGGAAAGTTCTTTCAACGCCAACGCCGTTTGAAATTTTTCTAACGGTGAAAGTTTCTCTGATTCCACCATTTTTTCTTGCAATCACAACGCCTTCAAAGCCTTGAATTCTTTCTTTGTCGCCTTCTTTAATTCTAACGCCCACTTTAACAGTGTCACCGATATTGAAAGAAGGAATTTCTTGCTTCATGTTCTCTTTTTCAATTTGGTCGATTATGTTTGCCATTGACTTATCTCCTTTTTTCAGATTTTCGACATAGTGTTCATTGAATTATCAAGCGGACCACTCGAAGTCTTGAATATATTATCATATTTAAAAATATTTTTCAAGCAATTTTGCAACATTTATAAAAAAAATCGGCATTTGCCGATTTATCTTGAAAGCCCAATGTCTGCATCCGGATCTGGCCTTGATGGTCTGTTAGGATCAACATCTTCAATTTCTTCGCCTTTGTCGCTGTTTTCAGTGTTGCCAGTGTTGCCAGGGTTTTCATAGTCAACGCCCGATCCGCCGCCCGTGATTGCATTTGGGTCGTCAATCACATCCTCGATTGGGTGACTATTAACTTTCTCTCCTTCGTTTGGAAAAGCATGATATTTCAACACAGCATATATAGTGGCTGGAACTATGACAAGAGTGCAAACAAAAATTCCAACTGCTTTTAAAATTGGATGCTTAGTCACTCTTCCCGAACTTTTTGTTTTGCTGTATTTTTTTTCAGCAGCCTTATTAACTTTTGTTGCCATTTTTTACCTCGCCATTATTATATATTAAACTGCTGTTTTTGTCAATACCATAATTAAAAACAGCCTTGGATATGAGTGATTTTGCCATCCAAAACTTCAATCACATCGCAGCGGCATTCGCACGATGTAAGTTTGTTTTTAATTAAATAGTATTCTGCAACTTTTGCAATTTTGTTCTGCTTTTTTAAATTCACCATCTCACGCGGATGGCCAAAATTTAAGCTGGTTTTGGTTTTGACTTCAACAAACACTATGCATTTTTTTTGACGAGCAATTATATCTATTTCGCCAAAATTGCATGAAAAATTTGTTTGCAAAATTTTGTAACCCTGCTTTTTTAAATATTTTTGCGCGGCAAGTTCGCCTTGGTTGCCAATGATTTTGTTGAAAATTTTCATTTAATCACCAATCATCAAATTGCCAAGCCTTCCGCTTCGAAAATCGCTGATAAGCGCCTTTGCGCCACGCGAGATGTCATATTCTCCACCCGGCAACAAAAATGCCCGCGCCTTGCATATCTCTTGCAAGTTGCAAGCGCCTTTATATCGCTCTTCAATCTTGCCTGGATAAAGTTTTTGCATGCGTTTTAGAAACTCTTCGGCAAGCTCGATTTGGTCGGTTACTTCATCTCTAATGCTGCCGATAAACGCCAAACTTTTTGCAACTTCTTGATTGTCTAGGTTTGGATAAAGCGTGCCCGGTGTGTCACAAACTTCAATGTCTGGTGCAATTTTAAACCACTGCTTGTTTTTTGTCACACCCGGTCTGTCGCCAGTCACCGCTTTTGCCTTTTTGCAAAGGTTGTTTACAAGCGTGCTTTTGCCAGAGTTTGGCACGCCAACAACTATGGCACGCAAAGTAACGCTTATGCCTTTATTTTTAAACTTCTCCACCTTGTTTTTGCACAGCAGACGCATTTTTTCGCACACGGCGTTTGCAACTCCGCTTTGAGTGGAATTAAGCACCAAAAAGTCGAAACCTTCACCCTTAAACTGCCCTTTAACCTTGCCAAGCTTTTGCATGTCGGTTAAGTCGGCCTTGTTTAAAATGTAAAGTATTGGTTTTGCTCCTGCAATTTTTTTAAGCTCAGGATTTAAACAACTTTTTGGCGCGCGAGAATCCAGCACATATATAACAACATCTGCCTTGACAAGCTCTCTTTTCATTTGGTCGAGCGCTTTTTTCATATGCCCCGGAAACCAGTTAATCTTCACGCGTCTCTCCTTTAAATAAATCAGGTCTGACTTTTTTTGTTTTTTCGATAGCCTTGGTTTTGCGCCATTTTGCAATTTCGGCATGATTGCCACTCAGCAGCACTTCTGGCACTGCTCGCCCTTCAAAAATTTGAGGTCGAGTGTATTGAGGATACTCAAGAAGCCCATTTGAAAAACTTTCTTCATTTAAGCTGTCTTTGCTCAGCACGCCATCAACAAACCTTGACAGGCTGTCGATGATAACCATGGCTGGCAACTCGCCACCAGTGAGAACATAGTCGCCGATTGAAACTTCTTCTGCATTAAAAATTTCAATCAGCCTTTGATCGATGCCCTCATAGTGACCGCAAATGAAAATCAAATGCTCTTGTTGAGCAAACTGTTTTGCCATGCTGTGATTAAAAACCTTGCCGCTTGGAGATGGATAGATAACCTTGCTGCTTTCATCCCACACACTTTTAACAGCATCAAAAACCGGCTGCACGCTCATCAGCATGCCCGCCCCGCCGCCAAAAGGCGTGTCGTCACATTTTTTGTGCTTATCTTTTGTAAAGTCGCGAATGTTGATGATGTTTATTTCAAGTAAACCTTTTTTTTGCGCGCGAGAAATTATGCTTTCTTCAAAAGGCTTAAAACTTTCTGGAAAAAGTGTTAAAACATCAATTTTCATACCTTATTTTCCTCATATGCGCGCCTGTTTACAATTAGAGTATCATTTTGCGTAACAAAAATTTGGCTGATGTATGGCACTTCAAACACATGGCCGTTTTCTTCTATTGATAAAATTGGTGCAGAGCCATAGTCTTCATAATCGACAATCTGCCCAACCTTTTTGCCATCGCCATCATAAAGCACCATGCCGATGAGATCGTCCACCAAAAAGTCTGTTTGCTTGTATTTTTCAAGCTCAGCTTTTGGAAGAAAGATTTGACAATTTCTAAAAACTTCGGCGTTGTTGCGGTCGTTTATTCCCAAAAGCTTTAAATAAAGAAAGCCGCCTCTTACAACAGCCCTTTCAACATCGCATTCATTGCCATCAATATACACTTTTTTTGCATTGGTTACAGCCGCAAGAACATCTGTGAACAACTGACATTTAAGTTCACCCCTAAGCCCCTGCGGCTTTGAAACTTTTGCAATCAATAAATTTTGCATTATTCTCCAAACTTAACAAATGTTTTTCTTTTATTTTTTCCAGCAAGTGATTTAACAATGGTTCTGATGCTTGATGCAACTTTGCCACCTTTGCCAATCACTCTGCCCATATCTTCGTCTGCAACATTTACGCGAACGATGGTTTCATCTTCGCCTTCTTCAATGCTGACGCTTACGGCATCTTTATTTTCAACAAGATGCTTAACGATGTATTCAACAAGTTCTTTCATATTTTCCCCTTACTTTTTGTTTTCAATTACACCTGCTTTAACAAGCACTGACTTTGCTGTTTCGGTTGGTGTAGCGCCATTTTTAAGCCATTTTGAAGCCTTTTCAGCATCAACTTTAATTTCTGCTGGGTTTTTAAGAGGATTGTAAGTTCCAATAACTTCAATGAACTTGCCATCTCTTGGGCTTCTTGAATCAGCAACAACAACTCTGTAAAAAGGTGCTTTTTTGTCGCCAAGTCTTGTTAACCTAATTTTTACTGCCATTTTTTCCTCCTTATAAATTTTTATATATAAAATTGCCATGCAATCCTATACCATGTCATACAGGCGCGCAATGGGCGGTTTTTGCAAAAAACCGCCCGCCCCGCCCTTTGGGCGGCGGGGCTGCGCTCTCGCGGGCGCGAGAGCGCCTTGCACGCCCCCTTAAAACCTGAATCCTTTTTTGTTTTTCATCATCTTCATCATCTCTTTTGATTGAGCAAACTGTTTGAGCAAACTGTTCACCTGCTGCACGCTTGTGCCACTGCCGTTTGCAATCCTTTGCCTTCTTGATGCTTTGATGATGTCAGGATTTTGCCTTTCTTCTGGCGTCATTGATTGAATGATATATTTGTTGATTTGAATTTGCTTTTCGTCAATCTGCACGCCTTTAAGTTTGTTGCCCATGCCTGGGATCATGGAAAGGATATCTTGAATTGAGCCCATTTTTTTCATGTTTTCAATTTGAGCAAGATAGTCATCAAAAGTGAATGAATTTTCTCTAAATTTTTTCTCTAACGCCTTTGCCTGCTCTTCGCTTACGGCTTCTTGAGCCTTTTCAATCAGCGAAAGCACGTCGCCCATGCCCAAAATTCTGCTTGCAATGCGATCTGGATAAAACGGCTCGATATCTCCAATTTTTTCACCGACGCCGGTAAACTTAATCGGCTTGCCGGTCATCGCCTTGATTGAAAGCGCCGCGCCGCCACGAGTGTCGCCATCCAGTTTTGTGAGAATAAAACCTGTAACATCCAGCGCATTGTTAAACGCTTCGGCAACATTCACGGCGTCCTGCCCTGTCATAGAGTCAAGCACAAGCAAAATTTCGGTTGGAGAAACCTGCTTTTTGATGTTTTTAAGTTCATCCATAAGTTCTTCATTGATATGCAGCCTGCCCGCTGTGTCGAGAATAACTGTGTCATAGCCCTGCTTTTTAGCATGCTCCACCGCTTGCTGAGCGGTTTTGACAGGATTTTGCGTGCCCTTTTCAAAAACTTCAACATTGGCTTGTTTGCCAACCACCTGCAATTGAGAAATTGCGGCAGGACGATAGATATCGCACGCCACAAGCAGCGGTTTTTTGCCTGATTTTTTAAGATGAGCGGCAAGTTTTGCACACATTGTGGTTTTGCCCGCACCCTGCAATCCGCAAAGCATAATAACTGTTGGCGGCGCTGATGAAACCACCAGCTTTTGATTGTTGGAACTCATCAGGCTTGTAAGTTCATCACGAACAATTTTGATGACTTGCTGTGCTGGCGTCAGGCTTTTTAAAACTTCATCGCCCACCGCTTTTTCGGAAACATTTTTAACAAAATCCTTGGCAACCATATAGTTGACATCAGCTTCCAAAAGCGCGATTCTTACTTCACGCATTGCCTCTTTAATTTCAAGTTCAGTCAATCTTCCGCGCTTGGTAAGTTTTGAAAAGATGTGATTAAACTTTTCTGATAATGATGAAAAAAGTGCCATTTACTTCTCCCCGTTAAGTCGTTTTAAAAATCCAAGTTTATCTTCATATTTTTGAAGTTTAGCCTCTGCTTTTGAAATTGCGTCTTTCACAGCCTGCCTTGAAACATTGTGATTTTGCCCAATTTCAGTTATTGTCAAATCTTTTAAAAGATAGTCTTCCATCACCTGCCTTTGAGTTGTTGAAAGAAGCGGAGCATACAAATCTAAAAGACTTGCCAAATACAAATTTTTCTCTAAACTCATTTTCCTCTCCGTAAAGCATTTTTACTTTACAAAGTTATATTAGCATACTCTTAAATTCTTGTCAAGCATTTAATCAATTAAATGTAAAATTATAGAATTGGAAACGTTGTAATATTTACTGTTAAGCCTAATAACCCCATCACTCATTTCAAGAATGCCATCTTGAACATATTTATTAAATATCGGTTTTTCACTTATGCTGGCATTCAATGCATCCAACCTAAACCCAGCGTCGCACCTCAGCCCAAGCATAATCATCTCTTCATCACGCTGAGATGGTGAAAGCTTTTCAACATTTTGTTTGCCTGTAAAATAATCTTCAAAATTATCGGCGCTAGAAAAGCGTTTATATTTGCCGTCAAACGAGTGCGCGCCAAGCCCGAAGCCTAAATACGCCTGTCCCGTCCAATATGCAAAATTGTGTTTGCTTTTGAAGCCTTTTAAGGCAAAATTTGAGATTTCATACTGTAAAAAGCGATTTTTTTGCAAAAAATCAGTTAATTTTTGATAATTATCAACAGTTTGGTCATCGCTTGGCAGTTTAACTTTTCCGCTCTCCACCATATTTTTAAGCGGCGTGCCGTCTTCAACTTGAAGCATATAGGCAGAGATATGTTTGACACCAGAGCGTAGCAAAATTTTTGCATCGTTTTGAATATCGCCTTTTGGCAAACCCAGCAAAAGGTCGGCAGAGATGTTGTCGAACCCCGCGCGTTTTGCGTTTTCAATGGCCGCAAGTGCCTGCGCTTTTGTGTGCCTTCTTCCCAAAAATTTTAGCATTTTGTCATTTAACGACTGCACGCCAAAACTAACACGGTTAAACCCCGCCGAATGGTAAGTTTTAAGTTTTTCTAGGCTGGCAGAGCAAGGGTTGCATTCAATGGTGATTTCCGCATCCGGCAAAACATGAAATGCGCTTTTGATTGTTTGCAAAGTTTTGACAATTTGTTTTTCACTGACGCAGGACGGCGTTCCCCCACCAAAATAGATACTGGCAACTTCCCTGTCAGGAAAATTGCAATTTTTTATTTCTTTATTCAAAAACTCAAAGTATCTTGCTTGAAAATTTTCATCACGCACAAAAGAAGCAAATGCGCAATAGATGCACTTGCTTTCACAAAATGGAATATGCACATATATGCCCATCATTTTTCGTCATCCAGTTTAAGTATCGACAAAAACGCTTCGGCAGGAATCTCCACCGAGCCAATTTGACGCATACGCTTTTTGCCTTCTTTTTGCTTTTCCAAAAGTTTGCGCTTGCGAGTTATATCTCCGCCATAGCATTTTGCAAGCACATCTTTTCTAAGTGCACTAAGCGTTTCACGAGCGATAATTTTGTTGCCTATCGCCGCCTGAATTGGCACTTCAAAAAGCTGGCGCGGAATGATTTTTTTAAGCTTTTCGGTTATAGCTCGGCCACGCGTGTAAGCGCTGTCTTCATGCACGATAAGCGAAAGCGCATCGCATTTTTCGCCATTGAGCAGAATGTCAAGCTTAACAAGATTGCTTGGCGCAAAGCCATCCATTTCATAGTCGAAGCTAGCATAGCCTTTGGTGAGCGACTTCATTTTATCAAAAAAGTCATATATTATCTCGCCAAGCGGCAGCCTATATTCAAGCCTAACCCTGCCAGCATCAAGATAAACCATGTTTTTGTATTCTCCACGCTTGTCTTGGCAAAGTTGCATTATCGCGCCAACATAGCTTGGCGGCGTGAAAATGCTTGCCTTAACAATTGGCTCAAAAATTTTATCAATCTCCACTGGCGAAGGCAACGATGCAGGATTGGAAATTTCAAGCTCTTCTCCGTTTGTTTTAAGCACTTTGTAACTTACGCTTGGCGCGGTGGTGATGATATCCAAATTAAACTCACGCTCTATGCGCTGCGTGATGATATCTAAATGCAAAAGCCCCAAAAAGCCACATCTAAACCCAAAGCCAAGTGCTTGCGAAACTTCTGGTGCAAATTGAAGGCTGGCGTCGTTTAGTTTAAGCTTTAAAAGTGCTTCTTTAAGTTCGTTATATTTTGCTCCGTCTGCCGCAAAAACACCGCAGTAAACCACGGGCTGCACAACTTTGTAGCCCGGCAAAGGCTTGTCAGCCATGGCCGATTGATGCGTTATTGTATCGCCCACACGCACATCTGAAACGCTTTTGATTGACGCGCAAACATACCCCACTTCGCCTGCGCTTAAACTTTGCACCGGCTGCATTTTTGGATTAAAAATGCCAACTTCGGTGACATCATATTTTCTGCCAGTTTGCATAAATAAAATGCTGTCGCCCGCCTGCAACCTTCCGTCCACAACCCTGATAAGGCACACCGCACCTTTAAAATTGTCGTAAAAGCTGTCAAAAACCAAACATTTTAGCGGCGCCTTCTCGTCACCCTTTGGCGGCGGAAAATCTGTGACGATTTTTTGCAAAACTAAATCTATGTTAGTGCCGTCTTTTGCCGAAATGCATGGGGCATCATCGGCTGGCAGACCAACCACATCCTCAATTTGTTTTTTAGCTTCATCTGGCCTTGCAGAAGGCAGATCAATTTTGTTTATTACTGGCAAAATTTCTAACCCCGCATCAAGCGCCAAGTAAGCGTTTGCAAGCGTTTGTGCTTCCACGCCTTGCGACGCGTCGACAATCAAAATTGCACCCTCGCATGCAGCAAGCGAGCGCGAAACCTCATAGGTGAAATCCACATGCCCTGGGGTGTCAATCAAATTTAAAACATACTCTTCGCCATTATAATTATATTTCATGCGCGTTGGCGTAAGTTTGATGGTTATGCCTTTTTCGCGTTCGAGCTCCATGCTGTCTAAAAGTTGCGACTGCATATCTCTGGATGCAACCGAACCTGTCTTTTCCATCAATCTGTCTGCCAAAGTGCTTTTGCCATGATCTATGTGTGCGATTATACAAAAGTTGCGAATATTTTTCATCATGTGAAAATTATATCAAATAATTTTGATTATTACAAATTATTGGCATAAATATTATGTTTTTTAGGCAAAAACAGTTTGGTTTTTGCAAACATTTATGTATAATATTTTTATAACTATTTGTTGAAAGGAAATGAATATGGACCTTTTTAAATCTTGGCTTGTTGAAACACCTATCGCACACCGAGGATTTCACGATGATGCTCATCCTGAAAACTCTATCTCGGCTTTTAAAAACGCCATCGCACATGGCTACGCAATCGAGCTTGATGTGCAGCTGCTCTCGGATGGAACGGTTGTTGTTTTTCACGACGAAAGCCTTTCAAGAATGACTGGCAATGATGGCTATTTAAAATTTTTAACCAAACAAGATTTGCCTATGCTTAAACTTAAAGGCTCAAAAGAATGCATCCCTACTCTGCAAGAAGCCTTGCAAGCAATCGACGGCAAAACACCGGTGATTATTGAAATTAAAAACAACCTTAAAGTGCGCGACTTAGAACAAAAAGTTATTGAAATTTTATCTAACTATAAAGGCGAAGTTGCAGTTGCATCATTCAATCCTATGGCTCTTGCCTATTTCAAGCAACATGCACCAAACGTTTTGCGTGGACAGCTTGCAGGATTTTTAAAGAACATTAAAATGAAGTTTTTAACGCGCTGGGGCATGAAGCGTATGATTTTGGCAAAAAAACTTGCTGCCGCCGACTTTATTATGTATGAAGCAAAAACACTGCCTAACAGGTTTGTGAAAAAGTTTAAAAAATTGCCGCTTTTGGCTTGGACGGTTAGAAGCCAAGAAGAATATTTAAGAGTTGTTAAATACTGCGACAATGTGATTTTTGAAGGCTTTGAACCTAAAATATAGGCCACCAGCACACAATTTTAATAAATTAAAATTAAAACCCAGCGCTTTGCGCTGGGTTTTTGCACGCGTTAAGCGTGCGTGTGCTGGCGGGTGAGATACAACAAAATTATATCGCCATATTTTTTTTCATCAACTTTAACAAACGGCGAAAAATCAAACTCGTCGCTTTTGGCATGCTCGCAAACAATAACTCCCCCTTCTGCAAGCAAATCAAACTTATCAACAATTTCAAGCGCAGGTTTATATAGCCCAGACTTATATGGCGGATCAATCAAAATTAAGTCAAACTGCCCCCAATTTGCATTTAAAATTTTTAATGCATCGGCTGTAAGCACCTTGGCATCCAAACTTAGGTTTTTTAAATTTTGTTTAGTAAGATAAACACTTTTAGGATTTTTATCTATAAACACAACTTCTCTTGCCCCACGCGAAAGCGCTTCAATGCCAAGTGCGCCCGTTCCGCAAAACATATCAAGCACTCTTTTATCTTCAACAAAAAATTGCAGTTTTGTAAAAAGAGCCTGCTTAACCTTATCGGTGGTTGGCCGAATGTGACTGAAATTGTTTTCTAAAAGATGCTTACCTTTTTTGCTTCCTGCAACAACTCTCATAAAAATATTTTAACATTTATCGGCAAAAATGTAAATTTTTAAAAGCAACTTTTCAAAATTTATTGTATAATTAGAAAAAGTCGAAATTTGTCGAATTTTTAGGAGGCGATATCATGCGAAAAGATTATCCACGATATACATTGCGCATATCAAAGGTTATGCTGTTAAAACTTGCAAACATAGCCGAGAGAAATGGAAGAACAAAAAATAAAGAAATTGAATTTATGTTAAAACGCCATATCGCCGAATATGAACGAATGAACGGAGAAATTAAAATTGATTTTTAAAAATAATTGACTTTTTTGTGTTTTTCATATATACTAGCGTTTGCAAGTGTGTGTTGCTTGTAGCTCATGGCAAGAGCAATTGACGCAGCGCCAAGGCGTCAGCCTGCGTATGGAGCGCTAGCGGAATTAAATCAATGGGTCCAGGTCACAAACTTAAAATCCAATAGATTTTAAAATCCTTCCCTATCGTTACAGGGCTCGAACCCTGGACGAACACAACTTAACATCCAATATGGACTTGTAGCTCATGGCAAGAGCAATTGACGCAGCGCCAAGGCGTCAGCCTGCGTATGGAGCGTTAGCGGAATTAAATCAATGGGTCCAGGTCACAAACTTAAAATCCCAGAGATTTTAAAATCCTTCCCTTTCGTTTCAGGGCTCGAACCCTGGACGAACACAACTTAACATCCAATATGGACTTGTAGCTCAGTTGGTAGAGCAATTGACGCAGCGCCAAGGCGTCAGCCTGCGTATGGAGCGTTAGCGGAATTAAATCAATGGGTCCAGGTCAC
>CALVYP010000001.1 GCA_944372365.1 uncultured Clostridia bacterium | reverse complement strand
ATCAAACTCTAACGTTTATGGTATATTTAACTTCTCAGTTTAAATATCTTCGTTAGCCGTGCATGTACTTTGCACTTAAAATAATCCTATTTGCTCAATAACTTTAAACTTAAATTGACTTTGGTTAATTTAATTCTTCCTATTTAATTTTCATTGTTCTCGCCGCCTTAATTTGGCAAGCATGGATATTGTAGCACAACCAGAAAGCCTTTGTCAACGCTTTTTATTAAAAAAATATTATTTTTTTAAATAATGTTGACAATTTATTTGCTTTTTGTTAATATTTACGCATTAGGAGATTTTTTATGTCAGGAAGAAGAACGCCATCGCAAGACTATGAAGTTCGCCGTATGTCAATGCCAAAAATTAGGCAGGCACAAGGTGAATATATGGGCACAGTTTGCAACCCGAACACTAGACAATTAGAGCATTATTATAGGCTCGCTTCTGGGCACGTGGTTTTCACATGCTTTCCTGCAACAGCAGAACAAGTTGAGGAGGCAAAGCGCGAATTGATTAAAGCCAGAGCGAAAAATTTATATGAAAAAATGCAAAAAAGAAAAGAAACCCCGCCACCTACAAAATAATTTAAAAAACAACCAAAAAAATGGTTGTTTTTTTTGCACTTTGTATTGACTTTGTCGAAAAATGTTGATAAAATACATAATATTATTTTAGGAGGAAAAAATGCAAGGAAGAATTTATTACGAAACACCAGAAGGCAAAAACACCTGCCCTGATACAGGAGCATATGTTTTTGAAGGAGTTGACGACCGCGGCTATGAAATTTACAGAGATTTAACATCTAAAAATGGAAAGAAAATTAAAGTTAAACCATATTATGGCAAAGAACCTGAAAAAATGCCAGCGGAATATCAGGGGCTGCATTATTATGACCCAGCATTGGAAAAGGCAGACGGCTTTGCTTTTGAATGCATAACTGACGAAGGCGTGACAAGATTTTCATTATAAAACAATTTTTTCTTTATTAAAACAGATAAAAAAACAAGGCTTTAAGCCTTGTTTTTTTTGTTAGCTGTTTGCAAGTTCTTCCAATTCTTTCTTGCGTTTTCTTCTGATGAGTAAGAAGATTAACAATGCAAGCAAAATCAAGAAGATGATCACACCAACGATGATGAGAGCAATCATCAAATCGTTGTTGGCTTCTGGGAAGGTGGCTCTGTCACCAAGATATCCAAACACACCATCTCTTGCCAAGTCGCCTTCGTAAGCTGGGTCTACTCTCACATTTGAAATTGAGTATGCCGAATAGTCAAAAGTTCCGTTGAATGGATTATCTTCTGTGCCTATTGGGCTCCAATATTTTCCAGTGAGATCTATATTAGCACCCAATTTATAATTTGCTTCAGCGAAATTGGTTTTTCCACTCTCGTTGATCATATGCGCGATATACGAAAGATCTTCTGCGCTTGAAATGATGTATGGATTATCGCCTGTGCCATCGCCAACCAAGTTGTAGTCGTCGCCAGCATAATCGATCCACATATCTCTTATAAAGTTAACTGTGATTTTGAATGTTTTTGCTGCATTCAATGAAAGCGTCAATATGAGAATGTTTGTTTCAGGATCGATGTTTGCTGTAACATCCACACCATTGTAAACAACTGAGCCGACTTTGTAATACTCTTTTGCAATAATTTCAATTTGAAGAGCATCACCAATCAAGCCTTCGAATTCCACGCTTCCAACAACGTCAGATTCTCCGCCATCAGCATTGATGTATGAAACTGTGCCTGCATTGGCGAGTTCTGTTTCATCAACAGCCTCACCAGTTTCACCTTCAAGAGTTTTACCTTCAAGAGAAACCGTGATTGTAACTGTTCCTCTCATCTGGCTGATTACAGGTGTGATGGTGAGTTCATAGTCTGTGAAGTCTTCGATGTCAACCACATAACCATAGTGAGAAATAAGATTTTGAATATCTGCGCCTTCCCAAACGATTTCAAAATTGTCTGGCAATTGCGAAAGGTAGATGGCAATTTCATCACCAACTCTTGCTTGGAATGAACCTGTTGAGAAGTTTACATCGCTGCCGTTTGCCATGATTGATGTGATGTGTGCATAGGTTGAATCATACTCACCAATATGGATTGTAACGGTTTCGCCTTCAAATTCTGCATGATAGGTTGCAGCAAGTGTTGGAGTGTCAAGCCTGCAGTCAGGCTCGGTGCTTACAAGCTCATCACCTTTATACCAACCTTTAAACAGGTAGCCATTTGCAGGTTGAGCATGCAATGTGACTGCGCTTGTGGTTGGAACATACGCCTCGCCATCAACCCTAACTTCGGTTAATCCTTCGTCGCCTTCAACTTCATAGGTGTAGTAAACCGATCCGCCTGCTGTTGCGGTAACTGCAACTCTTGCGTTGTAGTTTGCAACAAGCTTGATTTGTGGATAGCCATAGTGGCCTAATCCTTCAATGGTTGCATTTTCATTGATTACGATTTCGGTTTCGCCCTTATCGTTGGTTTTTTCAATCTGCCAGTAAGCAAATTGATAGTCTGCATAGATTGGCGCTGAAATGTTGATTGATGCTTTGTAAAGCACTTCTACATAGAATGGTTGAGCGTCGTCCATCCAAGTGTTTGCATCACTGAAGTTTGTGATTACAACTCTTGCGCCCACTGTTGGTGGAACATCTTGAATTTCACTTGGAACAGCCGAAATGGTTATTGCCGACTTGTTGATTACAAACACTGCATAAAGAGTGAATGTTCCGCCGTCGCCATCTTGGCTTGGAGTGAAGTTTGAAAGTTTTGCATAGCCGTGTGTATCCCATTTGTATCCGTTCTGACTCCAAATGATGCCATTGCCAGTGCTATCCATATATTGCTCGCCATCGCCGAGTGTATCTGAATAGAATCCAATGAATGCATAATCAACTTTGGTTGGGATAGCCATGCCTTCTGGAAGAGTAAGCTTATCGCCAATCTTTATTGAATCAAGCGTTCCAAGGCTGATTGTTTGTTCCTTTTCAGCATCATACTCAACAAAGTTGATTGAATATGTTGCAGATGTAACATAAATCACAATGGTTGCTTCGCTTCCAGTAAAGCCAGAAACGGTGAATGTCAGGCTGGAAACAAGACCAGAGCTGATGTCAGAAATTGGTGATACGGTTGGATCTGAAATTGTTCCTGCCGTTGAGCTTACCATATTTGCATCAACAAAGCTCATGCCAAAACGCAAGTTTGCAGTAACTTTGAATGTAGTTTCGGTTACGGCGTCTACAACAACGTTGGAGCTGTTGCTGCCAGAAGGTTTAACGCCTGCGCTGCTGTCGACAACAATTCTGCCTGCATCAATTTGACGATATTCGTTGTCTGCAACTTTTTCTTGGAAGATGATGTTGAAGGTTGTTGTTTGAGCAACAAATGTTGCAACAAATGAATATTCGCCGTCAAATTCTGCGCTAAGGCTTGTTATTTGATAAATGTTGACAATCTTTTCGTCGCTTTCAGTTGAAGAGATAAGGTTGATTTCGCCTTCTCTGCCACCCTGAGCTGGATAGATGTTGTCGAATGTATAGCCTTTGTTTACTGTAACTTGAACATAAACGCTGGCATCTGTTTTTGTTGGAACAGTTGTTTTGTCGCCGTCTGGATCTTTAACAAATCCGCCCTCTTCGCTGTAAGTTCCCCATTCAACCTTGCCATATGAAAGGCCTTCAACGCTTTCGCCTGTGTAAAGCGCGCCGTCAATCAAAACGCCTGCTTCAAGGTTGAAAGTAAGGTCGCCTGCAACAAACACTGCCGTGAGTGAAAGATCTTGATCAACTGTTATAGACAACTGCTGTTGAGCTGAATATGTTTGATCGCCGTTTCGCCATTCTTTGAACTCATAGCCCGATGCTGGTTGAGCATTAAGCACAATTTCGTTTGAATAGTTAAACTGCTGGCTGAAATACAATCCATTTTCGCTGTCGGCAACAACATTTTCATTGTAGATGATCTGTCCTTTGCCTTCAACATATGCCCTGATTGTGAAGATTGCGTATTCGTAAACTGCCGTCAACTCTCTTTCGCCAGCCACAACCCATTTGTAGGATTCGTCTGTGCTGATGATGTCTTCGGTGTTGTAGTTGAGAACGCCTTCTTCGGCTTCAAGAGTGCCTTCAAACCAACCAACAAATCTGTATCCCGATGCTTCGGCTGGTTTTGATGCAGTGAATGTTACTTCGCTGCCGAACAACTCGCTTTCTTTAACGGTTGCTGCAAAGCCTTGTGCATCTTGAACTTTGTGATCGCTGTCGATTGCAAACACTGTTGCTTTAAGAGCAAATGCCGTTGGCTTGCCAGTGATTGTGACAGTGAATGCTTTGGTGAAGTTTGAGAATGTTATATTTCCTGTTTCATCGTCAACGCTGTATGTTGCGCCTTCTGCTGAAACGCTTGCAAACTCATAACCATATTCAAAGTTTGGCTTTACAACAAGGTTTGTGCCTGTTGAAACCAATATGCCTTGACCTTGGCTTTCACCACCGCTGATAATTCCAACGCTTGTTGCGCCAGAGCTATAGCTGAATGTTGCAAGATAGGTGTTTGCAGTTGTTTTGAATGCGATTTCCACATCACTTGTGAACGCTTTGAGAGCACACACATTGTCGCTTTGTGATGAAACATATCCTGTGCCTGATGTGATTTCATCATAAGCAACCGAATAGCCTTCATCTGGCGTGATTGTGATTTCAACTGATTCATCTGTGTGAGCTGTGAAAGTAAACACGCCGTCGCTGCTTTCAAGTTGTTGTGATTCGTCTTCGCCAACCCTCACACTAACCTGTGCATGTGAAATGCCGTTTAATGTGATTGTGTTGAGAATTGCCTCAACTGGAATTGTGATTGAACCATCTCCGCTAAGGTTTGTAAGCGATGCTGAGATGTAGCCTTCGCCAACATAGCTTAATTCAAACGATGCTGGCTGAGATTGAGTCCACTCGCCTGAAACTTTGTAGCCTGCATCAGGTGTAACCGTGATTGTGTAGCTTTCGGTGTAGCTCAATCTGTAATTTCCACCGTCTGGCGTCATAACTCTGTTGTCAGAATCTTTGATTTCAACGCTCGCATGAGAGATTGTTACTTTCACATCGTAAATTCCAACGCCCCATGTTGCGGTGAGTTGAACATCTTCGTCAACCGAGAAGATGGTTTCTTGAACATAAGCCACGCCTTCATCGTCAACCCAATTTATGAAATCATAGCCTGTTTTGGTTACAACCGGAAGAGTGCCAACCGCCTGACCAAATGTTGCTGTAATTGCACTAGGCTCTGGTGATCCGCCGTCGGTGTTAAATGTGATTTGATGTTTGTTTGCATCAAAGTTTGCACTGAATGAAAGTTCGATGTCTTGTGTGAATGAATTGTTGAGTGCGAGAATCAAATCAAGAAGTTTTGTTTCTGCATCAACTTCAATCACTTGCTCGCCACTTGTCCAGCTTGCAAGTGTGTAGCCATAAACTGAAATTTGTGGCAAGAAGTCTTTTGCAAGCACGCCGTCAAGAGCGTTGAACAAAATGCTTCTTGTTGCGCTGATTGTAGAGTCGTTATCTTCTCCAACCAGCCATTCAGCAGAGTCAAATCTAACTTCAACTTCGTCTGCCGAATACAATGCTTCCTTGTTGATGCTTACAGTAAACTCAATGGAAGCTGGAACAAATTTAACTTCAACTTCTTTGTTTGCATCGATGTTTTCAATCACATATGATTGTTGCGATTGAATGTAGCCAGTGTTTGGAACTGGTGTGATTGTGATTGTATCCCAATAGTTGTAAGTATAAACATTGTTTTCATCTTGTTTGTCAGGTGCAATTTCGTATGAACCTTGCTGGCTGTCAACCTTAACTGTTACTGTGAAGGTTTGGATTTGCCAACTTGCATAGATTGAAAGTGCTTTGGCATCAAGCGCCCCGTCAAGCACATCACCAATGTTTTCAGTGCTAAGCTCTTGCCTATCGTCGCCATATGTCCAATTTAAGAATGTGTAGCCTTTCTTGGTTGGATGTGTCAACTTGCCAAGCGTTTCTTCTGCGCTGTCAACAAGTGGATAGGAAATTGTGAATTGAGTTGTTCCTGCTGCATCAACGCCGTCCACGAATCCGCCGGAAACAGTGTTAAGGTTAGCTGTTACAACAATCTCTGCCCTTACAATTTCACCTGTTTGGTTTGCGTTTGTAAGATTGTAGTTGCCATAATCAGCGCCTGCAAGAGTGAATGTAACCTGCTTGTCTGCTGCTGGCTGAGCGTCGTTATACTTACCGCTTACGGTTACATTATCGCCGCCAAGCACAGTTTGAAGTGAAAGTGACTGAACAACGCTGTCGGTTCTGTCGTAAACCTTTGTGATGTCGCCATCGACAACAACCGTCACATCAAGTTGTGAAACTGTTATTTCAACTTGATAATTTTGGGTTGTGTAGTAATCAGACTCAACTGTGAATTTAACTTGATAGCTGCCTTGGTTGAGATAGCCGCCCGTTGAGTAAGAAGCTGTTGTAATTGATGGAGTGATTTCAACATACTCTGCAACCGAATCTGCGCCAAGCATCACTGTTAGAGCGAACGCGCTGAGAGTGTTGTCAATTTCGCCATAGACATACTGCGTTTTTGCAAGGCTGGTTGTGATTGTGTCGGTTGTGTTTTTAACGATATCACCTGTTGAAGACTTGGTGTCAAGCACATAGTTTGAAGCCGCGTCACCGCTGATTGCAAGGTTGTTTATTGCAATGCCTTCACCAACGCCGATGCTTTCGAACTGACCAGTAAGAACAACGGTTTCTCCGCCAACCAGTCCGCTTATGTCTGCGGTGTTGTCGTAGGTGTCGTTTGATGTGTCAAATGCTGGAGATTGATCAAATTCTTTAACAATTTTTTCAACCGTCAAGTGTTTTTGGTTGATTATCAATTTCTCTGCACTGTTTGCAAAGATAAGTCCGCCCGGATAGTTAGGGTTGGTGTTTGCATCCATTTGAATTGTGTAGATGCCAACATCTTTAACTGCCCTGTCTAACTTGAATGTAAAGCCTTTCAAGGTTTGATTGTTTACATTTGCAAGTTGAGTGCTCTTATCACCTTGAACTTGGTTGAATGTTGATAAGGTGAATGTGCCAAGCGGCTCATCAACGCCAGTCTGCATAAGTTTAAGCACCCATGCATCAGTTTGATACTCTGCTGTAACAGTGATGTCTCTTGCGCCGTCATAGGCAAGTTCAACTGCATCGCCAGTGATTTCAACAGAAAGAGTTAAGCCAGCCTGAGCTGTGATTTCAAACAAGTTGTTACCGTCTTCTGGGTTGATGACTGCTTTGTAGTTGGTGTTTTGAGAAACTGGATCTGTTAAGTCATAGAAACCAACATCTTCGCCCCCATCTCTGCCAAAGTGCACTTCAACTCTTTCGCCGAACTCGCTGTCAAAGGTGTAGGAAAGCACTGACGGATCGCTGCTGCCATAAACCTTGCTGATTATTGGGCTGCCGCTTGAAATTGTAAGCGTTGCTTTTTTGATTTTAAGCTCAACTTTGCCAAAGTTAAATCCGCCTGGATAATTTACATCTGTGCAGTTTGCTTTGATTGTGTAAGTGCCTTGGTTGCCCTCACCTATGTTTTCAATTTCAAAAGTTATATCATCAAAGATTGCTTTTAAAATGCTTACATCGGTGATTGAAACTGGGCTGTCAAAATCTTCTTGGAAGGCTTTTAAGTCAACCGTAACTTCTGCGCTTCCGTTTGAGATTACAAGTTGCCAGTAGCTGTCTGCTCCGCTTTCAACAAATTTTGTTGAAATTTTTGGAGTTGTGTGGTTGTAAATAAGTTCAACAAGGTTTTTGCTTGCCGTTGCGCTGAGTGTTAAGCCTGCAACTTCTTTAATTTCATACCACACGTTTGGAGTTGAAACAACAACTTCTGTGTTGTAGTTTACATCCTGCGTTGTTGCGGATGAAATTTGATATTCGCCAACATCGCTTCCCGTTTCTCTTGTGAAAGTGATGTTGAATTTATAGTTGTTTACGCCAGTAACTTGTCTTGTAAATGTGTTTGTCTTGCTTTCATTGCTGCCATACATTGACGAGAAGTCGGCATCATCTGGGCTTACTGTGAAGGTTGCTTTTGTGATTTTTACTGCGCCTTCATGGCCAGATGTGAATGCAAAGTTTGCTGGATAGTTTGCATTGTTTAACTGAGTGGTGATTGTAAGGTCATAGTCGCCAACAGTTACCGCTGCATCTTGAATGCCAATCACCAAACCATTTAAGGTTGATACGGTGAGATCAAATCCATTTTTGTTGACAAACTCTTCGCCGCCTGTTCTAACTTCGCTGAGATTGAGCGTGAGTGTGCCCCAAGCTCCAGAATCGCTTGAAATTGTGACAATCCAATCTCTGCCGTTAAACGAGAGCGCTGCGCTTGGCGTTTCGTTGATAAACTCATGGCTGATTGCCGCATCGGTTATCGTTGCATGAATCGCCAAGTCTGAAATCGCGGTGATCGTAAACAGATCTGCACCGCCGTCAGCAAGAGAAACTGTGTAGTTTTGATTGCCTACAACTGCGGCGGAAAGAATGTTGTATGAGTCAACATTTTCGCCAGCAGGTGTTCCAGCGCCTTCTCTTGTAAAGCTTACGCTGATTGTTTCGCTGCCAACGCCTGTTGCAATATCTTTGACGATGTTGTTTGCATATGCATCAGCGTCAAGCGAGCCATATTGTTTAGTAAGGGCAAAGTTAGAGCTGTTAAGCTCAATGTTCTTTGCAATGATTTCAATCACATCGCTTTCGCCGATGAATTCAAAGCCCGCATACATGTTGTTTGAGCCGCTTGCAACAAGATTGTAAACGTCCTTGTCAGCAATCGCAGCATTCAAAGCAAATGTGATGCCTTGCAATGATTCTTCAATTATTTGCGTATATGGATCAGATTGAATCGGGCCAATTTCTTCAATTTCTTCAATTTCTTTAAAGCCAGAAAGAGTGAATTCATAGCCAGTGCCTGCAACAGTGACAGTTATTGTAAATGTTTCGTCATTATTGCATTTGATTGAAACGCTGCTCTCTTGCGTGCCTGCATATTCAAGCTGTTTAACATCGCCCGAGAGAACTGCGCCAATCTTCAAGCCTGCTTTGGTTGTGATTGTGAACCATTTGTTTTCTTCCACGCCCATGGTTACTGCATAGTTCTTATCATCCCAACCAGTGATTGACAGTTTGTAGCCGCCAACGTATTCGCCAGCAGGTGTTCCAGCACCTTCTCTTATAAAGGTTACTTGAATTTCTTCACCTTGAATGCCGTCGATGGTTGCGGTAAGGCTTGTTGGATCTGGGCTGCCATACACTTTTGTAAGATGAGCAACATCTTCTTGTGTAACTGTAACTGCATATGCGTTGACTTTAACTGTGATGTCAGCAAAGGTGATTCCTGCTGGATAGTTTGCATTGTCAAAGTCAGTGCTTTCGATTGTATAAGTGCCAACGTCTCTTGCCGCCCTATCAAAGTCAAGAGTAAGGCTTTCAAGAAGTTTATCTGTGACATCTGCGTCAACATCGCCGGTTTCAAAGTTTTCTTTAAAGCCTGTGAAAGTGATGGTTTGATCGGTTGTGCCGTTTGAAACTGTGATCACCCACTTCCCTTCAACAAAATCAAGTGAAAGTGAAACATCTTTTGCTGAATAAGTGAGCTCCACCTGCGTTTTATCGGTTGTGCCCGTCAGCGTTAAGGTTTCAACAGGTTTAACTTGATACCACTTGTTTGGTGTAGGAACGTTGATTTGAGTGTAGTTGTCGCTGTTGGTTGTTGCACTCAAAATTTGATATTCGCCAACATCCTTGCCAGCTGTTCTTGTGAAAGTGATTTCAAATTGATATCCAAATTTGTCGGTAACTTCTCTTGTAAATGTGTTTTTCTTGCTTTCATCGCTGCCATACATTGACGAGAAGTCGGCATCATCTTGGCTTACTGTGAAGGTTGCTTTTGTGATTTTTACTGCGCCTTCATGGCCAGATGTGAATGCAAATTTTGCTGGATAGTTTGCATTGTTTAACTGAGTGGTGATTGTAAGGTCATAGTCGTCAGCAGTTGCTGCTGCATTTTGAATGCCAATCACCAAACCATTTAAGGTTGAGCCATCAATCTTTAAGCCAACTTCGTTGGTGAAAGGCGTGCCGCCTGTTCTAACTTCGGTGAAGTTTGTGAGAGTGAGCGTTCCCCAATCGCCAGAATCACTTGAAATTGTGATGATCCAGTTGCTGCCGTTGTATGAAAGGCTTGCAGTTGGAATTTCGTTGATAAACTCATGGCTTACTGTGCCAGAGACTGTTGCGTTAAGCGCAAGGTCATCAATGGCTTTGATTGTAAACCAGTTTGTTTCGCCTTCGGCAAGAGAGATTTCATAGTTTTTATCGCTGTATTGTGGGTTGCTGATTGCATAAGGGCCAACATTTTCACCCAATTCTCTTGCAAAGGTTACTGAAATTGTTTCGTCTCCCACACCTGCAATCTGTTTGGTAAGCCCGCTTGTAAATGCAGTTGCATCGGCTGTGCCGTAATATTTTTCAAAGCTTGCGTCGCTTGCATCAAGCGTGATTTTGTAAGGTGTGATTGTAAGCAGTTGCGTGTTGTTTTTAAATGCAAAGCTTGTGTGAGCCTCTGTTTTGCCGCTTGCAACAATCGTGTAAACGCCAACATTTTTGTCTGCCGCTTGCACTGTGAATGTAAATCCATTAAGTATCGCACTTGTAAGCGCGCTGGTAAGAGGCTTATCTAATGGGTTTGCATCGTTGGTGTTGTATTCGGTGAAATCGCCTAAAATAAATGTTGCAAAGGTTGTGCCGTTTGTATATTTAACGGTTAAAGTAAAGTTTTTAGATTCTTCATTCCATTCTACAGTAATATCTGATGCAAGTGCAACGCCGTTGTAAGCTTTGCTTACTGCATCGCCTGAAAGAGTTCCCCTAAGCAACAATCCTTCCAAAGCGGTGATCACAAACAAATTGTTGTCAGAAGCCGGATTGATTGCAACTTTATAGTTAGGGTTTGTTGTGGTTGGAGAAAGAAGATCGTAAGGGCCAACCGCTTCGCCAGCAGCTGTTCCAGCGCCTTCTCTTGCAAAGGTTACTTCAACTTCGTCGTTGCCAAACCCTTCAAATGTGTAGTTAAGTTTTGGATCTGCAGAGCCATATGTTTTTGAGAACAATCCGCCTGGATAGTCATTTGCATCGATTTCAAGTGTTGCTTTAGTGATCTCTAATTTAACTGTTGCGCTGTTTGCAAACACAAAGCCACCTGGATAGTTAGCGTTTGTGCATGAAACTTCAATTTGATATGTGCCAACACCAGCTTGTATATTTTTAAGAGAAAATTCAATTCCGCTTAAAACGCTTTCGCTAAGCTGGGTTATGGTGAGTGGGCTGTCGTCGAAATTGCCTTCATATTTGTTTGTAAACATCTCTTGAATTGCTGAAAGCGAAATTTCAACATTGTCGTCACCATTTGAAATTACAAGTTTAAACGCGCCGCTTTCAAACACTTTTTGAATTGTTGGAGCGGTTGCGTTGTAGGGAAGCTTAACATGTGTTTGGCTTGGCGTTGCGCTGATTTGCAAGCCTTCATATGCCTTGATTGTAAATTTAGCGCCTTGTGGAATGGTTATTTCGTTATAGTTTGTCGCATTTGTTGGATCTTTTACAACAATACTTTCAATGTTGTATGAGCCAACATTTTCGCCTTCCGCTCTTGTGAAGCTTAAAACAACATCTTCACCAGCGCCTTGAATGGTTTTTTCAAGCAATGGATCGTCAGCGCCATAAACTTTTTCGAATGACGCCTCAGAAGCGTTGAGCGGGATTGTTGCTTTTGTGATTGCAACGCAATCACCTCCGTCAACTAAAACAACTGATGCATAGTTGTCGTTCTTGCCTGCCAAGGTGATTGTGTAGTTGCCTACGTTCTTTGAAGGATTTACAAGCGCAAACACAAGGCCTTTAAGCGTGTTTTCGGTTGGAGTTATTTCGCGATCAATAATGTCCGTGCCGTTGTTTTCAATGAAGCTTGAAAGCGTGAATGTGCCAAAAGTTTCGCCGTCTCTTGTTACAGCGATTGTCCAAGTGTTTGTTTGTGGATCAAAGGTTTGTGTAACTGTGGCATCGAGAGCTTTGGCATTGTAAACTTGCTCGATTGAGCCAGAAATTGTTACAGAAAGCTTAAGATTACCAACAGCGTCGATGATAAACCATTCTGGCGTGCCATTTAAAACTGCGGTATAGTTAGGGTTGTTGGACGTTGCTTTAAGCAATTTATATTTCCCAACGTCCTCACCTGGCTCTCTTATAACAGTGATTGCCACATCTTCGTTTGTTTGGTCGTCATGAATAGTAATTTGAAGAGGTGAAGCATCTGCCGTGCCGTAAGTTTTTCGTATGGTTGCATTTTCTTCTGTAAGCACAATGTCTTTTGGCGTGATTTCCAAAACATTGAATGAAGGGTTTGTTAATTCAAAAGTTGCTTGCGAGTCGGTGGTTTTTCCACTTACAGACAAAGTATACTCGCCAACATTTGGAAGCTGATCCTTGTCATCAACGATAGAGAATGTCAAGCCGTCAAGCATGCCGTCATATAATTCTGGTGATTTGGTGTAATCAGTTGCGGTTTCGGTGAGATTTGAAAGCCTGATTTTTCCCCACTCATTACCACCATTTGAAATTGTAAGAGTGATGTAGTTTTGGCCTTTTAAATATGAAGCCGTGATTGTTGTTGGTTTGTTTGCGTCGTAGGTGTGTGAAACAGTTCCACTTACTGTGGCGCTTAACACAAGCCCTTGCCTTGCAACAATTTGAAGGCTTGCGCTTTGCAAAGTTGCCTTGTAGTTGCTGTTTAGTGCAAACGCGCTTGTGAGTGCGTGAGTGCCAATTTTTTCACCGGCTGGCGTGTTTGCTGTGTTTCTGCTGAATGAAACATCAACATCTTCACCAAGCGTGCTGTGAATCTGAGTTCTCAAGCTGCCATCGTCGTCACCATATGTTTTTGTAAACAATGGAGTGGATTCGTTGATGATAAGCTCGGCTTGAGAGATCTTTAAAGATACATTGACATTTGATGCAAACACAAATCCACCTGGATAGTTTGAATTTGTGCCAGATGCAACAATGTTGTAAGTGCCAACATTCTTGCTTGCTTTATCAATTTTAAATGTGATGCCGTTTAATGTGCTGATTGTTACAGCGCTCATTGGCTTGTCGGTGTCAAATTTTTCGGTAAAGCGTGTAAGCAAAATTTCTTCGGTTTCGCTGCCCATCTTGATTACAAGTTTGTAAGATGAAGCATTGACATATTCAAGAGAAATTGTTGGAGCGTTGTTGTTGTATGTGAATTCGATTGATGTTTTTTCTGGCGTTGCGCTGATTTGCAAGCCTTCATATGCGTTGATTGTGAAAATTACATTGTTTGAAATCACAACGTCGTAGTTTCCAACAAGATCTTCATCTTGAATTTCGGCTTTAACTATGTCGTATGAGCCAACATTTTCGCCTTCTTCTCTTGTGAAGAGAATGCTAACCGTTTCGCCTGCGCCTGCAACATCCCAAAGCATTTTTGGATCTGGGCTGCCGTAGGTTTTGCTTGACTGCTGAATATCACTTTGAACAATGGTGATTGTTGCCTTTGTGATTTCAATGCAGCCTTCTGCACCAAGCAGTTCGATGCCTACATAGTTTTTGTTTTCACCGTTTTTTGAAGCCGTGATAGAATATTCGCCAACATGTTTAGCGGCCGAAGCGATGGTAAAGCTCATGCCAGAAAGTGTTGTCGCATTTGGAGTGATTGTGCGGTTGATAGATTTTTCTTCGCTGATCTCTTTAAAACCACTTAAAACAAAGGTTTTCCAAGTGTTAGAGCCGCTTTTTACAGTAAGTTGCCACTTGCCGTTTACAAAATCTGCGCTCACTGCCGAATCAGGAGCAGTTGCATTGTATTCGCGCGAATAATCTTCTGTGATTGTGGCTTGAATAACAAGGTCATCAATCGCTTCAATTGTAAACCAATCGTTTTGCTCTGGCACTGAAATCACATAGTTGTCGTCCGTCCAAGAATCAACTGTAAGTTTGTAAGTTCCAACATTTTCGCCAGCTGCTCTTGTGAAAGTAACCGACAATTTTTCGCCAGTTTGAGCAATTTCAACTTCTTTAGTAAGCACGTCTGGATCGCCATACACCTTGGTGATTTGTGCTTGCTGCTGTGAAAGTTCCACGCTAAGTGCGCTGATCACAACTCTGCCAGTTGAGTTTACATTGATTGAGAATGTTGCGCCCGACACCGTTGAAGTGCCAGTAACTTTAAGCCCATACGAGCCAACATCTTCTGTGCCGTTAACTGTGAATGTAAGGCCGTCCAACATGCCGTCAAATGCATTCACTGTTCTGGAAAGCCCGTCGGTTGATGTTTCTCTAAAATTACTGAGACTGAGCGTGCCAAGCCACTCGCCTGTGCCTTGAACGGTAAGATTAAAGCCGTTTGATGCTTGGTCATATTCCACTGCAATGCCTGTGGACGGGGCGTTGTTGTAAACATGGGTTACACTGCCGCTAAGGTCTGCGCTAAGCACAAGTCCCGTTCTTGCAGTGATGGTAAACCAGTTATTATTGCCTGGAACAGTGAGAATGTAGTTTGTTGCAGCACTGCCAGATGCGGTTACGCTTTCAATAGCATAAGAGCCAATCGCTTCGCCTAGCTCTCTTGTGAATGTTACGCTGATTTTCTCGCCATTCACGCCGTCGATTGTGCGCGATAGGCTTGGCTCAGAAGCGCCATATTGTTTTGAGAACGAACCTTCTTGTTTGGTTATGGTTTTGTGATATGCCCCAACCGTGATTTCGATTGTTTGTGTGCCTTTAAGGTTGTAGATGTTTTGTGGGTTGTAGGCGTTTCCTGCATAGTTAAACAGACTGAATGAAAGAGTATATGTTCCGGCATCTTTGATTGCCACAACATTTTCGCCATCTTTTTGCAAAGATGTGATGATAAGTTTGTTGCCGTCAGCCACCGCATTGTTGTTAAGCGCTTGCTTAACGGTCATAGATTGAGAGTCGCTGCCAACAGTGTAGTCAATGGTAAAGCTGTTTGCAAAGTCTTCGTTGTTGTAGGTTTTGTCAGCGGTTGCAGCGGTTGAAATTGTGATGTCAACCTTGTTGAATTCAATCTCGAAGTCAAGCTTTTGAGAAGTTACAGAATCATAGCCGTTTTGGCTTGCAGTAACTTCAACTGCATAAGTGCCATTGCCTGCAATGGTTGAAACTATGGTTGAAACTTCTTGATATTCTCCGTCAACAAGTCTAAACCACTTATAAGAATATGTGATTGCATCGCCGCGGTTTGTAAGAGAGATGTTTGAAACAAGGCTGGCTGCGCTAAGCCCGTCTTTGCTTGCAGGTTGGTCTACCGCGCTAACGCTTCCTGTTGGTGCTGCAAGGCTGTAATGAGCCACAAGCGATGTTTTTGGTGCTTGAGTTGTAAACGCAACCGTGCCGTCTTCGCCAACCGTTGCATTTTGCGCTGATGTCCACTCGGTGAGAGTGTAAGCAGAAGCTGCTGTGTTTGAAACTTTGTATGCTGTGTCAGCAAAGTTTACAAACTCGTTGCCGCTTGCAAGGCCTGCGTTGCTGCCGTCATCCTTGACAGATGAAACGGTAACATAAGTTGCGTCTGAGTAGATTGCAACAAATTGCAATGTGTCGCCACTGCCAGAAGCGTTGATTGTAAGAGTTTTTTGCGTGCTTGAAGCAAACGCATTTGCACTTGAAAGCAAGGTTTCTAAATATGTGCTGCCTTCTTGCCACCTTTCAATTGAAAGCAAGTGTCTGTTTGCAACCGGAGTGAGTGATTTAACCGAAACTTTTGCGGTTTTAACATACTTGGTTGCATAAAGCCTAGGCGCTGATGTGCCATTGCCAATAAGCTGGAACACGAAAGTTCCGTTTTGTGAATAGTAAACTTCTTTGCCAGCCGAGATTGAAATTGTTTCTGCACTGCCGTCGATTTCCACCTTAACAGAAGCCACCGAGATGTTGTAGCCGCTAGCTTCGCTGATGTTTGAAACCGTCAAGCCGTTGCGCTCTGAGTTTGCTGAAATTGCCTGCGAGCCAAGAGTAACCATTGTGGTTGACTTAACTTCTTGAATTTCAAATTCGCCGTCAATGTAAAGCAAAATGTTGTCAAGGTTAAGGTCTGTCGTCTGCATGCCAGAAGGCGCGCCGGTTACAACAAATGTGCCGTCTTGATTTTCAACTGTGAAGTAATTTGTATCATCTACATAAGCGCGGAAAGATGTTACTGAAAGGTTGCCGTTTAAGAATGAGTAAACGCCTGCTGCGCCGGAAGAGGTTGAAACCTCGGCAACAATTTGGGTTAACTCATCAGTGTAAGTATACTCTGCGCTAAGTTCAAAGGTGTAAGGGTTACTTCTTTCAATGCCAGTGGTTTCTGTCATTGTAAGAGTTGTAAGCCCTGGGAAGATGTATTTTCCAATTAAACCATCTTGATAAGCCGTTGGAACATAGTATTTTCCGTCATATATAATCAAATTAGTAAAATTGTTAGCATCTAATTCGCCAACTTCACTTACAACTTCAATTGCAAGATCATAAACGCCAGTTTCGGTTTGCAGTTCAAATTGGGTGTTCCCATCATTATACGTTACAAAATAATGCTCATCACCAAGCGAAACCAAACTATTGCCTTCATACAATGTAACGCTACTAAATGCCGCTGTTCCATCATAAGTTTTGCTTAACATTTGGACTGCTGTTAATGACATTACGAACAGCAGACCCTCATTGCTTGACAAGTTTGAAGACTTCCAATTTGTGAAAGCCTCAACTGAAGCAAAGTTTGTGTTTACATATTCGTAAGTAGCCGCGTCATAGAAACTTGAAATGTCACTTCCAACGGTTTGATAAGCATTTATTATAACATCCTTGTAATTTTCATTCACCACTAAATACATCAATGGTATTTTAACTGATAAGAATTGTACAATTGTGCCGCTTTCTCTATATCCGTTTTCTGTCATCCATTGTTCAAACTCTTCGTAATTGCTTGATGAAGCAAGTGCGGCCAATATGCCATCTTCATCGGCAAAATTATCAATTACATCATCAAGAAGGCTAAGCCAATTTTGCCAAATTACAAAATATTCGTTTCCTTCGTCGCCCATAGAAACATTTATTGTCGCCTTGTTAATTGTAACCTCTGTGCTTGCAGAGATTGACAAAGGCTGAGGCGCAATGCCTTCCACATTGATTGAAGATGTGTCTGTGAGTGTGAAAGTTACTTCATAAGTTCCGCTTTGCGAAACATTTTTAATCTCTGGGCCATAGGTGTGTGCAGTGCCTGAAAATGCGCTGCCGTTATACTGCCACATAAAGCTTGAAATTGTAACGCCCGCGTTGGTTGGCAGGTTTGATTGTGAAGCAGTGAGAGAATAGTTGCTGCCCTTTGCGTTGACAGACACATTAAACTGAACATTGCTTGCGTTGTAGGTTGTGTTTACATCGCCAACGGTTGCCGAGTAAGCACTTGAATCAAATGTCCAGCCAGCGTAAATGAAAATTACTGGATTGGTTGTTGAAGCAAAGTTTGCTTTTGGGAATGTGGTTGAGTTAAGCACATCGTTATCGCTGACTTCTTTGCCATATTCATAGGTTGTGCCGTCGGCAGTAACGCTTGGAATCATATAGTGCCATGCGTCAAAGGTGAAGCCTTTCCTCTGCACTAACCCGGCCAAAGTGGCAAGCCCATTTTCGGTGTAATCACCAAATGTGCCAATAGAGCCATCATAGGCCACAGTTACATTTTGATAGGTTGCCCCAGAAACATTTCCGCCGTTGAAATCAATGCGAACGGTATAAGACAATGTATTCCATTGTGCGTTTAAGGTTGTGTCGTCTGCTGTTTTGTAAACATCGCTTGCGCTTACGCCCCAGCTTACAAATTGATAGCCCTGCTTTGTGATTGTTGGAAGAGAGCCAATCTGTTGATCGAACACCACATTTTTGTAGTAGCCGGTTGCGTCATGCAAAAGCCCTTCCGTTGCCAAGGTTTCGCCAGCATTTTGGTTAAAGTAAAGTTTGTAGGTGTTTGCTGTGTAAGTTCTGCTTAAAGTGATTGTTTTGCCTAAATAGCTGGTTATTGAACTATAATCAGTGAAATCAATCAAATATCTATCGCCAGAGACGATGCTGTTGTCATATATGTTTTGCGTTCCGCCAACAGTAAATGTCCAGCCTGTTGGTGTGTAGCCTGTTTTTGTAAACGCGTTTATTGCATAGGTTATGTCAAAACCTTCGCCGCCGAAATAATAGTTTCTAGCACTGGTTGCACCGCTGTCAGCAACAACTCCGCCTTCGCCAGCAGAAGCCACAATTGAAATTGTGCGCTGCGTTACAATCGGATAAAGCTTCCAGCCACTGTGGTCAAAGAACACGCTTTCAACGCTGTCGCCACTTTCCAATGTGAAAGATTTATAGCCTGAAACGCTGTTGGCTGTGGTTGTTAAAAGATATGCTGTGCCGGCCTTCCATGCGGCGTAAGCAGCAGAAGCATTGGCTGCATTTGAAAGAATGTATCTTCCGCCAGTGTAGCCATCTTCAACACTGAAAGATACTGCCCCGCTGTCTGGGCTTGAATATGTGAATGAAAGCTGCGTTACATTAGGTGTGCTAAGCGCAAGAGTGCTTGTGTGTGTCGCATTCTCTACGCCGTCATAGTTTTCAATTAAATTGCCAGTTGAAACAGTGAAAGTTGCAGTTTTGCCGCGAACGACAGCATACACCGTCACATTTGATGTGCCTGCCGTGATTTGGGCATTATTTTGATTTGAGATATACTCGCCAGTTGAATAATACCAGCCAACAAATTCGTAATAGTCGGAAACTATGTTATATGACAATGTGATTTTATCACCAAAAGAATAGGTTGTGTGCGATGGTGTGATTGTGATCACCTTGTTGTAATCCGTAAGCTCAGTGCCGTTTACATCTTTGATTGCAGTGAAATTTTCTGCCGCCGAGCTTGTTCCTTCGCCGCTTATTGTTGCAAACCTACCGCCATAGGTGGCTGTGTATTGGCGTTTAGCATATGTTACTCTAATGTTAAACACTGCCCCACCTGGAATGGTTTCTGCATCCCCAACTGGCTGAATTTGATAATCGCCATTTCCACCTGAAAGAGTGCCATCAGGGTTGGTTGTTAAGGTTACAACACCTGGCATGAAATATGCATTGCCCTGCGTTTTGATTGTCACCAGGTTTGTTGGAGTTAAATTATCCCATCTATTATCGCCAGTTGCGGTTACTGTTTGTGAGCTGCCCGTTGAAATGCTTACTTGTGGAAGCTGCACGCCTGATGCATACACACTTGCATCATAATCTAAAATGATTGTAAACGCCTTTGCTTTGGCTGTGATTGTAAGTGTTTGAGACGAGACGAAAGTGTTAACCGTAACTGGGAATGTTACAACATCGTTGGAAGCAACTGATGGAGTGCCAACGGTTGTAAATTGATCGGTCACGCTATGGCTGCTGTATTCATAGCCTTTTGCTGGGGTTGCAATAATGTTAAAGCTTTCTTCAATCTTGGTTGTGATTGTGCTGCCAGAAATTTTGGTGTGCGATGTGTTTCCAGAAAGCGAAAGAGTAAAGTTTGCAGCCGAAACATTTAAGGTTATGGTTTTTCTTTGGATAGGAATTGTTATTGTGCCGCCACTTGAAGTAAGCCCGCTGATTGAGATTGTGTAGTTTCCGTCAGCGCCGCCAGTTAAAGTTGCGGTTGCTCCGCCGCTGGCACTTGGCTGAGTTGCCTCATAGCCTGCTGGAAGCTTGAATGTGAATGTCAAGTTTTGATCTGCCACAGCCCTAAATGTATATTTGCCCAATTCGCCTGTGGTTGTAAGCGCTAGGTCTGGCGAATTTACAGGCTCACCATTAGTGTATGCAATGGCAAGGTTTGTCATTGAGTCAAGTTTTGCGCCATCATCATTTGTGTTTACAAAGTTGATGTTTGCGTTGGAAACCCTTCCAACCCAAGTTGAATAAAGAGTGATGTTTGACTCTGCCCAATCGTTTAATCTCAAGCCGTTTGGATAGTTTTTGTTGTGAACAACATCCCAGTTGTCGTTATATGATATACTATTAGTATAATAGTGTGTTGAATTAGTTAATTCTTTATATAAGTCGGTCAAAAAGTAGCCCGCTCTTAAAGCTTCAATTTTTGTAACCGCATTTGCCCATGTGTCGTTTGCTTGCAATCTCACCGAGCCAAGTGAAGCCCAAGAACCTGTGCCGCTGCTGCGCATAACCGCGATTGTGTAGGTTTTATCGGTAAAATCAGCTTGAACATATTTGTTTGAAGAAGCAAATGATGTGGTGTTGATCTCTGAAATTTTTGTGTAGCTTCCGCTGGCACCGCTAAGCGTCCAGCCCGAAAGTTTTTTGCCCACAACAGGCTCGATAACAGGCTGTCCGTTTGCCGCTTTTGCTTCATTTTCTTGTGGAAGCTCGTTGAAATAGTTTGCTGAATAAACTGTAAGTGCTGTTGCGGTTGAGCCAGATGTTGTGATTGCAATTTTGTAAGGTGCGATGTTGGTTTTGTTTGAATCGCCCTTTGCATATATCTTTGCAACGCTTGCATCGGCAGCTTTTACATAAAGCGAATATCCTGCATGTGTGATTCCGCTTGAATTCGACCAGTCAAACTGCCTGCCGTCAGAAATTTGCCCACCATGGGTTGCATCAAAGTTTGTTCCAGAAACATATGTAGTGCCATTTGCAGTGAATGTTCCGCCGGTGTAGTATTTGACATTTGCGCCAACCGTTCCAATGGTTTTAAGTGGCCTAGATGGGTCGGTGTCGCCCATAGCAAAACTATAATCATAAACATCAACAAGCACTGCGTTTGCTATGTAACCCGCAAGCCTGCCTGCAAGATCTGGATAGGAGCTGTAATCAGCAAAAGCAAAGTCGTCAATAACAATGTCGTAAATCATGGCTGGGGATGATGACGTCCCCTCAACCCTACCAAACAAGCCAAGGTTATCGTCTGCCGAGCCTTCAAAGCCTGTGACAATGCCCGAAACCGTGTGGCCGTTTCCGTTAAACTTGCCTTTGAATGGGTTGCTGTTTGTTCCGATAGGCGTCCAAATCGCACTGCCGTTTAAGCCAGCCAGCTGAATGTCAACGTCTTTTGTAAGTTCAAAGTTTCGGCTTGCCCATGTGGCGTTGCCTTCAACAGAGATTGACCAAGCAAGCGCCGTCAATTGATCGGCGTTTTCAATTTGATAGAAAGTTTGGCCACCGTAAGTTGTGGTCTTCATTGATGACAAAGTGCTGTCGCCATCGGCATACACCTGTCGATCGACTTTTGAAGTTGACAGCGACGGCAGCATCACCGCAAGCGCCATTCCGCATGTGAGCAGCGCAAACGCTACTGCCAAAAATATGTTTAAGAATTTTTTAGACTTTGTCATAAACAACCCCTTTTAATGCTTGTCGACAAAATGCCATAATTCGACATCTTTACAAATAAAAGTATAGCACATTACAAAGTTTTTAACAAAACATTTTTAAGCGCTTTATATATAATTTTTTAATACACCTAGTGTGCGAAATCGCTTTAAAAATAACCGCCATAAATGCTTTTTTATTTTGCAAATTTTTGATAATTTACGCTTTTTTTATCATTTTTTTAATTTTTTTGCGATTTTTTGCTGATTTTTACGAAATTATTAAAAAAATATAAAAAATTGCAGCCACGGCTGCAACTTGATTTCTTAAAAATTCTAGTTCTGTAAAAATTTTCTAACCTCTCTTATTGTTGGCAATCCTGTTTGCGCACCGAGTTTTGATATCTTAAGCGCCGCACAAACATTGGCAAATTCTACGGCAGGTTTAAGTTTCGCACCTTCTAAAATCGCATCAATCAGCCCGCCCAAAAACGCATCACCCGCGCCAGTTGTGTCAACCACTGCAACATCTACCGCAGGAATGCGCACAACATCGCCGTCATCACATATATACGCGCCGCGTTTGCCCATGGTTAAAACAAGCCTACCCTGATATTCGGTTAAAATCTGCTTTTGACTTTTAAACCCGGGCAATTTTTTGACTTCTGTTTCGTTTACAACAATCAAGTCAGCATTTTTAAGCAATTCTTTGTTATATCTCATAATCGGCGATGGGTTTAGCACAAATTTTATGTTGTGTTTTTTGCAAAGCTGCGATAAAAACAGAACCGCCTGTTGCGGAACTTCAAGCTCTGCGACGATGCAATCGCATTTTTTTATCTCATTTTCAACATTTTTTAAGTATTTTTCATCAATTTCACCGTTTGCACCGGGAACCATCACAATCATGTTGGTTTTTTGAGACGAAAATATTGTTGCAATACCGCCAACTTGCCTGCGCAGCCTTTTAACATATTTAACATCAACTTTTTCTTGTTTCAAATTTGCAAGCGCGCGTCTTGAAAATTCATCGTCTCCAACCGCTCCGAACATTACAACCTGCTTGCCAAGCCTTGAAAGAGCCACCGCCTTGTTTGCACCTTTGCCACCAAACTGAGTTGAAAAGCTGTCGCCCACAACGGTTTCGCCATCGTTCGGCAACGCTTGTGTGGTTGCAACAAAGTCTGTGCTTATGCTTCCAAAAACCCCTACCTTTTTCATAATTTATCCCCCAAATGTAGTTTTTAATATATATTTTTTAATTTTTTCATAATTTTTTGGCACAATTACATAATTTTTTGCTTTATTATTGATTTCGCAAAAGCATTGTCCGCAGCGCTTATCCTTCTTATCATCGTTGACAATAAAATTGCATTTTATTTGCTTGAATAATGCGGGCTTTAAAATATATGCCGCCGCACAAGCATCATGCAACGCAAATCCGTAAGGCAAGCCGGCATCCTTTAAATTTAAGAAGATTTTCTTAAATATTTTTTGATTTTTTTCATCTTTTAAATTTTCAAGCACATCGGCATCTGTCACCGGCATATTGTTGGCATTTTCAATAGGACTTAAATATATTTTTATTCCGCTTTGCAAAACAATTTTTGCCGCCTGCGCATCCCATGCAAAATTGTATTCTGCATATGGCGTTACATTACCAATCCCTGATATACTCCCGCCCATAATTACAATTTTTTTGATTTTTTTTGCAATTTTTGGATATTTTTGTATCAATTTTGCAATATTTGTGAGCGGGCCTATCGCAACGAGAGTGGTTTTTTTATTGCTCATCAGCTTTTGGTAGAGAACATCTTCAGCTTCGCCTTCCACAAATTTTGGCTTCTCTTGCTGCGGAACTTTCAACCCACCAAGGCCGCTTTCCCCATGCACATCACTTGCATCCAGATTACGCTTGCCAAACAAGGGCTTGTCGCTGCCCACTGCCACAGGAATCCAGTATGGCGCAAAATTTCTTAAAACAAAAATTGTGTTGTTTGTCACATTAGAAAGTTTGCTGTTGCCTGCAATGGTGCTTATAAGCCTAATTTTGGCTTTTTTTTGATTTTTGAGCAGCATTATCACAGCAGCAGCATCGTCAACCCCTATATCGCAATCTACTATTAAGTTTTCCATATTCTTATTATAATAAATATTTTTATTTTTTCAAAGCAAATCGCAAAAGCGCATTCCTATCATTTTCATGAGCATAGTCGATGCCAATTCTCGGCAGCTTTTCCACAGCGCAAGGTTTACCGTCTTCAACCCAAAGCTCTTCTCCAAGCAAAAAGCCATTCAAGCTTTTATCGACTCCAAAATATTTGCAAACTTTGCCAGGCCCCTTTGCGTTTTCAGTTGCGCGAATCAAAACCGCCTGCGGGCGCTCTTTTTCACCCGTCACAAAATTAAGCATATGATGCATGCCATAGCAAAGATAAACATATATAACTCCGCCCTCTTCCCACATTGTTTGGCTTCTGTTTGTTTTGCCAAACCTTGCGTGAGAAGCTGAGTCGTTTTCGCCTAAATACGCTTCCGTCTCGATAATTTTGTCTTTAATTATTTTCCCATTTATTTTGCGGCATAAAGTTTTGCCAATTAAATTTTCGGCAACCCATATCGCGCCATTTTTAAAAAACTTTAAACACAATTTATTCTCTTTCATAATCCTGCAAATAAAATAATATCTTTTATTTTTTAATTATAATTCAAAATTTGCAATAAAATCAATAAAAAATCGCAAAAAAATGTATTTTTTATTTAAATTATTGATAAACAAACCAATTTTTATTAACATTTACATTTAAAACCGGATAGACATTTTTTATCTGCCACTGCTAAACTTGACATAATGTTTGCAAATTTCGGTAAAAGTTTATAATAATTAAAAGGCGGTGTAAGAAATGGAGAAGTCACAGAAGCAAGGCACGCAATCAACAGAGATTGACGCAACTCAACAAGACGAGTTTTGGATAACGTTCGCGGACAACGGGAAAATAAGATCGGCACCGCTGAGCGTTTTCAAAAAGATCGCAAAAGAGCGAGGCTGGAAGCCTAAACCAATTGATTGGGATGCAAACAGTTAATTTTATGACCAAATTATATTTGTTGTGTTATAATTATGTTATAAACTATTTGATGGGAAGTGAAAAATGCCAACAGTTAAAACAATCGAAATGACACTAGATGAATTTAAATGCCTTGTAAAACCCACTTACGAGGAAAGTTGCTTTTTAGCTGGTTTAGTTTTATATCAGTTTATTGAGCCAGGAAATAAAGTTAAGTTATTAGGAAGAGTATCCCCCGCTTTTTTTGAAGAAGTTACAAATTGTCCTGATATCGAGTGGTTGGACAATGAAAATATGCACCTGTTTTTTAAATTAAAAAAGCCGAAAAATCCGTCATAATATACACAGGAGACCGTTATGAAACATGATGAGTTAGAGTTGCAAATAAAAAACGCTTATATTGAATGGTGTGAAGAGGTTTGCAAGGTGTTAGATAGGTACAAAGATTATAAGCCCAATGGGTTTGACGGAGAATGTTCGGCCGCATTATACCCCGTTAACAAAAAGTACTCGGCGAAAATCAAAGAGCTGGAGAAATTAAAAGAAGAGATCGGCGATCAATAAATCAGCCTGCTTAAAATGCGAAAACTTTATAAAATGTTGACTTTTTTGTTTAAATTATTATATTAGTAATAAAAATGTTGGGAGAAATACGAATTAAGTTTCGGTGTCCCGTAATCGTAGCCCGCGCAATTGCCTGTGCTGCGTCGTTCTTTTTTATCTATATTATAAAATTTTCATTGACTTTATCACTTAAAACAAGTATAATACAACTGAAATCAACCTAGCCCAAAAGGCAATTATCAAGCGGCGACGCTACACGGGTTGATTTTTTTATAACAGCCCCCTAATTTTATTTGGTATGGTATAATCTTAAAAGTTTAGCAGAGCAAATTGTAAATATTTTAGTTCCCTAATTTTATTTGGTATGGTATAATTTCTGCCTATAATTATGTTGCAGGAAAGACATTTTAGTTCCCTAATTTTATTTGGTATGGTATAATTCAAGCAGGTTCTTTTCTTCCTGCATAGCGATTTTAGTTCCCTAATTTTATTTGGTATGGTATAATTATGGTAGTTGTATCTAGAATTAACTGATAATTTTAGTTCCCTAATTTTATTTGGTATGGTATAATAAAACTGGTCGACAATAACTACCATTTATTATTTTAGTTCCCTAATTTTATTTGGTATGGTATAATTTGTTTTCTTCCATAAAACTTGCTATTTTAATTTTAGTTCCCTAATTTTATTTGGTATGGTATAATGAAAAGGCTGGCGGGTTAGTAAATTACTTGATTTTAGTTCCCTAATTTTATTTGGTATGGTATAATATGAGAGTTGAGGCAATGACACCGCCTACAATTTTAGTTCCCTAATTTTATTTGGTATGGTATAATCTAAAATCGCCATACCAATTCATTAAATTAATTTTAGTTCCCTAATTTTATTTGGTATGGTATAATTCGCCAGAAGGCGGTATACGATTGAATATAATTTTAGTTCCCTAATTTTATTTGGTATGGTATAATCAAATCGCCGATATTGAATGCATAGTTATCATTTTAGTTCCCTAATTTTATTTGGTATGGTATAATTAAATAATATGTCCGTTTATCGTGTCAGGAATTTTAGTTCCCTAATTTTATTTGGTATGGTATAATATATTATTATATTCTGTTTTAGTAAAAAAGATTTTAGTTCCCTAATTTTATTTGGTATGGTATAATAATCCCAAATCGATAAACTCCATTGCTTTAATTTTAGTTCCCTAATTTTATTTGGTATGGTATAATTTGATTGTAGGTGATTATATGCTTTCTCTTATTTTAGTTCCCTAATTTTATTTGGTATGGTATAATCAAAATAAAACTTTCCATCATCTCTTTGTAATTTTAGTTCCCTAATTTTATTTGGTATGGTATAATCTTATTTTGAATGGTATGTTAGCAATTTGGATTTTAGTTCCCTAATTTTATTTGGTATGGTATAATTTAAATGCAATTTGAAGCGCTCGTGCCTGAATTTTAGTTCCCTAATTTTATTTGGTATGGTATAATATAAACAGTTCCTTTGTTAGTAAATATATTATTTTAGTTCCCTAATTTTATTTGGTATGGTATAATTTCAAAGTTTAAATTGCCGTCATTATTATAATTTTAGTTCCCTAATTTTATTTGGTATGGTATAATATAATTGGAGCAACTATTGATAGAACAGCAATTTTAGTTCCCTAATTTTATTTGGTATGGTATAATATTATTGCTTCCAACCGAGGAATTACCAACATTTTAGTTCCCTAATTTTATTTGGTATGGTATAATTTAGAGAACTAAATAAAAAGGCCTAAACACCTTTAAATATAAGGAGTTTAGGCTTTTTTATTTCACTGAATTTAAAAAATTTTTATCTTTTTTTACTTGGTTTTAAAATAAAAATTTACATTTTTTTAAAAAAATGACATTTGCCCTTCAATAATGTTTTTATCTTTTTTCTTTTTTTGACCTAACAAAATTTTAATATTTGCATACTGCTTTTCTGTAACAAGCATACTTCTAATAGAGCCCTTTAATGGCAAATGATATTTTAACCTTTCTTCATGCACCTTAGCGTTTTCGATTGTTGCACAAAGCCTTCCGTAAAGAGAATATTGAATCATGTAATAGCCATCATCAATTAAAAATTTACGGAACCGCGTTGCTTGCGACCGCTCTTCTTTTGTTCTAACTGGTAAATCAAAAAACACCAACAATCTCATTTCAGTTAAAGACATGGCCTTCTATCGCAATTAAATTTGGAAATTTTAATTTGTTTTCCCCCTTTTCAAAAGAATCAACCAGCGATTGAACAAAAATTTCTATCGCATATGCAAGAGTATATTTCGCCCCTTGGACATCGCAATTTGCTGTCAAAAGCCTATATAATTCTGCTTTAAAATTTTTATCGAGTTTTAAATCAATGTTTTGATAAACGCACAAATCAACAAACGGCCTAAACACTTCCATCAAATCGTCCGCCAAGTTATAGTTGTTGAATGTGTTGGAATGTTTTAAGCCCAGAACTGCAAGCAGCCCGTGGCAGACTACGCTGCGCGCAACCGCTCCACGAATCACTGCATAGCCATAATTGAGCGCAGCGTTTATGTTGTTTTCTTGCTCCCTAGTAAAATTTTTACCAAAAAGCATTTTAAAATATCTGTTCGCCGCCACAGCCTCAATGTTTGTGCTGTCGCCCGACTTAATTTGACCAAGCAAATCTTCAAGGCCTCCGCCTTTGCCACAAAGTTTTAGACATTGGTTTTGATTATAAATTTTGTGGAACACTATATCTTTCCAAAGTTGTTTTTTAAGCGGAGCCGAAATCGAGGTTTGCAATCTATATACTTTTTGCGTTGCATAATGGCTGTTAAACGGCAAAACGCACGCGCAGGGCATATGCCTTTCATCACAAATATATGTCACAACGTTGTTTTGCGCAAGCTTTGAAAGAGTGTAGGTTGAAACACTGGTTTGCAAATTTTCAATCATCACGCTGCTTACATCTTCCAGCGGATAGTCAATTTGCCCGCCTTCTTTAACCAAAACCAACTGATTATTTTTGACTGACAGATGCGCTTGGCTTGATACGAGGATATTTATGAATGACATTGTTAAACTCCTTGCGTTTTTCTGGTTTTGCTTTGGTTATATTCCCTAAAACATCAATTTCATATTTTTCAAAAGTTAAAAGGCTTTGAATGCCCACACTCCTGCTTTTCTTTCCACCATTTAAACTTTCTAGTGTTATTGAGGCTGTTGCTCTGTCCGCGCCTTGATAATATACAAACACATCATTTTCTGTTGTGGTGATTTTTTCAGCCTTTTTATCGGTGGGTGTAAATTTAAAGCCCTCTTTTGACTTTATTTTTATCAAATCATTTTTATATAGGCTAAATTTAAACGAAAATGTTTCATCAAGCTCCGGCCAATCATTATATGAAGTATTCGCTTTGCAAATCTTGTTAGGCAGTTTTTTAGCATACATATCTTTTATATACACAGGAATAAAATAAAACTTACCTTTTTTCTCAAAGACATCTATTCTAATCATACTTTCATTGACGGCAACACCTTTTCGCACATCAACCCAATCACTGATTTTTTCTTGTATTTTCACAGTTTTGATTTGATTTTTAGAATTTCCTTCTTTTGCCGGTTTATATATAGGCTCTTCAAACGCTTTTTTAGCATCTCCGTCAAAGTCTCTCAGCCGTTGCAGCAAAGTTTGATACAATTTAGGGTCCGATTTTTTATATTCCTCAGGGAAACCCTTAATCTCATCTTTATCTTTATCATAAGTTAACTGTTTGATTGAAGTTTTCTTTGTTACAAAATATTTGTTCTCTTCTGGGTTAAATAGTTTTTTGCTGTAAATTGTCTCTTTGTGAATTGCACCCTCGGCTTTTTTGTTCGCGCTTCTGCTTACATGCAAAGGTCTTATAGCGTTAATCTCTTCTTGCGTGTAGCCGAGTTTTTCAAACTCTCTTTGATAATACTGTGGGTTGTCTACTATCCCCAATCTTAAAGTTAATTCTTCTTTAAATGTTGGATATGGAAATTTGAAATTCTTCTGCTCAAACTCTTTTACAGCATCTTCTGCAACAATTTCGCCTGTGGATTTATCCACATACCTGCCGTCAGCGAGTTTTTTGAAGTTTGTAGACTGCAAGTATTTTGTAGCCTTTTGAATCATGCCATTATCAACGCACCCTACAACACATGCGTCAACTGCATGGTGTGTATCATCTTTAAATCTTTCTTTACTAATGCCCCAAATTTTTCTAAAAAAACTTGTCATATTTCCGTTGACACAGCGCACTCTTTTGCGCATACTGCTATCTTGGAATATCAAATGGTTCTCAATTAGGGTTTTAATCAATTTTGCAGCATATCTTGTATCATTAAGCGCTCTGCTCGCAAGCTCGGCGCCGTCTTCTTGCAAAGATTTATTCAACAATCTCATCTTTTTAGGATGTTTTTTCGCCTTTTTAGATTTTTCATCAGGGAAAAGAGCTTCCGCTCTCTCAACAAACTCCGCCCAACGCTTTTCATCCTGCCCAAAATATTCAAATGGCGTGCGATTACCTTTTCTTTGGTTCTCCTCTGCCAATGTCAAAACTTTGTTGTTAAAACTATCGTCATAGCAGCGGCTGAACGGCAAAATGTGGTCTATCTGCGTGTTGTTATCGTTAAAGATTGCTTTCACTGAGCCTAAAACATCACTAAAGCTTTTGCCTGTATAAATGTCCTTGCTGCCTTGTTGATTATATAGTTTATAGCGCAAAATATCCTTGCCGCTTGGATTTGAAATTCCAAACTCATTGATTAAGCGGGTTTTTAATTCTTTATTGCTTTCAAAGTTTTTATCTTGCTCTTTTTTAATTCGATTGCGCTCTTCAAAAGTTTTACTCATCTCTCTTGCAAGTTCAACAAACACTGCGCAAGGCGAGCCAAACTTATCCACAACGGCGTTGATAACTTTTAAAGATTGCGCCACCGCTCTTTTAGCCACTGGCGAAGTTAAATCTTGAATTTCTGGCAGTCGATTGTATTTCAATTTAATTGATTTTTCGCCTTGCGGCAATTTTAAACCTGCCGCATCACATGCATCGCTGTAAATTTTGCCTTCTTCTAAATATGGAATAAGCTTTTTTATTGCCTTGACAGACAGATTGCCAAATTTATTTGTATCAAGTTTTAACAACTCGTCAATTTGGGCATCCGTCAAATTTTTTGTAAGCTTACTATTCTTAAGTTGCGTCTTTCTTCTGTCATCAGATTTATATAATGAGAAAATAAGAGCAATCTCGTCAATCAATTCAACGTGAAGCAGCGGGCTGTCTTCAAAACCCAAAGCCGCCATAACGCTAAAAGAAAACGGCCTTTTTATCAACACTTTTGTTTCATCAGCGCATTTACTATCGCCTGTTAAAATGTCGCCTTCTGCGATATTTAACAATTTATTAACTTTTGCAACCTTAATCTCTTTACGCTTTAAAAACTCATCAATCAAAACTTGCCTTTGTCCGTCTGTAAGCGGCTTTCCGTTGATGCGCAAATGGTTTATTGTTGTAAGCATGGTGAAATATTCATAACTCAGCGAGCCTTTTGGCGCTCTTTTCTCGTCAGGAAAGAATGTGCAATCTCCCACCTTAAAATCAACTAAAAATGGTGATGGTGCATTTGGCCCTTCATCATACGAGCGTTGCAGACTGAAAATATCCACAATTTTATTTATAAATTCGGGCGTTATTTTCTTATTTCCCAGTTTTTGTTGCGAGGACAATATCAATTTTATTTCATTTAAAACATCTGCTCTTGCTAAGGTGTTTTTAAATCCATCGGCATGATTTCTTACATTATAAACGCGGTATGTGATAGTTTTACCGTTTCTTGTCTTTGTTTTTTCTTCAAAATATTTTTCATCATTAAAAAACATTTCGCCGATTGAACGATAGTTTTTAATATTTTCACTGTTAACCAATATTGCGCTAAGAAGCTTTGAATTTTCTTTTTCCGTCTCTTCAGATTTTTTAATCGATTTAAACCCTCTGTGCTTAGCCATTGAATAGATAATTCGTGCAAGAGCGTTGTTATCAATCAGCTTATCTAGCGCCTCAACGCGTAGTGAATAGATATCACAAGGCGAAAAATCAATCGTCTTGCCATCTAAAAGAGCCTTCGACAAAACCTTTTTCATCTTATCAAGCCTTGCTCGTTTCCTGCGGACAGTTCTTCGAAGACCGCGCGCAACCCTTCTATCAACCGCCGGTGATGAACCATCCTTTGTATTTTCTGCAGGCTCAAAAACTCTCACTCCAAAATCTGCAATTCTACAAGGATTGTCGTTTTCATCATGTTCTAAAACCGCCCAACCAACTGACGTTATGCCTATATCAAGAGCCAATCTATATTTCATGTTTCCTCCCTAAAAAAAGATAAGTCCGCTGAGAAACCCAGCGAACTTAGAGCTTTGCGGGTCTCCTCGTAAGGAACCCTTGTTTTAGTAACCTAACTTTATTTGGTATGGTATAATTAAGTTACATTCGTAATGTAACACTTTTTTTACAATTATGTCAAATGTTTTGCGTTATTTTACAAATTTTTTACAAAAAAAGGCGAACGCGTCGCCTTTTTTGCGTGTTGCTGTTAGATTGTTGTTTCGGTTAACTTTTTCACACTTAGCGTTGCATCGCCGTTGCCTAAAATCGTAACCGTTGCGCCTGATGGGTCGGTTGTCGCTGCAAGCGCCAAATCAATCACATCGTTAGCCGCCAAGGTTACAATCACGCTCGCCATAGTGTCAGCCACAAAAGTGCCGCCGGTTGCTGTTTCAAGTGCAGTTTTTGCCACCAGCGACGAATCAATGTTTGTGGTGTTGTTTCTTGCCACAACATTGAACGTGAGTTCCTGCGTTGAGTTCACTTGAACATGGAAGTTGATTTCATAGTCGCCCGCCTGTTCCACTGTGATGGCGTTTGCAGAAGTTGTTGTGTTTAAAAGTGGCATTTCAGTGTTTAATTCAACTTGCACAAATGTGTTTGCCGCTGTAAGCGTTGGCGTTTGGGTTGCGTTGTTGTAAAGCCCGCCATATGCAGCAAGCCCCATGCCAGTTGCACCCGTCGCACCTGTCGCACCAGTTGCACCTGTCGCGCCCGTCGCCCCCGCTGGAATGCCGAAATCAAACACAGCCGCAGAATTTGAACCCGAATTGGTTACAGTTGGTTGCGCTCCCGCGGCAAGCGCCGTTGCAGTGCCAGCCGTTATTGTTGCAGCTGCACCAGTCGGGCCAGTTGGCCCAGTAGGCCCTGTCGGGCCGGTTGGTCCTGTCGGCCCCGTTGGCCCAGTTGCGCCAGCATCACCAGTTGGACCAGTTGCTCCGGTTGCCCCTTGAATGCCCTGAACGCCTTGCGGGCCAGTTGCTCCGGTTGCGCCAGCATCACCAGTTGGGCCAGTTGCTCCGGTTGCCCCTTGAATGCCCTGAACGCCTTGCGGCCCCGTTGGCCCAGTTGCGCCAGCATCACCAGTTGGGCCAGTTGCACCAGCCGCCCCTTGAATGCCCTGAACGCCTTGCGGGCCAGTTGCTCCGGTTGCGCCTTGCGCACCCGTCGGTCCAGTAGGCCCGGTTGGCCCTGTCGGGCCTGTCGCACCTTGCGGAATAAAGAAAGATAGTTCCGCAGTCGAACCCACACCGCTTTGCACAACGGAAGCCTGATCGCCAGCTGGAAGAGTGCTTGTGGTAAGCACATTTATCGCCGTTGTAGTTGGCCCTGTTGGTCCGGTTGCACCCGTCGGCCCAGTTGGTCCAGTTGGCCCGGTTGGTCCGGTTGGTCCCACAGGCCCCATCGGTCCAGTAGCGCCCACCGGCGGCCTAGGGAAAATTGGCGCACAACATTTTCTAGAACAGCAACATCTGTTGTTAAATAAGTTTAGCATATTATACCTCGCACGAAGCAATGTTGCTCCATTGGCATTGTATGCTGCATGCAAAAGATGTGTTAAATTTGTCATACAAAATCATTAAATTGCCGTCAAATTGCTTTTAAAAAAATCGCACAATATGCTAAAATACTAAGGGCTTTAAAAGCCATATTTTCTTTTAAGGGGCTAAGATGAGAGACATTGCCATTGTTGTGGATTCAAATGCGGGCGTAACAAAGCAAGAATTAACATTCTTGCAGGATGTTTTTGTTGTGCCTATGCCGTTTACCATCAATGGCGAAGAATATTTTGAAGAAACAAACTTAACCCAGCAAAATTTTTACAAGCTTCTAGGCGAAGACGCACAAATTTCAACCTCTCAGCCTGCAATCGGCGAGGTGGTTGAACTTTGGAAAAAGCTTTTAAACAAATACAAGCAAGTTGTGCATATCCCTATGTCAAGCGCCCTAAGCCAAACATATGCGACTGCACAAAACTTTGCAAAAGATTTTGAAGGCAAGGTTTTTGTTGTGGATAACAAACGCATTAGTGTCACATTGAAACAAGCCATGTTTGATACTTTAAAACTCATTGATCAAGGCTTTGACGGCGAGCAAATCAAAAAATATTTGGAAGAAACCGCACTGCAATCAAGCATATATATCATGGTTAACACTTTAAAATATTTAAAACGAGGCGGACGCATCACCCCTGCCGCAGCAGCGATTGGCACACTTTTAAAGATTAAGCCCGTGCTGCAAATTCAAGGCGGCAAACTTGATTGCTTTACGAAGGTGATGAACGAGCGCGCCGGCAGACAAAAGATGATTGATGCCGTAAAAAAAGATATTTCCACACGCTTTAAACATTTATATGAAAACGGCGAGCTTGAACTTGCGGTGGCTTACACAAATTGTGAAGAAAAGGCAGCTGATTTTGTTAAACAAATAAAAAAAGAATTTCCCGACATCCCTTTTGCCTATGCCAACCCTCTCTCGCTTAGCATTGCCTGCCACACGGGCCCAGGCGCACTCGCAGTTGGCGTGACAAGAATAATAAAATAAAAAAGGCTTTAAACCTTCTTTTTTGTTGTTTATATATAAAAAATTGCGCCTGTCAGCGCGAACTAACGAAAAGAAAGTGAGCTTTCAAGACGGCAATTTTTGTGTGGTGCGGTTAAGAGGACTTGAACCTCCATGGAGTTGCCTCCACTAGGACCTGAACCTAGCGCGTCTGCCATTCCGCCATAACCGCATATTTGCATGATTATTATACTAAAAAAATAATTTCTTTTCAAGTGTTTGAAAACAAAAAACGCTCAATTTTTGAGCGTTTATTTATTTTCTTTGCCAATTTCCTCAATTTTTTCAAGCGGCGCATTTTGTTTTTTAAGTTCTGCCAAAATTTGTGTTAAAAGTTCTTCTTGCGTTGGCTTTGGTGGAACAGGTGCTGGTGCGTTTTTCTCACGCAACTCTTTGGTTGCGGCAATAACAGCTTTGTGATCTTTCATGTTCACGCCTTGCTCTTTCAAAACTTTTTTCTCTTCCTTAGTAGGCTGCTCGCTGAGCGTGCGCTTGAACATGTTGCTTGCGTTCATCACTAGCCTCAAAATCAAGAACAACACAAGCGCCACAAGCAAGAAATCAATTATCGCTTGTAAAAACCTTCCATAGTAAATTTCTGCGCCGTTGACAACAAAGAACAATTCGTCCACCGTTGCAGAGCCAAAAATTGCACAGATGAACGGCATGATTATGTCGTTAACCAAACTTGTGACAATTTTTGTGAACGCCGAGCCAACAACCAATGCAACAGCAAGGTCTAGAATGTTGCCACGGCTGATAAATTTTTTAAAATCCTTAAAGAAATTTTTAATCTTATTCATTCGTATCTCTCATTTTAATCTAAAACTGTGACAATGCCATCTTGTGAAATGCTGATTTTGTCGCCCGTTTTAACATCTTTTAAAATGTTTTTGCCAAGTTTGTCGATGGCAATAATCTTTGAGTTCTCCCAATTTTTTGCAAGGATAACTCCGCTTGCTGCAAGCGAGTCGATCTCTTCGCTGAAAAGCAGTGCCGCAGGATTTATCCCCATTTGGCAAACCGTTTGAATAACCAGCCCGCCTGTGGTTGAGCCAATCGTCTGTGGCAGAACAAGCGCTATGCCTGTAAGGTTTTTGCCATAAACATCTGGGTTGTTTTGATCAGAGCCGATGATGTTTTTGGCATTTTTTAACGCTGATTTTTGAAATGTTGCAAGTGTATTAAGCCCCTGCCTTGAAACAACAACTTCGCCTTGATATTCGCCTGGGCAAATCACCCTGCCTTTAAAAACTTTTTTTGCCATATCACTTCACCCCACAAATAATTTTTGCAATTTCGTCATCTTTATAATATCTCGACTTTGAATAAGTTCTCAATTTGTTGCTGTTTGTAATAATCGGTTTACCGCCAGCGATAGGATTGTTGGTGTACATAAGCGGACATATCGACGAAAGTTTAACACCCATGCGCATGAGAAGTTTGTAATCTTCAGTCTGCTTAAATTTTTCAACAACATCTGGCGCTGCCGTCATGATTGTTCGCACGCAAACCTTTTTGCGCCCTGCGCTTTCAAGAGTTTTTTGAATTTTTTGCGTCCAATCAATCAGTTGTGAATATGTCAGGTGTGGACAGCCAATAAAGCAGAGTGTTGGCTTTGCATCTTTATTTTTCCACATAACTGGATAGCTTTGATAAACTCTTTCAAGTTCTTTATCGTCTATCACATATTTTTTAACTTTGTCTTTCAAAAGTTTTTGTTTAAGTTTTTTGGCTTCTGGCGTTAGGTTTTCAATATGATACAATCCAACTGCACCGTTTGAAGCGGTTGCCGCACCGAAATCTTTGAGATACGCTTTCACTTCATCGGTAAGTTCACTGCCAAGAAATTTGTCAAGCCCAATCACATATGGCACTTGTTCCATAACTTTCATTCCTATTGCACTGCCGAGAACCTGTGCTTGCGGAAGAGTTTTTGTTTTGATTTCAATCACCCAGTCGGCTTTCCTGCCCTCGTCTGTAAGCAACCCAAACTTTGGCACTTTGCCTAACAGCGCACCAAATATATCAAGCATGCCGCTGTTACGGTTACATCTTGCGCCAAGCACCGAGTTGGCATAGACAACCGCACTGCTCTCTGCCCAAGAAAGGATGTCGCCATATTTTGGAGTGTTGCCCACTTCGTCGAGATAGCAAGTGCATGTGAAGGCGTTTTTATCCTTTAAACCAATTTGGGCAAGCTGCTGCTCATAATGCTCTTGCTGAGAATACATTATTTTTGAAAAAACAAGTTTGTTTAAAAGCCCGCACTTGACATTTTTATAATCAATCGGCCTAGGATCAACCGTAAATGGATATGGCGTTTTAAGCCCTGCGGCGATGATTTCATCCATAATTCTGTAAACAGGCTTTAAAAGACCAATCCCAAAAGAAGTAACCAAATGCCCACTGGTTGAAACAGGCACAAACTTTTCGGCCCCAAACAAATCGCCAAACTCCACAAGAGTTCGCATGATTTTGGCTTTTGTTTCGCCCTGCAAGCCATTTAAAATCTCTTTTTCTTCTTTTGTCAGTTTCATCTCTCCCTCCTATCAATCAAAATTATACAACTTAAATTTAAAATATAAAAAGATATACTTATAAAATTTTATAGTTATAACGCATTTATTCTTTCAACTATGTTTGTTTCCGTGCCAAACTGTGAAATAGCATACAGCCCCAGAGGGAGTGGTTTGCCATCTTTAAAATTTAGTATGTAAGCAAAATTATTGTCCATTTCATTAACTGTTGACGTCAACGATTTCGCACCATTTAATATGGAATAACTGTTTTTTGCTGTTACCACATATGTCCCACCATAAAATGCACCTTGGCTTGATATTGAACCACTTCCAGAAGTTGAAACATTCATGTCAACCGCACAAAACTCAAAATATACATTCGAATATGTGGAATAATTTGCATATGCCCCGCCAACAAACCCGCCTACGGTTGCGCTTGCACCTTGCACAAAAATTGTGCCTTCTGAATAGCAATTTGCAACTTGCAAAATTCCTGATGCGCTTCCCACCTGAACATAACCTATAATACCGCCAACACTCGAAGAAGATCCGGTTAAAGTAATATCCCCTAGGTTAGCGCATTTGGAAATATAAATTGCGCTAGAAGAAGTTACACCAGCCCGACCCACAACTCCGCCAACATAATTACCTGTCCCTGTAACTGAGCCTGTATTATAGCAGTTGGTTATAGTAAGGGTGCTAGAAGAATATGCAAAAGCCTCACCCACAACTCCGCCAACACGTTCTATCCCTGCAACCGAACCAGTGTTATAGCAGTTGGTTATCGTAATTGTGCCAAAACGAGAATTTACACCAGCCACACCCACAACTCCGCCAACACCACTACTACCGCCCTCAACCGAACCGGTGTTATAGCAGTTGGTTATTGTAAGAGTGTCAGAAGAAGGGGCAAAAGCATAACCCACAACTCCGCCAACACTACTACCGCCCTCAACCGAACCAGTGTTATAGCAGTTGGTTATAGTAATTGTGCCAGAATAAATAGAAGTTACACCAGCCTGACCCACAACAGCCTGACCCACAACTCCGCCAACACCATAATAACTACCCGTGACCGAACCAGTGTTATAGCAGTTGGTTATTGTAAGAGTGTCAGAAGAAGGGGCAAAAGCATAACCCACAACTCCGCCAACATACGTATATCCTTGTATGTTTGAATTTGTTATTCCAATGTTTTTAATTGTTATTGGATAAGAAGAACCATTCGCACAAATATATCCAAACAACCCTTGATAAGAACATGCGTTTCTTGAACCCGATGGGGTGAAAATGCCAGAAACAGTGTAGCCCCCACCGTCATAACTGCCAGAAAAGTAATGTTGAGAAGTGCTTCCAGAACGATTATAGTAAGTTCCAATAGGTTGCCAATAATATTCTGAAAGGTCTATGTTTGCAGTTTGTTTAAAGTATTTGCCTCGAAAGGTGTAAGCGCTTGAATAATCTGTTCCCGAAACAAGCGGGTTGCCTGATTGCCCGCATGTGTAAACCAGCCAAGAAAGCCCAGCAAGATCCTGTGCGCTTGAAATAATGTATGGATTTTGTTTAGTCCCCGCCTTGTAAGTTACGCCGTCAATCACAACCGACTGGGCGTTTGTGAACCAATCAATGCTGTATCTTCCTTCATCAATCCACCACTTAATCTTGAAACTTGGGTACCCGTCATTTACACCTGAATCTATCGTCCACACATTTTCAAACTCCCATGGATAGGCTGAATTCCAATTAGCCTCTGTTGTATACCATGAAAGCGTTTTGGGCGTTTCTGTTGTAAGTGAACTATCATATGTCGCTTGTCCAGGAACATCGCTTCCTCTAATTCCTCCTGTGCTTTGCGAACAGTTCACACCATAATAACAGCTGGTTATAGTAATTGTGCTAGAAGATGCATTAGCTCTTCCCACAACTCCGCCAACCTCACTTGTTCCTGAAACCGAACCAGTGTTATAGCAGTTGGTTATAGTAAGATTGCCAGAAAGAGTTGCAATAACTCCTCCCACAACTCCGCCAACATAATTACCTGTCCCTGTAACTGAGCCTGTGTTATAGCAGTTGGTTATAGTAAGAGTGCCAGAAGATGCATAAGCATAACCCACAACTCCGCCAACATAATTACCTGTCCCTGTAACTGAGCCTGTATTATAGCAGTTGGTTATTGTAAGTGTACCAGAAGCAGCAGCATAACCCACAACTCCGCCAACCTCACTTGATCCTGAAACCGAACCAGTGTTATAGCAGTTGGTTATTGTAAGTGTACCAGAAGCAACAGCATAACCCACAACTCCGCCAACATAATTTTTTGTCCCTGAAACCGAACCAGTGTTATAGCAGTTGGTTATAGTAATTGTGCCAGAAGAGGCATTAGCATAACCCACAACTCCGCCAACCTGATGATATCCTTGTATGTTTGAATTTGTTATTCCAATGTTTTTAATTGTTATTGGATAAGAAGAACTATTCGCATAAATATATCCAAACAAACCTTGATAAGAATATGCGTTTGTTGAACCCGATGGGGTGAAAACACCAGAAATAATGTAGCTGCCTCCGTCATAACTGCCAGAAAAGTAATGTCGAGAAGTGCTTCCAGAACGATTATAGTAAGTTCCAATAGGTTGCCAATAGTATTCTGAAAGGTCTATGTTTGCAGTTTGTTTAAAGTATTTGCCTCGAAAGGTGTAATAACTTGAATAATCTGTTCCCGAAACAAGCGGGTTGCCTGATTGCCCGCATGTGTAAACCAACCATGAAAGCCCAGCAAGATCCTGCGCGCTTGAAATAATGTATGGATTTTGTTCAGTCCCCGCCTTGTAAGTTACGCCATCAATCACAACCGACTGGGCGTTTGTGAACCAATCAATGCTGTATCTTCCTTCATCAATCCACCATCCGGCTGTATTGGTTGGGCCTGTTGCTTCTTCGGCTTCGGTTGTTATAGTTGTTGAGTTTTGATTTGATGATGTGTTACCTATAACTGCTATACAAGCAAAAATTGACACAACTAAAACAATCAGCGCAACGCTGAATAAAATAAACTTATTACTAAAAGTTCTGTTATGTATGTTGTTTGCAAACTGTTTTTTCATATCAACTCCATTTAAAAAAATGTACAATGCAAGAAAAAACCATGCCACTTACAAATTATAATAACAAATTTTAATTTTTTTATCAAATAAATCGCCAAACTCCACAAGAGTTTTCATAATTTTGGCTTTTGTCTGCCCTTGCGCGCCGTTTAAAATGTCCTTTTCTTCTTTGGTAAGTTTCATAAGCGCTCCTCCTACACTTAAAATTATATAATTTCCGCCAAAATTTTCAAAACGATTGACAAAAAAAGCGGAAATTGCGCCGCTTAAACTGATTGTATGAAATAATTTATGATTATTGCTTTGTTTTTCTAAAATATTATTATAAAATAAGCGTAGGAGAAAATTATGAAAAAGAATATTGTAATTACCAGCGTAAGCACATTTTTAATTTCTGTGGCACTTATTGTTTCACTGTTTTTTGACGACACTCTTGGTGGCCGCATCTCACAAATTGTAACATTAACCACCGCCCTTATCGGTGCGGCCGCATTGTTTGTGCAGTTTATGCGTGATAAAAAAATCAACCAATCATCATTTTTGCTTGAATTCAGCAAAAGCTTCTATGACCCTGTAAACCTTGGCAAAATTATGAACAAACTAGACCCAAACAATGTTTTAGGCAAACAAAAAATCACAACCGATGATTATGACGATATCGTTGCCTACCTGCAATGGTGCGAGTCACTTGCATCGCTTGTGGTGGAAAATGTTTTGTCGATAAGCGCAATAGATGCGCCATTTGCTTACCGCTTCTTCCTGATTGTAAACAACAAAGAAATTCAAGAAAAGGAAATTATTCCATCAAAGGATTACTATCAAGGTATATACATTCTTCATCAAAAATGGGAAAAATATAAAATCAAACATGGCCAAAAGATTTTGGGATACCAAACATCTCTTTCAAAAACACAAGGCTATGACGAGTTTATCTCTTCAATAACAAGCCACAAAAAAAATCAAACAGATATGTAACCTGTGGATTTCCACAGGTTTTTTTTATTAAAAATAAAGTTTTCGAATTTGGAAATACAAATGGCCGTTTACAGCGCCGTATGACACACCTTCGTTTTTAATTTTTAGCACATCGCTGGTGTTAAAGTTAAAATCTGCTGCGCCACAATCATTAAAACAAAACATAATCATATCTCCTTTACATTTTGTTCCAATAACATATTATGTTGGAGTATCACTGCCGCGAAGCAGGTTCGACTTTGCAAAGCAAAGAAAAAGGCGCCAGCCTTTTTATCATGTGCTGACGCCATGCAATGGCGGAGGACACAGAGATGTTAAACGACTAAATTACTAGACATTCTTCAAGATATTTGCTACAATATACATAAATTGTAGGAGGATTTATGCCAAGAGAAACCATATCAGTTACGCATTTAACAAACATAAACGATTTAAAAAATGAATTAAATTGGAAAGATTTTAAAATAAAAACACCAAATAATTCTTTTTTAACATATAAAAATTTTGAATTGGTTGCAGTTGGATATCCTAATCAAGAACAAGAAAGATGGGATATGGTAATAAAAGATACTAGATATAATACACAAGAGGATTTAATTTATGCTCTCGTTGTTGCTGGCAAGTTGTTAAAAATAGGTAAAAGTATAACAACAATGAAAAAACGCATTCAATCATATCATTGTGGAAAACAAGCATATAGAGAAAAGCCCAATGCAACAAATTCTGCTACAAATTGGTTTATATTACAATCAGTTTTATCTATCGCTATGCCTGTAGAAATCTATGTCTTATACATACCGCAAACTGAGGGCGAATTTATGGGATGGAAATACCACAATAGGATATCAAAAGAAATTGAAGGAAAGATTATAAAAGCTTTTGCAGATCAGTATCACTTCAAACCAATCGGCAATAAACAAAATTAGTATTTCATTTTTGATATAAGTTTTTTGATCTCTTGTTGCTCGTCTTCACTTAAATCAATTTCGTCATCAAATTTTAAATGCTTTAAAACCATTATATTATTAAAATTGCCATATCTAGTCAAATGAATAACAACTTTAAAATGAGGCTGCAAGAGTTTTTCTAAATATTCTTCTGCTTCATTTTTCGTTGGGAAAGAGAAATATCCAACAGATTGGGTTACATTGACATTTGTTAGTATATATGGCTTAAAATATGTAGATAACGGCACTACAATTATCCATTTGTCAAAAATATCTTGCTTAATGCTAGCATATCTAGTTTTTTTAGGAGTGTGAATGGTTGAAAATTTAAAAACATCATTCTTAACATCACTTAGTAGTTGTTTTTTAGTAAAATTATGCAAATCACATCTATACTTAAAGTTATTTTCATTTTTCTGCAATGTTTTTTTTAAAATATTAATTACATTTTGAGAGATATAAAGCGGAATAAATGGTAATGAGTTAGGAATAATAACATCATTTTGAATATCTTTTATAAGATAATTGTTATAAATTTTGGTTTTATTATCCATTACTCCTTTCTGCCATACTATAATAGTAAAAGAAGATCCTATTCCTGGAAAATATTTTTTTGCATCATTATCAATTACAATGAAGGAGCCTTGCGTTAGTAATTTTTTTAATGTAGTATTATCATTGTTATATGTCATCCAATTATTTGGTGTAATGAAGCATAAATAGCCCTTGTCATTTAACAATTCAATAGCATATTCAATGAATTGGTTAGACAAACTTCTATTCTTATTCCCTCCGCCAGAATAAGGAGGATTAGCCATTATTAAATCCCATTTTGATAAAAACTCTCCTTTTAGATGAAAGGCATCTCCGTTGTTAATATGTTTTGGATTTAATATTTTTTTGCAATTTGCAAATCTAATTGGGTTTAACTCATTAAACCATATATTATCAATTGAAGTTTTAAATTTACAATAGGCACCGAAATTTCCATTCCCACAGCAAGGATCAAAAACTTTAATATTCTTTCTATTCCATAATTCGTTAGGAACATAATCAATCATAGTTCTAACACAATTCATAGGAGTGCATATATCATCATTGGAAAGTTTATGTTCCTTTTCCTTATTTAAGTTATCATAATAATCAAATAATAAAGTCATGGAAGCATCTGTCATATCCATACATTTACTCGCAATTGGTTCATCTTTTTTTGATAATTCATCAAATAAAGAAAATTGTTTAAAGACATTCATTGATATATTCCTCATCATATAATTTTTATATTAGATATTATAACAAACTAAAATAAAAATTAAAACATATTTGACATCAAAACAAAACCCAGTATGGACTGATTGACATATTAGTGGAATTTTATAGTTAAACCTAAAACACATTTTATTCTATAAGATTCTTGACGTAAGAACTCTTGGAATGAATTAAAAGAGGACACAGGATTCGGTGCAGCGGCGGCGGGCTTGCACGAATGAGCCGCAAACCTGCCAGCCCTACCCGCAAAGACAGGGCCGACTGCGGAGCAGGTTCGACTTTGCATCAGCAAAGAAAAAGGCGCCAGCCTTTTTATCATGTGCTGACGCCAAGCATTGGCGGAGGACACAGGATTCGAACCTGCGGATGCTGTTAACATCAACGGTTTTCAAGACCGCCGCTTTAAACCACTCAGCCAATCCTCCATGCTTGATTATTTTATATTAAAAATTAAAAATAATCAAGTGTTTTTTCTATTTTTTTTATCTTCGCCTTCGATTTCGCCTGCCGCGCAAATTGCTTCTGCGTGGATGGCTTAACAATCCGCCCAATATTTCACCGCCCGCGCCTAACATAAATGCAGTGCCCAACACGCCGATTGCAATGGCGGTGTTTTTTCGTTCTTTGCTGTTAATTTTTTTGACAAAATTAAATTGTTCAATCCATTCGTCACTTACATTTAAAACATAGGCGTAAGGCATAACTTCATAATATAGTTCAGGATTTTCGTTAACCATCTTTTCCATCTTATCTTTTTCGGCAAGTTCGATATATTTTTTCAAACCCAGCAACCTGCCCAGCACCGCTCTGCCCTCTTTGTTGCGATATTCAATAAGCGGACAAAGAATAAAAGTGATCAAACACAGCAAACTTGCCATTCCAAGCAACAGCAGCACATAAAAATGGTTGGCTGCAAACACCATGTTTAAAGCGGCACACACTAAAAACAAAATCAAACCTGCAACATACGCTGCAATGCCTGTAATCTTTTTCTGCACATAAACCTTGCTTGACACGCTTGAAAAAATTGTGCTTATGATGAAGATTGCCACGCCGCAAAAAACTGAGAAATTGCCGCCAGTGCCAAAGAAATATGACAAAAACACAAGCACTGCCGTGATGCCAAGCGTAAACATCGTCGCCCCGTTTGACGCTTTTGAACTAAAATATTTTTTATTATTTTCTTTTTTAATAAGGCTTGAAATATTAACCGCACTTGGTTGCAAAATTTTTGGCAGGTCTTTGACATTGACTTCTGTGCCACGAGAAAAGATTGCATTAAACAAGATTTTTTCATAATCTTTCATCTTTTCGTCGGCATCTTTAAGTTTTTTAAGCAAAACATTTTTATCTTCTTTTTCGTCTATTTCCAAATATTTTTTTGCAGCCCAATAAACAAGCAGCGCGCTTATATCACGGTCATCAATGGTTTTGTCGATAACATATCCTGCATCGGCAGGTGTCATGCCTTCTGGCGCTGAAAATTCCACAACTTCTATAATTCTCTTTCGCCTGTTTAGCACCACAAAAACAATAAGCCCGATCAAATAGATTGCAAACAGCACCATGAAAACAATAAACATGATCGTGAAAGAATCTATGCCAATAAGTTTTTCAAATGGCACAACTCCAATCCCTACAAACAAAAAGATCAGCAAAAAGATGCCGATCCCTATAAAATTAGCAAGTTTCATTAAAACTCCACTTTTGGCGCATTGCGCTGAGAAATATCATCAATAGCAAACAGCACTTTTTCTTCAAATTTATAATGTTTTGCAACAATGTTGGATGGGAAAGTTTCTCTTTTGTTATTGAAAGATTTTACAGCCCCGTTGTAATACTTTCTTGAAGAAGCAATTTCGGTTTCAATGTTTTGAAGAGAGTTCATCATCTCCATATAGTTTTGATTTGCTTTAAGGTCTGGATAGTTTTCAGCAACTGCAAACAATGATTTCAAAGTTCCAGCAAGCCAGTTTTCGTTTTTTGCCTTGTCGGTTGGATTGTCAGCTGTCATACATGAATACCTTGCTTTCATAACATCTTCAAGCGCTTCTTTTTCGTGCTTTGCATAACCTTTAACGGTTTCAACAAGGTTTGGAATAAGATCGTATCTCTTTTTCATGTAAACATCCATGGTTGAATAACCTTCGTCCACATCGTTTTCCATGCGAACAAGCTTGTTGTAGGTGCAAATCCACCAAATTGCAAAAATAACACCCAACAAAAGCACCGCCCCAAGTGCAATTATCAAAATAATCCACCATTCCATAACTTTAATCTCCTTTGTTAAATATATGTATATGATACCACAAAATATAAATGTTGTAAAGTTTTTTTGCTATATACAAACTTTTATTGGATTGTGAATTTTTTAAAAAAAACTGCAAAAACTAAGCATATAACCACGCCGCACAGCGCAAGCAACACCTTGTTACAAATATAATCCAACAAAATGTTAACATGAAAATGTAAAAAGAGGATAAATTTCGACAAAATATGAAAGGTTTAAAAGAGATTAGAAAACAAAAAGGTTTCAACCAACAATATGTCGCTCGAAAACTCAACATTTCGAGAGAAGCCTTGTCATATTACGAAAATGCCAAGCGCGAGCCAAGTTTTGCCACGCTTAACGCGATGAGCAAATTTTTCAATGTTTCCATCGACTATTTAATAAACGGCAAAGAGTTTAGCAGAAAATAATAAATCTCATTCGCTTTGAATGAGATTTTATTTTTTCGCAGCATCAATGAAATCAGCAATTTTTTGAAGTTTGGCATCCATGTTTTCAATTATCGAGCGCGCGGTTCTTTTTATTTTAGAAACATGCTTTCTTTCGTTTAGTTTTTCATATTTTTTACCACTTGGTTAATATAATTATAAGCAACCGTTCGAATTATTTGTTAGGCTTAGAAGATTAAAAAAACAGGGCTTGCCCTGTTTTATTTTTTTAAGCCCGCGTTAAAAATTGGCCGTCTCCACGAATGCTTTGTAAAACCTATAATTTTCAAACAAATCAAGCTTTGAAATCACTTCCCACGGCGCATGCATGGAAAGCACAGGCAAACCGGCATCAATCACTTCCATGCCGTATTCGGCAAGTATGCTTGCAATTGTGCCTCCGCCGCCTTGATCCACCCTGCCCATTTCGGTGAACTGATATACAATTTTGTTTTCATCCAAAATATTGCGCAGACGAGCAATAAATTCGGGGTTGGCGTCGTTTGAGTCGCTTTTACCCTTGCTGCCCGTATATTTTGAAAACGCTACGCCGCCGTTTAAAAACGCTTCGGTGTTTTTGTTGTATGGCTGCTTCCAATTTGGGTCAAACGCCGCGGTTACATCGCACGAAATAACCTGACTTTTGTTTAGCGCGCGCTTAAAGCAAAGTTCTTTGTATTCTCCCCGCAAACTCATCACTTCTGCCACCATGTTTTCGAAAAACTTGCTTTTCATGCCTGTTGCGCCAGGCGAGCCTGTTTCTTCCTTATCCACCAAAACCACTGCTGCGGTTTTTTGCAGATTTTTAGAATCAATCAGCGCCCTAATGCAGCAATATGCGCAGCTGCGATCATCGTGTCCATAGCCGATTATCATGCTTTCATCAAGCCCAAAATCACGCGCTTTGCCAGCCGGCACAACTTCTATTTCTGCCGAATAGAAATCCTTTTCCTGAATGCCCTTTTCTTGCAAAATGTCCAAAATTTTAGACTTTGCAGAGCCTTCTTTAAACCTGCTGCCCACAATCAAGTTTAAAACTTCACCTTCAATTTCTTCCTGCTTTGAAAGCAGCTTGTTAAATCCCTTTTGCTTCTCCGTCAAATGCGGCAAAAGGTCGGTTACGCCGAAAACTGGATCGCCATCTTTTTCGCCTATGCAAATATCGATTTTGCTGCCGTCCTTTTTGCAAACAAGCCCGTGCAGCGCAAGCGGCAGTGCCACCCAATGATAGTGCTTTATGCCGCCATAGTAGTGCGTGTCAAACATACAAAAACCATCTTCTTCATACACCGGATTGCTTTTTAAATCCAGCCTAGGGCTGTCGATGTGCGCACAAAGAATGTTAAGCCCGTTTTGCAAATCCTGCTGTCCCACCACAAAAGCAACAAGCGCTTTATTCATGTTGACAGTATAAACCTTATCACCCGCCTTTAATGGAGTTTTGCTTTGGATTAGGCTGTTTAGTTTTACAAAGCCGCTTTCTTCAAGCAACGCGCAAAAATATTTAATACATTCGCGCTCGGTTTTGCACTGCGATAAAAAAGACTTGTATTCGTTAGAAAACAAGCCTATTTGTTTAATTTGATTATCTGAACAAAAATCCCATGCGTTTTTCATACATATATTTTTGTCAGTTATCAAATTTTTATTCTTTAATTTCAACTGAATATGCGGTTGGAACGCCGTCAACCTTAACAAGCTCGCTGATCTCCACGCCGGCAATCACGAAAACTTGATTTTCATCTGCAAGCACTGGCAAAGTGTCGCGTTTGCGCTGCGGAATTTTTTTATCAATCAAAAATGATTTAAGTTTTTTGCTGCCTCCGCCAAACTTAGTGAACACATCACCGTCCTGCCTAAAACGCCACATTGCCGACTTTGGCACTTTGCGATAGTCGAAATAAACAACGCCTTCTTTTGGCAACATGTCCTTAACGCGCCTTACCACAAGCTTGCGGCCGTCTGGCAAGTCAAACTCGCCGCAGCGGAGCTCGCACTTAAATTGTGGAATCACCTTTTTGCGATTGGCAAGAGTGAGATAGTCATAATCCTTGATTGCCACAACATCAAATGGCAGCGAAATGCGCTTGCCGTTATCGTGCCCGCTTGCCAAATCTTTGATCGCATCGATGTGCTTCTTTTCAAAGTCAACCTTAACACCAATGTTTTTTAACGCTTTAATAATCATCCTAGAAATTATTGATGAGGGATAGATAAAATATGAAAGCGGAATTTTGGCTTCTTTATCTTCATAGATGATTGCGTCGTCAAAAATTTGTGAGTTGATGTAGTCGTCATCTTCTTTAACCGCTTTGCCAAAGTTTACAATTGCACTTATTGCCCCCGGCCATCTTTTTGTGATCTGCGGAACAAGCACATTACGCAAATAGTTTCTTGTGAAGGTGTTGTCCGCATTGGAAAAATCGCTGACATAATCAAGGTTGTTGAAGTTGATGTAATCCAAGATCTCTTCTTTGGAAGTTGTAAGAAGCGGCCTGATATATCTGCCGTCTCTGATTGGCTCCATACCCCTTGCGCCAGCCACTCCGCTGCCGCGGAAGATGTGCATTAAAATTGTTTCTGCTTGATCGCTTAAATGATGCGCCAGTGCGATTTTATCCACAACATCTTTTTTAAACAGCGAATTAAACACGCCATATCTGCCCTCGCGCGCAGCGGTTTCCAAACTTATATTTTTTTCTTTTGCAATCTTTGGCGAGTCGATTCTAAACTTATATGCTCTAACACCCATTTCGCGGCATTTATCAATAACAAAATTTGCCTCGTCTCTAGATTCTTCTCTAATGCCATGGTCGATGTGGATGGCGATAACTTCAATGTCAAGCTCTTCGCTGAGTGAGTGCAAAAAATGCACAAGCGCCATAGAATCGCTTCCGCCGCTCACGCCCACACCGATGCGCTCGCCAGGGTTGATTAAATTGTTTTGAAGAATAAAATTTTTAACATTTTGCATAATTAGCCTCGCAAGAGTTAATTATACACAAAAATCAGCCAAAATCAATGCTTTTTTGTTATTTTGTTTACAATTATTGATTGTTAAAAATTTTTACAACCAGCACAGTCATGTCGTCCACCGCCCTGCCATTGCAGTTTGCAAGAGCCTGATTTAATATTTCGTCTGCAAGCGATTGCGGGTTGGGCGAAAAGTTTTGTTTGATGAAGTCGCCTATGCTTTGATCGGATGCAAAGCTATCCGCCACGCCGTCTGAAAACATAACAACCACATCTCCGCCACCTATCACAATTTTTTGTGTGACAGGGCTTGCCTTTTCCACAACGCCAAGCGGCAACGCACCGCTTTGAACAAGCCTGCATTCTTCTTCGCTGACAACAAACCCGCAAGGCGCACCCATCTTAATAAAATCGCCAAGCCCACTTTTTAAATCAAGCACACAAACATCCAGCGCCGAAAAACTATCTTGCTTTTGCAGAGTGAGAAGTTTGTTGACTGACGAAAGCACAAGCTCGCTGTCAAAGCCCGCCTTGTAAAAATTTTCAATCAAGCTTATCGATGTTTGGCTAACTTTCTCTGCCTCGCTTCCGCTGCCCATGCCATCGCAGATTGCAAACATAAACCTATCTCCATCTAGGCGCATAATCGAGTGCGTGTCGCCGCTTTTTTCGCTGCCCGCTTTTGGCGTGCTTGAAATTGCAAACGCGCAATCAAACTTTGGCGCGGTTTTTAAAAACAACGATGTAAACCCCGGTTTCGATGCAACAAATTTATCTGTCACCGCCATGTCACACTTGCAAATTTTACCAACGATTGGTGCAATTTTGATGCTGTCGGCGTCAAGCGAGCGAACAATCAAATTTACTTCAAAAGTGTGACAATCCTTTTCAAAAACAATCGCATCGGTGCAAACAATATCGTTAAACAACAGCTCTTCAACAATTTTATCTTCTCTTTTGCCGTCGAACGCGATTTCGCGGTCAACTTCTTGCGACAAGTTTTTCATAACCGAAGATATGCCTTTAAGTTGATCGGCAATAAGCAGCTTGGAAGTGTCGATGTTTGAAAGCATACCGCTGTATGATTTATACTGCCTTGCCAGCGTTGCCGCCGATGAGATTATGCCATTAACCCTTGAACAATTGGCAGAAAGATAGCTTGGAACATTCAAAAGAGTCACCTTGCCCTTTTCAAACGCGATGGAAGTTAGTTCATCCATAACGCGCAGGGTGTCTTGCTGTCTGGTTCGATGGCAGCGCACTCTGTCTGGGCAACTTTCGCAGTTTCTGGCAATAATCTCATCACGCAGCAGTTTTTTTACTTCATCTTCGCTTAAGTTTTTTCGAACAAGCCCGCGAAAAACCCTGTCCATTTCGCCAAACACATCGCTCAGTGACAGCAGCCGCCTGTGCAGCAGTTCTCGATTTTGATTGACAACATTTTTGATTGCTGCCCTGTCGCCACGCAAATCAAATATGCTTTTAACCATAGCGTAAACCTTGTCGGGGATCGCCACAAACACCAAAGCGCTGATCGCAACCGGCAAAATGCCCAGCCAATCGAAGGAATAATAAAGATTAAAATAAAAGCCAATCGCAAGCTCCGCCAAAATTATTGCAAGTGCGGTGAAATATTTTCGATAGGTTTTGAACGGCGAAATTGCCAGCGCCCAAATCACAAACGGCGCAAAGAAGACGGGATTGTTTGCAGAAAGCAGCGTTCCCAGCCCCAAAATAGAAGCGATGAACACAGAATAATAATTTTTAGAGCAATATGTGATTGCAAGCAGCACAAAACTTACAAAAAGTTTCAAAAACGAAAAGCCATACAAATCCAAATTTACAAGTCCCGCAGAAAGCCCGATTAAAATTATTCCGCCCGCCACATACTCAATGGCGGAGAGCCTGTAAGCAAAGCCACGCATAAAAAGCGCTTCAAAAAGCTTGACAAATCCCAGCAAAAATACCACGCCGACCACGGCAGACACAAGGGCAAAAATAACGGCGTTTGTTCCGGTTGCTGCTGCAAAACCGATATAGCCCGCTTGGCTTAAAAACGCATAGATTGCCAGCATCCAAACTTGAATGTTCTTTTTAAAAATCGTGTGCAAAACAAACGGCGCAGCAATCATCACCGCGCAGACTATCGCACCGATTATTCCTGCAAGCGAATGATTTACAACTATCGCCGCAATAAGATAGGCGGGCACAACCAACCAAATTTTTTGATTTGCCCACACAAGAGCAAACAGCATGGCAAACGAAAATGGAAAGATCAGCCCGTTTATGCCAGCATTTTCTAAAATAAAGAAGAGCGCCAAAAACACAACCGCAAGAAAGACATAATAAAATTTTCCAAAGAACTTCATTTCAACTCCTTTGGAAAATTATATCTTTGCTTCCATCCTATTTCAAAACAGCATTTGCGTGCTTTTTGTCATATTCAAAAACATTTTGTCTAAGTTTTTTTCTTTTACATAATCTTGGTATAGCCCAGTTCAATCAGTTTGTCTTCCACGCTCTGCACAGTGGCAAAATCACCAACCGCCATAAACTCGCGAAGCGTTGGATGCTTATTTGTTGAGAAGACAAGCCACTGGTTGTCGCTGAACCCAGAATAATACTGCTTCCTCGCCACATCAAACACACCGGCGTAATAACCTGTTCCCGAAAGGCGACTAATAATGTTGCCTCCAACAATATTAAAATAACTATTTGAGCCGATTATATTTAACGAATCAGCGCTGCCAGTTTCATACACAAAATCTCCGTTTGTAACATTTGCGCTTACTGCAACTTCGCTGTATGTTAAAGAACCATTTGGCGCAGCTGCAAGAAGCCCTATGACTCCTCCTCCACGATCGCTTATATCAACATCTCTAAATTCACAATAAATTTGATTTAGGCTTATACTTATTGGAACTTTTTCTTTTGACTGCATAAACCCGTACATCACGCCCGATGCTACGGCTTGATTCACAGTGGGATCTATCACTTTGCCTATCATTATCGTGCACGCAGAAACATCAATATTTGCATAATCATAATTGTATGTGCTTGCCATTGAGATAACACCGCCGAAGGCATAACAAGCAACTTCTCCAACATAAATGGTGCAGTTGGTGACAACTAAGTTTAGAAAACTTGCTTGCTGCATTTTCGCCCCAGTGCCGATCAATCCGCCGCAATAACCGCCCGCCATGCCGGCATATTCTACCATAACATTGTCTATCATAACGTTTCCGCTGCAATTACCTATCAATGCTCCTGCAATCGTAAGTTCGGGCGCAGGCATTCTGTCATCTTTTATTTTTAAATTAACAATTTTGCAGTTTTCTGCTGTGGCAAACATTCCTGCTTGTCCCGTTGATGAGCTTAAATTCAAATTTGAAATTGTATACCCTTGCCCGTTGAAATAGCCGGTGAATGGGTTGTTGCCACCGATCATAAAGTTTTCAACGCCGGACATATCGATGTCATTGGTGAGATAGAATTTCCAGTTTGGACTGAAGATGCCGCCAGCGGCTGAGTAATCGCTGAGTTGCTTTAACTCATCCGCCGTGGAGATGTAAATAGGCTCAACTTCTCCCGGCTCTGGCATGCTGTCCAAATCAAGTGTTAAAGCAGGACGGACGGTATAGTAAGTGCAATCTCTGTGTTCATTACCATACCAACAATTAAATTTTGCATACAAGCCATAATCATCTCCCTCCTCGGCATTCCTAAGCCAATATCCGCCCAATCCAGCATTTTCCATATTCAAATTTAAATATACTACACCATTCGACAAAGTAAAATCGCTTGGTATAGTTGTAGCTTTGGCAGTATTGGTAATAAATTGAAATTTAGTTTCAACTTCACTTTTAGATAAAAGATATATATAGTCATCTGTTTCAGGATCGGGGGTTTCTAATATCTCTGCAGTTGTCGGATCTTCGTTGTTTAAATTATGTTGCAAAAACACGCAGTTTAATTTGTTCAATCCTGTTTCAGAATAAAAAACATTGTTTAAATAATTTCTTATGAAACTATCTTTATACGATGCTGCTTTATTAGGGGCAACCGTGTATGGCATAGTATTAAGCATAGTATCACTAATTACTCGGCATTGCGTGCCTTCTGGAGCAGTCTGCGGGTTTGTATCATCAATAATATACCACTTAATCGGTTCAACTTTGAAAAATTTTGTTTTACCCGTCTCACCAATATCTTCTCCCGTCGAAAAAACATGCGGATTCACCATAAAAGAAATGCGCTGATTTTCTACTGCAACATACAATTCGCCGTTATATTCATATTCTCGGTTTTGTTTTTCTTCGTAAAACCATTCTCCAGATGATTCACCCTCTTCACTAGCACGGTTGTTGGATATGTAGCTGTTGCCTGTTGCGGCATCATCAAGAGCTCCACTTTCAAGCAAAGAAACAAGTTGAGTGTTTAACTCATCGCCAACGTATGTTTGCGGATAGGTGCCCAAGTATGTATACCAGCCACGCTCGTCTTGATTCCATTCATACATGGCTGTTGAATCTGGAATTATCGAAACCGCATCGATGGTTTTTGGTTGGGATTTTTCAAAGGGGCTTGTGGTAAAGCACAACAGCAGCGTAAGCAGTATAAGCAAGCCCATCGCAACAAAATTTTGCATATATGTGGATAACTTACTTTTAACTTTTTTCATATTTTCACCCCTATTGTGGATAAAAATTTAGTGATTTTTCACTAAAAGTAGTATATCTCGCTCGCTCGCTCTTAGTCAAGCAATTTTAAGTTTGTTTAATTTATTTTTTAAAAGATTTTTTTGTGGTTTTGTGGATAAATAAAAAAAGAAAATCCAAAATGGATTTTCTAAATAAATTAAAAATGTGGATAATTTATAATATTTTTTGCGTTTTTTATGCGTTTTTTACAAAATTTTCAATGTCTATTGCCGTTTGCAAAATGTCATCGCAATCCAGCACCAAATCAAAAATATGCTTCTTGCTGCGTTCCATATCGGCGCGCGAAAGGCGTTTTTCAATCATCTCTTGGCTTTCGCCACGCTTTGCAAGCCTTTGGCGCAAAAGCGAATCTGGGCTATCCAAAAACACACTTACAACCCTGCATTTATCTTTTAAATATTTTTGCAGCTTTTCAATTCCATTCACATCAATATCCTTGATATAGTCTCTGCCGCCTTCTATAACCTTTTTCAGCGATGAAAAAGGCGTGCCGTAAAAGATGTCGGCATGCACATTTTCATATTCAAAAAGCTCGCCATTCGCAATCATTTGGTCAAACTTTTTTTTGGAAACATGAATGTATGCTCCGTCAATCTGCGCACGCTGTTTACGCGTTGTGCAGGTTTTCATAAGTGCCAAATTTTTGTTTCTTTGAATCAGCGTTTCAATAACCGAGCTCTTCCCCACGCCCGATGGCCCTGAAATTAAAATAAGCATGTTTTCTCCTTTGTAAAATTTTAGCAAACATTATTTTTTAAGTCAATCACATTTGATAGAAATTTAAAATGCCCATCGCAACCGCTTCGCACATGCTTTGGCGATATGTGCTTTCAATCAAAAGGGATTCTTCTTCGGCGTTGGAAAGAAACCCAAACTCAACAAGCACCCCCGGCAGCGAAGTGCAGTTTAAAATATAGTAATCGCCTTGCTTAGCAACGCTGTGCGCATACTGCGAAACATTTTGCAGCTGCTTTTGCACGCTTTGCGCAAGCTCCGCCCCGCTTGAATTTTCCATCGCATAAAACGCCTGCGCGCCCCTTGTTGACGAGCGCGGAAAAGCATTCATATGCACACTTACCACCAAATCGGCACCGCTTTCGTCAATAATTTGTTTGCGCTTTTGCATATCGTCTTTTTTCTTGTTGGCGGCAAACGGCGAATACAGCCCGTTTAAATCGGTTCGAGTCATAACCACATTTACGCCAAAGCTTTGCAAAATTTCTTTAAGTGTTTGTGCATACTGCAAATTGATTTGACTTTCGGTCACGCCCGTCTTTCTGCCCACCGCGCCGCCATCGCGTCCGCCGTGTCCTGCGTCTATCACAACTGTTGGCGAAAGGTTTGGTTGATATGCCTGCGCCGTCAAGCCAAAATAAGTGCCAAGCCCAACCAAAAGCAAAATCGCACACAAAATTAAACACAAATGCCGCTTTTTTATTACAAAAAAATTCATATTATAACTTATTTTTACTTTTTGTTTTATATAACAAAAAAATAAAAACAAAATATAGCGCCGCCGGACTTTTCTCAACTCAGCTAAATGTTAAAAACTTAATCGGCAAAAATCTCAAATTCAAAATTATTGGAATAGGCGGAGAAACAATCTCAAAAAACTTTGAACTATTGCCACAGGAGGTGCTATAATGGGAATGTGTAAACCAAGTGGCGGAGTATATTCTCAAACTGGAAGAGTTGGATCTTTACCTAAAATATGGCTGCCAAATACAAGAATAGATTTATATGATGAAAATGGAAAACTTCTACAACAGGGTTGGTATGGGCCAGATGGTAGGATAATTTGGTATCGCGACTGGTCGCATGGCGGCGCCAAACATGAATGGCCACATGATCATTATGTTGATTGGGAAAATAATAAAAATCCAAGACCACCTTATATTGGCCATAATGGAGAAAAAACTAATTCAAGCTACTGTTAAAAGGAGAAGATATATGAATAATGAAAAAAAATATAGTAAAAAGTGCGAGATATGCCAAAAAACAATTGATGTTGACATTTATAAACAAGGTAAATGTCCTTACTGCGGTTGGTGGAATTGTTTTTTGAATGAAGAAAACCCTGATATTATCGCAATGCCTAATTTAATCTCATTAAATAAAGCGAGAAAACTTTATAGCGAAGGAAAACCTTTTGACCCTGATTTAGATGAATTTATGGAAGCTTTGCACAGTTATAGCGAAATGCAATTTGAATATAATGGAGCTTACTATGCTGTTGAACTTATTTTTAATGATAAAAGCGAACCAGAAATCAGTCTTTATAATTCTCAAACAAAAGAAACAACATTTTTTAATAATGATGACGATTTCAAAAACAATGCCAAAGTTGAAGGCAAGCTTTTAAAAGTTATATGGAATGACACAACCGAAAGAAATTGGCTACAATAAAATAATTAAAGCATATCAGGTAATATGCTTTTTTGTTTTATATACTGTCCTAACTTGACATCTACTCCGCCGTGCCCTGCGTCTATCACAACTGTTGGCGAAAGATTTGGTTGGCATGCCTGCGCCGTCAAGCCAAAATAAGTGCCAAGCCCAACCAAAAGCAAAATCGCACACAAAATTAAACACAAATGCCGCTTTTTTATTACAAAAAAATTCATATTATAACATATTTTTACTTTTTGTTTTATATAACAAAAAAATAAAAACAAAATATAACGCCGCCGGACTTTTCTCAACTCAGCTAAATGTTAAAAACCTAATCGGCAAGCACCTTAAATTTATTGGCCTTTGTAAGATATAAATTTAAACATATCAACCGATACAATTTTTTCATTTAATATATACAATAGAAAAACATTACAGCCCAACCTGCTTAAACTTTCTTGACAAATTTTAAGGATTTTTTCATAATTAAAATATGAAATCATTTTTATTGGCAATATGCTTGACGCTTTCTCCACTTTCGCTCACAGCTGGCGAAGAAGTTTTTGTTGTGGCAGAAAGCGTCAGCATATATCAAAGCGCTTCATATTCAAGCGAGATTGTTGCCACAGCAGAATATGGCGACAGCTTAACTTTGCTTGACGAGCAAAACTTTAACGGATTTTATTTTGTCAGCATAGACTCTTTACAACTTCAAGGCTATGTTCCCGCCGACCTTGTTGGAAGTTTAGTGCCCGATCAGGATGTTGTGCTTTCCTACAATGCCACCCTTCTTGAAGATGCGCAGGTTTATTCTTTAACCGACGACAGCGTTGTTTGCGAAATAGCTAAGGGCGCACGAGTTTGTTTGTATGAAGGCTATGACAGAGAAAAAGAATTTTTAAATGTCAGCTTTGTTCAAAACGGCAAGGTGGTTGTTGGCAGAATCAGCACCGACATGATAAACCCAGACGGCGTCAACGCCGCGCTTATAGTTTCAATCACCGCTATCGTGGCGCTTGTTACAATAATAATCATACTGTTTGGCATAACCAAGAAAAAACAAAAGCGCAAACAAAAAGATGGCACTGCAAGTTGAATGCGCGCATCTGCTTTGATAAACTCCTTTAAAAAGGAGTTTTATTATGAACAATTTTGAAGATCTTTTAACCACAACTGACAATTTGCAAAAGGAAGTTTACTCGATTGCAAAAAAGCAAATTCCAGAGATTAAACAACAGCTTTCTGCTCTATCGCCTGGCGGCGACGAAACCATAAACTCGCAGTTGCAATCGCTCAGCCAAAGCGTTGGTTCGCTCTCTACTCGTGTTGACGCCGTTGAAGATCAAAACACAACCATGTCAACAGACATCGATGAAATTGAAAGCGATGTGCATCGCATAGATCTGCAAGCAGCATCTGCAACGCTGAGTATTGAAGACTTGCAAGATTCGCTTTCTTCTTTGCAATCCACCATCACATCTCTCACAGATAGAGTTGAAAATTTGGAAGACAACTCTTCTGCCACCCAAATGACTGTAATCTATGACTGGGAAAGCACTGATGAAGACGAAAACCGCGGCATGACAAATGGCTTTTATGCAGGGCTTGGCATCAATCACAACTTTTCGCAATACAAATACATCAAGCTTTATTTCCGCGTTCCATTTTGGAACATTCGCACTGTGAAAACCGAGGATATTTGGGTGGGTGACAGCCGCTTTGCATACATTTCACCAACCGCCAACACTCAACTTGTAATTTCAACACTTAAACTTAATGCTTCCATGTCAAATCTATCATTTTTATCAACCTACATATTAAAATTTTCTGGAGACTGCGAAACAGACGCCACGGTTACGTTTACAGAAACCGATCAGCGCACATATGGCATGATAGAAAGAGTTGAAGGATATAAATAAAAGGCTGCCACAAGGCAGCTTTTTTACATTTGAATAGTTCCGTTAACCGAAAACACGATCAGCACGGTTACAAACGCTATGATAAACAAGATTGCAAGCACAAAGCAAAAGCTCATCCAAAATTGTGTTGACTTGATTGCCAAAAATGATGATGCCACAAAAAGCACAACTCCGCTTAACCCAAGCATTGCAATTGTAAACATGCTTGAATCTATGTTGCCAATGTAATACAGCACCAAAAAAGCGACAAGCAGCCCACAAGCAAAAATTCCAACAATCCTTGCCGACCATAATCTAATTTTTTCTGCTTTCGTCAATTTTGCTTCCATGTTTTTATTATAGTGTTATTTAAAAATCTTGTCAAACAATTTTAGCCTTCCATAATCATTTTGTCGGCAATAAGTGCAATAAGCTCGCCATTTGTAGGTTTTTCGTTGCTGTTGTAAATTTTAAGCCCAAACAAAGAGTTGATATTTTCAATCTTTCCCCTATTCCAAGCAACTTCTATTGCATGACGCATGCCGCGCTCCACCTTGCTGGAACTGGTTTCAAAACGCTCGGCAATGGTTGGATAAAGCTGTTTGGTTATCGAACCGATTATCTCTGGTTTTTCCACCGCAAGCTTAACAGCCTCTCGCAAGAATTGATAGCCCTTTATGTGCGCTGGAATGCCGATTGAAATAAAGATGTTTGAAATCTTTTCGTCAAGCTGCTTGCTGAACTTATGTTCATTTGAAGGCTGCGTTTGATTTAGCAGGTCAAACATTCTCTCTTCAAGCACTTCTGGCTTAACCGGCTTAACCATAAAATAACTTGCGCCTTCATTCATAGCTTTGGCAACAAATCCTGTGTGAGAAAGATTGGTTACAAAAATAACCTTTGGCATTTGGTTTTGCATTTTTTGTTTAAGCTTTTCTAAAACTTCAAAGCCGTCGATTCCGCTAAGCAAAACTTCCATAATCAAAAAATCTGGTTTAAGTAGTGGCAGGTCGTTTAAAACATCTTCGCCGTTTGGGCTTGAGCCCACAAGCGTGAATTTATCGCTTGCTTTAAAATATGTTATAATTGAATTTTCTTCGGTTTTATCTGCAATGTATATGCGCAATTTGCCTTTGCTTTGTGTGGTTTTCTCCATTTTTTATTCCTCCTTTTTAGCTTGGAAATAACCTATTTTTCAACGAATTCCGTGAAACATTTCTAACTTACCACACTCTACCGACAAAATAAAATAAAAACTCGGGAGATAACTTCCGAGTTTTGTCTAAAAAAGTCTAAATTTGCACATAAATTAAATTGCGCCAGTTTGCGACATTTCTCGCCCGATTAGTAGCCGCGTCTTCTTCTAATAGCAACCACCGCACCGATGATTATGCCAAGAAGCAACACTCCGCCAACCACTGAAAGAGAAATGATTAAGGCAAGATTTGGCTGATCGTTTTGAGGGTTTGTCACCTGCCCAACAAGTGAAACATCTCCACCTGTTGCGCTTACTGTGTAAAGATAATAAGCCGTGTCGCGATCTTCTTCTGCTGTTTCATCATCTTCTGCATATTCGCGTTGAGCGAAGAAATAGATGTTTTTCAAGTTGCCAGAATCATAATAGTCGTAACCGATTTTATCGCTTTGAATGGTTAGGTCTTCAACCAGAGTAGTAATCTCGCCTGTTGAAATTGTTTTAAAACTGATTGAAGTGTCGGTTGAATAGTAAACATAGTCACCAAAAGCAAGCAAAACATCTGTGTATTCTCCGTTGGCAAGAAGCACGCTAGGCGTTGCGCCAGAAGATTGCATATACATTATTTTTTCGCTGCCTAAACCTGCGGATTTAAAAATGTATCCGCTCTGCAAGTTTTGTCCGCCAACAGGCATGATGTCTGAAATTTCGGCACTATAAAATATTGATCCGGCAGAGTTGAGCGATGTGCTTTGCACTTCTTTGGCTGTTGCCGTTCTAGTGTTGGTGGATGCAGGAGTTGTTAAAGTGTAAAACAATTGATCTTGGCTTCTTCCGCAAAATTTAACTGTGCAGCTTAATGGAACTGAAAGCTGGGTTGATTGCTTTTCATCTAGAGAATATTTAAACGCCAGATTGCCCTGAGTGCTGGATTGAGAGCTTTCTGTGTAGTAAACACAGCCGTCCCACGCCTCGCCTTCATTTGGCAGAGCCACGCTTGTTGCCGCGGATGAAATTGTTTTAACACTTTGGCTTTCAAGATCGATGCAGTTGAGTTCTGTGCCGTCATACACAAATAAGTAGGCGTCTTCGCCATGTTTAAGCGCACGAACTTGTGCCGTTGCACTGTCATATGACTTAGTGATTAAAAGTTCTTTCTCGCCTTCGCCGTCAAAGCCGCATTTAAAGAATGACACATAGGTGAAAACATGTTCGTTTGAGCTTGTTTTGTGTTTGTTTGGAATTGCATAGTAGATGCTGTTTCCATAAACAAAACTATACATATTTTCAAAGCCAGTAACTTCTCCCTTAATTTTTAAGCTTGTAGGCGAAGAATATAAATCGCCGTTAAGCCCATCCTTTTTGATGCTTGCAAGATATGATGTGTTGGCAGCCGCGTTGTATTCATCCATGGTTGTAATCTCGTTTGAAGCATAGCCGTTTGAAAAAATTATGTGTTCGTCAACCACACTCACAACGCCGCCGTTATAAACAATGTCGGTGCTTGAATTTTTGATGTCGGTTTGTGTTGTGCAGCCCACAAGCCCCAACGATAAACAACCAATCATTCCTGCCGCACATAGGCAGCCTTTAAGCCAATTTTTCATATTTTTAATCTCCAAATTCTGTTTAATTTTACACTAAATCCGCCGTTGTGTCAATTATTTCCGCTTAATGAATAATTAAACATCAATCGCCGTCAGCCTGTTTTCCACCATGTCACATGAAGTGAGATAGTAATCAATGCCGTTTAAAACAAATTTTGTTTGAATTTTTTTGTATCCGTGCAAATGCCCAAAAACCACAGCGTTTACATTATATTTTTCAATCAAAGTTGTAAACCCACTTGCTTCGCGCCTAAAATTGCAAGGCGGATAATGCATCATGCACACAATTTTTTCGCCATTTGTTTGAAGTTTTTGTGCGGCTTGCAGTGTAAGCTCCAAGCGAATCACTTCGCGCTTATAAATTTTTTCATCTTCGCTTGATTGGCTCTCGCCAGGCTCTGGCACAGTCCACCCACGCGTTCCACAAACAATAACATCTCCAAACTTGATTGCATCGTTTTGTAAAGCAAAAATGTTTTCTGGCAAAGCCTGCCTTAAAACTGAAATCGACGGCCACCAATAGTCATGATTGCCTTTGATTATAACCTTTTTGCCGGGAAGCGATTTAAGCAAATCAAAGTCGGCAAGCGCATCTTGCAATTTCATTGCCCATGAAAAGTCGCCTGCAAGCAAAACAACATCGTCATCGGTCACCTTTTGCTTCCAGTCGTCAAAAATTTTTTCAACATATCCTTCCCACCTTTCTCCAAAAACATCCATAGGCTTTGGATTGTTGATTGAAAGGTGCAGATCGCTTATAGCAAAAATTTTCATTGCAACCCTTTTAAAATTTCATTTACGCGCTTCATGTCGCAAGCGCCTTGATAGTTTTGTTTAAAATGCTTCATAACCGCCGGAATGCTTTTGTCGTCAAGCGAAGCGATTATGTTTTTAATCTCTTCATCGCTCAGCATTTTAGGCATATATTTTTCAACAAGAGCAATTTGGCTTGCGATGTTCTGCGCCATTTGCTGATTGTTGGCCTTTAAATAGTTTTGCATCTCTTCATTAAGTTCTTTGCTTGCTTTTTGCAAAATTGCCGCAACGTCGCCATCGCTAAGCTCCGCGCCAGCCTGTCTTTTATTGATTTCTTCCAATTTAATTTTGTTTAAAACCACGCTGTAAAGCGCCCTTGCCGTTGCATCTTTATCTTTTATCGCTTGAATGTTGGCTTTTTTTATTTCATCTAATATCATTTTTTGCCCCCTTAAAATTTTTACTTTATCATTATATCAAAAATAAGCAATCTTTTCCAAGTAAATTGTTTAAAATCTATTGACAAAATGCCCAAAAAAAGTCTATAATTGAAACGCAAACAAACTTATGGCGGTATAGCTCAGTTGGCTAGAGCGTGCGGTTCATACCCGCAAGGTCACTGGTTCAAACCCAGTTACCGCTACCAAACACCGCGCCTTAGGCGCTTTTTTTATGTCCGCAGCCTTTTAAAAAGCACATCTATGTAACCTTACTTTAAACAGGCGCATATAAAAAGCGTGATAAGGAGAAAAATATGAATCAACAAAATCTTGCACCTGACAAACAACTGGTTTTTGACGCGCTAAGTGAAAAATATGTTGTCTGTGAAAAAGACGCATCTTCAAAGGCTTCTTCATTTGGCTTGTTTGGCAGGCTTTTTGCTCAAAAATCTCAACAGCAGCCCCCACCACCAGATAGACCGCCGCGTCCAGATCCCCCGCCCCCGCCACCTGTCACAAACCCTGCTGCAAATTTAAGTGGCGAAATTTACAATGACCTTGACACGCTGCTTTTGGCATATCGCGACTTGCAAGAATATGCCGATGTAGACAAAGAGCTTTTTTCCAACTTTGAAAACCAAACTTTGATTTTGCGCACAACCATGGGCAACATATATCGCTCGCTTTCAAGCAACGCCCTTCCGCCTTTAAACAAAAATCGTTTGAAGCTTGAAGAAAATCTGTGCGCAAACTATAACAAGGTTGCAAACTTTGCCGGTGATGTCAGCGACAAGGTTGTGGATTTATTAGGTCTTGTAAATATTTCGTCAATCGATCGGCAACTTTGGATAATAAACGCAACTCTTATCTCGCAGGAGAGAAAACTTACAAAACTATACAACAATTGCAGAATTAGAAATAATTAAATAAAAATTGTTAAAAATTTCAAAAAAAATTAAAAAATATAGCAAAAAAATAAAAATCTAACTATTTTTAAGTTAGATTTTTTAATTGATTTAATTATATGCTGCAAATTATTTTTTGTATTTGATTTAAATATTCGTCTGCCTTCTGCTTGTTTTGATGCTCAACCATAATGCGTATTTTAGGTTCTGTTCCACTCGCCCGAACAAGCACTCTGCCATTGGGCGAAATTTGATTTAATATTTGCGAAATTTTTTGTGACAGCACTTCGCTGTTTAAAACCTTCAATTTGTCTTCAACCACCACGCTTTTGTTTGCCTGATAAAACAGTTTTGCATCGCAAAGTTGCGACATGGTTTTTGAAGAAGATTTTAATATGCTTGCAATTTGAAGCGACGCCAGCACGCCGTCGCCTGTTGGCAAAAAGTTGCGCATGATTATATGCCCAGATTGCTCGCCACCCAAAGTGAGATTCATTTTTTGCATGGCTTCGATAACATATTTATCGCCAATATCGGTTCTTATTAAGTTTATCTTATTCGCGTTAAGAGCAATCAGCAACCCTGTGTTTGTATGGCTTGTGCCAACCACCGTATTGCCGTTAAGCAAGCCAAGTTTTGCAAAATGTTTAGCCAAAATGTAGATAAGCTGATCGCCATCCAAAACCTTGCCTTTTTCGTCGACCGCAACAACCCTGTCGCTGTCGCCGTCATAGGCAAACCCCACATCCGCGCCTTCTCTCACCACTCTCGCCGCCAAACCGTCAATGCATGTTGAGCCACATTTTTCGTTTATTTTCTTGCCATTTGCAAGGCAATTTATTTTAATAACTTCGCAACCAAGTTTTTTAAAAACCTGCGGAGCAATCTTGTATGCTGCGCCGTTTGCGCAATCCAAAACGACTCTCAACCCGCCAAGTTTTGTTTTAACCGACGAGATCAAAAAGTTGGCATACTCTCTTGCTGGCGCTGACGAAAATTTATACCTTCCCACCTTGGTGGGCGGCGCGACGCTTGGGCAGGCAAAAAACCTTTCAAGCGCTGATTCTTGTTTTTCACCAATCTTCCTGCCTTCGCTGTCAAAAATTTTTATACCGTTGTATTCTTTTGGGTTGTGTGAAGCGCTTATAACCACGCCAAAATCCGCTTTTCTTCTTTTTACAAGATAGGAAATGCCAGCTGTTGGTAATATTCCAACATCCAAAACATTTGCGCCGCCTTTAAGCGCACCCGTTGAAAACGCTGCGCAAAGATAGCTGCCGCTTATGCGCGTGTCTCTGCCAACAATGATTTTTGCACCTTTTTTCACCCTTGCAAGCGAATTTCCCACCATTTGTGCAAGTTGTTCGGTTAGATCATTGTTTACAACGCCGCGCACGCCGTCTGTTCCAAAATAAATCCCCATATCCTCCCCCTATTTTAAATATTTTTCGCCCCTGCCTGGCTTGATTGTTGGCACAACTCTGCCAATGACAAAATCGGCTTGCTGAGTGGATTGAGTGACGGTTGTTCCCGCACAAATATAGCTTTTTTCGGCAATGCAAAGCGGCGCAATCAAGTTGCAGTTGCTTCCAATAAAAGCATCGTCGCAAACCTTTGTTCTGTGTTTTTGCTTGCCGTCATAGTTTACAAATATAACTCCGCAGCCGATGTTTACACGCTTGCCGACATCGGCGTCTCCAACATATGCTAGATGCGCGATCTTGCAACCTTCTCCGATTGAAGAATTTTTTATCTCCACAAAATTTCCAATCTTGACATTTGCCTTGGTTTTTGTGTTGGGTCTTATTCTTGCAAAAGGTCCGATAGCGTTGTTTTCGCCTATTTGGCTGTCTTCAATAAAACTTGCAACAATCTTGCAGCCCGCGCCAATTTTGCTGTTGCTGATGAGGGTGCATCCAAAAATTTCAACATTGTCGCCAATTTCGCATTCGCCACTTATATTTACATTTTCATGGATTACAACATTGTCGCCCAACTTTGCTTTTTCGTCTATAAAAACGCTTTTTTTATCAAAAATTTTGATGTTTTTTTTCATTTTTTAACCTTTTCTAACTCTTTGTATGCAATGGTTATAAAAAATGTGATTTTCTTTGACAACGCCGCCGCGCGCGTGTATACTATTCGTGGAAGGTAAAAAATGCAAATAGCAAAAAACACAACAATAGTAACTAAAAAAGACATAAAAAAAATGCAATATATTGCACTTTTAAAAAGCTCATGGATTGTGGCAATCTTTGCCGTGGTTTTTGTGTTGCTTGCTTTTAGAATTGTTGACGGCAGGTTTGTTTTTGAAAGCGTGTTTTTTGCTGTGCTTGGCACAATCACTATTCCGCTTTATCTTATCATTGTAATTATTCTTATGGAAAGACAAAACAAACGCCTGCCGCAGAAAACTGTTTACACCTATCAAATAACCGACACCGAAATTTCTGCAACCGCAGATGACGGCACAAACAACGAAAGCGCAAGCGTTAAGATTGAAAATGTGACTAAATTTCAAAAGGATAAAAAATATTTCACGCTTGTTGCCGACAAAACCATAACCCTGCTTATGGCAAGAAGCGGATTTGAAAAACCAGAAGACGAAGAACAAGTTGAAAATTTGATTAAACTTAAATCAAAAGCGTTTGCTAAAAAACGCGCTAAATGATTGCAACAAAAATTGTCACAAATCCGCCAAGATCTGGCAAGTTTATAACAATTTTGCCGCCGTTTTGAGAAGAGATGTGAAAATAGTTCATATCTCTTTTTATTTGCACGCCGTCAGTTAAAATTTGCGTCCCACTAAAATTTACAGGCTGACCGGTTGAAGAATAAATTTGAATGCTCACGCACGCGCTTTGATTTGGCGAAAGAAAGATTGTGTCATCTTTAAACACGCCGCCGCTTATCACATCGACAACGCAATCAAACTGACTTTCAATTAAAACTTCAATTTCATCCACTTTTTCATCGTTGAGATAAACATCAATAACGCCGCTGCCAGCAGAAATTGCGCTAAGCGTGTTGCCGTCTATCTTTATAATTTGACTTTGCGATTTAAATGTAACATCAGCGTCGCCAGAATAATAGCTTGGCACAATGGCAAAATCTATAGATGCCTGTTCATCGACGGCAAGATTGATTTGCGACGGAAGATTTGATATTGTTGCAGGAATGCTTTTAACCTTCACCAAAACCTGTTGAGCATCGCCGCCTGTTTTTGAAACAAATGTGATTGTCGCCTCTCCCTGCTTGTTTGCACAAATTGTGTTGTTTTTAATTTTAACTGCGTCGCCAGAGATGGAGACATTATACTCTCTGTTTGCAGAAATTTCAATTTGATTTTTTAGCCCTGCCAACTCTGCTTCTTGCAAATTTTTGTCAATGAGATAAAGCTGAATTTGGCTTGGCAAATTGACAATCGGCAGGCTGCTGCTTTCAACAACAAATATCTTTGCCACAGAAACCGCTCTTTTGCCGTCGCTTACAGCGGTTATTCTTATTGATGTGTCGCCAATTCTCATCCCAAAAACCTTGCCGTCTTCAACCCGCGCGATTTCTTCGTCATACACTTCAAACGAATATTGCGCGTTAGAGTCGCTGCAAGTTATGTTAAGCTGTTTGCTCTCTCCCACTTGCAGGGTTATGTTTTCAACCGAAAGCGAAATCGCGCTTTGATCTGGCTGAGCAAAAACAAAAGCAAGAGTGATTGCTGCTACAACCACCACAATCACCATGCCTATCAAACTCCATTTAATTTTTGCCAAACGATTTTTCACGCTTATATTTTAATAATTTTTTGTCGAATAACAAAGTATTTTTACGAATTTTGTTTATAAAATTATTGTAAACGGCCCATTGTTTTTTAAGCAAACGCTCATGTGCGCGCCAAAAACACCCGTCTGCACCTTTATGCCCGCCTTTTCAATTTGTTTCACAAACATCTCGAAAAGTTTGTTCGCTCCGTCCGCGCCCATAGCCGCGGCAAAACTTGGCCTAAACCCGTGAGAGCAATCTGCGCAAAGAGTAAACTGCGAAACCGCCAAAACTTCGCCGCCCACGTCTGCTAGCGACAAGTTGGTTTTTCCATTTTGATCACTAAAAATTCTAAGCCCCGCAACCTTGTTCGCCTTTTTTATAACCATCTCGGCGCTGTCGCCTTCTTCAATTCCAACCAGCACCAAAAAACCTTTGCCAATTTTTGAAACAACTTTTTTATCCACGCTGACGCTTGCTCTGTCAACTCTTTGAACAACAACCTTCATTTTTATCTCCCAATTTATTTTAGCAGATATTTAAAAATAATCAAACTTTTCAGTTGCAGTGTTTTTTAAGTCAAAGTTTTGAAACTTCTTTATATTTTCTCCCGATAACCAAAATCAAATTGTTGATTTGTTTAAGTTTTGTTTTAATATAAAAATAATGCAGTCTGATAAAACTTTATCAAAATAAAATTGCAATTTTTGCCAAAATGTGGTAATATTTGTGATTAAGGAGATAAAGCAATGGAAAATGTAATAAAAAACATGAATATCAGGCCTATGTTGGAAAGAGCAGAATTTGAAAGGGTTGAAATGCCGAAGCAAGGCGAATCGGTAAATTTTCAAATTGGCGACGAAGTAACCGTTAAACTGATTGGCGACCAAGTTGCAAAGGTGTCTGTTGCAAGAAGCGTGGTTTCAGAGCCAGAGCGCATTTTTAAAATCTACGTTGAAATGAGCGCTGATGTGCTGATAGAAAAAAAATATTTTGATGAATTAAAAGACCCTGCCGACTATTTCAAACGCACCCCAATTTGTCGCGCACTTGCTGCACAAATTGCGAATGTGATTTCCAATATGACTGTTTGCTCTGCAATCGGGCCAATGATAACCGAACCTTTCGTGAGAGCTTAAAAAATAAAACCTCTAAAATTTTAGAGGTTTTTTATTGTTTGTTTAAGCCTGTTTAAACTCTCATCTTTTCCAAGAATTTCCAAAATTTCTGTTGCTCCACCAGGTGTTGCTGCGGTGAATGTGATTGCAATTCTTACAATCCACATAAGCGCGCCAACTTTTACCCCCTCTTGCTCTGCCAGCGCAGAAAGACTTGCAAAGAGAGCATCGTTTGAAAAATCTGTTTGCCCTTCAAGCGCTTTAACCACTTTTGGCAGCATAACTTTAGCTTGCAACGCTGTGGTTTTATTTTTTTTGTTTTCAAACAAATCGGCGTTGAAAGCTGCATTCTCAACAAAAATGCTTGTCACTGCTTTAATATCGCCAAGTTTTTCAAGCCTTGGCTGAATGAGACGCAAAATTTTGTCTTGATTTTTGCCTTTAAGTTGTGGCGGCAAATATTGCTGCGCAGCTTGCTTAAACTCTTCAAACGGCAAATTTGAAATGTAGGCCTTGTTAAACCAATTTAGTTTTTCATAGTCAAAAACTGATGGAGACTTATTGATCTCTTCAATTTTAAACAAGGTTTTAAGCTCGTCAAGCGTAAAAAACTCTTGCGTGGTCTGTTTCGATTTCCATCCTAAAAATGCGATATAATTTACTATCGCCTGTGGAAGATATCCTTCTTGCGTTAAGTCTTGAAAGCTGACGGCGCCGTGACGCTTAGACAACTTTGAAAAACTGCCGTCTGGATTTTTTCCCATAAGCAGCGGCAGATGCACATATTTTGGCCTTTCCCAACCAAACGCATCATAAAGCAAAACATGCTTTGGCGATGAAGAGATATACTCGCTGCCCCTGACAACATGCGTTACGCCCATAAGATAATCGTCCACAACATGCGCAAAATTATAGGTTGGCAGGCCGTCTGATTTCAGCAAAATTATATCTTGCAATTCCTGATTTTTAACACTTACATGTCCAAAAACCATGTCGTCAAAGCTTGTTTCGCCTTGCAACGGCATTTTTTGTCTGATCACATATGGCTCGCCACGGCTTAATTTTTCTTGGATTTCCTGCTTGGTTAAGTTGCGGCAGTGACGATCATACTCAAACGCACCCTCGTCGTTTTTAAGCTCTTCAAGCCTTTGTTTTGTGCAGAAACAGTAATATGCTCCGCCCTTTTCAACAAGCAGCTCGGCATATTTTTTATATATGTGCTTGCGCTGGCTTTGCACATACGGAGCATTCTCGCCACCCTTGTCCGGCCCTTCGTCATAGTCGATGCCCGCTTCTTTAAGCGTTTTGTAAATAAGCTGGGTTGCGCCTTCAACAAACCTTTCTTGATCGGTGTCTTCAATGCGCAAGATAAACTTGCCGTTGTTTGCCCGTGCAATAAGATAGGCATAAAGCGCGGTTCGCAAGTTTCCCACATGCATAAAACCTGTTGGACTTGGTGCAAACCTTGTCACAACCTTATTGTTAAATGAGTTCGTCATAATCCTCTTCCAATTCTTTAAGTGCACCTTCTTCAACCGGCGCTTCTTCAAGTTTTTTAGGTTTTTGATACTTAACCTTTTCTTCCATTCCCACAAAAGTGGTGTATTCGCCAATCCACCTGAGTTTAACCGAACCGACCCTGCCATTACGATGCTTTGCGAAGATAAGTTCAACCACCCCCGGCTCTTCCGCCGTTGGAGAGTCGTTATATTTTTCTGGATTGTGCAAGAACATAACAATGTCGGCGTCTTGCTCAATCGCGCCTGAGTCTCTCAGGTCAGAAAGCTGCGGCCTGTGCCCTTCACGCTTTTCAATGTCACGCGAAAGCTGGCTAAGCACGACGATTGGCACATTAAGTTCTTTTGCCGCAACCTTTAAATTTCTTGAAATTTCTGAAATTTCGCTTTGCCTGTTTTCCTTTTTTCTGCTGTCAGATGTCATAAGCTGCAAATAGTCGATCATAATCAAGTCAAGCTTGCCTTCTTTGGCTTTAAGGCGGCGGCACTTTGAAAGCAGTGTTGCAGGAGTTGTAAGGCTGGAATCATCGATAAACAATTTGCTGTTTTCAAGTTGTTTGGTTGCGGTCCAAATTCTCTTCCACTCATCACTTGACATCTTTCCAGTAAGTGCGTTTTGCATTGGAACTTTTGCAAGAGAGCAAAGCGCTCTTTGCGTCAACTGTTCCTTGGACATTTCAAGTGAGAACACCGCGCAACTTTTGCCTTCTTTAACTGCGATGTTGGTTACAAGGTTCATTGCAAAACTTGTTTTACCAACACTTGGCCTTGCTGCAAGCAAAATTAGGTCGCTGTTTTGCAAGCCGTTGGTGATGTCATCTACATCACGATAGCCAGTTGACAAGCCGCGCAAAGAGTTTGGATCTTTTGCAACCTTGTCAAACTTATCTATCACCGACTTTATCGCGCCATTTGGTTTGCCGATGTGTTCAAGCTGCGAAACTTCTTCGTTTTCGGCAATAGAATAAATTTCTGCTTCTGCATTTGACAAAACATCATCTTTATCTTCGTTTGAATATGCGCTTTCAATGATGTTTTGGCCGCTTTTGATAAGCATGCGGCGAATAGAATTTGATTTTACAATGTCAACATAAAATTTATAGTTTGCGGCAGATGGAACAACGTTTGTAAGAAAGTTTATGTAATCAATGCCGCCGATTGCATCAATTTTGCCTTCGCGTTCAAGCTCTTCTGTAAGCGTAACAAAATCTATCGGCGTGTTTTTTTGGAAGATTTTAACCATGGCGGAAAAAACATTTTTATGCGCATCGGTATAAAAATCTTCACTTTTCAGCATCGACATGATTTCTGTTTGGCACATAGAATCTATCAGCAAGCAGCCCAAAGTGGCTTGCTCGGCATCAAGATTGTGCGGCATCATTTTGTAATCTGGCATAACAACTCCTTATTCTTCAATAAACGGATCGTCGGTTGGCGATTGCTCCTGCTTTTGCTTCTTCTTTTTATCAATGATAGCACAAATCCCAAGAAACAACAAATAAAACGCCCCAGCAAGCAGCACAACAATAATCATGTTAAGCCATTGTGGAATTGATGTGTAAATAATCAATAGCGATGAAATAACAAGCGCAACAATCGCATACGCTAATATAAACCACATTGTTCGTTTGATCTGCTTTTTGTAATCGTTTTTGTTGTTTTGCATCTCTCCCCCTAAACATCGCCGCGCATTTGCTTTGCTTTATCACGCATGCGCATGGTGTGATCAAGAATTATTTTTCTTATTCTAACATTTTTTGGAGTAATTTCCAACAATTCATCGTCAGCTAAAAATTCTATCGCATCTTCAAGGCTTAAAACCTTTGGCGGAGAAAGCCTTAACGCTTCATCAGAGCCTGACGCGCGCATGTTTGAAAGGTGTTTTTTCTTGCAGACGTTCACAACAATATCGCCGCCCTTAGGGTTTTCGCCAACAACCATGCCTGCATAAACCTTTGTGCCAGCGCCAATAAATAAATCGCCACGCTCTTGCGCATTGAAAAGCCCATAGGCAATGGCTTCGCCTGCTTCATGCGCAATCAACGAACCTACATCTCGCCTTTGAATCTCTCCTTTGTATGGTGCATAACCATCGAAGATAGAGTTGATAACTCCTTCGCCGCGCGTATCGGTGAGAAGTTCACTTTTAAACCCAAACAGCCCGCGCGAAGGAATTAAAAATTCCATTTTCATTCGGCTGCCGTGCGGCGTCATTTGCACTAAATCGCCCTTTCTTACGCCCATTTTATTCATAACCGTGCCAACGCAATCTTCTGGCACATCTAAAAACAGCCTGTCAATCGGCTCGCACTTGACGCCATCAATCTGCTTGATGAGAACTTTTGGCATGGAAACTTGAAATTCATAGCCATCACGGCGCATATTTTCTATCAAAATTGAAAGGTGCATCTCGCCCCTGCCGCGCACGATAAATTGATCAGCGGTTTGCCCGTCTTCAACTTTAAGAGACAAATCTTTAACCGCTTCTTTATAAAGCCTGTCTCGCAAATGCCTGCTTGTTACAAACTTGCCTTCGGTTCCAGCGAAAGGTGAATTGTTTACCATAAAAGTCATTTCAATGCTTGGCTCGGCAATCTTAACAAATTCAACAGGCGCAGGATTTTCTTCTCCACATATTGTGTCGCCGATATTGACTTGATCTAAACCCGCAACGCAAACAATTTCGCCAATCTCAGCCTGTTTTACTGGCAAGCGCTTTAACCCTTCAAAAACAAAAAGCGAAACAATTTTTGCCTTCTGCTTTTTTTCTGGCTCATAGAAGTTGCAAACAATCACATTTTGCCCCTCCTTAATGCTGCCCTGAGTGATTTTTCCAACCGCAAGCCTGCCGACATAGTCGTTATGCTCAGCAGATGAAATGAGCAGTTGCAGCGGTTTGGTCTCGTCGCCAGTTGGCGCTGGAATATAGTTTAAAATTGTTTCAAAAAGCGCGTTTAAATTATCTTGCGGCTTGTTGAAATCGGTTGAAGCTGTGCCTTTTTTTGCAGAGCAGAAAACAAAAGGTGAATTTAACTGATCGTCGTTTGCATCCAGCTCTAAAAACAACTCCAAAACTTCATCAACAACTTCTTTACACCTTGCGTCTGGCTTGTCAATTTTGTTTACAACAACCACAACTTTCAGATTGAGTTCCAAAGCTTTTTGCAAAACAAATCGTGTCTGCGGCATAGGGCCTTCAAACGCATCCACAAGCAGCAAAACGCCATCCACCATTTTAAGAACCCTTTCAACTTCTCCGCCGAAATCCGCGTGCCCTGGGGTGTCGATGATGTTGATTTTAACGCCATTATAAATGCAAGAGGTGTTTTTTGCCAAGATTGTGATTCCCCGTTCTTTTTCAAGCGCGTTGCTGTCCATAACCCTGTCTTCCACCACTTGATTTTCTCTAAACACATGCCCCTGTTTAAGCATTTCGTTTACAAGCGATGTTTTGCCGTGGTCTACATGCGCGATGATTGCAATATTTCTAATTTTTTCATTTGTCATAAGTCTATGTTTCCCTTTTAACGATTTAGTATATCACAAAATTATTTAATTTCAATAAAAAAACAAGGTTTACGCCTTGCTTTTTTTGCTTTTTTTACATTTGTCAACAATAAATATGCTCAGTGCCCCGATGCCTGCCACGCCTAGCGCGCTGCACAGCACAACCAAATACCACCAGCCGCGCTCGGCATTGACGGTTTTGATTTCCACAATTTTTTCTTGCCCTAAATCTTGCATGTTTTGCTGCCAAACATGATGATACAGCCCGTCATAGTAAGTTATATCGGCATTTGAATGCACGCGTTTGTGGAAGGTGGCATAATCATATCTAAACTGCGGCGCTGGAGCGCTTTGCGCAATATCTGCAAAATGTTCTTCCATAACCGAATGCACTATGTCGTAATATCTTTGCCCGAGCGTGATTCCGCCGCTTTGCTGAGAAAAGATGAATTTTGATTGCGACAGCTCTTCATCTAAAAACAAGTTGCCGTCGTCCTGTTGTTTATCATCATCTTCTGCCTTGTGATAATAATTCCAAGCGGCATAGCTTTTAAACATAAGCGTAAACTCAACGCAATCATAGCTTGGGTTGTATTCAACTTCGCCAAAGTCGACCAGATCGCCGCCGATGACATAATCATTGTTTGGCATTTGCGAATAGATTGCAAAATAGTTTAAAAACAAAACATTCCAAACTTGCAACCTGATTTGTTTGATTAAACTTGCCAGATATTCTTCAATCTGCTGCTGAGAAACTTCGTTTTCTGCAAGAAAATCTGTCTGCGCAGGAAAAGCAAAGCGCTGCGCAACCGCGCTTTGCCCCACTGACAGATCTATTTCGTATGCATTTTTGTTTAATTGTGGCTTGGTTTGCGTTTGGCAGCCTAAAAGCGGAAACACAAGCGCCAAACAAACAAGCAGCATAAAGAATTTTTTCATAAAACTAATTTTATTCAACTCTTTCGCCTTTTATTTAGTTTTCTATAATTTGCACGCTGTAACTGTTGACGTTGTTGTAGGTGACTTGCAGAATATAATCGCTGCTTCTGCAATTTATGTTTTTGCTTGCTTCAATTTTTTCATAACGCAAACCTAGGCTTGGCGAATAGCTTGAATATGTGTAGTTAGTGCCAGAGCCAGATGCATAGGTTGCAGTTGCAGCAAACAAATTGTCTACCGCGCCGTTTACCCTTCCCATTGCAACCGTGCCTGTTGAAAGAGTGCCTAGTGCGCTGTATAATATACCGCCCGCGTTTGAAGCAGATATGTTTGCGGTGTTTGCGTTGTGATAGAACGAGCCTCTTGTGCTGTGGATGGCTATGCCACCTGCATAGGCAATGCCGCTTCTCGACATCGCATTGACCGCGCCGTTGTTTATCGTCATTTCAATGGTTGCATTTACATTTGAAATTGCAATGCCGCCAGCCATAACAACGCCGTTTTGGTTTCTTGTAAAGTTTACATTGATTGCGCCATTGTTGGTTGAAAGCAAAAGCTTTGCGTTTGCCGAATCGTTGAACGCAACCAATCCGCCATACATGAAGTTTTGTGCACCGCTTGTGAATGTGTTTGTGATGCTTACCAAAACATCGCTTGAAAGCTCGCGCGCTTCCTGTCTGTTAAACGCGATGATCGGCGAAGCTGCAACCGTTGCCGCTGCGCCTATCGCACTTTCAAAGCTTACATTTGATGAAATTACAGCAACATTTTGAATTGTGCCATTGTTTTCAAACACAAGCCCACTTACCAACGCGCCATCGCTTGCAAGCACCGTTGCCATATCCTTTGTAAAGGCAAAGTTAAATGCCACATCAACATTTTCAAGCGTTCCACCCGAAGCAATCTCTTTAAACAGCGACGCCCCATAATTGAATGTTGTCGTCTGCGTTCCTGTTGAAGAAGCCACCAGCGTTTCAACCGCCTCATCAAGTTCGGCAAGTGAAGTGATGTTTGCAGTTATGCTGAACCCGTTTCCGTCATAGCTTCCCGCAAACGGTTGAGAAATGACAAATCCATTGATGTCAAAATCCAAGCTTGCCGTCTGCTGGAATTTGTAAACTGAATCTGTTTCAACCACAGGTGTAAACTCGGTTGGGGTTTTCACCGGCTTTGTTGTTCCATTGTAATTATCGCGTTGCATTATTGTTTTTCTTTGATTGTAAGAGAGATGATATGGCTGTTTTTCAACGCGGTATTGCATATTGGCAAAATGCGTTTCGTTGGCAATCCTGTATGGATTGCTTGCGCTGCCATCACCCAAATCAAACAAGCTGAAGCTGATGTTCTGATCTTGCTTGCATGTTAGCGGCTGCGAGAGAAGGTTGTTTTGAGATTTTCTTGCTTGAACAGAGAATTGCGTGATCTCTCCAATAAGGTTAGGTTGGAAGCTGCTTACATATATGCCTTCTTCGTCTATGTTATAGTCAAGGAAATGCGTTTGTTTTTCTCCACGCGGCACATTGTTGTAAGCGCGCTCATCAACAACTTCATAGGTGTATCTATCTTCTATGTAGCTATATTCGGTGGTGATTGAAACCTTAAAATGCACCGACGAAATGTTTTCATTAAAGTTTTCGTCTTGCGTCAAATAATGATAAACATTTTCAGTTGCAATAAACACATGCTCGCCGCCAATTATAACTTCTTGATATGCAAGGCTTGGGTTGTATGCGCTTGCCATGTTTAAAATAACTTTATCGTCAAGCAAAGGCATTTGTTCTGTTTGTTGATCTACATACCAAGGTGTTGTTTGCAAAACAGTGAATTGAACAACACCTTCTTCATCGGTTTGATAGGATATTAGGTTTTGTGGAACGAAGTAGGTTTGCTCTTCTTCGTCAAACGGCATCTTGGCTTTAACCGCCCAATTGCCTCCGCCATAGCCATAGCCAATGCCTTCCTGCATAACAAATGTTGAATCAACAAGCTTTCCATCTTGAAGTTGCATCATCGGCTTTTCTTGAGTTGTGAAGATTAAGTATTCCTGCCCGCCTTCTTCGTCTTCTTTATCTCTTATTTGAGAATACGTGCCTGCAATTTCAACATAGTAGGTTTGATATTGCCCCTGAGATGTATACATTATAGGAATGTAACTCTCTTGCTGCAACACTATGCTTTCAAGCGGCAGGGTTTGACCTTCTTCAAAGCCATAGATTCCGCCTTGATCATCCTTAAATATCTGTGTTTCGCCGTTTGTTCTGTCGGCAAACTTGACGCCGTATGTCCAATAGAATGTTTGCGCTTGCTCGTCAAAATAAACCATATCGGTGTCTGACCAGTCTGCATAGCTAAGCTGCAATGTCGTAGGTTTATACGCGCTTAAAAGTGGCGTTGAAGAATCTGCTGTTGGAACTGGAAGCACAACAACATTGACGCCTTGGCTCAGCTCTGGCAAGACGATCGTGTTTTCGCGGCCTGTGTCTGTTCCGCCAATCTGTATGTAAAGAATGTGCTGAGTGTATGATATCGTGCATTCATAGGTTTGTGTTGCACTTATCTGTGCTGAAACTTGCAGCGAAATTAGGTTTTTGTTGCTGAGCGGCGCTTTTTTAAAGTATGACAAGAAGTCAACTGTGTTAAGTGTTCCGCCGTTTTGCTCGCCAACCTGATCGGTGGCGAAATCTTCTTCTGTAAGCACGGGAAGAATTCTTGCTTGTGCGCCGTCAAACATGTAAACAACATTTGATGTGATTTTGTTGTTTTGCTTTGCCACGATTGCAAAGTTGTAAAGCAAGTCATCTTGAAGCTGCTGTTTGTTTTGACTTAAAGTGAATGTATATGTGTCGCCGGCCTGCTCCCAGCTGCCTTCAAGTTGAGTGTTTCGTGAGCCTTCGGCAATGTATACAATAAATGTAGTTTCGTTTTGAGGATTTTCGCCTTCGCCCGTGGTTGTGCCAGCACTATATGTCCATGTGATTTTGCCGCCAGAAAGCTTAAAGTCTTCCACTTTTTGCGCCCTTTCAAACAACCTTGAAGAATATGTCTCTCCTTCCAAAATGTAGGTTTGATTGTTGAAGTATTGCACATTGTTGACGGTTTGATATCTGTCTCCCTGCAGTGACACTATGCTTCCTGTTTGGGAAGGTTGATAGATGTGCGCCTTGACAATAATTTTGTATCTAAACTCGTCACTGTTTGGATCGACAATATTGCTTGCGCTTAAAGAATTTTGCGTTGTGTAAAGCGTTTGAGTGTGTTGACTGCTTATCTCCCAAGCGTCGCCCGCCGTTTGATAGTAATATTCAACTTTAACTTCGTAAACAATTGCAAAATTGTTGGTGTCTATGTCAAAGCTGCCAAATGGCTCTGCCGTTTTCCACATCACATTGCCGTTGCTTATTGAAATTGTGCTTGACATTTCAAGTTTTGCCGCTGGAGTGCTGACAGTGTCAGATTGAAGGTAGATGTATTCGCCGTCACTGTTGATGTTTATAATATATCCGTCACGATCGTCGCCGGTAAGAGATGAATTTGTGACTTCAAAACTATCTCCTGCCGTTGCAAAATAGAACATGCTTGCTTCTCTCTCGCTAAGCCCTAATTCATATCTATCACTTTGCGACGATGAAATCAAATTTACGCCGGTTTGATAGATTATGCTTTTTGCACCTTGTGTTGATTGAGCATACATCTCGCCACGGCTAATCTGCTGATAAACATTGTTTGAAATCAAAAACTCTCGCACTGTAAAGCTTGCGTTGGTGTCGGTTATGCTAAACTTTCCGTCGGTCACCGAAACGTTTGGCGAGTTGAGTTTATAAACATTTCTGATTGTGTAAAGCGGGCTGTCAACGGTGATTGCAAAGTTGCTTGCCGTGCCCTGCGTGCGGAATGAAATATAGTTGTATGCACCTGTTGATGTAAGTGAAAGCGTTGGGCGCTGCCCAGACATTGGCATCTCTTGAACCTGCTGATTGGTGCTGTGTTGATATGCGACAGTGGTTGAATAGGTTTTTCCGCTTACGGTAAAGTTTTCCCAACTGAATTTGCCGTTTTCTAAAGTTAAGGTGTTTATGTTAAATTGCAAGAACACAACCGAAACTTCTTCGGTTTTGCCATTTAAAGAAGTGTTTGTGCCGTTTATAAATATGTTTGCAGCAAAGTCGTTCCCTTCCAGCTGCATCGCTTTGCCATAGATGTCTTTAATGTTGTTTTCATATATGATGCCGCTATCTGTGCCGTTTATTGAAATATAAACAAACCCGTCTTCATCTGTTTGTAAAACTTTATTTTCGCCGTCAAAAGATGTTCTTTGCCATGTTTGTCCGTCAAAAGTTATGTCATATTTAGCAATTTGGTGATAGGCTTCACCTTCTTCAAGGTTTTTATCTTTCAAAACAAGGGTATAGTTTTTGTAATATTCACCTTGAGCATTTTTTGATGGCATAAACTTGATGTAATATTTTGATGCCTCACCTGCGGTTGACTGGCTGCCAGTTCTAACTTGCAGTGATGGCAAAATTGAAATATTGCTAAGTTTAAGCGTAAAGGCAGAACTGATTGTGTTTGTGCTTAATTCTCCTTTTTGTTGAATGTAAATGTTATACTCACCTGCCGGAATGTTGTTTGTGCTCACCTTGCCATATGTGCCTGAGCTTCCCATTTCGTCAAACAACAAGCTTTCGGTTGCAACGCCTGTGAAATAATGAGTGTCGGTAAGCAGGTTGTAAAAAGTTTGTAACCTTCCCCTTTCAGGAACATTTCCAAGCGTTTTTATGTAAGAATCCAACGCTGTAAGAGTGCTTTCGCTAAGCCTTGAAAGCAGATAGAGCGCGCTCACCGAAGTGATGTATTCTTGCTGCGTTTGAGTGTTTACAAACTTTAAGTTAAACCTAACATTTTCAAGTTCTTCAATCTTGTAATCAAACGGATATTTTAAAATGTCATCGAAAAGCCTTGTCAGGAATGTTGAGCCCGTCCACAGGTCACCGTTTGAATATGTTTGAAGCCTTCTTTCAAGGCTGTCGAGCTGCTGAATATATTCTTCTGCCGAGGTTTCTTCGTCCTTGGCTGGCAGCTCTCTTTCATCGTCAAACGAAAGCGACATCACGCCGTTTGAAATTGTTAAGGCTGTGTCGATCTCTTGCAATTTTCGCACTTTTTGGCGAACGTTGTTTTGCTCATAATACAATTTGTTTGACGGCAAAACGCCCACTTGATATGAAACTGCCTGCAACGCCACTTCAAATTCGCCAGAGTATGGAATGTCTTCGCCCATAAAGTAGGTTGCATCGCTTGAGCTTGAAAAGATTTGCAGCTCGTCGCCTTGGTTTTCGAAACTGATTACAAAGCCGGTATGCTCACCTTCTGCGTTGCGCCATACCAAATTGCCTTGGTCTATTGTAAAGTTTGTTGGCCCGTTTAATTTTTTATATTCAAACGATTGATTATAGTCGTTTGCTATAAAGTAGTGCTCTTGTGTTTGAGTGATATATCCAACCTGCAATTCAAAAGAGCCTGCGTTCATGTTTTTAAGAAGATCTGTAACCCAAATTGCGTAGCATGGCGTTGATTGATAGCCTTCGTCTTCTATTGGCGTAAGCGAGAAGCTGTGCTCAACCACGCTTTGTCCACCCTGCTCGAATGTGTGCTCAATCCAGTAGCCTTTGACATCATCGACATTGATTGTGTGGTACTTCCACGAGCCCCCTTCAAGCACGCGAAGAATTATCGCCGTCACATTTTCATTAACTTGTCCGCTGCCATTATCTTTGATGACAACATAATCTTGCGTTTCGCTTAACTTTTCTTGAACAACTGTTTGGTTGCTTTTTCTATATATAAAACTAAATTCTGCATTGTCACTTTTCAAGTTGCCGTCAATCACGGAGTAAATTGTAAATTTAAATTCCTGCCCGTCTTTCAATGCAAATTGTCGGCACAAGTCTATCGCCCTTGCTCTATATCTGCCTTGAGATACTTCGCTAAAGCTTATTCTCAATGTTTGAGAGTTGTTTTCTTCATCAACATATGTTACATAAAACTTTCTTGATCCAGTTTCATAGTCTGTTAGAACATATAAATAGCCTGTTTCAGGATCAACCGAAATAGATTTTAAATCTTGCAACTTGTAAATTGCCTGCTGCTGAGTTGCCGCGTCAATGTATATCGTCGACGCAGCAGTAGCTGTTTGCGAGCTTTGAGCTGTGGCAAGCTCTCTCAGCACAATTTGCAACTGTCCTGTCAGCCCTTCCACATAATATGAGTTTTGATCTGGGTCAAGCACGGCTGGAAGGTTTTCATGCTGCTGCCCTTTCGCGTCTTTAATACTTAAATAGAATCCTGCGCCTGTTGATAAAGCGTCAAACCTTAACAGGCCGTCTTCGGCGCGAATATCGCTGATTGAGTTTGCACGAACTGAAATTATAAATTCAAAAACATGCGAGCTGGTTTGTTTGTTTGTGGCGTAATCAGCCAGCGTTTTAAAGGTTATTATGTATTCTCCACCTTCACCGTCAAGCGTGAAAAGCTGTGAAAGCTTTATTGATGTTTGGTCTGTCTCTTGGCTGCCCACAAGTGAAGAATTTTTTGTCACGCTGATGCGGTAACCTGCCGCCTTGTCGATCGCATCCCACGAAAGCGTATGGTCGAGATATCTTTCATCTCTGTCAAAGACAACTTGGCTTACATTTTGAATTCTGTCAATATTGATTAGGGTTTTTGCGCTGTCACCCGTCCAAGAATCAATGCACCCCTGCTTTTGCGCGTGAACAATTATCGTGTAGTCGCCGCTTTGCCAATCGTCAGGGAAAGCAAAATAATTTCCGCTAAGCTGCGTTGAAAATTGCTTCTCTTCGCATTGCAAATAGAACACAACATCTTCGTCGCTGCTTGAAAGAGTTAGCCCTTCTGCATCTTGAACAATTTGTGGCTGAGCCAAAACCCTTGTGTTTGTTGTGGCAACCGCTGGGTCTGGCAGACAAACCTCTTGCGTTGCTTTGTGCGTAACCCTTATGGTTGCAGCCCCGCTGTGGTCGTTGATAAGCGACTGAATGCTTTGCGATGTTTGTGTGATAACCGCCGTTTGAACATAGTCGCCGCCATCTTGTTTTATCGTTATCTCAACAATATATCCCTGCTCTGCGGCTTGCGCGGAATCATCTGCAATCGTAAGCACGCCGCGGTCGTCAACCGAAACTTGCAACTCGTTAAATTTGCCAACATTTATTGAAACTTCATCCGATTTTACATCAGTGCTTGATGTTGCAACAACCGAAACTTTGTTTTGCTGCTGATCAAACAACTGTTGCTGCAATTCGTATGATGTCTGCTGGGTTGTTGCGGCTAAAACATTGTTTACATAAATTTCAAAGGTAACTTGGCTTGTAAAAGTTCCGTCAAACTGCCATTGCAGTTTTAATGTTTTTTGAAGCTCGTTGTCAATGGTGGAAGTCTCGCTGTCGATGCTTGCTTGCAAAAGCGAAACGCTTTCCAGCTTTTTAACGCTTTGCTCTGACACAAGCTGTGTAATCCCCCAATAGCCCTTGCCTTGCGAAGAGATTTCGTATTCGGCAAAATATGCAAACACGCTTGCGGTGTAATCGCCGTTTACAAGGTTTACAAGTTGCTGCTCGTCTAATTTTAATGAGTTTGTTTGAATGCCCGAAATCGTTCTAACAACTTCTTTTGCTTGATTGTAAATTACAACTTCATATCTCAAATTGTCTAACTGCCCAACAAGCGCCCAATCGGAAACATATGGTGAAAAATCATCCCAACTAAGCGTGCCGTTTGAAATTTTAGTGTTTGGCTGGTAGGTTGAAATTTGTGCCTGCTTGATTGTAAAGGCTGACGGCGTGCTTGAAATAAAGAAAATTTGATTGCCGTCTTGGTTGAATGATGAGCCTTTAAGAACAATTGAAAATTCGTCGGCATCAAGCTTAAATTGATTTTTTATGCCTATGCTTTTGCCGTTGACTGTGATATCAGTGATGTAGTTTACATCTGCCGAACCTATGTTGAAGTCTGCAAAATATTCGTCGCCCTGCCTAAACACCCTTAGTTTTGAAACAGGCGAAATTTTGTGGAAGATTATGGCGGCCGAAGCATCGGCTTGCAGTGAGTTGTCGCTTCTTGCAATAACATAGAAGTTATAGTCGCCAGGCTGCAAAAAGTCATAGTCGCTGACACTGAACTCATATCTGCCCGACTGTGACGGAGCGGAGATTGTTTGCTGCAACTCTTCGCCCAAGTATACCAAATATTCTGGATTTTGCTGCGAAACACCTTCCCACGAAATTATTTGAGTTTCTTCGTCATATGAAAGCATAACTTTGTCTAGCTTTGAAATTACAAGCTCGGTGCTTGCAGGGTCATATTTCAATGTTGCGTATCTTGAAGGCAGATAGTATATGCCATCTTGGCTAAGGTTGATGTCTGCATAAACGCGAAGCGTGATTTGCGTTTTTTGAGTGAAATAACTGTTAAACACTTCGTCGCCTTCTCTAAGTTCGGCAATCTCTTCTTCCAAGTTAAACGACAAAAGCGATGTTTCAAAAGCTCTTGTGGTGCTGCCGTTTGCAGAAGACACCGTAATGTCCACATGATAGGCAGTGGCCTTATCTGCATGCGAGAACGAAAGCGTTTGATTTGAATAATTCAGCATGGTTGGAGTTTGACTTCTGTGGAACATAAAGGTTGCAAAATCGCTGTCAAGGTTGACAACTCCGTTTGTTGTGAATCCTTCAAACTCATAGTAGCCGTTAACTTTTGCGCGGATTGAAAAATCGCCGTCATATTGCTTTACACTGATTTTTGCATCTTGCCCACTTTCGCCGGTGACAATATCTTCGCCGTCTTTTTGTATGGTTATGGTTGCTTGCTTATCCAAATTTTTCACGCTTGCAATCTGCGAGCCGTCTTCAACTTCAACATCCTGCGGCATTGCCATTTTGTTGACAACCAAAGATGATTGAGAAGAAGGATGAATTTGTTGCTGCGCCTGATTTTCGGCAAACGCTTCAACCGTTATGTTGTAGCTTTTTGCGTTTTGTGAGAAATCATAGTCTGCTGGGAAATTAAAGGTTAAAAGGTGTTGCTCGCCAAGGTCGTTAAACACCTTGCCAACTTCCACGCCGTCAACTTTGATTGTGTAGCCATATGCAAACTCAACCGTTTGAATGCTAAGCACAAAGCCAGAGTTTTCAGCCAAGGACGCGACATCTTCATCATAGTCTATCCTAATCGGCGCGCTTGCAAGCTGTTGCGCGTAATAGAAATAATCGCTGCCAATCTCTTCGCTTGGCAAAAAGTTGTTTTCATCAAGCGGCCAAGACTGAACTTGCAGAACATAATATCCTGCCACTAAATCTTGCACGGAATTTTGCAAAACCACATCCGTTTGCGGCTGCACTTCATCTGTGACAAAGCTCTCGTCTGTTGTAAACAAACTGAAAACATATTTTGCCCCGCCAACCGCTCTCCAAGTGTAGGAGTTTTGCCCCAACCTTGAGCCATTGAGGCCGTTCATGCTCGGTGCGGAAAGCATTGTAAGGGTTTTTGTTGTTTGGCTTGGCGCAACTGCTTCGTCTTGCTGTGGAAGGCGAGTTGCCAAAAGCTCGATCTCAAAGCTTTGCGTCTGCCCATATTTTGTCTTTGTAATTTTGCCAAGGTTTATGGTGGTTGTCTCGTCGCCAATGTCAACCACCGCATCTTCAACCGCAATTTGGTTGATTTTTACTTGATAGTCGTTTGCAAAGCTGTTGGAATCAAATTGCAAAATCGAATTTCCGTTTTCGTCAATGCTGTGCGATAACCCTGTGGTTTGCGGCACTTTAATTGCATTGCAAAAAACCTTTTCATCACTGCCGATGGCATAGGTTGTTGTAAAGTTTTGATATTTAAACTCGCCGTCATCAAGCGTTGGCAGGGCTTGAACAGAGAAAACATTGTCGCCCTCTTGTAATTTGAAAGTTTGAGTCATAACATATTTGCCGTCTTGCAGCTGATTGTCAAACTCGAAAGTGAATGTCATGCTGTTTTGCTTAACTACAAAACGTCTGCTGTAGACGGAATCTGTTGAGAATGTTATTTTTGCGCTGTCGCCTTCAATTTCAATTTGCGCGTCAACATTTTTAACTTTTCCAACCAGCTGATCAACGCTTTTAACTTCGCCGTTTAAATATCCCGCGCTTGCAATGGCTTGATATGTAATTGTGTAAACGCCTTCGCCCAAGCCCTCAAGAGTGCTGAAGGTTTGTCGGGTTTCAACTTCTTTTGAGGTGTCGCTTGCTGGAGAAGAGATTTTAAGAATATATTTTTCCGCGCCTGTCTCGCGCTGCCAAGAAAGAGAATTTGTTGAAACTGAAATTTGTGGCGTCGTCAGCTTTTTAATTGTTTGAGAAAGTGTTTTTGAAAGCCCAAACGGACTGCTTAAAACCAAATCCACATCAATTCTTTCGCCTTCTTCAAAACGCGAAAAATCATGGCTTATGCTTGTTGACGAAACATGTTGAGTGATGCCGTCGATCGTCAAATAGCCAGACTGCGAACCGTTCCAAGAGATTGTGGCTTGCTGCGAGCCGAATGTTTTGTCGCTTTCCACCACAAAATTCGTCGCGCCTTGCGTCAGGTCAAAATAAAATGTGGCTTCACTTGAAAAATCAGATGCCGAAACCAAGTCGGTTTGCTGCGCTCTGACACTTACCGTAAAAGTGCCCGCCTTATCAAATGCGAATGAGTTTGTGTGACTTTCAACAAACGTTTCTTCGCCTTGCTCTACAATTTTTATCTCGTAAACAGGCGCGATGTTTTTGCCGTCAACCGACACATCGCTTCTATCCCAACTAAGCACGCCATCGTTTGTCATCTTTAAATTTGTTGGAGTTAAAAATTGATACTTTACATAAACTTGCAAGCTGTCGATAAATATGTCGTCGTCGTAAGCGCTTACAACTGCTCGCCCGCTTTGGTTTGCAACAAAGGTTTGCTGTTCTGTTTGAGACAGCACGCTTTGGCTGCTTGAAGTAAAGGAGACGCCATCTCCTATTTCAATGTAGTCACGCGGATTAAACTCCTGCCCCTTTTCAAGCGTCACCTGTTCTTGCGAAAAGCCGGCGGTGTAATCAAACTTTTGCGTACAAGCGGTCAAGCAAAAAAAAGCCAGCATCACAAAAATTGTGACAACCGACAATAATGAAATTTTTGTTTTCGTCATTTGCATTTTCACAAGATTATTTTAACACTTTTTTGCAAAATTTATCAAATGAAATTATATATATTTAATATATTTTTAAAAAATTTTTAAACATATTTTTTTGCCCATTCTGGTTTAGCAATAAATGTTTTTTGGGTTAAATATTCAAATTTTGCATTTATTTTGATAATTTTTAATAAAAAACAGTGTAATTTTTGATATTTTTGTTTAAATTTTTTGTTAATTTGGTTTTTTCCATATTTCCCATCACCAATTATTGGAAAGCCCATGTATGCCAGATGCGCCCTGATTTGATGCGTTCTGCCTGTGAGCAAATCCACTTCAACCAAGCTTGTTTGCTCGCCAACCTTAACGGTTTTAAACCTTGCGCTGATTTTAACCGCACCCTGCACAAAGTTTGAAAAAATCTTAACTTCGCTTCGGGTTTTATCTTTCACAAGATAGGCAGTTTTTTCTTCTCCACTAAAATTAGGCCTGCCGTAAACTTCACACACGTATTTTTTTTGAATTGTGTGATTTTTAAAGGCGTTTTTAAGCGCAATTTCTGCTTCTTGCGTTTTTGCAAGAATAACAAGCCCTGTCGTGTTTCTATCAAGCCTATGCACTGCGATGGTTTTTGTCAGCTCTTCCAATCCGCCAGCACCCTGAACTTCAATGTTGTCTCCCTTATTGACAACCAAAACATTTTCATCTTGATAAACTGTTTCAAACTTCGGCTTTGGCAGTTCGCTGCAAAAAACCACAACGCTTTGACCTGCCGCAACTTCGTCGTCTTCGCCCAGCCTGACGCCGTTGAGCTTTACATCGCGGTTTTTGATTATTTTGTTTGTTTGCGCGCTTGAAAAGCCATAATTTAATAAAAAATCACGAATTTTTTGATTTTTTTTAACATTTATTTGCAATTTTTCCATAATTATTATTAAAAGAACTTTGCGTTCTTTTTTCTCCTTTATTACATAATAGCATAAAATGTTTGTTTTTGCATATTTTTTTCTTCAAAAAAATATATTATTTTGGGGGTAAAAATGTCTGACTTAATCACAATTGAAAACCAAAACAACATTCAAATAAATGGAGCAACAAAAGTTTTTTCTTCCACTCAAAACCAAGCCGTCGTTCAATGCGGCGAAAGCATTGTAACAATCTCTGGCAGCGACATGGAAGTTAAAAAACTTGACTTAGACGGAAGGCAGGTTTGTTTTTCTGGCAAAATTTGCAATGTTAAGTTTGCTAATAAAGCTGAAAAACAGCCGTTGTTGAAAAGGATTTTTAAATAATGCTTTACACCACGCTTTCACAACCTGTAATTTTTGCATGTATGCTTGCTGGTGGAATTGCTGGTGGGCTTTTGTTTGTTCTTGCTCACTCTCTGCTTATAGCCTTAAAGGCAAAGCGCATTTGTTTTGATGTTGCAAACTTTTTTTGCACCATTTGCTGTGCAGCTATATTTTATTTTATAAACCTTTCAACAAACTATGGTCAATTTAGGCTTTTTGCAATCGCAACTTTTGTTTTCTCTATAATCGCAACCTTTTTTGTTTTAAACAAAATTTTTGTAAAAGTTGCCAAAATATGCTATAATAAGCTGTATGCAAGAAGAAAAAAGAAAAAAAATAATTAAAATTTCGCTGATTGTGCTTTTTGCTTTGGTTGTTGTCGCAATCATAGCAATGCTTATTTCTTCGGCAATCATCAAAAAAGACACACAAGATTTGCAGCAGGAAAACAGTCAAATTGAAGAAGTTTTGCAAAACTCACAACCCGAACAATTTTAAAATCATGCTTGAATAATTTTGATAAATCAGGGCAGAAACATAGCCTTGATTTATTTTTTGTATAATCCAATCCGAAAAGAGCGCGTTTGCTAAACAAATTGCAAAAACAGTGAAAAGCGCATAAATGGCCAACCCTTTAACAACCCCAAAAATAAAGCCAACCACTTTGTCTGTTGCAACCAGTCCGCCAAGTTTTATTATTTTGCAAAAAAGCGGCTGCAAAAACTTTAAAAGAGCGTAAATTATTATATATAATATAAAAAATAATAAAACATTTATAATAAACGCATGCAACCTGTTGCAAATTAACCCTGAAATAGTTTGGTTTCCAGCAAATTGAATGCTGCCTAGAATGTTTAAAAGGGTGTTTTTTGTAAAGCTTGAATAATCCACCGACGCCAAAAACTCTTCAATCTGCAACATGTTTTCAAACGATTTGCAAACAAGGTTTTCATCCACACCTTCCAAAACGCTGTTTGTAAGCGCTTTGATGGGTTGAAAAAGAAAACCGGCGTCAACCAGCGGCTGCAACAGCAATCTTGCCGCAAAAAAGGCCACAATCGCACTTACAAGCATGCATGTAACCGAAAACAAACTTTTCCCGAAGCCTTTAACTGCTCCCGAAACAGAAGTTGCCGCGACAATCGCAACCAAAATTGTGTTCATGTTTCTTTTTTTGACTAGTTGGAAAAATTTTTGCAAATTTAATTGACAATTATATTTTTGAATGATATTATATCTAACGCAAACAGTTTTTCTCCCTCCCTAACTTGTTTGCAAAGCACAAAAGAATTGCGATTAGCCATTTTCAGGCTTTTCGCAAAATTCTAGGCTTTTATCACCGTATTAGCCGCATTGCGCCAAGGGCGTAGCCCTGCGTACGGAGCGTAAGCGTAGTTAAACCGATAGTCGGTTAACTGGCCGAGTGCTCTAACAACTTAATATTTGCCTCCTTAGCTCAGCGGTGGAGCACGAGGCTGAACGCCAAGGGCGTAGCCCTGCGTACGGAGCGTAAGCGTAGTTAAACCGATAGTCGGTTAACTGGCCGAGTGCTCTAGCAACTTAATATTTGCCTCCTTAGCTCAGCGGTGGAGCACTCGGCTGTTAACCGATAGGTCGTAGGTTCGAATCCTACAGGGGGCGCCAAAGTAAAATCGATGCCTTGCTGCATCGGTTTTTTTTATCTCCTCTCTGCCCCGTATGCTAAATTAAAATCCCATATTGACATTTACCTTGTGTGGTGATATAATTTTTATATCAATTCGGAGGATATAGATGCGTTATTATTACACTCATTATAAAAACAGGTCTGTTAAAGACAAAGGCGAGTGCCACTGGGAGTCAGTTTCTCATGTGCGCGCTGGGCGAGATTTAAAAATTGTTGTAAAAGAAGGTGTAAAAAAACCTGTTCGCAGGCCTAAATTCACCTACACTTTTAGCGCGTTTGACACAACTTCTTCTTCGGCATATCGTCCTTTTGAAATTGCAAGGCTTAAAGAAATTTTCACAAACCTTATAAGCGCTTGTCAAAAGAAATATTACAACAAACCAAAAATGCTTGAACATGTTTTGATAAAAACGCCGTATGTTCTGTTGGCAGACGATGAATTTAGAGCAACCTATGCAAGAACAATAGATGGTTTGGTTGCAAAAAAGCAAGAAAGGCTTGCAAAAAAAGGAAAGAGCGCAAAAAGCATAAATGGCAAAATCACTGCTTACAGCAACAACTTAAACGGCTTCTTAGAGTGGAAAACAGAACAAGTTAAAACTGACAAAGATCTTATGACAACAACCTATCCAATAATTGGAAAAGTTAAAGCGATTGCCGATGGCGAAGATGCTTCAACATATGATATGACTTTGCCGTCTTCATCTTCTTCATCTGCAGGGCACGATAGAACATTATAAAATTTTAAAACACAAAAAAAATCAGGCATTGCCTGATTTTTTTTATCCTTCCAACGAGCCAACCGTTCTTGGAAAAATTTCCACGTCGCGGATGTTTGAAATGCCGGTTAGATACATAACCATTCTTTCAAAACCAAGCCCATAGCCCGAGTGTTTGTTTGTGCCATAGCGGCGGGTATCTAAATACCATTTATAATCTTCTTCTTTAAGCCCAAGTTCCGCCATACGCGATTTTAAAACATCAAGCCTTTCTTCTCTTTGGCTTCCACCGATCAACTCGCCTATGGCAGGAACAAGCAAATCCACGGCGGCAACGGTTTTGCCATCATCATTAAGGCGCATGTAGAAGGCCTTTATCTCTTTTGGATAGTTGGTTAAAAACACAGGCTTTTTGTAAACTTCTTCGGTGAGATATCTTTCATGCTCTGATTGTAAATCCACTCCCCACTTTACAGGGAAAACAAACTTTTTGTCAGCCTTTAAAAGAATGTCTATTGCTGAAGTATAATCCAGCCTTACAAACTTGCTTTCAACAATGTTTTTAAGCCTTTCAAGCAAACCGTTATCTACAAATCTGTTTAAAAATTCCATTTCGTCTTTGCAGTTTTCAAGCACATATGAGATGACATACTTAACCATTTCTTCTTCATTGTCCATAAGCTCGTCAAGCTCACAGAAGCACATCTCTGGCTCCATCATCCAAAATTCTGCCGCGTGGCGCGTGGTGTTGGATTTCTCAGCCCTAAAAGTTGGGCCAAAAGTATAGGTTTTGCCGAAAGCGTGAGTTAAACACTCTTCGTTAAGCTGCCCTGAAACCGTAAGTGACGCCTTCTTGCCAAAAAAATCTTTTGAATAATCGATCTTTCCATCTTTAACAGGCGGTTTTTGCATATCAAGAGTTGTAACTTGAAACATTTCGCCTGCGCCTTCACAGTCGCTGCCAGTGATGATAGGCGTGTGAATGTAAACAAAGTTTCTTTCATTAAAAAACTTGTGAATTGCAAACGCTGCCACAGAACGCACCCTAAACACAGCGTTAAAAAGATTTCCCCTTGCTCTGATAAACGGAATGCTGCGCAAAAATTCAATCGTGTGCCCCTTCTTTTGAAGTGGATAGTCAGTTGCGCTTTCGCCAAGCACCTCCGCCTTGTCGGCGTTGATTTCAAACGGCTGTTTTGCTTGCGGCGTTACGATAACCTTTCCTTCTATTTCAAAAGAAGCCCCAACATTTTGCTTTACAAGTGCGTCATAGTTTGCAAGTTTAGCGCGCTCCAAAACAATCTGCACGCTTTTGAAAGCGCCGTCGTTGAGTTCGATGAAGCCAATGTTTTTGCTGTCACGAACAGTTCTTGCCCAGCCGCAAACTCTGATGGTTTTGCCATCATATTTTTCAAAGTTTTTTTGTAAATCTTTAAGCTCTACCCTTTTCATTTCTCTTCCTTTAAATCTAATTTGATGTGAACATCTTTAAGCTGCTGATCAAACGGCCTTGACGGCGAGCCCATAAGCAAATCTCTTCCGTTTTTGTTGAGTGGAAAAGCGATGACTTCGCGCATGCTTTCTTGATTCATGATTGGCATAAGCATTCTGTCAAAACCGAACGCAGCGCCAGCGTGTGGTGGCGCGCCATATTGGAACGCGTTGTAAAGTGCTGGAAATTTGCTTTCAACAACTTCTTTTGGATATCCAGCAATTTCAAACGCCTTAACCATGATTTCTGGATCATGGTTTCTTATCGCTCCCGAAAGCATTTCATAGCCGTTGCAAACAAGGTCATATTGATAAGCGACAATGTCAAATGGGTTTTGACTTTCAAGCGCTTTCAGCTCACCTTGTGGCATTGAAAACGGATTGTGTGCAAAGTCTGGTTTGCCTGTGTCTGGATTTTTTTCATAGAAAGGAAAATCTACAATCCAGCAAAATTCAACCTTGTTTTTATCAATAAGTTCAAGCGCCTCGCCAAGATAGTTTCTAAGCGCTCCTGCAAGATAGATTGCCTTTTCTTCTTCATCTCCCACAAAAACAAGCGCTTGCCCTTCTTTTAAATCAAAAGCGTTTTGCAAAATTTGCTTTTGTTCGTCGGTTAAAAGTTTTGAAATTGAGCCTGTCATCTGTCCTTCGTTGATCTTCACCCAAGCTGCGCCTTTGCCTTCGATTGAAACAATATAGCTGTTTATTTCATCAAAAAACTTGCGTGATTTTTGTGCGGCATCAATCTTGATTGCTTTAACTGTTTTGCCTTTTAAAAACCCGATATCGCTGTTTTTAAAAAACTCGGTTTGGTCGCTTACGGTTAGTGGATTTCTTAAATCTGGCTTATCAGAACAATATTTTTGCATAGCGTCGCGCCACTTAATTCTTTTAAACGGCGGCTTGCTAACCTGCAAAGTTGTAAAGTTTTGGAAAATTTCGCTTGCCAAAGTTTCGCAAACTTCAAAAACATCGTCCTGCGTTGCAAACGCCATTTCAAGGTCTATTTGATAAAACTCACCGGGGGTTCTGTCTGCCCTTGCCGCTTCATTTCTAAAACATGGCGCAATTTGAAAATACCTGTCAAAACCGCTTGCCATAAGCAGCTGTTTAAACTGCTGTGGTGATTGTGGAAGAGCATAAAACTCACCAGGGGCAAGAATGGTTGGAACAATAAAATCTCTCGCACCTTCTGGCGATGTGTTGGCAAGAATTGGTGTTTGAAACTCTGTAAAACCAAGCTCAGTAAGTCTGTCGCGCACAAATTTTAATATCTGCGCCCTTTTTAAAATGCGGCTGTGAAGGTCTGGATGCCTTAAATCTAAAAACCTGTATTTCAGCCTAAGCTCTTCTTTTGTTTGCGGCGCGTCTGCCACTTCAAAAGGAAGAACATTTTTGCATTTGCCTAAAATTTCAATGCTTTTTGCTTCGACTTCAATATCTCCCGTTGGCATCTTAGGGTTTTTGCTTTCTCTTTCAACAACCTTTCCTTCAACTTTTATAACGCTCTCTTTAACAACTCCTTCAAGCATATCTTCATCTCTCACCAAAATTTGAGTGATGCCATAGCTGTCTCTAAGCGTTAAAAAGGTTATTCCGCCAAGTCTGCGAATTGAGTTTACCCAGCCGCTTAGCAAAACGCTTTTTCCAACATCTGAAAGTCTAAGTTCTTCACAAGAGTGAGTTCTAAATTTGTTTTGTTTCATGTTCTCTCCTTAATAAAAAACCTAACACTAGAGAAGTGTTAGGACGAAAAATTTTTCCGCGGTGCCACCTAACTTGCCTTAACGGCCACTTAAATGCATGCTTTAACGGGCTATCCCGATCAAACTTGGAAAACTGTTCTTGGGTTTAATGCTTGTCGCAAGCGGTTTTCACTATCCCGCCTCACTGTTTGCCGCTTAGAAAACTTACTCTGTTTTTCCTCAAACGCTTGATGTAAAAATTATATTTATTTGCTTTAAATTTGTCAAGCACATTTGCCTAGTTGTTTACAACTTTGCCGTCTTGAATTTTTATTATTTTTCCTTCGCAAAAACTCTCGTCAGTGGTTGTGATTATGGTTTGGCAGCGCGATGTAAACTTAACAAGCCTTTTTCGCCTTTCTTCATCGAGTTCTGAAAAAACATCGTCTAGAATAAGCACTGGATACTCTCCGGTTATGCTTTTTATTATTTCAAGTTCGGCAAGTTTAAGTGAAAGTGCCGCCGTTCGCTGCTGCCCCTGCGATCCAAAGTTTTTTACTTCTGTGCCGTTTAAATATATATCTATATCATCGCGATGCACACCAAATGTGGTGTAGCCAAGTTTATAATCCTTTTCAAAGTTTTTTTCAAGGTTTGAAATATATTCTTCTTCGCTTTCCGCCTTAACGCCGTTATAAGCAATTTTCAACTCTTCTCCGTTTGAGATATATTTGTTTGCCATATCGGCATACGGCGCAAGATTTTGAATAAACTTTTTTCTTGCCGCGGCAATTTTAATCCCCGCGCTTGCAATAGCCCTGTTCCAAATATCTATCGTTTGCAAAACCACTTCTTTGTTTTGTGAAGATTTTAAAAGTTTGTTGCGATTATCTAAAATTTTTTCGTATCTTGAAAGCAAATAGAAATATTTTTTATCTGTTTGAGATATGTCAATATTCATAAACTTTCGCCTTTCTTCTGGGCTTTCTTTAACCAGCCTAAGTTCGTCTGGTGAAAAGAAAACAATCGGCACTTCGCCCAAAACGTCGCCTATTCTTCTTATATTCAATCCATCCATTTTAACAATCTTTTTTCCAACGCTTTGCAAAATTACGGATATACTTTTTTTCCTTATTCCGTTGTCTGCTTGAAGATCTATGTTTGCCCTATCTTTTCCCCAAGAAATAAGTTGTTTTTCTTTTGACGCTCTAAAACTTTTGCCGATGCAAGCAAAATATATTGCCTCAATAAGGTTGGTTTTACCTTGTGCGTTTTTTCCCACCAAAGAGTTTACGCCCGATGAAAAAGATATTTGCGCGCTTTGATAGTTTCTAAAATCTTTAAGTTTAAGGCTTTTTATTTTCACTTTATTATTATATCATATTTAAAAAACTTTTTGCGTTTTAATTGGGCTATGTAACAAAAAAATTATTTTTGATTTTTGTTTCACCCTTGCTTGACTTAAACGGCTGATATGAGTAAAATTAGATTAAAGGATTTCACATGCAAGAGATAAACAAACTTTGGAATATTGTTTTAGAAAAATTGGAACTTTCGGTTTCCAATGTTTCTTTTGTTATGTGGTTTAAGCCACTGAAAGTTGTAGATATGGCAAACGACACGCTTGTTTTATCCACAAAATCAACCTTTGCAAAAAATCAAATTCTTAAAAACTATTTTGATAAGCTTAAAAGTGCAACTGGCGACGTTTTTGGTGAAAACATAGACATTGAAATTTTAGATCCGCAAGAAGAAGCGCAATACATTGCAAAAAACAAACCAACAAAAACCGCGCTTGATGTTGAAGCAAACAAAAATCCGTTTAACCCAAAGTATACTTTCAACAACTATGTTGTTGGCAAATGCAATCAAACAGCTTATGCCGCTGCAAGGGCGGTTGCTGAAAATCCAGGAAAAAACTTTAACCCGCTGTTTATATACGGCGGCGTTGGGCTTGGAAAAACTCACCTTCTGCACGCTATCGGCAACTATATTCGCTCGGCAAGCCCAAACTTGAAAATAAAGTATGTCACATGCGAGCAGTTTACAAACGACTATATCGAATCGCTTGGCTCAACCAGCAAAGCAAAAACCTATTCGGAATTTAGAGATAAATATAGAAGCTGCGATGTTTTGATGGTTGACGACATTCAGTTTATTTCCAAAAAAACCAGCACTCAGGAAGAGTTTTTCAACACTTTCAACGATCTGCATCAATACGGCAAACAAATTATAATCTCATCTGATCGTCCACCTAAAGAAATTGAAACTCTTGAAGAAAGATTGCGCTCTCGCTTTACAATGGGGCTTATTCAAGATTTGCAATCGCCAGATTTTGAAACAAGGGTTGCAATTTTAAGAAAAAAATGTCAGATAGAAAAATATTCCATCACCGACAAAGCTCTCTCCTACATTGCCGACAAGATAGATTCCAACGTGAGAGAACTTGAAGGAATGCTTTCAAAAGTTTGCTTTCTTTCAAACCTTGTTGGCAAAACAACAGCTGATCTTGCTGATGTTAAAGAAGCCTTCAACGATAAGTATGAAGAGAGAAATGAAGGCGGAGCAAACACCGAACAAATTATTTCAGCCGTGTGCGAATATTTTGACATCTCTCGATCAGATATTGTTGGAAAGAAAAAGTCCAAAGAAATTGTTGAGCCAAGAATGATTGCTATATATATGATAAGTGAAATGCTTGAACTTCCACTTGTCACCATAGGAAAAATTTTTGGCGGCAGAGATCACACAACAATAATGCATGCAAGAGATAAAATCACCGACGAAATAAAACACAATCGCAAAACACAAACCTTTGTCAGTGAAATTAAAAAAATGTTAACAAGTGGATAACTTATCAAAGTTACACACACACTTATAAACATTTTGTCCACAACAATGTAAACAATATATAGTGTCACAAAAACAAAACTGGCTGTTTTTGGCACAATAAATTGTTCCTTTCAAAACTTATCCACATTTACACATCGCACTATTATTAAATCTAGTATTAAAAAAAAATAAAAATAATCTATATCAAGGGCGCGCGCCAAAGGAGAGAAAAAATGTTATTAAATTGTATAGGTCTTGAACTTTCAGATGCATTTTTAAAAGTTAGCAAAGCAATTTCAAACAAGGTTACAAACCCAATTTTAGAAGGAATAAAAATTTCGGCAGAAGACAACGAACTCACTCTTTCTGCAACGGACACAGATCTTTCAATCGAAAAAAAGATTAAGGCAGATGTTAAAGTTGAAGGTGAAACGGTTGTTCCGGGAAAGTTTATCACCGAGTTTGTTAAAAAACTTTCAAACTCAGATATAGAACTTGAAGTAAACGACAAAAACCAACTGCTTATTCGCTATGACGGAAACGAAAGCATAATCCAATGCTACAACCCTGTTGAGTATCCTGGATTTAAAAAGCTTAAAACCGACGAGTGGTTTGGCATATCACAAAAGAATTTAAAAAGCCTTATCAGCAAAACCATCTTTTCGGTTGCAATGGATGACTCTAGGCCGATTCTTAAAGGAGTGCTTTTTGACATAGATCAAAAACAAGTAACTGCAGTTGCGCTTGATGGCTATCGTCTTGCAATGGTAAAGAAAAAAGTTTCATCAAACATCAAAAAGCAAATTGTTGTTCCAACAAGATCGCTCAACGAAATTTCAAAACTTCTTGATGAGAACGATGAAATAATAAACATCTACATCGATTCAAATGCAATTATGATAGACACATCCGACACAAAAATTATTTCAAGGCTTTTGGAAGGCGACTTTGTAAACTACAAGCAAATCATCCCGATGAACTATGAAACTTTTGTGATCGTGAACAAATCTCAGCTTGAAGACGCCCTTGAAAGAGTTTCTCTTTTAAGCAAAATTGGACAAAACAACTTTGTGAAACTAGATATAAAAGAAGCAAGTGTAAATCTTACATCCAACTCTGAAATAGGAAACATAAAAGAAAAAATTTCAGCAGTGCTAAATGGCAAGGATGTTACAATCGCTTTCAACCCAAGGTTTATTTTAGAAGCACTTAAATCCAACACAGAAGAGTTTGTTAAACTTTGCCTAAACAGTTCTTCAAACCCATGTGTGATTGTTCCAACCGAAGGCGACGAATTTTTATATCTGATTTTGCCAGTAAGAATGTTTGGATAAAAGAGCAAAAAAAACTTGCTCTTTTTTATTTGCCAAAAAACGCCAGATAGCGACAAAAGAAAAATTAAAACAAAAAATAAAATTAAATAAAGCAAATTTTTTAGCCCGCAATAAAAAGCAAAACAGTTGACAAAGAAAACATTTTGCTTTATACTAAAACGGTTACTAACTTTTAAGGAGGAAAACCATGAAAAGAACATACCAACCTAAAAAAGCCAAAAGACAAAAAGTTCACGGTTTTAGAGAAAGAATGAGAACTAAGGGCGGAAGAAATGTTTTAAAAAGACGCCGCGCTCGTGGAAGAAAAAATATCGCTGCGTAAGGAATTAAAATGGATCACAGACTGAAAAAAGCAAAACAATTTTCGTATATCTACAAAAAGGGCAAACGAGCAAACTCTCAGCACTTTACGCTTTTTTCGGTTGAAAGCAAATTTGCAAATTATAAAATTGGATATTCTATTTCAAAAAAAATTGGCAAAGCAAACAAAAGAAATTTGTTGAAACGCAGATTGAAAGAAATTGTTAGAACAAACTCTCTTGCAAAACCAAACCATAATTATATTTTACTTGCAAAGACAGGTGCAGCAGAACTTAGTTTTGAAGAGATAAAAAAACAAATAACAAGCTTGTTTGAAAAATGAAGTATTTGCACGCCGCGTTAAAAAAAGTTTGCTGCACGCCAATTTATTTTTATAAGTATCTAATCTCTCCCATTCTTCCAAAAGTTTGCAGGTTTACGCCAAGCTGCTCAAACTATTTTGTTCAAGCGGTTGAGAGCTATGGTGTTGTGAAAGGGTTTTATTTGGGCATCAAAAGAATTTTAAGATGCCGCCCAGGCGTGCAAGGTGGATATGATCCACTTCCGCCAAACATAAAAGGAGAAAGCAAATGGCTTTTTTAAGCGCCATGATGTCAGTTGCCGAACCAACGGGAGTTTGGCAAACAATAATAAAAGCATTTGAAGCAGGGGTTGGAAGTTATATTCTAGCCGTTGTTTTAATCACGCTTATCATAAGAATAATTTGGGCACCTCTTGACACAATAAACAAAAAATTCAACAAAAAAAATTCAAGAATACAAGCCAAAATGCAGCCAGAACTTGAAAAGATTAAAGCCAAGTATGGTGCAGACAAAAACTTATTAAACCGAAAGACACAAGAAGTTTACAAAAGATACAATTTTTCAATGACAGGCAGTTGCCTTTTCATGCTGTTGTTTTTAGGGTTAAACCTTTTAATATTCTTCTCACTGTTTGCAGGGTTAAACTCTATGGCAGATTATAAAATTAGTCAGGAATATGACTATCTAAAATATAACTATGCCAACATGTTAAACCTAACCGACAAGCAATACTCTCAAAACAACACTGCCTTTTTTGAAAACTATCAAAATCTTACATTTGAAGTTAAAGATGAAACCATAATTGCAAAAGACGAAAACGGACAGGTTGTTGCGCAAGAGCAATATAAAACCGATTTTTCATATCAAACCGACGAAGATCTGCTTGATGAAGAAGGAAACGTTGTTTTAGACGAGCAGACAGGTCAGCCAATTAAAGTTACAGTTTCAAGCGACGAGGCGATATATGATCTTGTTGTAAAATACATCTCTCCTCAACAAAAACTTGACGAAGAAGGAAACCCTGTTTTCGACGGAGAAAACCCAGTTTATCAAGACGAATATGTTGGGAACAAGATTGTAAGCGGCGAGATAACATACAAGAAAGCAATCGATGAAATGGCATCAAATTTTATTTACTCAACCTATCAAAATCGTCCAGAAAAATCGTCTTTCCTTTGGATTGAAAACTACTGGATTGCAGACAGCCCGTTTAAAAACTCAATATTCTCATACGATGAATTTGTTACAGAAATAGGCTCAAACAATGTAAGCGAATATGAAAAAACAATTTACAATTCCTTTATTCCAAACCTTGACGCACGCGCCGGAAGAGTTAACGGATATTTGATTTTGGCAGTGCTGAGTATTGGCATAAGCTTCCTTTCAATTTGGCTTAGCAACATGACAAACAAAAAGAAAGGTGAAAAAGTTAAACAGCCAACTGCAACAAAAGTTATGATGTTTGTTTTGCCAATAATCATGGGCATCTTTGCAATATTCTACAACTCTGTGTTTGCGATATATCTTGTTGTTGGTCAAGCAATAAACGCAGTGCTTGCCCCTATTGAAAACTTGATAATCAAAAAATGGGATGAGCACGACGAAAAGAAAGAACAAGAAAAGCAAAATTCAGTTGTATCTTACAGAAGAAAGTGATATAATCAGCCTAGGAGGAAGAAAAAATGAAAACCAGCGTTGAAGCGACAGGAAAGAACATTGAGCAAGCAATAGAAAACGCATTGTTTGAACTTAAAGCACCAAGAGAAGATGTTGATATTAAGATAATTAGTGAAGGCGGACTATTTAAAAAGGCAAAAGTTGTTGTAAGCATTTCGCAAGATGAAATTCAAAAATATCAAAAACGCGAAAAACTTAAAGAAGAAGAGCTTAAGCAGGAAGAGATAAAACCGCAGCCTGAAAAGCAGCAGCCTAAACAGAAAGAAGAAAAACCAAAAAAACAACCTAAAAACGAACAGCCGCAAGAAAAAACAGAAAAACAAGAAAAGCCAGCGGCCCAAGAAAAAGAACAAAAAATTTCGGCAGTTGAATTTGTGGACGGTCTTCTTAAAGCGTTTGGCAAAGATGGTCAAATAAGTGAAATTGAAGAAGACGGCGTTATCAAAATTGAAGTAAGCGGCGAAGGGTTAAACGAGCTTATCGGCTACCGCGGCGAAACAATGTTTGCTCTCTCCTATCTTATGAACACAATCTGCAAGAGAGAGAGTAAAAAACAAGTTTTGGATATTTGTGACTATCGTGAAAAGAGAGCTCAATCACTTGCAAGCCTTGCAAACCGTATGGCTGCAAAAGTTGCAAAAACCGGCAGATACGCAAAACTTGAACCAATGGATGCCAGCGAAAGAAGGCTTATTCATCTTGCGCTTCAAGACAATCAAAAAGTTACAACAATGTCAAAAGGCACAGAGCCTAAAAGATATGTTATAATATTTCCAAGAGAATATAAAGAATAGAGCAAAAACAGCTCTATTTTTTATGTTGAAAAATTTTGTTATTGTGATATAATAAAACTCATGGAAAACACAATTGTAGCCGTTGCCACACCGCTTGGCAAAGGCGCTATAAGTATTGTGCGAATGAGTGGCAAGCAAGCGCTAAAAATAGCACTTAAATTTTTTAATTGCAACTGTCAAATTCAACCACGCAAGCTTGTGCTTGGACAATTTGATTTGGGTGATGTTAAAGAAAAATGCTTGATGGCATATTTTAAAGCGCCTTTTTCATATACGGGCGAAGATGTTGTCGAGTTTCAAATTCATGGCGGAGTAACCGTTACGCGCCTTATTCAAGAAAAACTTATCCAAGGCGGAGCAACCTTAGCTCAACCGGGAGAGTTTTCAAAACGAGCGTTTGAAAACGCAAAAATCTCTCTTGACGAGGCAGAAGCAATCGTAGAAGAAATAAACAGCGAAAGCGAAGCGCAGCTTAAAAGCGCGCTCTCTCTTGCAAGCGGAAAACTTAATCAGCAGATTAAAAACATACAGACTTCTCTCACAAATCTGCTTGCGCACATTGAAGTGAGCATGGATTATCCCGAAGAAGATGAAAACGAAATTGTAAGAGACGAAATTTTTAAAACCCTTGATGAAAACAGGCAGCTTTTAAAACAAATTTTAGATCAAGCAAACCAATCAAGGTTTATAAAAAACGGAATAAACATTGCTTTGGTTGGAAAAACAAATGTGGGTAAAAGCAGTCTGCTCAACGCCCTTGTGGGAGAAAATAAGGCTATAGTCACAGACATCGAAGGAACAACTCGAGATGTTGTTGAAGCAAGTATAGACTACAACGGCATAAGGCTAAATTTCTACGACACCGCAGGCATTCGCGAAAGCGACAATGCAGTTGAAAAAATTGGAATAGAAAAAAGCAAAAAAACACTTGATGAGTGCGATATTGTTTTAATAATTTATGATGGAAGTGAAAATTTAACAAAAAATGATGAAAATATTAAAAAAATAATTAAAAAACCATTTATTTCTGTTATAAACAAACAAGATAAAACGCGCAAGCTGGCAAAGCAAGAAAACGAAATTGAAGTTTCAGCGCTTGAAAATAAAAACATAGAAAAACTTAAAGAAAAAATATTTAAAACTGCAATAAAAAAGAGTATTGATTTTAACGGGCTTGTTGTTACAAATGAGCGACAGATGCAACACATAAATCAAGCGATAAAACAAATCAATGAGGTTTTCAAACAAAAAAATCAAAGCCTAGAAATTTTGTCTATGCTGATCAAAAATGTTTGGAACACACTTGGAAAAATCACAGGAGAAACAGAAAACGAAGATATAATCTCTGTTATATTCTCAAAATTTTGCGTAGGAAAATAATGAAAGAAAGTTATCAGGCAATAGTAATCGGCGCGGGGCATGCTGGTTGTGAAGCTGCGCTTGCGCTTGCAAGAAAAGGACACAAAACACTGCTTTTGACAATAAGTTTAGATGCAGTGGCTTTTTTGGCGTGCAATCCATCCATCGGCGGAACGGCAAAAGGCCAGCTTGTAAGCGAGATTGATGCGCTTGGCGGAGAAATGGGAATTATTGCCGATAAAACCGCAATTCAAATTCGCATGCTCAATCGCGGTCGTGGCCCAGCTGTTCAAAGTTTGCGCGCGCAAGCCGATAAAGTCAACTATCACACACAGATGAAAAAAGTTGTTGAAAGCACAAAAAATTTATTTTTAAAACAGGCGGAAGCAACAAAAATCACGGTTGGAAAGAATTCAACAACGGTAAAAACAGCTGTCGGAGACGAATTCGAAGCAAAAGTTGTGGTTTTTGCAACCGGCGTATATCTTGATAGCCGCATTATTATTGGAAGCTACACAGAAAGCGTTGGGCCAAACGGATTTAAAAACGCCAAACAGCTTTCGTCCTCTCTCTCAAAATTAGGATACAAACTTTTAAGGTTTAAAACTGGCACGCCTGCAAGAGTGAACAAAAGAAGCATAAATTTTGAAGGTCTTGAACTGCAGCAAGGCGAAGAAAATATACAGCCTTTTTCATTTTTAACAAAAAAACCTATAAAAAATAAAGCAAATTGCTATTTAACTTACACAAACCCACAAACACATAAAATTATTTTAGATAATTTAGATAAAGCACCCGCCATCTCAGGAGAGATAAAAGGAATAGGGCCAAGATACTGCCCTTCTATTGAAACAAAAATTGTTCGTTTTGCAGATAAAGATCGTCACCAGCTATTTTTAGAGCCGGAAGCGCTTTCAACCGACGAGATGTATATCCAAGGTTTTTCAACTTCTATGCCTTCCGACATTCAAAAACAGATGATTTGTTCACTAAAAGGTTTGGAGAACGCAGAAATCATGCGTGACGCCTATGCGATTGAATATGATTGCATAGACCCTTTGCAACTTAAAGCTTCTTTGCAAAGCAAATTGCATGAAAGTTTGTTTTTTGCTGGACAGATAAACGGAACAAGCGGATATGAAGAAGCCGCAGCGCAAGGTTTGATTGCTGGTATAAACGCGGCGCTATACTTAGAAGACAAGCCGCCGCTTATTTTATCTCGAAGCGACGCATACATCGGCGTGCTGATTGATGACATTGTCACAAAAGGAACGCAAGAGCCATATCGCATGATGACAAGCCGTGCGGAATATCGTCTTTCTCTTAGGCAAGACAACGCCGATTTAAGACTTACAGAAATCGGAAGAAAAGTTGGACTAGTCGATGATAAAAGATATAAAATATTCTTAGATAAAAAACAAAAATTACAAAACATTTCTTTACTTTTAAAACAAAAGTTAAAAATTGATGAAAAAACAATCAATTTTTTCAAAAAAAATAACGAAAATCCGCCAAAAAATTCAATTTCTTTAAAAGAGTGTATAAAGCGCTCAAATATTGATGCGTTTAAATTAAATGCGGAATTTAATGTTTTTGAAGGGTTTGATGATGAAATTATCAACGAAGTCAACCTTATCACAAAATATGAGGGATACTTAAAACAACAAGAAGAAGATATTGCAAAACTTAAAAAGATGGAAAGTCAGTCGATTCCAGAAGATTTTGATTATTCTTCGCAAAAAGGTTTAAAAATTGAAACCATACAAAAGCTTGCTGCGGTCAAGCCGGCAAACCTAGGTCAGGCGTCCAGAGTTTCTGGCGTGTCCCCTGCCGATATTGCGGTGCTTGGTGTTTTGATTAAAAAGCATAAGGAGAGCAAATAATGACACAAGAAGAATATATAACGCAAGCGTTTTTACATCACAGAATGAAAATTTCGCAGCAACAAGCGCAAAAATTTAAAAAATATTATGATTTTTTAGTGCAAGAGAATCAAAAATTCAATTTAACAGCTATCACAAATTTTGAAGATGTTGTTTTAAAACATTTTGTAGACAGCGCGGTTGCTGTTGGGAGGTTTAAAGGCAGCGTTTTGGATGTCGGCTCCGGGGCAGGTTTTCCGGGCGTTGTTCTTGCAATTTTGCGAGACGATTTGCAAATTACGCTTTTAGACAGCCTAAATAAGCGCGTAAATTTTTTAAATCAGCTTATTATGCTTCTTCAACTTAAAAATATTAAAGCCGTTCACGCGAGAGTTGAAGATTTTAAAGAAAAACAGCAGTTTGATTGCGTCACAGCTCGTGCGGTGGCGAATATGCAGACGCTAAGCGAATATCTTCTTCCTTTTGTAAAAATCGGCGGCAGAGCTATAATTTATAAGGGCGCAGAATTTTTTGATGAGTTAGAAAATTCTCAAAATGCAATAAAAACGCTCGGTGGTCAGCTGGAAGAGATTGAAAGATACAATTTAAAAGATGCGATGCGTGCAATCGTTGTATTAAGAAAAATTTCGGCTGCGCCTTCAAAATTTCCGCGCGGCGGCAATCTTCCGCGAAAAAATCCACTTTAATATGCTTTTTTATATAAAAAATGTGTGTTATAATGATAAAAACTAAACATAAGAGGTTGTTATGGGAAAAATTATTTCATTTACAAATCAAAAAGGCGGCGTTGGCAAAACCACAACTTGTGTCAATCTTTCTGCCTACCTTGCCGTTATGGGGCAAAAGGTGCTTATGATAGACCTTGATCCTCAGGGCAATGCAACAAGCGGCGTTGGAATTGAAAAGCGCAAGGGGCTTAAAACAATTTATGACTTAATCGACGGTGAAAGTCCTATCGATGAAGTTATTATTCCAACGATGATTGACGGGCTTGACATAATTCCGTCCACGGTTGACCTTGCGGCTGCAGAAATTTCGCTGGTTTCTATTCCGGACAGAGAAAAAGTTTTAAAAACAATATTGGAAAACATTCGCGAAAGTTATGATTTTATAATGATTGACTGCCAGCCGTCATTAGGGTTGTTGACAGTCAACGCTTTAACTGCGTCCGACAGTGTTATAATCCCAATGCAGTGCGAATTTTATGCGCTGGATGGTTTGACGCAACTTATGAACACGATAAGACTTGTAAAATTTCATCTTAACCCTAATATAGATGTTGAGGGCGTTGTTAGAACTATGAAAGATAACCGCTCCAACCTTATAAACCAAGTAAGCCAAGAAATTATCAAATTTTTTAAGAGTAAGGTTTTTGACACATACATTCCAAGGAACATCCGGCTTGCTGAAGCGCCAAGTCATGGGCTGCCAATCGTGCTTTACGATCCGGCGTCTAAGGGCGCAGAAGCATATCTTTCGCTTGCGGAAGAGTTTTTAAACAGAAACAAAATTAAGTATAAAAGCATAACTAAACATACGAAAATAAAGTTAAGGGAGGTAAAGTAGTATGATGAGAAGAGGCTTAGGCAGAGGTATTGAAAGTCTGTTTGCGATGTATGATGAAGAAGTTGAAAAAACTTCCCCACAGCCGGCAAAAAAACAGGCAAACCCAAAAGAAGTTGATATGGTTGAGATCGGCAAAATCAAAACCAACCCAAACCAGCCTAGAAAACATTTTGACGAAGATGGTTTAAACGAGCTTGCCGCATCAATTAAAATACACGGTGTTATTCAGCCGATTGTGTTAAACGACAATGGCGATGGAACATATTTAATTATTGCGGGCGAAAGAAGATATAGAGCTTCAAAAATCGCTGGCTTGAAAGAAGTTCCTGCAATTATTAAGAATTACACTGATAAGCAGGTTAAAGAGATTGCAATTATTGAAAACCTGCAAAGAGAAGATTTAAATCCGGTTGAAGCGGCACGAGCAATCAAACAGCTTATGGAAGAATATAAGCTAACCCAAGAAGCCGTTGCTGAAAGAATTGGCAAAAGCCGTTCCAACATTGCAAACACATTAAGATTACTTACTCTTTATCCAGAAGTGTTAGACATGATCGAAAAAGGCTCGCTCTCTGCAGGACATGCAAGGGCTTTGGTTGTGGTTGATGATCATATGTCGCAAATTAAACTTGCCAACCAAGCAGTTAAAGACAAATGGAATGTAAGAGATTTAGAAAGAGCTGTTAAAAGAGTTCAACATCCAGAAAACAAAACAAGGCCAAAAGCCGACCAATCTCTCGAACTTAAAGATTTGATCGTGTCAATGCAAAGGGTGTTGGGAACAAAGGTTTCGGCAATTGGAAACGATCAAAAAGGAAGAATTTATATTGATTACTATTCTCGAGATGACTTAGACAGGCTTGCAGACATAGTTACATTGCTTGAAAAGAATAAATAAAAATTGTTTCACATGAAACAATTTTTTTATTTTACAAACAGTAAATGTTTCACATGAAACAATTTAAAAAGGCTTAAAAACAAATTGTTTCACATGAAACATTTTTTATATAAAAACATAACTATCATACTTAAAACAAAAGTCAAAACAATGCCGCAAATTAGTTGACAAAGCTTATATAAAAGTGTAAACTATTAAAAGATAAGGAGGAAATTATGCAACTTAAAGGAAGTAAAACAGAAAAAAATTTAATGGAGGCTTTTGCTGGTGAAAGCCAGGCAAGAAACAAATATACCTATTATGCCTCAAAAGCAAAAAAAGAAGGGTTTGAGCAAATTGCTGCGGTTTTTGAAGAGACGGCAAACAATGAAAAAGAACATGCAAAACTTTGGTTTAAAGCATTGCATGGCGGAGACATTCCTTCAACATTAGAAAATTTGCTTGATGCTGCTGCTGGCGAGCATGGCGAATGGACGGAAATGTATGAAAGAATGGCAAAAGAAGCAAAAGAAGAAGGTTTTGCCGATTTGGCTTTTAAATTTGCCGGAGTTGCCGCTATTGAAAAAAGGCATGAAGAAAGATATAGAAAACTTGCAGATTTGGTTAAAAAAGGCAAAGTTTTCAAAAAAACCGATAAAAAAATATGGATTTGCAGAAATTGTGGCCATGTTTTTGTAGGAAAAGAGCCGCCAAAGGTTTGTCCGGTTTGCAACCATCCACAAGCTTACTTTGAAATTTTAAGCGAAGAATTTTAATAAAAGCCCGCATAAGCGGACTTTTTATTGGGAGATGATATGATTTATTCTATAATTATCTTATCGCTGCTTCTTGTGGCTTTGATTTTGTATTTTGTTTTAAGCAGGAAAATCAAAACTCCAACGGTGGTTACCGAACTGCTTACAAAGAAGTATAACGACAGGCTTTCAAAGCTTTATGTCTTTCTAAAAAAGAATGGCATAAATTTTGTCGCGGCGGAATATGAATGTAAGCTTGAAGATTCGCTTCTTTCATGGCAAGCTGTTGAAGAGAATATAAAAGCGATTGAGAATATAAAGGAAAATGTAAAGCTCATCGGCGAAATCTATAAAGCAACAAAAAAACAGCAGGTTGAAGAATTGTTAAAAAATTTGCATGCGCCTTGTAAAATAAAGCAGTTTATGGGCGAGTTGGAACAAGAAAAGCAGGGGGCGCAAATTTTTGAAGTGCTGGGACTAAACAAAACCAAATTAGATTTTGAACAGCAAAGATATTTCGGTTCGCAACAGTTTTTTAAAATTGGAGATATGTTCTTCTTCTTTGGAAAGCAAAAAGTGTTGACGGTAGATATAAACAATATATTTAAATGCGCGATTGAAGATTATTTTGTCGAAGTTAACTTTATTGAAGATGAAGGCGACGGAAAGGTTTTTGAAGCACAAATAAACATTGGAGAAAAAAGTTTTGTTCAAAAAGTTTTGGCAGAAGATAAGCAAACAATAAAATTCTTGCAGGAATATAATAAAAAGCCAAAACAAACAACAAAATCAACCCAAAAATCAAACAAAACGCAAAAAACAAAACAAAAACCAAAAAAAGAGAAATAAAAAAAAGCCTTTTTAAAAGGCTTTTTTTAATCTATCCAAAGAACTCTGTCGTTGAGAGCTATTGTTATGATATCGACAAGCCACATAAAAGCAATGCCAATAACAATAAGCACAACAGCAAGAACGATGCCGAGAACATTATCCTTCTTCACGCTTTTGATAAGTCTGTAGATGTTCCAGATGATATCCAAAACAGGAAGAGCAAGGATAATCTTCGCCCACTTTGGAAGTTTGTCTAATGCTTTTATCATATTACACTCCTTTTTTTCTTAAATTATAGGCGCTTTTACAGAAAAAAACAAGGGAAATGATGTCTTTTTTCATAAAAAGCATCAATTTATAAATTTATATGCTTAAAGAAGTGCGGTTATTCGAAAATAACTTTAATTTTTGCTTCAACCGTCATGCTTCCTTTTAAAATGGTTGACGCGTTTGAAAGAGATGTTTCAAGCATTCTGTATGGCAAGCTGGTGTAAACGCTTTCTTCAATAATCTTAACTATTGAAAGCGGTTTGTCGCAAAGAGCCTCCGCCTTGCTTTTTGCATCTTCTATTGCAAGTTTAAGGGCCTGTTGATAATAGGAAGATGTGTTTAGGCAGTCAAAAGAGATTCCGCCAAGTCGGTTTGCGCCCAAAGAAGTGAGCTGTTTGATGTGATTGCCGAGATTGTTAATGTCGGTGCATTTAAACTCAAGCGTGCTGCTGACTTGATATCCTAAAAATCTTTCGCTTGCAGAATAGTCGTGTTTTTGATAAATCGAGTAATATTTTGTTTTAATATCGTCCTGCGAAACGCCTTGTTCGGTGAGATAGTCGATCAAACTTGAAATAATTTGATTGTTTTCATCCAGGGCGGTTTGCAAATCGGAATTTAAACTCTCCACGCCAATCTCAACAAACGCCACATCGGGCTGCGCGGTAACCTTTCCGCCGCCAAGAACCATAACGAACCTTGGTGAAGGGTTAATCGGCTCTTGTTGAGCTTCGCCGTTTGGCAAAGCGTTTTGGTTGCTGTTTGGCGCGTCGTTTGCCAAGGTTTCATCTTGAATAACTTCCGGTGAAACTTCCTGCTGTTGAGAAAAATCTTCAACGCTTTCAGCTAAAGCCACCGAAACATTTGTCGCAGAAAACGCGGCATAAAAAATGCATGCAAAAATCAATGAAAAGCAGAATAATTTTGTTAGAATTTTTTTCATATAAACCTCCTTACGCAGTTAAAATGTGTAAAAAAAATTGTTGTATGCGCCGGCGCGTTTATAAGACAAAAAAATCGTTATTTTTGCAAAAAACACACAAAAATAACGATTTTTAATTAAATTTATTAAAAATTATTTAAATTATTAAAATTACAGGCTCCTTGATTTTTCAAAAGGTCTTAACAGAGTCTCAAATTTTTGAATTTGTTTAAGCTGCTCTGGCGTTGCGGTTTGCTTGGTTATTGTTTCATCAATTTCAACAAAAAAATCACCAACTTGTTCTACGCAAGATTTTTTTAACACCACAAAATTTGGGTCGTTAAAATTTTCTGATAAACATTTGCGAAGCCTTGCAACTTTATCCTTGCCACAATTTGTGTAAAGATAAACAGGAATTAAAAAAGGCGAGTTGTCAACCGCTGCAACCATAACCTGTTTTGATGACATTTTTTCAGAAGAGAATGCGTTGTTTGAGTTGATGCTTTCTGGCGCGATTGATTTGCAAACGCACAAATTGCCAGTGTGATAAGATACAATTTTCATGGTTTACTCCTTAGGTTTTCTATTTTATTAAATAATAAATATAAAGTCAATATATATGCCAAAAAAAATAAAAAAACTTTTGTGAGAGCAAAAATCAAAGAGATTTTTAAAAAATTTTTAAACCGAAAAGTAGCACAATTATTATCAAATTAGAACTGTTATAGCCAAAAAATCGGGCAAAGCAAAAATAGCTAAAAAATGACTAAAAACACAATATATGTAATATTTGAAAAACGCTTGACACAATATATTGTGTTGTGATAAAGTTGGGGTATGCTAGCAATGGCAAATTAAAAGGGGTGAAAATATGGACAAAATTATCAAACGAGACGGAAGGATTGTCGACTACGACATCACAAAAATCGAGAACGCAATTGTTAAGGCAATGCTTTCTTTGGGCGAGGGGGATGTGCGAGACGCGCGAAAGCTTGCAAAAATCACAGAACTTGAACTCACCGAAAAGTTTGAAAACAAATTGCCGAGTGTGGAGGATATTCAAGACACCGTTGAAAAGGTGCTTATGCGCAATGGATTTGAAAATGTTGCAAAATGCTATATTCTCTACAGAAAGAGCCATGAGAAGATGAGAAATGTTTCTGAAACGCTTATGGACTACAAAAACACCATCGATAAGTATCTTAAACTTTCTGACTGGCGCGTTAAAGAAAACTCAACGGTAACCTATTCGGTTGGCGGGCTTATTCTTTCCAACTCTGGTGCAATGACGGCAAACTACTGGCTTAGCGAAGTGTATGACAAGGAAATTGCAGACGCTCACAAAAATTGTGATATTCACATTCACGATCTTTCAATGCTCACAGGCTACTGCGCAGGCTGGTCGCTTAAACAACTCATCAAAGAGGGGCTTGGTGGCGTTCCTGGCAAAATCACATCTTCGCCAGCGTCACATCTTTCAACGCTTTGCAATCAGATGGTAAACTTTTTGGGCATCATGCAAAATGAATGGGCGGGCGCTCAGGCGTTCTCTTCATTCGACACATATCTTGCGCCGTTCGTCAAGATTGATAATTTAACATATAAAGAAGTTAAGCAGTGCATTCAATCGTTTGTTTACGGCGTTAACACTCCGTCTAGATGGGGCACGCAAGCGCCATTTACAAACATCACGCTTGACTGGGTGGTTCCTGCCGACTTGGCTGAGCTTCCAGCAATCGTTGGCGGCAAGGAACAAAACTTTAAATATAAAGACTGCAAAAAAGAAATGGATATGGTAAACAAAGCCTTCATTGAAATTATGATTGAAGGTGATGCAAACGGAAGAGGCTTCCAATATCCTATCCCAACATATTCAATAACCAAAGATTTTGATTGGTCGGAAACAGAAAATAATAAATTGCTTTTTGAAATGACAACCAAATATGGCACGCCATACTTCTCAAACTACATCAACAGCGACATGGAGCCAACTGATGTGAGAAGCATGTGCTGCCGCTTGAGATTGGATTTGAGAGAATTGCGCAAAAAGAGCGGTGGGTACTTTGGCAGCGGAGAAAGCACAGGGTCGGTGGGCGTTGTAACCATCAACATGCCTAAGATTGCATATCTTTCTGCCACAGAAGATGAGTTCTTTGACAGGCTTGATAAGATTATGGACATCTCTGCGCGTTCGCTTAAAATGAAAAGAGAAACCATCACAAAGCTTTTGGAAGCAGGCTTGTATCCATACACAAAGCGGTATCTTGGCACATTTAACAACCACTTCTCAACAATCGGCCTTGTTGGAATGAACGAGACATGCTTGAACGCTAAGTGGATCAGAGCCGACATGACTCAAAAACAGGCGCAAGATTTCACTAAGAAAGTGCTTAATCACATGAGAGAACGCCTTTCGGATTATCAAGAAAAATATGGCGATCTTTACAATTTGGAAGCAACTCCTGCCGAAAGCACATCATATAGGCTTGCAAAACATGATAAAGAGCGCTTCCCAGACATCATCACCGCAAACGAAGGCAAAACGCCTTACTACACCAATTCTTCACACCTTCCTGTTGGATACACCGCCGACATTTTTGAAGCGCTTGACATTCAGGATGATCTGCAAACGCTTTACACATCGGGCACGGTATTCCACGCTTTCTTAGGGCAAAAACTCGATAGTTGGAAGGCAACCGCAGAGCTTGTTAGAAAGATTGCAGAAAACTATAAACTGCCATACTACACAATCAGCCCAACCTACTCTGTTTGCCGCAACCACGGCTACATCACTGGCGAAGTTTACACCTGCCCAGACTGCGGTGAAAAAACCGAAGTTTACAGCCGTATCACAGGTTACTATCGTCCTGTTCAAAACTGGAACGATGGAAAAGCTCAGGAGTTTAAAGACAGGGTGACATATGATATTTCTCACTCCGTGCTCAAAAAGAAAAACTGCTGTTGCAACGATCAAAAACAGGCGGAGGCAAAGGTGAGCGGCGATCTTCCTCTTCTGTTTACAACCAAAACCTGCCCAAACTGCAAAATGGCAAAACGAATTTTGGATGCCGCAGGCGTTAAATATGTTGCAATAGATGCCGAAGATCAAAAGGATTTGACAATCAAATATAATGTCAAAAAAGCACCAACTCTTTTAGTTCCAAACGGCGAAACATATTTGCGCTTTGACAATGCAAGCGAAATTAACAGATATGTTGAGGGGTTGAAAATAAGGGCATGAAAGATGTTTTAATAATCGGTGCAGGGGCAGCAGGAATGACTGCTGCTCTCTATGCACTTAGAAATGGAAAAAGCGTTACAATTGTAGAGCAAAACAACATAGGTGGACAGATTGCAGAATCGCCGCGCGTGGAAAATTTTCCAACAATCATGCAGATTGCGGGTGCAGATTTTGCCGATCAGCTTTTTGAACAAATCACGCAAAAGGGTGCAGATTTTGCCTTTGCAAAAATAACAAAACTTGAAAAAAAGCAGGGCTATTTTGAAGCGCACAGCGAGTTTGAAAATTTTCAAGCAAAGTCGGTGATCATCGCGTGCGGGGTGGAGCACAGAAAGCTTGGGCTCAAAAATGAAGAAGAGTTAATCGGGCATGGCATAAGCTACTGTGCGCTCTGCGACGGGGCTTTCTATGCAGGTGAAGATGTGGTGCTTATTGGCGATGCCAACACGGCGTTGCAGTATGCATTGCTGCTTTCTTCATACTGCAAAAGCGTGCACGTGGTGACGCTGTTTGACAAGTTTTTTGGCGACGAAGTGCTTGTAAACGCACTGAAAAATAAGCCTAATATAAAGGTTACGCACAACGCAAAACTCATCGAGCTTGTTGGCAAGGATCAGCTCGAGGGGTTGGTTTTCCAAAAAACTGACGGCGAAAAGATGAGCTTAAAAACCAAAGCGCTTTTTGTTGCGATAGGGCAGATTCCAAACAACAAAGTGTTTGCAGATTTGGTGGATTTGTCAAAAGACGGCTACATAATTTGCGATGAAAACATGGCAACCAAAACACAAGGTTTGTTTGTTGCGGGAGATTGCCGCGTTAAAAAGGTAAGGCAACTTACCACCGCGTGCGCAGACGGGGCTGTTGCTGCCACAAGCGCAAGCAACTATCTTCAAACAATTTAAACTGCTTTCAAAGCAGTTTTTTTGATATTGACAAAAGCTGACATATGTTTTAAAATATAAAAGGAGAAGAAAACAATGCAAACAAAATTTCCAAAACAATTTAAAGACGAAATCGTGTTTGGGTTCACAAGCGGACATCAGGGTTTTACATATTCTGATATAGACAGAACTTTGCCGGTTGACCCAGGAAGCAAAATCCGCGGCGAGCATTATGGCTTTACAATCAAAACTTCTGACGGCGAATCAACCGAATATTCGTGGAAAACCAGCTATAAAACTCAATGCCCAATAGAAGCGGTTGCTTCAATCAATGGCAAAATTTGCATATATGAAAAAGGCAAAATCAATCCGTGGGAGCTTTCTGTGACGGGCAGAGTGTTTAAGGCAGCAACATTCAATTCGTTTGCAGACGCTGAATATTTAAAAGGCTTTGGCGTCACTGACGCTGAGCAAATCAAACAACTCAACCAAGAAGCGATGCAAGAGATTGACGAAGCAAAACGAGAGAGAATTAAACGCCCAGAGGGCAGCATAAGAAGTTACACAATAAGATAAAACGCAGAGCAACATCTCTGCGTTTTTTAATAACCTCTAAGTTCAACTTTCTTTATGTATTTTTGCAAGATTGTTTTAAATATCAGCGCTCTGTCTTTTGTGATTTTTTGCAAGCCTTGTTGCAGGCAGCTGCCAGAATCTTTAAAGCATTGCAAAAATATTTTTTCACCGCCGTCCAGCCATTTGCCCATCTCTTCAATGCTTTCATTGGTGTGGTGACCACTGACAAGAGTGGTGCGAAACTCATATGGCACTATGTTTGTTTTTAATAGTTCAATGCTTTGGCTTATTGCATCAAGATCTACAATCGCGCCAGCAGTTTTTTGATAGCTTTCTCGCGAGTTTTTTACATCCATTGCCACATAGTCGACAAGCCCTTCTTCAATAAGGTTTTTAATAAGCTCTGGCTTTGTGCCGTTGGTGTCAAGCTTGACAAGCAGGCCGCGGCTTTTTATTTTTTTAATAAAGTCTTTAAGGTCTGGATTAAGGGTTGGCTCGCCGCCTGAGATGCAAACGCTGTCAATTATATTTTTGCGTTTTTCAAGGTGCGCAAAAATTTCATCTTCGCCATACTGCTCTAAATTTGTAACATTTACAAGGTCGGAGTTTTGACAAAACGGGCACCTAAAATTGCATCCGCCAGTAAAAATTGTGGCGCACAAATGTCCGTCATAATCCACCATAGAAAGTTTTTCAAAGCCATATATTTTCATATTAAAAGTTTAAAATTTATAAACAAAAAAGTCAAGAGTTTGATGCTTTTATTCGCTGTTTTTATCTAAAATGTAGTTGTAGCAAGTTGTTATATTGTCCTTAGTTATTTGGATGCTGATTGTGTTGTCTTGATACAAACCTGTGTAGGCGAGAGTGCCGCCGTCTTGCGGTGTTAACACAATAAGCTCAATCCCGTGCAAAAAGTATTGATAGCCGCCATCGTTCGGCAATATGCCATATTCGCCAGAGTGGCTTATGATCATAAAATCTTCTTCAACAACAATGTAAAATTCGCCGTTTTCAAATTCTTGAATCGTGGTTTGGTTGCCGTCGGCATCAGTTTGGGTGATGGATGTAAGGTTGTAGCGGCCAAGCGACATCTGTGCATACTCAGCATTGGATGAAAGATAGTGAAATAAAAGAAAAATCAGCACACAAAATGCTGCTGCGCCGCCAAGCCAAATTAAAAGTTTTTTCCACCATGCCATAGGTTTAGTTTAGCATATTTGCGCGGTTGATGCAATAAAAAAGGCAACTTGGCAAAAGCGCGGGCGCGCTTTTGTGCCCGCCACGCGGCCTGCGGCACGCGGGCGGGCGGTTTTGCTTTGCAAGCAAAACGCCAAGTTGCCGTTATTTTTTAGAAGAACCCAGCGCCCCGTCCTTTCTTAAAGATGGTATGGCTTTAAGCTTTGCATGAGAAATTTGCTTAATTTTAACCTTACTGATCTTATGCAAAATTGCCTGTGCAATGGCTTTTTGATAGGATATGTAAACAAATTTCTTTTCAAGCTTTTCAATCTCTTCAAACGGCAGTTTAGAGATATATAGCGGCACAGGATTGGCGTTGTATAGGCATACAAAAATCTCGCCACGATAGCCGCTGTCAACCACGCCGGCACTCTTTTTAAGGCCTTTAAAACCTGTTGAAGAGCGCTCTTCTATTTGCAGGTATAAACTTTTCGGCAAAGCGCAGGCAATGCCGGTTGGAACAAGTTTTGTTTCAAACGGAGAAAATTTTATGTAGTCTTCATCAAAGCAGGCATAAATGTCGAAGCCGGCGTCTTCATCGCGCTTGTTTGGAATTTTTGCCTCGTCTTTGACTTTTGCAAAATAGACAGTTTTCATATGCGCCTCCAAAAGCAATTTCTAGCATAATTATATCATGATGCTTTTAAAAAAACAAACTTTGGCAAACAAATTTAATTGACAAAGCGCATCTGTTATGCTAAAATATACAACATCGACGAGGGGAGATACTCAAGTGGTCGAAGAGGCGGCCCTGCTAAGGCTGTAGGTCGGGCAACCGGCGCGAGGGTTCAAATCCCTCTCTTCCCGCCATTATGTACCCAACTGAACGCTTTAGTTTAGTTGGGTTTTTAGATATGTGGGATATAATATGTTAGTAAAAATATGTGCAAACAAAAGCATAAATGATGCAAAGATGTGTATAGATGCGGGGGCTGATTTCCTTGGGCTGCTGGTAGGGCAAAGACACAACAGCACAGACTTTATCGACAAATACACAGCCAAAGAAATAGCAACTTTTTCAAAAGGAAAAATAAAAACTGTCTTGGTCACGCACCTAACGAACGGTGAAGAGATTGTCGAACTGACACAATTCATTGGAAACGATGTCATACAGCTTCACTCAAACATTGATGAAGATGAAGTTGAAAAAATCATAAATGTTTTGCCAAGTATCAAACTAATTCGTTTGATTCATGTTTCTCGAAACGGACAAATCCTCACTGATTATAAGACTATGAAATATGCCGATTATTATCTTTTGGACAGTGTCAATCTTGAAACCAATCAAGTAGGAGGAACAGGCTTAATTCACGATTGGAATATTGATCGTGAATTGATAAAAAAATTGGATAAACCAACCTTTATTGCTGGCGGATTAACGCCCGAAAATGTTGCTAATGCGATTAAAACAGCAAATCCTAGCGGAGTTGATGTGAATTCTGGTTGTAAGCTAAACGGAATAAAAAATGAAAGACTTGTAAAAGAGTTTGTTTATAATGCTAAAAATGCTCAGTTGGGGTAAAGATTCCCACCACAAAAAATCTCTAAATTGCGTGTTTTACATTCGGTTATAAAAAAACAAGGCCGGTGGCCTTGCTTTTTATTTTATTTCAATTCTGTTTGAGCCAGAGTTTTTGTCTTGCTTTGGCAAAACAATTTTTAAAACTCCATTGTCGAGGCTTGCCTCAACATCCTGTTTGTGTATGTCTCAAGATAAAATTTTTCAAACGCTTGAAATATAAAAGAAACTTGGCTATAATTGTTAAAAGAGGACTATATATAAAATGTCAATTATTATAAAAAGCGTCCAAGAAATGGAAGGTTGCAAACAACAACTTAATAAAATTAAAGTGTTTGTATGTGCCACAGCGAGCGGGAAAAGTGTTTTGTGCCAGCAAGATGACAGGTTTTTTGATTTGGATAAATGGGGTGCTGAACTTTTGCATAGAGGCGTTCCAGATTTTGCGGAAAGAACTTTGCCTAAGGCTGAGGAAATGTTTGGACAGGGGAAGATAGTGATAAATGCCTTTCATAGCGGATTTTTAAAGTATTTGGAGGAAAACAAAATTCCATTTTGCACAGTTTTTGCTGCTCCTGGTCAGGTGCAAGAATATGTTGACAGAATGAGAAAAAGGGGCAGTGATGAAAATTTTATTCAAAAATTTGGCAACACTACTGTCGAAAAATTTGCTGAAAGGCTGCAAGACCCTCGGCCTGAATTCAAAATTATTTTAAATTCAGGGGAGTATGTGTCAACATATCTTTTAAAAATTTTTGATAAAACTTTTAACAAAGAGGTGAATGATGAAGCGCAAAGAACTTAACATGACAGTAGAAGATATTAAAAACCTGCTTAGAAAGTCTTACAACAAAAGTTGTTTTCTGTCTGTGGCAGAGCTTTATCAATTTACAGGAGAAAAAGAATATAAGCACATTGGTACGATAAAATCTGAACTAATTGGTGAAATTATGAACGCGCCAGATATAGAATCGTTTAACAACCACAACATGCACCTGTTTTTTAAGCTGAAAGAATAAAACCGCACTTTTTGTGCGGTTTTTAATATTTAATTGTGTTTTGTTTATTTTGATATTCTTCAAACAGCGGTAGAACGTCTTGGCGATCGATGCAAGAGAGATAGTTTTTAAGTTTCTCTCTTCCGCCCATCAAATCATCAAAATCGCTGTCGCGGAAGCCTGCTTTTTTGTTATCCTCAAGCGAGCAGGCATAGTAAACATTGTCGATGTTTGCCCATAGGCAGGCGCACAAACACATGGGGCATGGCTCGCCAGTTGTGTAAAGAGTGCAGCCGGTTAAATCAAAACTGTTAAGCGCTTTGCTTGCGCTTCGAATGGCCTGTATTTCGCCGTGGCAAGTTGCATCGTTGTTTTTAACAACGCTGTTGTGACCCTTGCCAATAATTTTTCCGTTTTTAACAACCACCGCACCAAAAGGCCCACCGTGGTTGCCATCCACAGCCTTTTTTGCTTGAATCAGTGCAGCGCGCATAAATTTGTTCATAGTTTTCTCCTAGAAAGATAATATCACAAAATTAACAAAAAGCATCTTTTTTGCTTTTATTTTTTTAACTAAAATGTTAGTATTTAAGCAAGGAGAGAGAATGTTTAAATTTATAGCATATTTAAAAAGCCATAAAAACAAAAGTTTAAAACGCGAATTTAGGCGTGATGAAGAAGGCAATCCTTTGGTTGAGGTTGAAATAAGAGAACGCTCGGAAGTTATCGCTCCTTACAAGGTGGATGGAAAATTTTCTATCAACTCGGATTTTGCCAACATGTTGGATAACTTGGGCAAATCTCTCACCCCCAAAGATAACTTGCACTTTAATTTAAAATGTAAGGGTTGGAAACAGGAAGAAAAACAGCAGCTTGCAGGAGCAATAAAGCACTATTTCTTTAACAGCTTGATTGAAACAGAGCGCAAGATGAAAAGCAACATTAAAATTTTTTGGCTGATGATCGCCTGCTCGCTTTTGTTTGTTGCAGGGCTTTTTGTTGCAGATTATTTTGGCGCCCCTTTTATTGTCACCGAAGTTATTGATATCATCACGTGGGGTTTTGTTTGGGAAGCGGTGGATTTGATTGCTTTTCAACGCAAACTGTTTCAGTATGAGTTTGACCATGACAGAGTTATCTACAACATGAAAATAACATTCAATTAAGAAGCCTGAAAAAGTTTGCAAGGCATTAAAAGCCAGTAATACAATAAGGAGAAGGAATGCAATATTTTTTTACAAGTGACACTCATTTTGGCGATGACGACAAGCTGCAACGAGAGAACTGGATAACCAAAGATTGGCAAAAATTTGCGAAAAAACTTATTAAAATATGGAATAAACAGGCTAAAAAATGCGATTTAATATATTTTTTAGGTGATTTTATCAATTACGAAAATGTTGACAATCAATGGAGACAAGCATTTGAGTTGATTAAAAAAATTAAAGCAAAATGCATTTTGATTATCGGCAACAATGAAGAGCGGTTGATTAAAGACAAGTTTAACGGCAGTTTTAACAAGTTTCGCCAGTTTTGTTTGGAGAGCGGGTTTACAGATGTCAAAAAACATGATATATTAAAAAGTGAAGGGTTAAAGTTTTACTTAACGCACAAGCCAATGGATTACAAAAAGGGATACATAAATTTGTTTGGGCACACTCACTTGGCGACAGGGCTTTGGAAGCCGTTTGGGTTTAATATGTATTACGGACTTAACTTTTTAAAGTTGTTTGATTTAGATTATATTAAAAGATTGCTCTATGTTAAACAAAAATATTGGGATAAAGATGAAAACAATTGGTTTATGGGGGAAAAATGAAAGAGTTTAAACTTTTTAGATGCCATCGTTGTGGCAATATTATTGTAAAGCTTGCAGACAGCGGGGTGGAAGTTTTTTGCTGTGGAGAGCAAATGGCTCAAATCATGCCAAACACTCAGGACGCCGCAACCGAAAAACATGTGCCGGTTGTGGAGTTCAAAAACAAAGGCGTTTTTGTTAAGGTTGGCGAAATTGCTCATCCTATGCTGGCAGAGCACTATATTTCACACATCATCTTGCTTACAAGCGGTGGGTCGCAAATCAGAGAGCTTTCGCCAAACATGCTGCCGCAGGCAGAGTTTGTTCTTCAAGATGATGAAAAAGTGCTCAAAGCTTATTCGCTGTGCAATTTGCATGGACTTTGGAGCAATTAAGGAGAGAATATGCAAAATAAAAGAAACACGGGCGTTGCTTTAATAACTTCGCTTTTGATAATGGCCGCAGGTGCGGTGATTGCGGGATTGTTGTATTATTACAATGTTTTCAGCGCATGGGTTGTGCTGATTGCAACAGTTGCTGCCGGCGCATGCTATCGTGCTTTTTGTTTAAAGCAGGGCACACTTTACTATATTTGGATGACGATTTTGTCGGTTGGGCTGAATGTGGCGTCAATTTGCCTTACGCTTATTGTTTCCTATCAAAACAAATTTGGCGTGCCATTTGATGTGGCAAGCAAAGCGTTTAATGATATGGTTGCCGATAATCTAAGCAGCTTTATCATCAACATTGTGTTTAGTGGGGTGTTTACAGCCGCAGGAATCATCATTGTTTTGATGTTTAACAAGCGCAGTCAAAACAAAGCTTCTCAGTCAACGCCGCAAGTTGAAGAAAGCGCCTCGGAGAGCGCTCAAGAGCAGCCGATTTCAGAGCAGCCTGTTGCAGAAGAATATGTGAAAATTGCCGAATTTTGTTTAAAGAATTTTGTGGGGTTTATCCACATTCAAGATCCTCAATTAAGAACGGTCGAAATCGACAATTTCCGCAAAAAATATCTTGCAAGATTCGACGCCAACATCGCTCAAAATGTAAAAGCGGCATTGCGAAAAAAGGCCTTATCACAAGAGGAAGAGGCGGCTTTTAAATTGCTTGATATGTATATTTAACAAAACAAAGTGTAAATATTTTAATAAAGGCAATAAAAACTTTGCCTTTATTATTTTTGCGTTTGAAATGTTTGCTAAAAATGCAAAAATGTTTTAAAATATGAATGATTATGTTTTGGAGGGATAGGGATGTCTTCAACAGCGATTATTGCAATACTTGATGTTTTGTTTATTGTTATTTTACTTATAGGCTTTTGGGCTGGATTTAGGCGCGGAGTTAAGCGTTCCGCTCTTGAACTAGGTTTAACTTTTGCAGGAATTCTTATCTGTGGGTTTATCACGCCACCAATCACCAACGCGCTGCTTGGCATCAATATTTCGGCGGGCGGAGAGACCACCACTTTGCAAGGGCTTATTGTAGAGATGCTTGCGCAGGATGCAACAATCGGCTCACTTATTGAAAGCTCTCCAAGTTTAGAGTCGCTTTTAACGCATCTTCCGGGTGTGCTGTTGTGCAGCATTGTGTTTTTGGTTTTAAATTTGATTATGCGCCTTGTTGTGTATATAATCTACAAAATCATATCCGCCATCGCGTTTAAATCAAAAAAGAAAGAAAAGCAAGAAGGCTTAAAGCGCAACGGCTGGGTTGGCGGCGCGCTTGGCGTGTTTAAAATGTTTATGTTGTTGCTTGTAATAAGCATGCCTATCACAAGCTTAGTAAAGTTTGTTGACAATCAGGTTTATCAATCCAAGGCGGCTGTTGCAGATGGCTCAGCAACACAGATCGACGAAACGCTTGATGGCTTGCCGCAACAAGTAAAGGATGTTCTGCATGCAATCGACGCAAGTGCGTTTGGCGTGCTTAACGGAGCGGTTGGGCTTGATGATTATATTTTCGACAACATCTCTCAATTTGACATGAATGGCGAAAAAGTTGAAATGAGAAAAGAGCTTTCAACCTATCTTGACATTATGCGCGATGTCAGCGCTCTTGAAGTTTCAAATCAAGTTTCAAGCATGGATTGGGATAAGATTGACGGGCTTTACAAAACCGCGTCGCAAAGCGGACTTTACAAGGGCGTGCTGCTTAATGTTGCAGGCGAGCTTATTGTAGATTATCCAACGCTTATTTCGCTTTTCCCAGAGCTTGCCGAGTATGAAGAAATTTTGGCCGATGTTAAAACCGGGCTTGAAAACGCACAAAGCTACGCAACCTATCTTGCAAGCGACATAGACAACATTTACTACACCTTCCGCGACCTTGCAAAAAGTGGCTATCTAGACTATGTTTTCAATGGCGATGTAGATGTTGTTTCTGCAATCACGCTGCTGTCGCAAGAATACACGGTTGTCATGACAAACTCTATTGACAGAATAATCGACACCAACCTTCTGCGCGATAGTTTTTCGTCAGTTTTGGATTATGCGCTTGATGGGCTGAGTGAAGAAGGAGAAGAATCCATCTTCCAAGACATCAACACGCAAGTAAGCAACTGGGATGTTTTAAAAAGCCAAATCAGCACAGTTTTGATTGAGTTTGGAAATATAAATGTAGAGTTAGAAAAGAACAACATGTCAATCAGCGATGTGGTGGACGATGTCAACAACCTTTTAAAAGTTAAAACAGGTGCATCAACCATACTTTCAAAAGTTGGAACTATGCTTGACACTGTTGACAGCATGGAAATTATGAAAAACACACAGGGCGAAAAACTTTTGCCAAAGGTGCTTGAAGAGTTTGCCATTGGCAACTTGCTGGATGTTCAAGGCGAAGACATCACAACCTACAAAGCTCTGTTCGAGTTTGTTTCAACACCGATTGAAAACTTGATCAGTCTTGATATATATGACGCGCTGCAAGGTGATGTTGATTACAACACCGTGCTTAAAAAGTTTGCATCGCGTCTTGCCAGCGAAATGACAACGGTGGGCGGCGAAACAACCTATTCAACCATGCTTGAAGACACGCTCTTGCCAATTTACAAAGTAAGTGCACTTAAAAACTTAGTGTTCGACCAAATCATCAGCGCAAGTGCGGGAACGGGAGTGATTGACTTCTCGCTGCTTGAAGTGGAAAACGATTTTGAACAATCCTATGCAAATTGGCAGGCAGATCTGCCGCTGATCAGCCAAATCATCAGCGAGTTTGAAAGCAGGAAGTTTGATGAGAGCCAAACCATGCTTGACTATCTTCTTGCAGGCGGCGACATCAACGAAGTTATCAAACTGCTTGACGACGAAGCCGTTGACGACATTGTTCCTGCAATTATGCAAGCAAAATCCACTCAGCCACTTAAAGACGAGCTTTCAACAGTGATTGTTGATGTTATGCAGGATGTGACGGGGCAAACAGGATTAAGCCTGCCGCTTTCAAGCGCAACATTCAATTCGTCCAGAGCAGAAGATCAAACTGATGAATTTACAACCATCGTTAAAAACTTTGTAAGAATCTATAAAAACACACAAGATTTAACAAGCCTTGAAAACATCGATGCAACCATGCTTGGCGATTTGATTGAAAGCATAAAACAAAACGCATACAGGCAACAGTTGTATAAAAAACAAGAGCAAGGCGTGATGAAAAGCATATTTGAAGCGCTAATTCTTGCCGCAGAACAGCAGTTTAGCTTTGAACGGGCTGCGCTGTGCGATGTGGCTGGCAAGGATTACATATATCAAATTGACTTTACGCAAATGTTTGAACTGCTTGACTTAATCAACGATGCAAACGAGTTTGCAACCGCGTTTAAAGATCTAACGCTTGGCGACTTGCAAACCGAAGAAGAAAAACAGCAGGCGATTGGCACTTTGATGGATGCGGTTGAAGAAAATCAACAGGCTGTTGAGCAGATTTTGGATATCGCAACAAACCTTGAATTTAATGTAGAGTTGTCGCAAGAAAACCAGAGCGTTGTTAAACAAAAAATTAGCGAACTTGAACAAAAAGACACTGTAAGCGCAACTATTATTGAAAACCTTAAAAACATTTTTGGAGTTGGGGCTTGAAAGAATTTAAACACACGCCGGTTATGCTTGATGAGTGCATCAGCGGCTTGAACATAAGAAAAGACGGCATATATGTTGACATGACTTGCGGGGGCGGAGGCCACAGCGTGAAAATCGCAAAAAAACTTGGCAACAGCGGCAGACTTATCTGCTTCGACCAAGATGGCGATGCGATTGAAGCGTGCAAAAGGCGGCTTTCGCCTTTTTCGTGTGTGAGTTTTGTAAATGATAATTTTAAAAACGCCAAAGCTGTTTTAAACGCAATGGGCATCTCTAAGGTGGATGGAATTTTGGCGGATCTTGGCGTAAGTTCGCATCAAATAGACACGCCAGAGCGCGGTTTTTCCTATCTTCTTGACGGAACGCTTGATATGCGCATGGATGTGCGTCAGCAAAAAAGCGCGTTTGATGTGGTGAATTTCTATTCGCAAGAACAGCTTAAAAACATTATATATAAATATGGCGAAGAGCCTTTTGCGCCAAAAATTGCCGCGGCAATCGTCAAAGCCAGGGCGAAGGGTGAAATTGCCACCACCGCACAGTTAAAACAGGTGATAGAAAGCGTGTTTCCAAAAAGAATGATTTTTGGCAAGGGCGGAGTCAGCAAAAAAACCTTTCAGGCAATCAGGATTGAAGTTAACGGCGAACTTGAACTTTTGCAGGGCGCGGTGGAAGATTTTATTTCGCTGCTTGCGCCGGGCGGAAGGCTTGCGGTTATCACTTTTCACAGCTTGGAAGATAGGATTGTGAAAAACGCCTTCAAACTTGCCGCAACCGATTGCATCTGCCCGCCCAAAACCCCAGTTTGCATATGCGGGCACAAGGCGCAAATTAAACTGATAACAAAAAAGCCGATCCTGCCGTCAGAGACAGAGCTTGCCACAAACAGCCGCAGCCATTCGGCAAAACTTAGAGTGGTGGAAAAGTTAAATTAAAAAAAGTATTGAAAAACGCAATCAAAAATGATATAATCTTACTAGATAACTTTTTAAGGAGCGATGTATGAAAAAATTTTTAAAGGGTGCAGCAACAATTCTCACAATAGCGGCACTGCCAGCGGCTATTGCGGCATGCAATAAAACGGGAGAAACTTCGCAAAACCCAATCAACCCAGGTGGCGACCCAACCGAAAAAACATTCACTATTGATGAAATTTACAACGATATGAATGTTTCGCTTGATGTAAACCAACTTTTGGCGGAAGAAGCACAACAGCTTGCCGACCGCGCTTTTGGCAACGGCAAAGAGATCATTGGCTTTAATGTTGATGACGGATTGATTTCTGTTGTGGCAGAAGTAACAAGCAGCAGCTTAGGCTCTGTAACCGCAACAATTTCAACGCAAACTCGGCCGTTGCTTGAAGGCGATGTAAAAAGCTCGGCAATCGAACGCGCAGGCTACACCGGTGATCAAGAAATTGCAGAAAGTCAAAAAGCACAAGCGGTTGAAAATCTTACCCAAGCCATTGAATACATAGAGCAGCGAATTTGCAAAATCAGCGATGGCAATATCAACCGCGTAAACTATTATCCTTTTGAGCAAACCATGCAAACCGGCAATCTGCTTTGCGTGTTTGGCCCGGTGCGCAGCGATGGCACTTTTGTTAAACTTGATGTAAGTGAAAATGGCGAAATTGTTGAAACAGTCATTTTAGTTCAAGGCGCCAAAGACATGCAGCAAGAAGAAGTTTATGATGCATATCAAAACGGCGCAGAATTTGTTTCCAGCGATCCTAGACCAATTGACACCAGCAAAGCATACACTTCGCCACCAACAGGCCAGCTTCAGCCAGATCCAGATTGGGGCGGCAGCAACCCAGACGACCCAACCCCAGGCGGCGATGAAGAGACAATTACAATCGGTGAGATATTTGATCAAAACTTTGCGAATATAGATTTTAATGACAAATTGAATGATATGTTTGTAGATATTGTAAAAATTGGCTACCCTGATGCTACAAGCGTTGACCCAATGTTCTATGATGAAAACGGAAACAAAACAACTGTATATTACGAAATGATAAGGGGTGGAAAAACACATTTTGGAGGGATGACATTCCCAACCCCTGACGGATTGCCAAACGGCGAAAATCTTGAAGCAGTCATTTTGCAGCAACTTGGTTTGAACGCTTCAACCGAAGTCCCAGTTGATGAAACAGACAAATATGTTTCATTGATAGGCAACGCAATCAATTCATATGACCCGGGTTCAGTCGCTGATGGTTTAACAATTACAGATTTACAAAACAAAATTTATGGATCGGCGACAAACAATTCTCTTCCTGCTCCATCCAATGACTTTGGCGAAGCTCTTATGCAAGATATTGGCGCAAGCGGCACAATTATTGCAACATATGTTGGAGACTTAAGCGGAAGAGATTATGCGACAGGAATTTTTGATGCAGGTTATTTAAAAGCTTTTGATGTAGTGGTCGTATATCAAAACGGCGACGAAATTTCAATTGTAACAACGGAATGCCTTGTTCCATGGTATACAAATTCAACAAACCAAAGTCAGTATGAAGAGTTCGTAAAAGATGGCGGAACATATAAATTAAGAGACACCCAAACCACAACGATAGAGAATCCAATAGACCTATATGTTATGGTGAATGAAAACGATTCTTCGCTTATGGGTGTTATGTTGAAAGATAAGCACAGCAAAGCGATTACAGATATGTTTTTAGTATAACCTGAAATTTACTTTCAGGTTATTTTTTATAAAATTCAGCGGTCGCGATATGATGAATGCGAATGCCGCTTGCCGGATTTTTTATAAACAACAGCATTTTACGCATCGCTACGAAGAATTTTTTACAAAATTCACTTATTTTTGTAAAAAATTACTAATTTTTGTAAAAAAATCAACAAATTTTAAAAAACCTAGATTTTGTTGTTTTTTTTGTTGCGTTTTGTTATACTAAGGCTATGAAAGCGTTTACAAAATTAAATTTAAAAACAAACCTTGTCAGGGTTTTCCAAATCGTGTTGCTTGCGATTTTGTGTTTTTCGTTGGTCGGGTGTGCTGGCTCCGATCCAGACGAACCCGATTGGGACACGGGCATCAGCCTTGAAGGCGTTAAGGTGCTGCGCAAGCCGCTATCTTATTCCTTTGATGAAAATGTTCCAGAAAATGACGGGACTACAGATTTTTATTTTTCATATGCAGAAGACGTTCTCTCATATTTATTTTATACATATGGAAATTTTAATACAAGTACATATGCAGGAGATGATTTGTTTGGCTTTTTGTATCAAGAAACAAACAACGCCCAGATAGGTGCACTTGCACAGCAGTTTGAAACCAATCCAGATGACTTTGTTTATTTTTATGATGCAATCCGCTATCAAATCTCATCAGTAAATCAAGATGCAGAAACGCAAAACTATGTTGTCACCGCCGACACTTCCAAAGGTTGGAATTGGGCGCTAACGGCAAATGCAACAAATTATCCTGCTTTGATTTATGGGTTAAATTCAAGCGAGCAAGAAAATGGTGCGTTGGTTTCAAACACTTTTACTGAAACACAATTTACATATTCATATTTTAATGAGTTTTATACAGGCGGACAGCCACTGGGAACAGATTATTTTGACCCAACCGCTTTCCAATCCGCCTATGTAAACGAAGACTACATAAACGGCTTGACATATGCAATCTATTCGTTGGTGCTTGGGCTTGAACCGGCGGCGATGTCGGTTGACTATTCTTCTGGCTCGCCAGTTCTTTCGGTGGAAGGCTATGCAGCCACCGCCGACCAAACCAGTGCCGAAGTCGCTTTGGCGAATGTTAAACTTTTGTTCAACCAACTTGGCAGTTATGTTGGGTTAACCGAGCGCAACAAAACCGCAATCGCTCAATTTATTTTGGATGAAATCATCGGCGAAACCGCGCAAAGCCTGCCTTATTTCTACGATCTTTACTATGAAGATGTTGTTTCAGCAATCGTCGACTATTGCGGAACGCTAACCACAATCGGCCAAGCAAATGAAGAAGCCGGCGAAGGCGAAACCACCGTTGGTGACAGCTTTATGGCAAGTGAAGTTATGGATTTTCCAGCAACATCGTTTATGACGGCGTTTGACCAAGAGCCGTTTGCATACTTGGAAGCATTTGGCGTTAAGCCAAGCGAATATCAAAGCTTTGTGCTTATGCCGCTTGTCACCGAAGAGAACCCAACCATTCGCATAACCGATATTTGGCTTGATTTTGAATACGACGCCAACCGCGACGGCAGAGAAATTTACGACGAAAATCTTTATTTAGACATTGAAGTCATCGCAAGGTGGAACAAAGGCGACGGCAGCGAAATTAGAGAAGCCAAAAAAACCATGCGCGTCTATGACGGCCCGGCCGATCCGCTTGAAGACGGCACAACGCTTGAAATAGAGCTTGAAACCGAGTTTGGCGAAGTTGTTGAAATTGGCAAGTTTAACGAGCCTGATGCACTTAAAACAACTGAAGAGATGGGACATAAACTCACACTCACAGGCTTTACCGATGCAAGAAGATACTACAAAGTTATTGAAAGCACCACCTATGGCGGATATGGCGTTTTAGACGAAAGCCGCATTGAAGGCAGCTATCTTGAAATTGCCTTTAATGTAATCAAAACACCGGGCGACACAACAACAAACTATGCGTTCCATGTTGCAATTTCAAACTTGCATGAAGAATCGCAGTGGCCGGGATCGCCGGAGTTTCAATAAATCTGCGCGGAGACAACCTAGAAAATTTCTGCGCTGTTTGCTTGTTTTCGGGCTTTGCCCGAAAAGCTGCGCCTTGACGCTTGAAATTTTCTTCTCGCGGCCAAACGAAAATCGCGCTTGCGCTGGCGATTTTGCCGCGACTTAAAATAGATGGGTTTAAATAGTCTCGCCGGGCGCATTAGACGAGAAAGGCGAACGTGCTTGCAAGGGTGAGCCTGCCGAGTCGCATTCTCTCGCAGAGAGAATATGGGGTTCGCAAATTTTCATGAACAGGCGCAGCCTTTGCCTCATGAAAATTTGACTCCAAAATTTTATCAAAGCATATTTTTCTGTCGCAGCCTATTTGATTGTTTGCGGAGACAACCTAGAAAATTTCTGCGCTGTTTGCTTGTTTTCGGGCTTTGCAGCAAATTGCCAAAAGCGCCGTTTGTGACGCCGGCATAACTTAAAACAGGGATTATTTGAAAAGTCGGGGCATGAATATATTTTTATGTTTAGGAGTATACATGGAAGAGAAGCAAACTCTTTTGCTTGAAAAGGAAGTAAGGGTTGAAGAAAAACTTGAAAAAGCCAAACAAAAAATCAACCTTTCTTCTATTCAGTCTCAAATAAAAGAGCAGCCTCAACAGGAAAATATAGTCATTGAAACCCCGAACTATGACTTAATTCCGGATTCTCCGCCGCAAAAGCAAAAGCGCATTTTGCACTTGCAGCGCGAAGTTGAAAAAACCAAACCAAAGAAAAAAACTTCTTTTTTAAAAAAAGCCATCGTTGCAAGCATCTTGGCGCTGACAGTTGGGCTTGGCGTGTTTTCAGCAGTGGATCTTTCCAATTCCATTTCCGCCTACAACGCAGCAAACAGCCAATATTCAGTTAATCTTGCAAACCTTTTAAAAAACATCTCGTCTGTGGATTCCGGCAATAAAATGGCAGAACTTATTCAAACCTATCCAAACGAAATTTCGCGGCCGCAGCAGATTCAGCAGCAATCCAACTGGTTTGACAGATTTTGCAACTTTCTATCGGGGTTATTTGGAGGATAACCTTTGCAAAACCCTTTCACATTATTTTCTTTCAAAAAAAGGTTACTCGCTTTAAGCATGGTGGTAGCCTTTCTTTTTTGCGCATTGTTTGTCAGGCTTTTCGTGGTGCAAATAATCAACGGCAAAGATTTGCAACTGCGCGCAACTTCGCAGTGGACGCGCGACCTTGCCATTGTCGCTCCGCGCGGGGATATCTATGATGCAACCGGCTCGCGGCTTGCCGTAAGCTACACCACTTTCAATGTGTATGTTCGCGGAAGAGAGATTGAAGACGCCAAGGCGGTTTCGCAGTATCTTTCCCAGATTCTAGATTTAAACTATCTTAATGTCTATCAAAAAGTGATAACAAAAAATGTTTCCGAAGTGCTGATCAAAATGCAGGTGTCGGCAAACATCGCCGATCATATTTACAACAAAAATTTTGCAGGCGTGTATTTGGCGGAGAGCGTGGGAAGATATTACACCTACGGCAATTTGCTTTCGCAGGTGCTGGGCTTTGTAAGCGTGGACAACGTGGGGCAGAGCGGCATCGAAAGTTATTTTGACAGCTATCTCAAAGGCGAGGATGGCTATTCCTTTACACAAAGCGATTTACAAGGCAAGGAGATTGGCGGCACGCTGAGATACTATGTTCCTGCCACAAAGGGCGCGGACATCACACTGACCATTGATTCAAAAATGCAACTGATTTTAGAGCAGGAACTTGAAAAAATCATGACCGAGCAGCAGGCAAAAAACGCCACGGGGCTTATCATGAATGCAAAAACCGCCGAAGTGTTGGCAATTTCCACCAAGCCAAGCTTTGATTTAAATGATATCCCGCGTGAAGATCTGTCAAAACTGTTCGATCAATCTAAAATCAAGGCTGTCACCGATGTTTATGAGCCGGGCTCGACTTTCAAAATTCTCACGCTTGCGGCAGCCTTAGAAGAAGGCGTTGTAAGCGAAAATGATAGGTTTTATTGCGGTGGTTCGCGCGTGATCGACGGCGTTAAAATCAAGTGCTGGCGCTCGATCGGCCACGGCAGTCAAACGCTTCAAGAAGGACTTGCCAATTCCTGCAACTGCGTGTTTATGGAACTTGCGCTCAGGCTAGGCGTGGATAAATTTTATGAGTATATGCAAAAGTTTGGCCTGGGGCAAAAAACCGGCATAAATCTTTCAGGCGAGGCGACAGGCATTTTGATGGGTAAAAGCCTTGTTAAACCCGTCGATCTCGCGCGTATGGGTTTCGGCCATGCGGTTGCAGTCACTCCGTTGCAACTGCTCACCGCGGTTGCAGCGATAGTCAACGGCGGCAATTTGATTACTCCAAGCATCATAAGCAACATCACAGATTGCTATGGCAACACTCTTTTGCAAAGTCAAACTCAGGTGAAGAGAAGCGTTGTTTCATCTCAAACATCACAAACCGTCTGTCGCATGCTTTCGCTTGCCACCAACAAAACAGGGGCTTACACTTTTGTTGAAGGCTATGATGTTGGCGGCAAAACAGGAACGGCGCAAAAATATGACGAAACAGGACATATAGCGCAGGGCAAGTATATTTCAAGTTTTATTGGAACTTTTCCTGCCGACAATCCTGAATATCTTGTTATGGTTATGGTGGATGAGCCGGGCGCGGGGGCATACTATGGCAGCGTGGTTGCAGCGCCGTATGGCAAACAAATTTTTACAGGATTGTTCAATTATCTTGGCATTCAAAAGCAAAACCAGTCGGTGGAGCTGGAGGAAGTGCAAATGCCAGATGTCGCAGGGCTGACTTTGGAAGAGGCGATGTCATCGTTGCGTGCTGTTGGCATATATTTTGAAACCGATGGCGATGGTGGAAAAATCTTGCGCCAACTTCCACCAGCCGGCACAAAACTATATAAAGGTGACACTGTAGTTTTAATCACTTGATAAAAAATTCGGTGCGTGTTAAAATATACGCATGGAAATTTGGGTTATTATTTTAATTGTTGTTGCGGTTGTGGCGTTTCTTAGTGCGATTTTGGCGATCGGCAACTTTTCTTATGACAGATTTTTGGCGATGTATAACAAGATGTTCCAAACTCCTGCGCAGGCGCATAAAACAATAATTGAATATATAAACGAGCAAAACTATTCACATTTTGATGGTAAGCTTAAAATTGCAAGAACAAAAAAGATTGCAGGCGATGGTTATAGCCACAAAAACAAAGTGTTAATTTTAACGGATAAAACTCTTTCTTCAAACTCGGCAGGAGCGTTTGCAATAGTTGCGCATGAACTTGGCCACGCGGAGCAAGATTTTGCAAGCAAAAAGTTTGTGGTGCTTGGGGTGTTTCATAAAATAGGTTGGGTGCTTGGAAAACTGTTTTTGCCAGCGATCATCGCGGCGATAGTGCTACTATTCTTCCCGCAATATTTAGTTTGGGCGATAGTGTGCGGCAGCGTTGCGGCTGCGATCTTTGTGTTTGCGGTGGTGGTCAAATGTGTTACAATCAGTTTGGAAAAAGATGCTTCTAAGCGCGCGATCAAAAACTTAAACAAATTTTTGCCAAACAGTGTTATGAAAGATGTAAAAAAATTTTTAAATAGCGCAAGACTAACTTACTGGAGCGATTTGGTAAGGCTGCTGTTTGGTTGGAGTGGGCTTGTGAGAAAGACGAAGATGTTTAAGTAAACTCACGGGGGAACCCAAGAAATTATCGCGGGCACGCCTTACGGCTAACCGCGATTTCTTGGTTTCCCCCGTGTGCCCCCTTCCGCCTCGCTGGGCTTGCCTCTGGACTCGCCTGGCGCTGAATAGGGGTTCGCAAATTTTCATGAACAGGCACAGCCTTTGCCTCATAAAAATTTGACTCCAAATTTTATCACAGCATATTTGAATTTGGATAACAAAAAAATTATCGCGGGCACGCCTTACGGCTAACCGCGATTTAAAAGGAGAGACAATGTATTATTGGGAATATATCATCATTTCACTTTTGTTGTTGCCAGCAATGGCGTTTGCAATTTATGCACAAATAAAGGTGCAATCTTCGTTTAGTAAGTATTCATTGCTAAACGCAAACTGCAATCTCACTGGAGCAGAAGTGGCAAGAAAAATGCTGCAAAAAAATTCTATCAGCAGCGTTCAAATCGCAAGAACAAGCGGCTCGCTTACCGATCATTACAACCCTAAAACAAAAACAATCAACCTGTCGGCAACGGTTGTGGATTCAACTTCGGTTGCGGCAATAGGCGTGGCGGCGCACGAAACAGGGCACGCGTTGCAGCATGCAAAAAACTACGCACCTATGAAGTTGCGCTCGGCGGTTATAAAACTCAGCAACTTTACTTCATCCTTGTTTTTGCCGCTCATCATTGTGGGGCTTGTGCTGTTTTTCACACTGGCAAGTTCGCTTGTTGGCGAAGTGTTTATATGGGTGGGCGTTGGGATTTTTTCGCTTGGTGCTCTTGCAAATTTAGTGACGCTTCCTGTTGAAATAAATGCATCCAAAAGAGCGATGGCGCAACTTAAAGAGATGAACATATTAAGCCAAAACGAGCTAGGGTATGTTAAAGAAGTTCTTTCAGCGGCGGCGTGGACATATGTTGCTGCCTTGCTAATCAGCTTGCTTTCGCTTGCACGAATTGTGCTGATTGCGCTGTCTTTTACAAAAAGAGATTAAAAAATGAGAGAAGTTTCTCTCATTTTTTTAAATGTTAATAAACTTTGAAATATAACCTGCAAGTTCGCTGGTTTTCATGCGAATTTGTTTCATGCTGTCGCGCTCTCTTATTGTGACGGTATCATCTTCAAGCGTATCAAAATCGATGGTTACGCAAAATGGAGTGCCAATTTCATCCTGTCTACGATAGCGTTTGCCAATCGAGCCAGCTTCGTCATAGTCGCACATAAAGTGTTGAGAAAGATTTTGATATATTTCGCGCGCCTTGTCGCCCATGTTTTTTTGCAGCGGTAAAATTGCAACTTTGTAAGGAGATATTGCAGGGTGGAAATGCATCACAACTCTTGTTTCACCATTTTCAAGGGTTTGCTCGTCATAAGCGTTGCAAAGGTATGCCAGCATAAGCCTTTCCACACCAAGCGACGGCTCGATAACATATGGAATATATTTTTCGTTTGTCACAGGATCAAGATAATTCATATCCTTGCCGCTGAATTTAGCGTGTTGGCTTAAATCATAGTCGGTTCTATCTGCGATACCCCAAAGTTCGCCCCAGCCAAATGGAAATTTAAATTCAAAATCGGTGGTGGCTTTGGAGTAGAAGCAAAGCTCTTCTTTGTCGTGATCACGCAGTTTAAGATTTTCTTCTTGTATGCCGATTTCAAGCAGCCAATTTTTACAAAAATCCTTCCAGTATGCAAACCATTCAAGGTCTGTGCCGGGCTTGCAGAAAAATTCCAGCTCCATCTGTTCAAATTCACGAACGCGGAAGATGAAGTTTCCGGGAGTGATTTCGTTTCTAAAACTTTTTCCAATTTGTGCAATCCCAAAAGGCACGCGCTTTCTTGTGGAGCGTTGCACATTTTTAAAGTTAACAAAAATGCCTTGTGCGGTTTCTGGGCGAAGATAGACGGTTGAAGAAGAATCTTCCGTCACGCCTTGGAAGGTTTTAAACATAAGGTTAAATTTGCGTATAGGCGTAAAATCGCTTTTGCCACAAATCGGGCAAGGAATTTTGTGCTCAGAGATGTATTTTTCAAAATCCTCATTGCTCCAAGCGGAGATGTTCTCTTCACAGCCGTGTTTTTTTATATAGGCTTCAATCAAGTCGTCCGCGCGGTGGCGAGATTTGCAAGCTTTGCAATCCATAAGCGGATCAGAAAACCCGCCCAAGTGTCCGCTTGCTTGCCATACGGTTGGATTCATGAGTATTGCGCAGTCCAGCCCAACATTGTATGGGTTTTGCTGCACAAACTTTTTCCACCAAGCAGCTTTAATATTGTTTTTCATCTGCACGCCAAGCGGGCCGTAGTCCCACGCGTTTGCCAACCCACCATAAATTTCGCTTCCTGGGAAAATAAACCCGCGCGATTTACATAAATTTACAATTTTATCCATTGTTGCTTTCATATTTTGCTCCTTTTAATTAAAAAACCCCATGCCAAAAATTGACATAGGGGCGATTTATTGGTCGCTGTTCCACCCTAATTTACGGATAGTCCGCCTTGTTGGTTGTCTTTACGCCGACACGCGTTTGCTCTGGGTTGCCAAGCCCTTCATTGCAACAATTATTTTATGCTTAAAAACAAAATTTGTCAATGATTTTTGCCTATTTTTGGCTTTCAACATATTCTTGATAGGTCACCGGTTTGTCGACGATGTGGTTTTCGTCGCGAATGTCGATGATGCGGTTTGCAACGGTTTCAATAATTTCTTGGTCATGTGAAGTGAAAAGCAGTGGACCTTTAAAATTTTTCATGCCGTTGTTGAGCGATGTGATGCTTTCAAGGTCAAGATGGTTGGTTGGTTCGTCCATGATGATAAGGTTTGCGCCTTGCAGCATCATTTTGGCAAACATGCATCGCACACGCTCGCCGCCAGATAGAACATTTACAGGCTTTAAGTTTTCTTCGCCAGTAAACAGCATCCTGCCAAGCCAGCTTCTGATAAAGGTTTCGTTTTGATCCTTAGAAAATTGCCTTAGCCAGTCAACGATTGAAAGAGTGCAACCTTCAAAATATTCGCGGTTATCCTGCGGCAGATAGGAGACAGAAATTGTTTTTCCAAAGTGAATTGTGCCGCTGTCGGCTTGTTCTTTTCCAACCAAAATATTAAATAATGTTGTGATAATTTGACTATTTTTTGCAAAAAAAGCGATTTTTTGGTCTTTTTCTACATTAAAAGTTAAATTATTAAACATTCCTTTTTTTGTTAGATTTTCAACCTTCAAAATTTCTTTTCCAATTTCTTGCTCAAACCTAAAATCAATGTAAGGGTATTTTCTAGATGATGGTTTGATGTCTTCAATGGTAAGGCGCTCAAGCTCCTTCTTTCTGCTGGTTGCTTGTCTAGATTTTGATGCGTTTGCAGCGAAGCGAGCAATAAATTCTTTAAGTTCTTTTGCGCGTTGCTCAGCCTTTTTGTTTTGGTCTTTAAGCTGTTTTGCAATAAGCTGGCTGGATTGATACCAAAAATCATAATTGCCGATAAACATATTTATTTGCCCGAAGTCTACATCGCAAATATGGGTGCAAACCTTGTTTAAAAAGTGTCGGTTGTGCGAAACGATTATAACAATGTTTTCAAAATCAAGCAAAAAGTTTTCAAGCCAAACGGCTGTTTTAAAGTCTAGGTTGTTGGTTGGTTCGTCAAGCACCAAAATGTCTGGGTTGCCAAAAAGAGCCTGTGCAAGCAGCACTTTAACCTTTATTTTAGGGTCGGTGTCTTTCATAAGGGCATAATAATGCTCTTCTCCCACGCCCAAGCCTTGCAACAGGTTTTTCGCGTCGCTTTCTGCTTCCCAGCCACCAAGCTCGGCAAACTCGGTTTCAAGTTCGCCCGCCAAAATGCCGTCTGCTTCGCTAAAATCTTCTTTGGCATAAAGTTCGTCTTTTTGCCTTTGAATTTCCATCAATCTTTTGTGGCCAAGCAAAACGGTGTCAAGCACGGTTTGGCTGTCGAATACGTTTTGGTTTTGTTGCAGCACACTCATTCTTTCGCCAGGCGAGATGAAAACATCGCCGGTGTTAGGCTCGATTTCGCCGGTTAAGATTTTTAAAAAGGTGGATTTTCCTGCGCCGTTTGCACCAATGATGCCATAGCAGTTGCCCTTTGTGAATTTTAAGTTTACTTCCTTGTAAAGCACCCTGCCGCCAAAAGCCAGAGAAACATTGTTTACTTGAATCATATTTTCTTCCTTTTAATAACATTAAAATTATAAAGTAAAAAATTTTTTAAGTCAATAATAAATTAAAAAATTATAAAAAAACGCAAAAAAATTAAAAAAATAGTGTAAAAAACGCCTAATTATTAAAATTTTAGTAAATTTTTATTAAAAAATTGCAACATTTTAAAGCGCTTTAAAATGCGGCGCAAAAATTAAAATGAAGATTAGTAAATATATAAATATATTTAAAAAATAAAAAAATAAAAATTTGCAATGCTTTTTGCTTTGCAAAACTTGTCAAAAAAAGTATAATTAAATTGAAGTAATTTGCAAAGAATATCATAAAAGGGGTGATTACATAATGAAATTAAAAGCACCTAAAACATGGCAGTTGGTGGTTATACTTGTTGCGATTTTTGTTTTAGCAATAGGCGGCAGCGTTTTGGCTGTTTATTTAACCACAGGGTTTAGGCCTCAACTGGTTTATCCACAGTCGATTGTAATTGACGATTTAGATTCAACCTACAACTCGCAAAATTCACAATATGAAATTGTGGATGCTTTTAAGTTGAAGATAACTTCTCCAACCGAAGGAGTGACGAATGGAAATGTTACGCTAAATTTCGCCCCTGGCAAGCAAGTTGTTGAAGATAAAGAAAACGGCACGATAAGCGACGGAACAATCATTGTTCCTAAACAAGTAACTTTGGGTGAAGAGTTTACAATCCAGCCAGTTAAAACAGGGCTTGTTGATAATGATGGGCTGGCATACGAAAGCAATGTGGGCGGAATTTCATCGCTTGTAATCACAACCGAAAACAATTTGCTTTCATCAACCACAATCCAAATTGCGGTAGATGTGCCTGTTCATGCAATATCATTCAATCTTGTTGACAGCACAACTGGCGAAGTGTTCCAAACAGGAAACAAGATTGCAGAAAACACAAACTTTGAAATTCAAACAGAGTTCTATCCGCAAAACAGCAAATACCTTTTCAGTGACGACAAAAACACCGCCGTCACTCAAAAGCGTGAAAAACAAGTGTTTTTTAGACCTTCAAACATAGAGTCAGTAAACGGCGTTTCGTTTGTTTATAACGGCGGCGATGTATATTTCATCGCAAGCGAAGAGCCTTCTAAAAACAACATAATCAACGGCTATGCTTTTGCAAATGCAACGCAGCAATTATCTTTCTATCAAGAAAACAGCCAAACATCGGGGCAGCCATTGTATAACGAGGCAATCCGCGTTTTGTCAACGCAAGAAGACGCAGTTTCTGCCTCAGTTTCAATTGACATCGTTGAGGCAAATGTGAGATCGTTTACAATCAACGACACATCTTCTTCATCGCTTAAAATCACAACAAACAAACTCTTCCGCGTCTCTGCTGGCACAAGCGCACTTTCAGATGCAACAATCAACGCACAAATCATCGACATGCAAGATAATGTTGTTTCGGCGTTGATAAAGAACGTTGGCGTAAGAGTGTTTACAATCGACGGCAAAACACCAGATGAAAACTCAACCGAAGTCACAATCAAAGGTGGTGAAACTGTCACGATTGAAGATGGTGAAGAAAAAGCAAGCTATGTGTTGTTCAACTCGGATGTAAAAAACCTTAACCACGCATATTGGGAAGTTTCCACAACCGGCAGCCACGATTTTGTGCTGGAAGTTGTGCTTATAATTGAAAATGAAGAAGGTCAAAAGCAGGTTTTTGATAAGCAAACACAAAGGCTGGTTTATTTTGAAACCGAAGAACGCACGGAAGATGCGGTCACTTGGGGAGATATAGAAGAGCAGCTTTCTCTTTCGATAATCTACGACGAAAACGGCAACACCATTCCTGCGCAATATGAAAAAGACTTAAACACTGTTTCAAATGTTCCAAGCAGCAACATTTATCAAAAAAAGATTTTCTTTGTTTACATTGACGAAAGCAGCGCTCTTCCAGAAGGCAAAACTCTTGCCGACTATGTTTCGGTAAGCAAAGAAGGCAGCAGCAGATATCAATTTAACGGCACAAGCGCTTATTTATATCCGCTTATGGGCGGCGAGCTTATCGTTAAAGACACCATAGATTTCTACTTAATTTTTGCCACGGTGCGAACAGACGCCTATGGCAACGTGCTTAAAACAACTTCTGGAACATATATGCTTGAACAAGTTTCAACAAGCATTTCTGTTTCGGTTGACAAAACGCTGCAAGGCTTAGAAGCCTACAACTTGCAGGTTGAAGAAAAATGGCTAAATCAAGAAGGCGGAAACTTCTTTGTAATTCCAACCGGCACGGCAGAAGCGTTTACTCTTAACTTGACGCTTGTGGATGGCGACAGTGAAATTTTCATGCAAGAATACAACGCAGGCAGAATTAAATTTTATGCAGCGGAAGACGCCACCGGCGAAAGAGCAAAAGACGGAGTGTTCTCGTTTGGCCAGCCAGAAGTGGTTGGAAATCAAGTTACAATTCAAGTTGGCGTTTCAAATTTTAGCGTCTCAGAATTGAATGGCGAAGATTATTATGTTTGCATTTCCTACAACAACTCGATAAACACTAATGTTTGGGTGGCTCAGCCTACTGGCGAAGGCGACTTCTATGGCGCAATCAGGGTTTACAATCAAACGCCGTCATCAATTTCAAACGACAGGCTTGAAGGCTGGAAATTTGATGTGCAGCAAAGCCTGCAAACCAATGGCAATGGCAGCATTTCAATCGTCGGCAACAAAACAGGGCAAGAGCCGGTTATGCTGGACAGCGTTGAAGCGTTTAACCAACTGATCAACGGCATAACAAATGAAGAAGGCGAAAGAACTGGCGGCATGGTGATCAAGGATCAATACGGCAGGCAGTTTGAATATGCCTATGAAATTGTTTCTGACGACAACTCGGTTGTAAGTTTCAGCTCCGAAGGCAGCAACCACAATGTCACATTTGGTGCATCTGATCCTGCTGGCAAAGATGTTGGCATAACAGTAAGGGCAGGCAGGCAAGAGTTTACTTTCACAATAAATTCAAAAAGCACAGGCATCACTTCAATTGAGGTGGGCGGCGTTAAGCAAGACAGCATTTCATCTGCGCAATATACAATGGCGGGCAAAGCTGGCGAATATGTTACGCTTAAAGACCTTATTGAAGTTTATGTAAGCGCTGGAAAATATAATTCGGATGCCTACAATCTTAAAATTTCGCAATTCACCATAAGCGAGCAAGATGAGTCGCTTTGGGATATGTTTGAATTCAATGGTGGTGACACAACTTACGAAGGCGAAATAAACCAAGTGAAAATCAACCACAATTTTGGGCAAAATGTAAGCATTTTGTTTAATGCGGCAAACGAGCAAGGAACGCTTAATTTCAATTTCACCTTAAACATCACAAGTGTGGCAAGTGACGGCATCAACAATTTAGGCAACATAAATTACAACATTAAAGGCGTTGAAAGCGGCGTTCGTGAGCAGGATAAACCAACCGGCGAAGGGCAGCTTGCTGATATAGTTGTGTATTCAGGATATAAGATAAATCTAGATAGCTACTTAAAAGTCAATGTAGAAGGCTCAACTTTCTCATGGGGCGATGTGGGCGCTTATAAGGATACAGAATATAAATTGCGAGCTGATGACGGATCGGAGATTGCAACAATTCAGAACCTTGCAGCAGTTCCAGACGAGTTTACAGAAGGAATATATCTTATTTTCAACGATGTGCAGTTGCCGGTGACAAAAACATTTGTGTTATATTCGTTGTTTGATGGCGATGGCAATGGCAATCCATATGCCTACAATCGCAGCATCAGTGTGACAATTTTGCCAAACTTTGAGCTGACTGCAAAAGATGTGGGTGAAGAGATAACGCTGTCACTAAAAGATTTGTATCTGACTGCTGGCAAATACAACATAGCCAACATTCTTGCTTTAAAACGCATAACAGAAAACAACAACAATAATGACTTTGTTTATACTAATGACCTTGGCTACAAATTAGAAAACTTTGAATTTATAGACCAATCAGGATATCTAAATTTTGACAAAACTGTTTCGGTTTACGACACAGGCACGGTTTCCGACATTTCCATCAAATTAAACAAAGGTATAGAATATGATTACGGCGAAATGTCCAAACAGGTTGTTGTTTCAATGCGCGATGACGACGGCATAGAAATTGCTTCTGCCGATGTCAACATTCAAATTGGCATAACTGTTGATGACATGATCGACAACGGCGCGGGCGACTGGCTTGGCAACACTGTGTTCTATGATAACCGAGAGGTGATTTTGGTGGCAAACAGCACCGAAATATTCAACAACATAATAATAACTTCTGGCGAAACGGGATCCGGCTCGGAAGCAATTTCGGTTACAGTAGGCGAAAACCGCAACGCTTACAGCAACAACCAAGCCACCACTCCAAACAGCAGATCTTTGGCGTTTGTTTTAGCAAATGAAATTTCTGTTGGCGATAGATACTATATAAGCATAAGATTCACAAGCGGGAACAGCGATTTTGCAAGCATCAAAGTGCCAATTTTAATTTCGGCGGTGGGCGATAGATTTGCATCCTATCAAAATACAGAAGATGATTTAAAAGAAATTCTTGACGGCACGCACGCTCCGTTTGAAATTGATGCGGGCAAAAGCTACTTGTTGGCGTTGCCTGACAAAATAAACGATAAGGATTATATCATTGTTGAAGGCACAAAAGGCAATGAAAGCACAGAAGACAATAAAATTTATTTAATCAACAGCAAATTATCTGGCACAAACGCAAGTTTCACTATCGACAACAAAGAATTTGAAATCGGGCTCAGCGACGGCAATGATCTAATACTAAGCTTTTCTCTTGTTGGACAAGCCACAGGCGTAGAGATTAGTCCAAGTGCGGTTGGCGTTGGAGATGTTTTCACATTGACAGTTACAGACGACTCAGGCAAAACATCATATACGCTTTATCTTGAAAGCCTTGAGCAAGCAGGCGAAGTTTACAACATCGGGCTTTATCAAGTGGAAGAGTTGCAGGGGATAGAATACTCCTTCGCAGAAGGTGCATTTGGCTTGGAAATTGCAAGCCTGGGCGGCAAGACGGTTTTGACAGGGCTTGGCGCTAAAGAAAACAGCTACTTAGTGAATTTTTCAGTGCCAAATCAGTTTGAAGATTTTATGAGAATTGCCACAAACTCAACTTTCAATGTTCCAGAACTTATTGTAAAGCATATAGACAACAGCGTCTGCACCGACGGTTACATTCAAGCTTACATTGAAATTTTGCAGTCTAAAAGCAATCATTCATATAAATATAACTACAACCTTATCATCGAATCAGATGGCATCATCGCACAGCCTACCTATCCGTTTGACGGCTCAACAAGTGAGTTTGTTGAAATGGATGCAGGCACGGCAAAGCAGCCAACGATTAAAGAAATTGTTCTTAACGACAAAATGGGCGATGACACTCAGCATCCAGGCGTAGCAAGAATTTCCGATATGTTTGGAACAAGCGATGTAAGCGAAGACGCAACCTTAAAAATCAAGGAAGTGAAAATTGGCAACGATGTGATTGCAATAAGCCCAGATGGCTTAGAGGCAAACGATGCAAGATTCAGCGTTAAACTTGAAGGCATGAAGGTTATCTTCAAAAATGTAAGTGGGCAAAACATAACCGTTGTGTTAGAGCGCTCTTACACCCAAGTTTACGGCGGCGATATAACCTATTCCTTCTCAATCAACGCTCAGTCGGTGGAATACTTTATTGAATACACAAATCCAGATGAAAACAATGGCACGCTTGATGGCGACACATGGACGCTTTCACGCGGCGAAGAAGGCGAAGAAACACAAACAAAACAAACAATAAACGCAGTCACAAAGCAGCGCACAACTGGCGGCGAAAGCAATGTAGACACGGCAAGGGTAACCACAACAATAACTCACGATTTGCCACTAAAAACAGAAACGGAAGATGGGACTGTAATAAAAGACGGATATACTGTTGAATACGATAAGGAAAACTTCACACTCTCAATAACCCAGCCAGCCTTTGTGCCGCAAGACACAACATATCATATCTACTTCACAGTCAATGGTTCACCAACCGCAACGCTTAATGTTTTGATTCCTGCCACAGTTGAGGCAACTCAGGCGGCCACCACTCTTACTGCAGGAAACACTGTGGAAACGAGCGGCCTTATCACATTAAGCGAAGATGCAGGCGCTACTATTACCGGCATACAAGTTGTCGATGATGCTGGAAACGATACCACAAACAACTATGTCACTGTCAACGGCGCAACAGGAATCACACTTGAAAACGCTATTGAAGACCAAGAATTTAAATTAAAATTCACATATAAAGTGGGCAGAGATAATGGCCATGTAACTTTTGCCTACACGGCACAGGCAAACATGGTAGGGGTTAAAGAATATAATGCAGGCAGCATAATTGCGGGCACAACGAAGGAGATTGACGCTTTAACATACTTTGTGGATACGATAAATGGTGGAGAGATTACAGGCGATGACATGAAAAACTTCACAATCTCGGCTACGCCTCAAGACGCAAACATTGTTAAAGCGGGCAGCGTAACATATAATTCAGAGACTGCAAAATTATACATTACACCAGAATATGTTGGGGCAAACACGCCAACTTCTGTTACGGTTGTGTTTAATTATGTAGAAAAAGTTGATAAAAAAGTCTTATTCACTTTGACAACGCAAATTTCGTTGGTTGTAACTCCGGCGATTAAAATTTCAGTCAACTATCCAGCGCCTGCTGGCAAAAGCCTTGGCTATGAATCAATCCAAGCGACAACTACAGACCCAACTACAGGCACAACTACAGACACAGCAACGGTGGAAGGATTCTTCACCGGCAAAGCTTTGTTTGCAGACAAAGCAAGGTTCACCGTGCAAGCATATACAGATGCAGGATTAGGAGCCGCGTCACAAATTGCAGCAGAAGAAGTGAGCAAAATCACCTTCTCAGTTGTTCAATCAAGCAACATCACAGTTACGCGAAACGGTGACGACCTAACAATCAAACGCGGAACAGAAGCGGGGCTTAGCTATGCAACCATTCAAATTATATACAAAGGCGTGGTTGCGCAATACACAATCTATGCGTTTGACAAACTGATCACATCAACGCCAAACGCAACAATCAACAAAGTAGGCACAACCGAAGTGATCTATGCCGACCGCACAAACACAGACGAGTTGGGCGGCAGATACAGGCTGCTGGAGCTTAATGTAACCGAAAACGCAAGCAACGGCAGCATCTATTCAATTTACGCAAGGTCAAAAAACCAAACGCAGGCTGATGACGAAACCAACCTTGGAACGTTCCTTACATCCTTTAAGATGAGCAGCACCTATTTTAACAGCACAATCTATGTCGACCACGGCAACAACGGCCTCAAGCAAGTAGGAGACACATTTAAACTGGTTGAAGAAGGGAAAGAAGAAGAAGTTGACATCATCATTTGCATTGGCAATGTGCAGATTGCAGATGGCAGCATAACCTTCTCAAGGCTTGCAGGCAGGGTTGAATATCACTATGCAACCAACGATGGCAACTCAATTTTAATCACAAGCACAGATATTACATACTATAACGTCTTGGATGTTGACGAAGATGGGGATGTTGACGAAGATGGAATTTGGGACAAAGACGAAACAGCGAAACTCACAGTCACATATAATCTTAAATCAACCACAGGCGCTGGCGCAACAACCTTGACGCTTGTTAAAAAGCTTGACATAACCGTGGAAATGGAATATTCAGCCGCTTCACCAACGATTGTTGAAGTTGAAGCACACAAAAACTCTTACTACAAACTTTCGGAACTTGCAGGCATAACCTTTGCTTCAACGGGTGAAAAACTTACGGCCGCCAACATTGGCGACGCAGAACTTTCGGTTGAGATTATTGATACAAAACCAGACGGCTGGAACAAAAAAGATTTAGTTTATCAAAATGATGACGGCTCTGCTTACTTGCTTTTCACCAACATCACGGGCGGCGAAGGTGACAATAAGGTGGTTTACGACTTCTATCTTTACGCACAAGGCTGCTCGGTGGATGGCGACTATGCGGCAGTTAAGTTTACCTACGAAATCTCAGGTGTTAGCGAATCGTTTATAATCATCGTAAAAATCATCCCTGACTATCAAGTTACAATCGCAGGCAATGTTGTTGCCGAAGCGGGAAACGTCTATGAAGATGCCGACAGCAAAACAGGCGAAGATTACTATGTTTCAAATCAGCAGCGTCCATACGAGTTTACGCCAGTTGTAACGGGCGAGGGTAAGGAGACCACTTACAAGGCAATGACGCTTGCTTCAAGCGAACAGCCAACCGATCAACTTATTTCGGTTGTCAGACAAAACTGGAACGCAACAAACATTGCCTACTCGTTTAACTATAAAATCACCGTGCAAACCGACGGAACCGGTTACAATGCAGAATCAACCATTGGCAAATTGATGCTTCAAAAACCGCTTAAAAAACCTGACAATAAGCCAGCAGATTACTGGGAAGGTTCTGGAACTTCGGCGGGCTCTGTATACACAAAAACCGGCGATGTTTCAATCGCACCTGCTTCGGTTGTGTTTGGAACAAAAAGCTATATGGTTGAGCTTTCTGATAATTTTGGCTATATAATTCGTTTCTATTTCAACCTTGTTCCATCAAGCGATCAGCAGCCTGTTGTGTATGAAAGCGCTTCGGCGGCAACTTTCACCGAAGGCACTCCGTTTGATGTAGGTTTGGTTTATGATTCAATTGCAGTGCAAAAGGCGGATTCAGAAACCGGCACTCAGGCATCGGTTACTGTCAACCGAAGCTTGACGCCTAACACACAAGATGTTTCGTCAATCATCTTGCAAAACATAGACGCATGGGGCTACACAACTGCTGGCGTTCAGAGAGATGATGCTCCAGGCATTGATGGAAAATATTACAATGCGCCAACTTTTGCAAATGTCACAATCACAAACATCACATTCCGCTTTGACGAAAGCACGGCAAAAGATGTGCCAATTCAAAATGTTCAAATGTTGAAAGATCTCTACAACACAACCTGCGACGCAATGCCAGGCCAAGGAGTTTCATATAATGGTGTTGAATACACTTACAATCCAACCGCAAACGGCATTCAACTTACAACTTCCTTGCAAGTGATTGCAAAAGAAGAAGCAGTGGCGGGCAAAGATGAAAAAGTGACAAAATATTATATTTATATGAATGGGGCAACTGATCCAACAGGCGATCCAATAGGCGAAGATGAAGACGGCTACAGGTATGAAGTAACATTTGGTGAGAATGGAGATATAGCGACAATAAACAAAAAGGCAGTAACCAACAACAATGGAACATACACTATTAGTGGCGCCACAACCATGTCGTTTAAAGTGAGAAAACAAGGCACAAACACATATCTAAACTTTACTTTCACAGGAACAGGCAAGGAGATTTATCTTGACCTTGAAGAAGACCCAACAAACTATACAACCGAAGAAGCATCCACCACTCGTTTGGCAACTGATGTAACACTTGCGCCGCTCTATACAACACCACAAGCAGGCACAAACACTGCTTCTTTAGGAGCTTGGACTGATGTTTATAGAGATATTTCAGCGGCATACTTTAAAGTGCCAATCATGCCGGGTTGGATTTACGGCACAAGCGACAGCGCCAATGTGACAATTTACATCACGCTGCAATATGCAGTCGAAGGCACTGGTGGCACAACAAACACAGAAACATGTCAAGTTGCTTACAACGCAACAATCGTTAAGAATATAAGAATTTCATCAAAATCTAGGGTTGTTGTGGATGCAGTTGGGTTTAATCTTGAAGACAAAATCAGTGTCTCAAACCAAGGCACGGCGCCAACTGGAAAAGCAGTTTATTACGACGACACGCTTGTTGTTGTTGTTCCAAAGCAAGGGCAGGTTACACTGACAGTGACATTTGGTTCAGGTGACAGCGCAGTTGAAAAAATCACACCAATCACAAACACCAACTACACAAGGAAGGTTTCAAACTATGTTTCACTCAGCGAGCTTTACGGCAAAACGCTTGATCCTTCTGTTCCAATAAAAGTTACGTGGTCAACAGATAACCTTGATGAAGCCGCAGTTTATTATCATAGTGTCGAAGATTCGGTAGAAACTACTATGAAAGATGAAGAGACTAAAGAACCAATATGGATGGATGTGGCAACTTATCCATCAATTGCGGCAAACACAGAAACACCAGTGAAACTTGTACCAGTCACACGAGATGTTCTTTATATAGAGCACGCTGGCAGAATTTCTGGCAGCGACAGCTTCCAAGTTAGAAAGTCATATATTGTTGGTGTAAATTACGGCAGTGAAGATAATCCAGATATGCAATACTATCAATATCGCCATGACTATCTCGTCACATCGCGCTACACCTACTTTAGCGACGGTTTAACCGGCGGCGACACGGTTTATGAGATAGAAGGTATAACTGAAGCTGACAAAACTGACAAAGGATATGAAGTGGAATTTAGTGAATGGGCTGGAAACATCAGGGTTTACAAAGCAACTGATGGCGACAGCGGCGGTATTGCGCTTGACCCTGCAGGATCAGATTTGACGGACGCTTGGCAGGTATCTCTTCGTTATGAAGTTGCAAAACTCAACGACGATGATCCTAATCCACCTACAGCGTCGTTTGGTGGAGAAACAGGAGATGAAAGAAAAACGCTTTACACAGGTGCAGATTACCAAATTGGCAAAAACCAATACATTAGAATCAACATCTACGTTAAAGCATCTCATGGTGTAGGACAATGGGAGCAAACGCTATGGGAAGGCGATGACGAATACGACAAACTGCTTGGATTTATAATCATCACGCTTGTGTAGGTGGCAAGCAAGATTCTTCATCAACAATCTAAAAATAATGCCAAGGCAAAATGCTTTGGCATTTTTTTAATATTGGTTATAATATAGTTATGCATTGGGCGTTTTGGGTGTTTTTAGCGTTTGGTGTGCTTGCCGCAATCAACTTGCTGTTGCTGGTTGGTATGGTTTTTCTTGAAAAAAAGAAGCCGCAAACAATCATTGCGTGGCTTGCAATTTTAACATTCCTTCCGGGTGTTGGCTTTATCTTTTACATTCTGCTTGGCAGCGGGCTCAGCCACCGCGTAAGGCGGATGATCAAGAAAAAGGCAATTTCCGAACGCGACGTTCTAAAAAACATTCGCGGGCTTAAAACATTTTCGGAAGTAAGCGGAATAAGGTCGCTTGCCAAGGACGGCGACTTGTTAAGGTTGTGCATGGATATGGGCGGATATCCTTGCCTTGGCAATGATGTAAAAATTTTCTGCCACGGCCTTGAAAAAATTGCAATTTTAAAGCAGGATTTGCTTGCCGCCAAAAAAAATATAAACATGGAATACTATATCTTTGCCAACGACAAGGTGGGCAAAGAGATTATGCAAATTCTCATTCACAAGGCAAGGCAAGGTGTTAAGGTTAAGCTGATTTACGACTCGGTTGGCAGCAAAAATTCGCCAAAACGCTTTTTTAGAAAGCTTGAAAAGGCTGGCGGCGAAGTGGCAGAGTTTTTTCCACCATTTTTGCACATGAGAATGATAAACTTAAAACTCAACTATCGAAATCACCGCAAGATTGTTGTAATCGACGGCAAAATTGCCTACACTGGCGGAATCAACATTCGTGACGACCACATGGGCATGAAGCGCAAACTCAGCCCTTGGCGCGACGCAAGCGTAAGGATTGAAGGCGGCGGCGCATATCCGCTGCAAAACATCTTTTTAGATGACTGGCGCTATGCAAAAAATGATAAAACTCCAGTTGAAAACTACATCAAGCAATATTTTCCTATGCCAGAAGTTAAAGGAAACGCAACGCTGCAAGTGATAACTTCTGGGCCAGACAGCAAGCTACAAAAAATTAAAGAAGCCTACATCAAAATGATAATCGGCGCAAAAAAGCGAGTGTATTTGCAAACACCATATTTCGTGCCAGACGATGCATTCATTTCGGCGCTTACAATCGCAAAAAAAAGCGGAGTGGACGTGCGCATAATGCTTCCGGGCAAGCCGGACAAGAAAACCGTTTTCATGTCAACGCTTTCGTATGCGCGCGAAATGGCTGAAATCGGCATTAAAATTTATTTCTACAATGGCTTTATGCATGCAAAAACGCTGCTTGTGGATGACAACAAACTTTCGGTGGGCAGCTGCAATTTGGATAACCGCTCGTTTGGGCTCAATTTTGAATGCACGGCAATCATTTACAGTGAAGAAGTTAACAGGCAATATCTAGAATGCTTTGAAGAAGACATAACCGATTCGGTTTTGGCAGACGAGAGCTACTTTAAAAAAGCACCGATAATTTCAAAAATGGGGCAGGCGTTCTTCCGATTGTTTGCACCGCTGCTTTAAAAAACAAGCCCTTAGGCTTGTTTTTATTTTGCATTTTTAAGTTTTCTTTCAAGTTCGCCAAGCACTTTTTTGCGATCCACGCTGCAAAGCAGGGTGATGTTGCTTTCTGGGTTATCCTTAAAAAGCGTCTGCCCACGCTTTCTGCCAATGTCGGTGTTGACAAAAGCGTCAACCTGCTTAAAAGTGTAATATTGTGGCTTAACCAAACTCATCAGCGCGCACAAATCGTGAGTTGCGAATCTATCGGTTGGCAACAATAAATCGTGATAGCCGTTGTAGAGTTTTTTAACCATGTCGCCGGCGAATCCAAACTTGCACCACCTATCCAAAATAGGTTGAATGATATATGTGTTAAGCCCAAGCTCTTTTGGACTAAACACAATTTTTACACCACTTTTCACAATAAGGTCGCAGGCATCGGGATCGCTGTAAACATTAAATCCAGCATAGCGCGTTATGCTGCCACTGCCGTCAAGCGAGCCGCCCATAAGCACAACTTTTTTGATATATTTTTTTATGTCCGGATATTTTTCAAATGTTTTGGCAAGGTTTGTGCTTGGGCCAAGGCAGACAACGGTTATTTGATTTTTATTCGCCAAAATTGTGTCGCGCATTGCTTCACAAACGCCATAGCCGCGGCGGTTTATGGTTTTTTGATGCGTTTCGGTTACTTCAATCAAATTGCCAAGGCCTTTCTTGCCATGCACATTCAAATCATGAACCATGCGCTTTTTAAGCGGCTTGACGCTGCCTTTCACCACGGGTATGTCATACCTAGCAAAGGTTTGAGTGATGAAAAGCGCGTTGAGCGTGCATTGGTTTGCGTCCACATTTCCGCCGACAACACTTATAAGCTTTATATCTAAACTCTCGCAAAGAAAGCCGTAGATCATCGCAATCGAGTCGTCCACACCAGGGTCTACATCTAAAATAATCTTTTGTTTTTTCAATTTTCACCTTCCATATGTAATTTGCTCAAAGTTTATGTAAATTATATCATATATTCAATTTATTTCACAACAAATCAAAAGTTTACAAAATAAAAGGCGAAAATTTTTCGCCTTAATCAACTTCTATAAAACTGTTTGCGGTGATTTCATGCGTAAACAATCCGCCGTTTGTAACAACCGTAAGCTGAAAACTTTCGCCTTGACGAATGTTAAGCAAAAGCTCTTCAAATTCAAATGTGCGGCTAAATTCAATGTCTTTTTCTTGATAGCTTGCAGACACAATTTTGTCGCCGACATTAAGATATTTTGCAGCTTCGCCACTTACAGATTCAACCATGATGTCTTCTTTGATGTAAACCAGCTCAACTTCTTCGTCATACACCGAATGGCTGTTTTGCGCAACCACTTCTGCACCAAAGTCATACACGCTTAACTTTGGCTCATCAAAAGTTTCATATTGATAGATCAAGTTTTCAACCACGCTTACAACCAGTGCGGTTGGAATGGCATCGCCCATGTTTTGGGCATCATCCTTGCCAGCGTTGACAATGCCAAGCAACCTGCCTTTTTCGTCAAACAATCCGCCACCCGAGTTTCCACTGTTGATTGGCGCATCTGTGCGCAGACATCTTATCACAACGTCGTAAAAGTCGGAGTATTGTATATATTCGCTTTCAACGCTCACCATTCCAGTTGTTGCGCTTATGCCATAGCCAAGCGGGTTGCCCACTGCAATCGTCGTTTGCCCAAGATGTGCTGGTTCGGAGCAAAGCTCCACCTGTCTAGCACTGCTGTTTTTTAATGTTTGGTTGTTTAGCACCTTTAAAACTGCCAGATCATATTCAAGCGAGCCAGCAACAAACTCGCATTCAATCGCGTTTTCACCATACACAAAACTTTGATTTCCAAACGCGTCGGTTTGAATGTAAGTGTCTTCCCAGCCGTATAGCTCCACCATGATTTTTGAAGCAATGTCATCGCTTGTGAGATAATCTTGGTTGTAAACCACATGATAGTTGGTTATGATGTATGCCGTGCCAACATCTTTGTCGAGATAGTAGATCACGCCACTGCCTGTGCTGTAACTTGTTGCGGTCATGCCCATGTTTGCAGCAACGCTGCCTTCCGCCCAAACGCTTACAATGCTCAGAGCCGCTTTGTTTACAGACTTTTCTATGTCGGAAGTGGTGATTTCGTCAACTGTCACGGTGGGAGAAACATATGTTGTCGACACACCGCCGCATCCGGTTAGCGCAAGCGTGCAGCCAATCACTGCACAGCCAACAACAGGTAAAATTTTTGATAGCTTCATATTCACCTCAATTATTATTATAATATCTTGTTTGCGTTTATGCAAGCGGATTTGACATCAATCAGCAATCGTGCTATAATGTTAATTAGGGGAGAGAAAAATGTGGTTTAAAAATAAAAATCAAAAGGAAGATAAAAAGCAAGACAATCCGCAAAAGCTTGAAAAGCAGCAAAAAGATAAGCAGGAAAAGCCAAAAGCAAAGGCAAGCTATCGCGTTGTTTACGATTCGGTTGAAAAAGTTTGGCTTATCAAAAAAGACGGCGCAAAGCGGATAATCCGCAAAGTTGCAACCAAGGCGGAGGCAACCAAGGTGGCAAAAGAGCTTTCAGAAAATCAAAACCTAAATTTGATATTACATAAAAAAGACGGCAAATTTCAAAAGAAATCATAACTTGGGTTGCCCCAAGTTTTTTATTTAAACGCTTGTAAAAATTTTGTAAATATGATAAAATATACCCGTTTGATTTAAGGGGTGGGTATATGACGCAGGAAGAGAAATACTTAAACCAAGTTGAAAAAGCAATGGACGAGCAAATTCAAGCTTTGCAAACCGAAAGCAAGCAAAGCCAAGAAAAATATCAAGCATTGCAAAAACAATATACGGAAGCGTTTTATGACGAAATTGACATTGAAGAGCGCAGCCAATACAACCAAGAGTTGGCAGATATCAAACTGCACATAGATAATTGTGATTTAAAACAAAAGCGCATCGCAAAACAAAAATCACGCCCTTATTTTGCAAGAATAGATTTTAAACAAGATGGTGAAAACACTTCTCAAAAAATTTACATAGGCTTTTCGCGCGTTGCGCAAGAAGGGCAGTCGCTTGTCTATGACTGGCGCGCACCAATTTGCAGCATGTATTATGACTATGATGTTGGAAAGGCTTCATATCAAGCGCCAGATGAAGTTATCAAAGGTGAAGTCACCCTTAAAAGACAGTTTGGAATTTCCAATGGAAAGCTTGAATACTATGTTGACACCGATCAAAACATCAACGACGAAATATTGCAGCAGGTGCTAAGCAAAAATGCTTCAACAAAAATGAAAGAAATTGTTTCAAGCATTCAAAAAGAGCAAAACGCAATTATTCGCGAAGAAAAATATAAAACCATTTTGGTGCAAGGTGTGGCAGGCTCGGGCAAGACAAGCATCGCTTTGCACAGGGCAGGATGGCTGCTCTACAAGCGCCGCGGCGAGCTTACCAGCGACGATATTTTAATTTTGTCGCCATCAAATTTGTTTTCAAGTTATGTAAGCGAAGTGCTGCCAGAGCTTGGCGAAGATAACGTTATTGAAACAACATTTTCACACATAGCAAAAACCGAACTCAAAAAGCAACTTGTATCGCGCGAAAAGTTGATCGACGAAATTTACAAAGATAAAGACCAAGATAAGTTAAACGAGATTGCATATAAATCTTCTTTTGAATTTTTAGATGATCTGCTGGACTTTTTAAACAATGTCTATGCCAAGCTTTTTGATCCAACCGACTTGAAATTCAAACCAAAAGGAGCGGCAGAAAACGCCTACAACGCGTTTGTGTTTTCAAAGGAAGAGTTGAAGGATTTATATTACAACGCCTTTGGCACGCTTCCTGTAAACAAGCGTATAGAATATATGGTTGACTATCTTTCCGAGCGTTTTGCATTAAATCCGCAACAAACCGAGCTTATCAAACCGCGCTTTAAAAACATTCTTTACAAATTCTTCCCGATTGATGACATCTACAAAATTTGCAATGTGTTTTATGCAAGAAAGGGGTTGAAACAACCGTCATTTAAAGATGTGGCATATGAAGATATCGCACCGCTGCTGGTTATTAAAGAGTTTACTCAGGGGTTGAAAAATCAATATGCTGCAAAATATGTGATCATTGATGAGATGCAAGATTTCACCCCCGCACACTTTTACTTTTTTAACAGCATTTGGCAATGTCCAAAAATTGTGCTTGGCGATATCAATCAGTGCATAGAAAAAACATTGTCAAAAAAATATCTGCTTCAACTTGCAAGGTTTTTGAAAGCCAAAACCATCGTGCTTAACAAAACCTATCGCTCTACAAGACAGATATCAGAATTCAGCGAGCATATGATCGGGCTTAAAAATGTTGTCAACTTCAGTCGCGAAGGCAGTGAGCCGAGAATTATAAAAACATCGTCAACCGAGCGAGCATTGCTAAAATTGTTAAATGAAAATTTTGGCAAGTTCGGGCACACGGCGATAGTTTGCAAAAACAGCGATGAAGTTAAAAAAATCGCCGACATGCTTAATGGCAAGGTTAAGTTTGAAATTTTGGTGGGGGCTGATTTAACATTTGACTATCCACTTGTGATAACAACAGCTTCAACCGCCAAAGGAATTGAGTTTGACCATGTGATTGTGCCATACGCAACTGCCGAAAACTATCACTCTTCACTCGATCGCAACCTGCTGTATGTTGCCACAACAAGGGCTCTGCATCAGATAGAATTTATCTATGAAGGCAGAAAATCGAAGTTCCTAAAAAGGCATGATTATGCAAAAAACGATAAATAATTTGGTTGTTTTTTGCATTGGCAAAAGCATAGAGTAAGTTGCGACAAACCAAAGCGTAATTTTAGTGTAAAAAAAATCAATTTGCAAAAACCAAAACAAAGCCAAAAATGCCAAAATCGTAAAAAATTGATGTGGAAATGTGGATAACTTACCCAAAGTTGCCCACATTGTCCCCATAAACCGCCATATTGTATAAAAATAAGCAGTTTTGCATAAATATTTATATGTGGAAATGTGGATAACTTTTGCGGGGTTATGCTGCGCATTTCTGCCGCCCGAATGGGCCGCAGCGCAGCGTTTTTTCAAACGCTGCACCCCGCAAAAGATATCACTTCGGCGCGCTCACCCTTGCAAGCAAGTTCGCGCTTCTCATGATAACATTTGCGCTCTTCTATCACAGCTTGTTCTTGGTGGATTTAGGTTTGGCTTTTTGGTTATGCTGCGCATTTCTGCCGCCCGAATGGGCCGCAGCGCAGCGTTTTTTCAAACGCTGCACCCCGCTAGCCATGCTATATCACATGGCAGTAAAACGATGCGCAAATTTTATTTTGCATCGCAACATCCACACCTTTTGTTTGACAATTTGCCCGCAAATGTTATACACTTAAATGAAATTAAGGAGAAAACTTTGGAAGAGAAAAAAATTGTGGCTCGCAAACTGCAAGGATTTTGGGAGTTGCCACCAGAAAAACAAGTTATATTTGAGGGCATGCTTGATAAAATTAAAGAGGTTTTTAAAAGGCATTGTTTTTTGCCGCTTGACACTCCTGCTATGGAGCTTTCAGAAATCTTGCTCGCAAAAAGTGGTGGAGATATAGATAAAGAGATATATCGTTTTGTAAAAGGTTCAACCGATGCATGTCTGAGATATGATTTAACCGTTCCGCTTGCAAGGTTTGTGGCCATGAATGAAAACACCCTTTCTTTTCCTTTTAAGCGCTATCAAATTGGCAAGGTCTATCGTGGTGAAAGGCCGCAAAAGGGAAGACTGCGAGAGTTTTATCAGTGCGACGCCGACATCATTGGCGATGGCGAACTTTCGCTTGTCAACGATGCCGAATGCGTGAAGTTATATAAAGACATTTTTCAAAACTTAAACCTGCCAGTGCAAACTGAAATTTCCAGCCGTAAGGTGCTTTTTGGTTTGATTGAAGATTTGGGGCAGGCACAGCAGTTTTCAAACATTTCAATCTGCCTTGATAAATTTGATAAGATTGGTGAAGACGGCGTTAGACAAGGCCTTGAAGAGCTTGGGCTTAACGGCGAGCAAATTCAAAAACTTATAAGTTTTGTAAAATTAAATGGCGGCGCAGAAATTTTTGAAAAAGCCGAAGCGCTTTGCAGCAATCCAACCTTTTTGCAAGGCGTGGCAGAACTCAAAGAGATTGACGGCTATTTGCGTGCATATGGCCTTGATGGCAACGACTATAAATTCAACTTTTCAATTATTCGCGGGCACAACTATTATACAGGCACGGTTTTTGAAGCTTATCTCGCATGGAACAGGGGCGCAGGTGCGATAGGCGGCGGCGGAAGATACGATGATCTTGCTGGCTATTTCACTTCAAAAAAATTGCCGGGCGTTGGAATGAGCATTGGAATGAGCAGGTTGTTTGACATCATTCAGCAAAACACATGCGAAAAAGTTGAGTTTTGCAAGTGTGCAGTAATTCCGATGGGGAACACGCTTGAAAAATGTTTAAATTTTGTTGACTATTTGCAGCAAAATGGAGTTTGTGCCGAAATTTATGGCGAAAACAAAAGCTTTAAATCAAAGCTTAAAGAAGCAAACAAACGCGGCGTAAACTATGTTGCAATCATAGGCGAAGATGAAGTTAAACAAGATAAAATCACGCTTAAAGATATGTCTGTTTCGTCACAACAAACCCTAACCAAACAGCAAATTTTAAATATACTGAGGTGAACAATGCTGATTGTAATTGAAGGCGTGGATTGCTCTGGCAAAGAAACGCAATCAAAATTGTTGCAGCAAAAACTTATTTCCTGTGGCAAAAAAGTTGCAAGGTTTAGCTATCCTTTCTACGATTCGCCAACTGGCAGAATTATAGGCAGGCAATATTTGGGCAAAGATAACAACAGCTATTTTGAAGAAGGCGCGGCAAATGTAGATCCATATGTCGCATCGCTTTATTTTGCAGCGGATAGAAAATACAATGCCGAAATCATTCAAAAGGCATTAAAAGAGAATGATTATGTAATTTTGGATAGGTATGTTTTTTCAAATATGGCACATCAGGGTTGCAAATTGCCAGAAAATCAGCAAGAAAAGTTTTTTAAGTTTATATATGATCTTGAATTTAAAATGCTTGGCTTGCCAAAACCTGACAAAGCGATATTTTTATACCTTCCTGTCGAGCAGGTTAAAAAATTGCGTGCGGCAAGAGCCGAGCGAGTTGACGGCCATGAAAAAGATGATTCATATCTGCTTAAAGCCGAAAAAACCTATGTAAAAATGCTTGAAATGTTTGATTTTATAAAAATAAATTGTTTGAAAGATGGCAAAATTAAATCGCCAGAAGAGATTTCAAATCAAATATATAATTTGGTGAAATGAATCAAAACATAAAAAACAAACTTAAAATGCTTCCAACAAAAAGTGGCGTGTATGTTATGAAAAACGCAAGCGGCGCTGTCATTTATGTTGGCAAGGCAAAAAGTTTGAAAAACAGAGTCAGCCAGTATTTTAGAAATTCGCCAAAAGCCAGCAAGGTTCAAGCGATGGTTGACAACATCGATGACTTTGATTATTTCATCACTGTTTCCGAGCGCGACGCGCTTGCGCTTGAAAGCAATTTGATTAAAAAATATCAGCCGCACTACAACATTTTGCTTAAAGACGGAAAGGCTTTTCCATACATCGCAATAAACATGAACGACCCTTTTCCAAAGCTTCAAATTTTGCGAAAGGTTGGCAAAAAGGGCTATAAATATTTTGGGCCTTACTTTGCAGGGCTTAACGCGGCGGAGATTGTAAAAACCGCAAACTCTGCGTTTGGGCTTAGAACTTGCAGCCAAAAAATCACTCCAACATCGGTGGCAAAGCGGGAATGCCTAAACTTTTTTCTTGGGCTTTGCTGCGCACCTTGCACCAAGCGGGTGGATCAAGCTGAGTATGCCGAACGACTGAAAAGGGCGATCAACTTTTTAAACGGCAACGATGACGAAGTGGAAAGCATTCTCACCCAAAAAATGAATCAGGCAGCCGAGAATGAGAACTTTGAAAGTGCGCTTATTTATCGCGACAGGCTTAAAATGGTGGAAAAATTAAAGCAGCGCATTGTTGCCAATCTTCCAAAGGATGTAAACAAGGATGTGTTTGCGTATGTTACAGATGGGCTCAACGGCGTGATAACAGCAATGGTTGTGCGCGGTGGCAAAATTTTGGGTGTGATAAACTATGCTTGTGAAGATGCAAGCTTAGAAGAAGGGCAAACCTTATTCAACTTTTTGCTGCAATATTACGAAAATATGATTGTGCCAGACGAAATTGTTTTAAGCCATCAGATTGAAGATGAAAATTTGCTGTTTGATCAGCTTGGCAAAAAGTGCAAGTTGGTTTGCAATCCGCATGGAGTAAATCTCACTCTCTTAAACATGGCAAAAGAAAACGCCAAGGATTATCTTGAAAAGCACATCGACAAAAACAAAATCAAGTTTGCCAACACTTTAGGTGCGCTTGAAAAGTTGCAACAGGCGCTGGGTTTACCAAATTTTCCTAATCGCATGGAATGCTATGACATCTCTCACATCAGCGGAACAAACAAAGTTGCGTCTATGGTGGTTTTTAAAGGCGGCGAGCCAAGCAAGGGAGACTATCGAAAATTTAAAATCAAAACCGTGCAAGGCTCAAACGACTTTGCGTCGCTTCAAGAAGCACTCAGGCGCAGGCTTAAAAGATTGAAAGACGGCGATGGCGAAAGTTTTAAAGAAGCGCCGGATTTGTTGATTATCGACGGCGGCAAAGGGCAGCTTTCATCCTGTCAGGAGATTTTGAAAGAGAGCGGGCTTGACATTCCAATGATTTCGCTTGCCAAAAGAATTGAAGAAGTTTTTGTGCCAAACCAAAGCCAGCCAATTTTATTGAAACCGGGCAGCGCGCAGTTAAAATTGTTGCAGCGCATCAGAGATGAGGCGCACCGCTTTGCAATCACATTTCACAGGCAGACCCGCACAAAGATGCAGTCGCACAGCGAACTTGAAGAGATAAATGGGCTAGGCGCAAAAAAAGCGGCGGCACTTTTAAATGCGTTTGGCAGCATAGAGCAAATTAAAAACGCAAGTGTGGACGAGTTAAAAATCGTCCCAGGCATCCACGAAGCCCTTGCCATTGAGATAAAAAAACATTTTCAAAATAAAAAAGAGAGTTAAACTCTCTTTTTTGCTAAGCGTTTACCGCTTTGAATGAAATTGTTTTGGTTGTGATAATGTTTTCAGCGTTTGCTAAATCAACCAAATCAAGTTTCACAGTGTAGTCGCCGGCTTTCTTGGCGGTTACTTTAAATGTTGTTGTAACATCATAGTCGTTGCTTATTGCAAAACCGTCCGGTGGTCCCCAGTAGCCAACTTGTGCCACATCCCACTCTTGATCTTGTGTGTCAGTGGCTTTGAGTTCAAGATTAGTCTTGTCAGAAGCATTCACCTTAATCAACACCTTGTCATAACCAAGTTCGCGAACTTCGTCGGCTTTAAGCGTTACGCCAACATTCTTTTGTTGGTTGACTGTCACTTGGCTTACATTGTCGGTGACAAATTTGTAAGTGGAATGATTGTCGGTTTCGCCACAGCCAACAAGTCCAGTTGTTGCAAGCAAACAAGTTGCCCCAATCAAGCCTTTGTAAATTGCGTTTTTAAACATATTTTCCTCCTTTCACACTTCTAGTTTGTGCAAAAGTTGAAAAAATATAAAAAAAACTGCTAAGTGCAGTTTAATTTATTTATTATTGCTTTTTGCCGCAGAAAGGGCAGAACTTTGCATCCTCATCAATTTTTGCCCCGCAGTCTTTGCAAAACTTGCTTTGCTCAACGCCATCTTTAACCGCTTAACATATAAAAAAAATAATTGCAATAAGTTTAAAAAACTAATTTACATTTTGATTTTTTTTTGCTATAATTAACAACGCAAACAAAAATATGCGTTTGTGGTGAAATGGATATCACGACGGTCTACGGAACCGTTATTCTGGGTTCGAGTCCCGGCAGACGCACCAAGAAAATTTCTGCACTGTTTGCTTGTTTTCGGGCTTTGCCCGAAAAGTTGCGCTCTGACGCTTGAAATTTTCTTCTCGCGGCCAGACGAAAATCGCGCTTACGCTGGCGCGTTTTTTTATGTGATAAGTCGCGCCGAAGTAGCATGCGCGTATTGTTTGACATATAAGGCTAAAATATGGTATAAAAAATTAAGGAGGGAAAAATGAAAACATTTTTATCAAACGCAAAAAAGTTTTTTGCAAAATTGCCAGTGATGATTGTGGCCGCGGTGATTGCCGTTGCAGGTCTTGCAATCTACATTGGTTTGCTGGCTCGTCCGGTTAGCACTGGGATGGCATATTCTATCACCCAAACACTGACAGAGGAAGATGGCGTGCAGGGCGGCGCTACAATAGAATACAAAATCATCTTCAACGGCAATAAAGCAAATATAGTTTACTCGTATGAGGCGGGCGAAGAAAAAGGCGAACAGGAATCTGGCGAATTTTGGACGGTTCGCAATGGCAACAAAATTTTGTTGCTTACAACAAGTCAAGACATGACGCAGGAAGAATATGATGCTGGTGTGGCAGAACTTAAAAGCGACAAGGAAAGTTGGGACGCCATTTGGGCGGGCGAACTTAACGCAAGCGATGCGGCAGTTATGAAAATTGATGCGTTTAAATTAAGCACATTTGGTGAAACATCATCGCTGGATGGCTTGGACGAATTAACTTGCGATGGCGCGGTAATCTTTGCGGCTGTGTTTGGCGTTGTTGAAGCTTTGCTTTTAGCAGCTGCTGGGCTTTCAGTTGCGCTTTATATAATCGGCAAAGGCAAAGCTCCAAAAGAAGAGCAACCAAAACAAGAAGCATAATTAAAACAAAAAACCATGTTAACTCATGGTTTTTTTTGTGCAAATTTTTGTTTTATGATATAATTAAACAAAGGTGAAAGCATGGAATATAATGGTTGGTTTAAACGAAACACTTCGTCGCTTGAAGGCAAAACCGTTGTGCTTACGGGCGCAGCGGGCGGCATTGGCACGCAATGTTGTTTTCATTTGGCAAGGCTTGGAGCGGATATCGTTGCAATCGACAGAAACATCGAAGGGCTTGAAAAACTTAAAAGCGCGCTGCTTGAAAAGCATGCAAATTTAAATGTTGAAATCATAGCAGCTGATCTGTCAAATATGGCAGATGTGCAAAAATGCGTGGAAAAACTTAAAAAACTTTCGCGCATTGATATTCTTGTTCACAATGCGGGAGTGTTCAGACTGCCAGTGGAGCATGAGAAAGGCGATTACAACATAATTTTTAAAGTCAACTTTATCGCGCCGTATTATATAACAAAAGGCTTGCTTCCAAAACTTGAAAGCGCAGGCAAAGCCAAAGTTGTGGTTGTGTCAAGTTTGGCATATAAGTTTGCAAAATATGATGAAAATGATGTGGATTATTCAACCAACACCGACGATCAAAAAATTTATGGCAACTCTAAGCGCTTTATAATGTTTTCACTGATGAAATTATTGCAAAACAATTCAAAAGTAGACTTATCAGTGGTTCATCCAGGAATCAGCTACACCAATCTTATGAAAAACTTCCCTAAATTTATTTCAAAGATCATTGCGCTGCCTATGAAGCTTATTTTCAATTCGCCAAAAAAATCAAGCCTGTCACTGATTAAAGGCATATTCTCAAAACTTGATTATTGCGAATGGCTTGGGCCTAAAATTTTCAGCATCTGGGGAATGCCAAAACGCAAAAAACTAAAAGCTTGCGACGAGCAAGAAATTCAAAAAATTTATCAAAAGGCGGAGGAAATTTATCAAAAAATAAATAAAAAAATGGCAAATTAGCCATTTTTTTGTGTTTATTTTTCTATATTTAAAAGATATTGCTTTAAATCAAGCCCACCGGCATAGCCTGTCAACTTTCCGTTTGAGCCTATCACTCGGTGGCAGGGGATTATTATTGCGATGGGATTGTTGTGGATCGCCATGCCAACAGCGCGGCTGGCTTTTGGTTTGCCTATGGCTTCGGCAATCTGTTTGTAAGTTTGCGTTTGCCCGTATGGAATTTTTTGAAGCTGCTGCCAAACGCGCATTTGAAAAGGCGTGCCTTTAAGATTAAATTGCACATCAAAAGTTTTGCGCTTTTTTGCAAAGTATTCTTGCAGTTGCTTGTATATTGCGTTGGAAAAATCACTTGGCTGGTTTTGCTTGTCAATATTGCTGCAAAAATGCAACGAAAAAATTTTGCCATCTGCATAAGCAATTTTTATATATCCAAAATCAAATTTATAGAATGCGTATTTCATAATTTTATTATATCAAAAATAAAAAAAACAGCCAAAACTTTGGCTGAATTTTTTACCCTAAAACAAGTGGAACGATTATGCCCGCAATCACAATCAACAGGCACACAAAGTAAAGCACTTTCCAAACCGCTGGTTTAGGTTTAACATATCTCCATGCAAGAATTGAAACAATAACAATCATCATTGCAGCGGCAATTCCTTGCAAAGCAGAAACTGCAACAGATGTTACACCACATGCTGCCAAAATTAAAGCAACTGCATATAAAACTGTAACTGCCACAATAATCCAAAATGAAATTTTGTTCAATCCCCACATTCCGCTTCCGCTTTTTGATGAAGTGGATTTTTTAGATTTTGATGAGTTTGCCATGCTTTAACCTCCTTATGTCAAAATTATACTATCTCAAAAATATTATGTCAAACGATTAAAAGATGATAATAAAATTATTTTTTTGCCTTATTTTCAAGTTTTTTCTTGCTTGCAGCAATTTCTTTGACGATATTTGAAACAACTCGGTTTTTATTCAGCCACCAATCTCTGCTCCACACGCGCATAATCTTCCAGCCGCGGGATGAAAGAAATTTATTGCGATAAACATCTCGCTCTAAAATTGAGTTGCTGCTTTTGAAAGCAGCATAGTCGCACTCGATTCCAAGCAGATATCTATCCAACTTTTTGTCATACACCGCAAGCGAGATTTTGTAGTTGGTGTTGCCAAGGTTGGTTTCTACATCATAGCCAAGTTTAACAAGTTCTGCCTTGATGTCGTTTTCAAGTTGGTTTAAAACAATTTCTTCTTTTGGTGCTGGAAGGGCTGGTTTGAAACTGTTTAGTATGATTTCGGCCTCTTTGTTCTTTTTGTTTGAAACTGCTCGCACATATTTTAAATAACTTTTAAAAATTTTAGGCCCTGCATTTTTTGTGCCTTCAACGGCAAGTTCTTCTGGCTCGATGGATGTGATCACATATATCTTTTGTTTAGCACGAGTGATTGCAACGTTAAGTCTGTTTTCGCCGCCTTCAACCGACAGCGGCCCAAAGTGGGCAACAACCTTGCCATACTCATTTTTTGCATAGCCGATGCTGAATATTATTATGTCTCGCTCATCGCCTTGCACATTTTCAAGGTTTTTGATGAAAAGCGAAATATCTTCGCCGTTTTCTTTGCGGTTGCGTTCTCTAACCACGGCGTCTCTAAACGCTTCATCCTTTTGGCATTCTCTGTCGATTGCGTCTTCGATGGCGTTTTCCTGTTCGGTGTTGAAGGTGATAATTCCAATTGAAGAGCGGTTGCGCTTGTTTTTGATAAGTTTTTTAAGCAAGCTTGCAACGGCGGAGGCTTCTTCTTCGTTGCGGCGGTTGAGCCATTTGCCGTTAACTTTTATTCGCTCGATAGGTTTTTCGCCAACATTTTTGGATATGTTTGGTGCAACCTGCAATTTGCCGTCATAGAATGCGTGGTTTGAAAAATTGATTAACTCTTCGTTTTTGCTTCGATAGTGATAGGTAAGATTTGCAGCGTTGTATCTTGAAGTTGCAAGGTCAAGCAAACTTTCAACTTCCAGTGCGGCAATGGTTGCAAGGTCAAGATCGTCGTCGCTGTCGTTGCCCATATATCGTTTCATAAAGGTTGCAGTAGGGCGCAGCTGTTTGGAGTCGCCCGCCACAACGATGTATTTTCCGCGATAGATTGTTGGCAGAGTGTTTTCAATAAACACTTGGCTGGCCTCGTCAAACAAAATTATGTCAAACATGTTTTTCTTCAACGGGAAAATTGTTGACACGCTTTCAGGCGACAGCAGCCAGCAAGGGAAGAGTTTTTGCAAAAAGTCGCCATATAAATCCATCATCTTTCTTATTGGCATCAAGCCTTGCTGTTTGTTGATTTGGTAGAGATAATTTTTGCTTTCTGGGCTTGTGTTGAAATAGTCGATATATTCATCTTTAAATTTATCGGCACAAATTTGAATTGCAATTTGTTGCTGCTCTTCTTTAAGAGAGAGAATGCGGTTGCGAATGTTTTCAAAATCAATGATTTTTGAAAGTTTTTCTTTATATTTTTCTTCATATGTTATTGTTTCGTGATACACTCTTATTTCAAGAATTTTATCCACAATCTCTTTATATTGCTTTGCGTTTGACGAGTTTTGATAGGCAAAGTTAAGCACCTGTTTTTCATCGTCTGTCAAATTTTGAAGGGCGATGTTCATGTCTCTAATTTCAACATAGTCGCTAAGCGCGTTAAGCAAAAGTTTTAAAAAGGTTGGGTTACCGTTGATGATGTTGTCGATAGTCATCAAATAGCCCTTTTTATCAAGCACTTTTTCCAGCAGCGCATAACTTGTCACATATTCGCGCATCTGTTGCAGGGTGGAGATGAATTGCGTTTTTAACTCGGCTTGCTTTTTGTTCATTTTGTGACGCGTGAAAGGATACAGCGGCAAAACAATTTTCGACCAATTTAGCGCAGCATTGAGTTTTGGGTTTTCAATTTTTGCAATCATCTGCACAAGCGGATGAAGTTTGTTTTCATCTTCAATGTTGTTTTCAAGCATGTAAACCAAAAGTTGCCTTGCATGCGGATTTTGCGCCGTGTCAAACGGAACGATATTTTTTTGCAGCAGCGAGCTTAAATAGGTTTTCATCTGGTTTATCACATGAATATCGATGTTGGATTTGATGTGATCGATAAGTGGATTGTTCTTTTTAAGCAAAATGTATCTATAATAAAGCCCGCTTTTATTTTTCTCTTTGATGACGCGAACAGTGGAGTGCAGGCGCTTATAGTTCATCTTCATGATATATGAATTTTTAAGCATTTGCTTGTAGAGAACATAGTCGAAGCTGTTTTTGCCGATTTTTGCAGAGTTGGTGTACATCTCTTGCAGCGACAGCCCAAACGGAGTTTTGGTAAACAATGTGTCAGATATGGTTTGAAGTTCGCCAAGTTCTTTGTTTATGCTTTTTTCAACCTGCTCAAAATCGTTGTTTTCTTCGGTTTTGTGATAACTTTCCAGCAAAATGTTGTGCATTTTGTTGCAGCGTTCATAAAACTCGACCTTGTTTTTTTCAGCATCGGTTATAAACATACATTTGGAATTTAACGCTTTAAGCCTGTTAAAAACAACATCCAGCGCTGCTTTCTTTTGCGAAACAACCAGCACTTTTTTGTTTTTGCAAAGTGCGTCTGAAATTATATTCACAATGGTTTGACTTTTGCCTGTTCCGGGCGGGCCGTAAATGACAAGGTTGCCAGATTGGTTGAGTTTTGCAATCGCGTTTTCTTGTGCATAGTCAAGATCGTTGATTGTAAATGTGTGATCGTCAAACCTGCGGATTTTTTTGGATGGTTTTGCCAAAAGCAGTTCGTCGATTGCTTCGGTTGAAAGTTTTTTCTTTTCCAAAAGAGAGTAGTCGTTGTAGATTGAGTTTGCAAGCGGAAATCTGCCAATCACGCAGGCGTTGTGCACTTTAAGAGAGTCGTCGCGATAGGATGGCTCGCCGATGCTTTCAAATTTAATCATCTTGTCGCCAAAGTTTTTTGGCAGGTTAAATTTAAAGCCATAGGCAGAAAGATATTCCACCACATCTTTCACACTTTTAAGTTTGTAGTCTAAAAGGTTGTCAAATTCTGTCAGCATTCCGTCGGTGTTTAAGCGATGTTCTTTTGCATAGGCAAGCATAAGCACCTTATTAAACTGCACAAGTTCGTCGTGTTTTGCTTCAATGGAAACAACGCTGTCGTTTTCAACATTTATCACAACAGGAAACAGCACAAGCGGTGCTTTAATTTGCAAATCCTTGTTTATGTAGCCGGTGACAAATGGATAGCCAACAAACATTTCGTATCGTCCGGTTTCTTTTGCAAACTCTTCCACTTCGCGTTTAAGCGACCTTAATTTTGTCACTTGCCCAGTGATTGCCTTTTTAATTTCTTCGCGCTTGATTCTTTCGCGGCGCAAGTTTTCGTTGCGCTTTTCTTCGGCAGAAAGATTTGAAGTGTCTAAAAACGCAGCCTTAACCTTTTCTTCCAAGTTTAAGTTTTTGTAAAGCCTGTCTTTAATCTCTTTTCTAATCAGCGGAAAAGAGGTGCGCTTGCCTTTCCATAAAAAAGTGAAGAACTCGTCAAATTCTTTGCCGTCGTCACCAATTATGCTGCCTATATCATAAGCATACTTTTTGCTTAGATTTTTTGAATAAAGGCTTCTGTTTTTGCCGCTTATTTCAATAAGGCGTTCTTTGTAATATTTGTAAATTGATTTCATTTGCGTTTTCCTTACACTCATAGTTTAGCAAATTAACAATTTTTTTACAATAAAAATGCAGTGAATGCAACATTTTAAGTGCTTGCATTTATCTCGGTGTTTTTGTTTGACTATCTTTTTATATATTTGATATAATAAACGTGAAAATATTCCACACGCGGAGATAAATTTATGCCAAAAAAAATCAAAAAACTTGTGCCAAATCGTCACTCCGGGTGGAGGGGGCATTTAACTGCCGCTTCTAAACTTTTTTGTGGAAAAACGCTTTATTTATTTTTAATTTTATTTTTATCAATCGCACTTTTTGCAGGCTTAATTTTCACCGTTGAAAATGGTGAAAAAGTTTTTTTGCGCGAAGAAGAAGTGATTGCTGCATCTGGCAATTGGACGGACAGCGGCAATTACGACACGAATTGGAGTGGTTCTGGCACAGAAAGTGATCCATATATTATTGAAAGCGCGGCAGATTTAGCTGGGCTTGCAGCGACCTGTTCATCATCCAACAATTATAGAGACAAATATTTTCAACAGATAGGCAGCATAGATTTGTCGGCGCATTATTGGACGCCGATTGATAGTTTTGGCGGGCACTATGACGGCGGGCAGAACACAATTTCAGGGATGACAATTTCATCTTCAACCAGCGAAGCGGGGTTGTTTGGCTCTATTACTGGAATAGAAGATAATCTTGCTTCGGTTAAAAAAATTGGCATAGTAGACACCACCATTTACGGCGTTGACTATGTAGGGTCTGTTGCGGGAAGGACTCAATTTTGCAAAATTGAATATTGCTATAACGAATGCGACATTGAGCCGTCGGGAGATCATGTTGGTGGTATAGTGGGAGTAGCAGCGCTTAACACCACAATCAGCTACTGTTACAACACAGGAGACATAACAATTAAAGGAGAAGATTATGGTGGTATAGTGGGGCTTGCTGGCTTAGCGGCTATTGTGACTAACTGTTATAACCGAGGCGGTATATCGACAGGTTTTAGTGCTGTTGAGACAAGGCAAGTTGGAGGGATTATTGGCAACGGAGGTCTTGTTGCGGGAGCCTTTAATTGCTATAACACAGGTAATGTTGGCGTCTTTGCTGCAACAGCCGAAAATCCTGGGGAATATTTAGGCGGAATTTGCGGTTCTGGCGGAGCATTTTCGTGTTTTAATATAGGTCCAATATCAACATTCCTTTATTTTAATATTGCTGCTGGCATATGTGGAGACACTTCGTTGTCTGAAGCTTCATATTGTTACAATCTAGGATCGTTTGTATCTGGAGCAGAGGTTCAAGCTGCTATTGTTGCTAATGGTAATGCTAGTGGCTGTTATTACGGAGGTGATTGTAGTAGCGACATCGGAGGGTATTCTGGAGGCGATGGCGAGGGTGCAAAATATTCAGCGTCGCTTAACAAAAACAATTTTAAATCGCAAAGCTATATGACCTCGTCATCTAATTGGGATACTGAATATCCTTGGGATTTTACAAACATTTGGGAATTCCGCAGCGGTGAAAACGATGGCTATCCGGTGCTTAAAAAATTGGCATACAATGTGACTTTTGACGCCGAAGGCGGCAATGTCAACTATGCGGATGCGCTTGCATTAAACCGAACAGTTAATTATTCAAACGGAAATTATACCTACACCTGTGCAAGCACAACAGTTACATATGATTTGGATACTCACACAATGACTCTCAACGGCACTGGCAACGGGCATATTGATTTTCCATCAGCAACCAATTTGACATTCAAACAAGGCGAGCGATATCAAGTGCTTTTAGAATATGTGTCAGGTTCTACAAGTGGCAGAGGAGATTGTATGGTTATTGAAGTTAAAAACGGATACAATTCTCTTTCCACAAGAAACCATGTTGACTATGGATATGTAACTTCCAGCAGCAAAAAGCAGACTGTTTCAATAAATGTAAGCAGTTTGGGTGCAAGCCAAGGCACTTCGCTTATTGGCTGGTTTTGGTTTGGCGGCACAAACCGAACATTTTCAAATTACAAAATTAAATACCAAGTGATTAAAGTAAATGACACAAACTCGCAAAAAACCTTGACAGTGAAAAACAGCATCGGTGGTGTTTCTGTGCCGTTTAAAGAAGGATATGTCTTTAAAGGCTACTACTCTTCACCAAATGGGCAGGGCACAAAGTATTTCAGTGAAACGGGCGCATGTCTTATTCAACCAGGTGCGGATATGAAATTATATGCATACTGGGAGGACACATGGCTTAATCATGCCGCAACTTCATTTGCTGGCGGCAGCGGAACGCAAAGCGACCCATATCAAATTGCAAATGCTTCTCAACTTGCTCTGCTTGCCAAAAATGTCTACTACGGCACTGGCACGCACACGAGAGATGACTATATATATGAAGGCGTATACTTTAAACAAACCGCAAACATTGATGTTTCGCAATACAAATGGGTGCCAATCGGGGTTTATTACAACCTTGACTATGTGATAACCGACCACAATTTTTCAGGCATTTACAATGGCATGGGCTACACAATTTCTGGCATAAAACTTCCGTCAACGACTGGTGATAGCACAAGCAGGCGAGGGCTTTTTGGTGAGATCAGTGGCAGTGGTTGCAGCGTGCCATGTCAAATCACAAATGTGCATGTAAAAGATTCAACAATCTCAGGTGGAGATCATATTGGTGGCATAGTTGGCTATGCTAGGGCAAATACCATTATCACCAACTGCTCGGTTAACGCAACCGTGACGGGATCTTCTCATCGTGTCGGCATGATTGTTGGCGGCACCATTGGCACAAGCGTGACAAATTGTGCGGCGCAAGGTTCTGTGAGCGGAGTTAATTACACTGGCGGCATCGTGGGATACAGCGAGGCGGACATATCAAACTGCTCGGTTGACGCAACAATAACCGGAACGGGCAATTGTGTTGGCGGCATTGTTGGCAACAGTACAGGCACAAGCGTGACAAACTGCGAGGCATATGGCTCGGTGACGGGAGTTCACTACACGGGAGGCATTATGGGTAATGGTCAGGCGAACGTATCTGGTTGCAGCAATTATGCAATCGTCAAAGGAAACGAGCGAGTGGGCGGAATGATTGGCAATGGTTTTAATTGTTCAGTTACCGGATGCTTCAATTTTGAAAAAATAAGCGGTTCAGCAGGAATTGCAGGTATTGTTGGGCTTGCAGACAATGTAGATATTTTAAGGTGCTATAATTTGGCAGACATCAGTGGCAATTATGGTGGGGGCATTGGTGGAAGAATAACAAACACTACAACAATAAAATTTGGAGTGAATACTGGCAAGATAACCAGTGTTAATTATGCTGGTGGCATTGCAGGAGACACCATCACAGGCTCAACAATAACGCAAAGCCTTAATTTAGGCGACATAGTTTCAAGCAATAATAACGCCGGCGGAATTTTGGGAAGCGCGTCAAACGCCAATGTAAGCACAATTACAAATTGCTATTCAAATTGCAATATTTCTGCTTCGTCGTGTGGCGCTTTGGTTGGCGGCACAAATGCGGTTACAATTTCATATTGCGCGGGCATATCTAACACTGGCAGCGGATTTTATGCCTCTACTTCTCAGTCGGGGGTTACAAACAGTTATGTGGTTTGCAATGGAGTGCTAACGCTTTCACAAACCACCAACGGCATGGATGGCAACTTTGGTTACAACGCATCTTTCCATGACGGCTTGCCAATTCCACATGGCATATATGCAATAACTGTGTTTGGCACTCAAACTGGCATCGCATCATATCTTCAAAACAAATTTTAATTAACATTTTGATTGAGTTTAGTATGCTTAAAAATCAACTTTTTAGGCATACTATTTTTATGCAATTCACAAAAAACCTGCTGCTGTATATTTCAGCGTTTATGCCAATGTATGTGCTTGTGCTGATTAAACTTGTGGTTGAACTTATCAACCAAAATTTGTCATTCAATGTTTTAAACACAATAAATTTAACCACGCTTTTGCTGCTGATTGTTGCAAGCGTGGTTGGGCTTTTGTGGAATATTAGATATAACCGAGAAGAATCCAAAGAAGTGCGCATTTTAAGCAAGCACAACATCACCGATCAGCACTTTTTGGGTTATTTTTCGCTGTTTGTGTTTTTTGCTATCCCACTGGATTTATCATATGTAAGCGTCTACTGCGTGTTTGTGGTGGTTTTGGTTATGATCGGCGTGGTTTACATTCAAAACTCGCTTTATTACATCAATCCTTTTTTAAACCTGCTTGGCTACAGTTTTTATGACATAACCTATGTTGAGATAGGCTCGCAAGAACAGCGCCACGCTAAAATTTTTTACAAGGGCAACTTGCTTATTCAAAACAAAACCTATTTTGTCAAACTTAAAAACGAAAATTTCAGTTTTGTGGACAAAAAGCGCGGGCAATAGCCTTAAATTATCGCCTACAAGGGGGCAAATTTGCGCGTTTTGCCGTGCAAACGATAAATCACTCGACCAAAGCGATTATTTTTTCAAATCGCTTGTTTTTTTAATATAAATATTATATAATATATTATATATATAAGGCAACTTGTCAATAATTTTTTTAAGGGGTAGATATGGAAGACTTTACAGTTGAAGAGCAAGAACTTTCAAAATCAACAAAATATGATGCCAGCGACATTCAAGTGCTGGAAGGGCTAGAGCCTGTTCGCAAAAGGCCGGGCATGTATATCGGCTCAACCGATGAGCACGGCTTGCATCATTTGGTTACTGAGGTTGTGGATAACTCCATCGACGAAGCGCTTGCTGGATATTGCACAAAAATTGAAGTTACAATCAATGAAGACGGCTCTTGCTCGGTGGCAGATAACGGCCGCGGCATTCCAACAGGTGTGATTGAAAAGGAAGGCAAAAGCGCAGTGGAAGTTGTGCTTACAAAGCTTCATGCAGGTGGCAAGTTTGGTGGCGAGGGCTACAAGATTTCTGGCGGATTGCACGGCGTAGGCGTTTCTTGCGTAAACGCGCTCTCATCCAAACTGGTTGCCGAAGTCTTTCAAAATGGGCTTTATCATGTTATTGAATTCTCTCGCGGAAAAACCATAACTCCGTTAAAAATTGTTGGCAAAACAGACAAGCGCGGCACAACGATAACTTTCTGGCCAGACGATGAAATTTTTGAAACCACCATTTTCAATTACGACACGATGAAAAACAGGTTTCGCGAAATTGCATTTCTCAACAAAGGCTTGGTGATCTCTCTTGAAGATAAAAGGCCGGGGAAGGAGCGAAAAGAAGTTTTTGAATTTAAAGGCGGCATTGTTGAGTTTGTTGACTTTTTAAATAAAAATCGCGAAACGCTGCTTTCAAGCCCTGTTTATTTCAATAAATTTAACAGAAGCGAAAAAGGCGAAATCGAAAACGAAATTGAAGTTTGCTTTCAGTTTAACGATGGCTACAACGAAATCATCAACGCATATGCCAACAACATCAACACCGAAGAAGGCGGCACGCATTTGGAAGGCTTTAAAAATGGCTTAACCAAGGTGATAAACGACTATGCCATTAAAAATAAAATAATCAAAGATAACGAAAAACTTTCTGGCGAAGATTGCCGCGAAGGCATAACCGCCGTGATCAGCGTTAAGCTTAAAAATCCGCAGTTTGAAGGGCAAACAAAAACCAAGCTTGGCAACAGCGAGATGCGAACAATCGTCTACAAGGCGATGGTGGATAGTTTTGGCGACTATTTGGAAGAGCATCCGGTTGAAGCCAAAAACCTTATCATGAAATCGGTCAACGCTCAACGCGCAAGGGATGCTGCGAGAAACGCAAGAGAACTTACAAGAAGAAAAAGCGTGCTTGAAAACACAACTCTGCCGGGCAAACTTGCAGACTGCACCGAAAAGAACGCCGAGCATTGCGAGATATATCTTGTTGAAGGAGATTCCGCAGGCGGCACGGCAAAACAGGGCAGAGACAGGCGCTTTCAAGCGATTTTGCCACTCAGGGGCAAGATTTTGAATGTTGAAAAAGCGCGTCTTCACAAAATTTTAGAAAACAACGAAATCAAAAACATGGTCACCGCTTTTGGTGCGGGAATTGGCAGCGAGTTTGATGTAAGCAAATTGCGCTATCACAAAATCATATCCATGACGGATGCCGATGTCGACGGCGCACATATTAGAATTTTGCTGCTTACATTCTTCTTCCGCTATATGAAGCCATTGATTGAAAATGGCTATGTCTACTCGGCAAAACCGCCGCTTTACAAGGTTGCGCGCGGCAAGGATGAAAAATATTTCTACTCGGATGCCGAACTTAACGAAGAACTTGAAACCAACGGCAGAAAGGGCGTTACTATTCAAAGATACAAAGGTCTTGGCGAGATGAACGCCGAGCAACTTTGGGAAACAACTATGAACCCAGAAAAACGCACGCTTATTCAAATTACAATGGAAGATGCGATTGAAGCGGACAAGCTTTTCAATCAGCTTATGGGCGAAGATCCAGAACTTAGAAGAAGTTTTATCGAAGAGAATGCAACTCTCGTGACTGATTTAGATGTGTAATAAAGGAAAGATAAAATGAAAGAAGAAAAAAAAGATTTAGGTGAACTTTTGCAAAACACCAAAATTGAAAAAGTCGATGCAGTGGGCGAACTTAAAAGGTCGTTCATCTCTTACGCTATGGCGGTGAATGTTTCGCGTGCCATACCTGATGTAAGAGACGGGCTTAAACCTGTTCATCGTCGCATTTTGTATGCAATGGGCGAACTTGGCAACTTCTATGACAAGCCTTTTAAAAAGTGCGCAAGAATTGTCGGTGAAGTTATGGGTAAGTATCACCCGCACGGCGACAGCAGCGTGTATGACGCGATGGTGCGTCTTGCGCAGGACTTTTCAATAAGATGTCCGCTTATCGACGGCCACGGAAACTTTGGTTCGGTGGACGGCGATCCGCCAGCGGCTATGCGTTACACCGAAGCAAGGCTTTCAAAAATCGCTTCACTTATGCTTGAAGATATAGATAAAGATACAGTTGCGTTTTATCCAAACTTTGATGAAACGCTTATGCAGCCAACGGTTTTGCCAGCCAAATTTCCAAACCTTTTGGTGAACGGCTCAGACGGCATTGCAGTGGGCATGGCAACCAACATCCCGCCGCATAACCTTACCGAAGTGATAAACGGCGTGCAGGCGTTGATTGACAATGCTGACATAGACATCGACGATCTTATCAAAATTATTCCAGCGCCAGATTATCCAACAGGCGGAATAATCATGGGAAGAACGGCGGTTAAACACGCTTACAGAACCGGCCGCGGCGGCATTGTGCTGCGTGGCAGGGCGGAGATTGAAGAAACTTCTTCTGGCAGACAGCGAATTGTCATCACCGAACTTCCATATCAAGTCAACAAAGCAAAATTCATCATGCAGGTTGCAGACCTTGTTAAAAACAAGCGCATCGAAGGCATATCTGACATCAAGGAAGAATCCGATCGACAGGGCATGAGAATTGTAATCGACATCAAAAAGGATGCCAACGCACAGGTTGTGTTAAACCTACTTTACAAGCATTCGCAGCTTCAACAGGGCGCTGGAATAATCATGTTGGCACTGGTTGACGGTGTGCCAAAAATTTTAAATTTAAAGCAGGTGCTTGAATGCTATCTTGCTCACCAAATTGATGTGCTTGAAAGAAAAACGCGTTTCGATCTTGGCAGAGCAAAAGAGCGTGAGCACATCGTCAAAGGCTTGGTTATTGCGCTTGCAAACATTGATGAAGTCATCGCAATCATCAAAGGTTCGCAAGATAAACAAGACGCGATGGCAAAACTCACTCAAAACTTTGAGCTTGACGACATTCAGGCCAACGCAATCTTAGAGATGAAGCTTTCTCGTCTTACAAGTTTGGAAGTTGAAAAACTCAACGAAGAACTCAAAGAGTTGGAAGAAAGAATTGCCGACCTTGAAGACATTTTGGCAAAGCCAGAGCGTGTGAAAAAGATAATCCGCGATAATCTCGACCAAATAAAAGCCGAGTTTGGCGAGCCAAGGAAAACTGAAATCAGCATGGACATGGGCGGAATCGACATCGCTGACCTTATCGAAAAGGAAGATGTTGTAATTTCCATGACGCACCTTGGCTATGTTAAACGCATGTCCACAAGCGAGTATCACGCTCAAAAGCGCGGCGGCGTGGGCATAACAGCGCACAAAACCAAGGACGAAGACTATGTTGAGCGCATGTTTATAACATCCTCACATGACGATTTATTGTTCTTCACCACAAAGGGCAAAGTTTATGCAATCAAAGCATATGAAGTGCCAGAAGCGCAGCGCACAGCAAAGGGCAGAAGTGTTGTAAATTTGATTGCGCTTGATGGCGACGAAAAGGTTACAACAATCATCCCACGCGGCGAAAACGCCAAAGGCAATTTGATTATGGCAACCAAAAATGGCTTGATCAAAAAGACGGATTTAAGCGAGTTTGAACGCATCAACAAAAACGGAAAGATTGCAATTTCGCTGCTTGATGGCGACGAGCTCATCGAAACGCAAATGTCATCTGGCAATGACGAAATTTTAATTGCGTCCTATCAAGGCAAGTGCATCCGCTTCTCTGAAAAGGATGTTCGCAAAACAGGCCGTGGCAGCCAAGGCGTTAAATCTATGAATCTTGCAAAAGACGACAGAATTATTGACATGACAATCATAAGCCCAGGCTCGCAGATTGTCACAATCACCGAAAACGGCTATGGCAAGCGCTCCAACGAAAGCGAGTATCGTTTGCAAGGCCGCGGCGGCATGGGCGTTAAAGCGGGCGTATTCAACCAAAAAACAGGCAACCTTGTTGCGCTTAAACAGATCACTGGCGATGAAGACATTTTGATGATTGCCGACAGCGGAGTGATAATCAGAACGCCGCTTGAAGATATCAGCACATTCTCGCGCGTCAGCCAAGGTGTTAGGGTTATGCGTCTTAAAGACGGCGCAAAAATCGTAAGCGTGGCGCTTACCGAAAAACAAGAAGAAAATGAGAGAGAAGAAAGTGCGGAAGAGCAAACCGAACAAGAATAAAAAGAAAGCATATCGCATTCATTTTTGTTGTTTATAATGTTTTATTTGACTTTTTTGGGTGTTATGACTAAAATAATTAAATCAAGGAGATTTTTATGCCAGAGTTTGTAAGACCAAGGCCAGTTTTTCCAAAACGCGCAGTTGTGACGGGCGGCATGCCTTACGGCAACAAACATTTGCACTTTGGGCATGTTGCAATGATGCTTCGTGCCGACACACTCGCTCGTTTTTTGCGTGATAGAATTGGAAGCGAAAATGTTGTTTTTGTTTCGGGCACAGATTGCTATGGCTCAACCATCACCGAAACTTACAGAAAGTTAAAGCAGGAAGGCAAGCTCGAAGGCAAGTCGGTTGAAGCTTTTGTTTACGACAACTATTTAGATCAAAAACAAACGTTTGAAGATTTTGAAATACAGCACAATTTCTATGGCGGTTCAGCGATTGAGCCAATGAAATCGCAGCACGAAAGCATGAGCGATTATTTTTTCACCACTCTTTACAAAACTGGGCTGGTTTCTAAGCACAAATCGTTGCAGTTTTTTGACGAAAAACTTGGCGTGCTGCTAAACGGCAGGCAGGTTGTGGGCAAATGCCCAATAGAAGGCTGCCAAAGCGAAAAAGGCTATGCCGATGAATGCGACCTTGGGCATCAATATCTGCCTATGGATTTGATTGATCCAATCAGCGCCCTTTCTGGCGAAAAGCCAAAATTGATTGAAGTTGAAAACTGGTTTTTTGATTTGGATAAATGCACCGATGAAGTTAGGCAGTGGCTAGAGAGCATCGAAAAACGCAGCGACACCCCAAACTTTATGGTTAAAGAGATTAAAGAGTTTTTGAAGAAGCCAGAAACATATGTTAAAAGAGAATATGTTTCAAAACTTAAAACTCTTTCGCTTCCGCATTATGAATTTGTGGATAAAAACGCGCCAAGCGTTACGCTTATCTTTGATAAACTCAGCGACAGAGAGCAGGCTTGCAAAATTCTTGCGCAAAACTTTATTCACTATCGCAACGGCAAAACGCTTGTGCCATTCCGCCTTACTGGCAACACCGAGTGGGGAGTGCCATGCCGCGAGATTGACGGGCTGAAAGGTCAAACTTTCTATTGCTGGCCGGAGAGCTTGTGGGCACCAATTTCGCTTACAAAGGCATATTTAATCAGTCAAGGCAAGGGCGAAGACGAATGGAAGAAGTTTTGGATGAGCAAGGATGCGCAAGTTTATCAAGTGCTTGGCGAAGACAACCTTTCATTCTATGGTCCAGCACAGCAGGGCATTTGGCTGCATATGCAGGGCAAAAACGCCAAATTTCCGCCAGCAGACGGGCAGTTGCAGCTTACAAACCTTGTGCCAATCAAACACCTTTTGTTCTTGAACAAAAAGGCGTCGTCTTCGGGCGCGGTTAAGCCGCCAATGGCAAAGGAGTTTTTAAACTATTACACGCCAGAGCAACTTAGAATGCACTTTTTGGGTATGAATCTTACAAATAATAATGTAAACTTTATGCCAAAGCCATTCAATCCAGATGCAAAACCTGACGAGCTTGACCCAGTTTTAAAGGAAGGCAATCTACTCACAAATGTCTACAACCGCATTTTGCGCACGGTGTTCTATTCAACGCAAAAATATTTTGACGGCAAAATCCCTGATGCGCCAATTTCGCCAGAGATTAAAGAAACATGCAAAAAAGCAATCCTAGATTATGAGCGTTTTATGTTCGATAAAAAATTCCATCAAGTCATCAACTGTGTGGATGTTTTTGTAAGAAACATCAACAAAAATTGGGTGGCAAAAGTCGCTTCTTGTGATGAAGAAGGCTTAAAACAACTTACAGTCGACACTATAGAGCTCATACGCGTAGCAAACATATTGCTTCATCCGCTTGCGCCTGTTGGCACGCAAAAGGTGAGAGAGTATCTCGGCTTTGACGAGCGCAGTTTCAGTTGGGACTATATTTTTGAAGATTTCACCTTTTTCAAAACTTCGCCAAGCATAAAAACCTTGCAGGAGAAAGAAGACTTTTTCAAAAAACACCCTTCGCAACTAGGTTAATAAATTTGACAAATTTATATGGATGAGTTAATATTCAGCTAATGGAAAGCATACAAAATATTTTAAACATTTTAAAATGTCCGAATTGCAACAGAGACCTTTATATTAAAGATAAAGGTTTAAAGTGCGACAGCGGACATTTTTTTGATTTTTCTAAACAAGGTTACATAAATTTGTTGTTGGCTAATATGAAAAAAACAAAAGATCCAGGCGATGACGAAACCATGGCAAAAGCCAGAAACGCATTTTTAGAAGCAGGGTATTTTGAAAGACTGCGCGACCAAATTAGCCAAATGTATGATTTTACAAATAAGATAGTGTTAGATGCAGGATGTGGCATAGGTTATTATACAAAAGATATAGCAGACAAAGCAGCTTCAACGATTGGTGTTGACATATCAAAACACGCAGTTAAAATTGCAGCAAAAAATGACAAAAAAACATTTTATATTATCTCTTCCATATTCAATCTTCCTATAAAAGACAACTCAATAGATTGTATATTAAACATTTTTGCCCCTAAACCCCAGCAAGAGTTTCAAAGGGTTCTAAAAAACGATGGTGTTATTATTGAAGTTATACCGGGTGAAAATCATTTAAAAGAAATAAAGACAGATATTTATAAACAAGATGCAAAGCCAATTTTAGAAAAATTTGCATTTACAGACTTTGACAGAACATCATCACACAAATTGACCTATATGCAAAACATTCATGCAAATGATTATGAAAATTTATTAAAAATGACGCCATTTTGGTATAATGGAGGCCAAAAATTATTAGAAAGTTTAAAAGCAATGCAAGTTACTTTTGATTTTGTTATAAATATATGGAGAAGAAAATGAAAGGCACAATAAAAGGTGTCTTTTTTGAATAATCATCTCGCGTTGCTCGCTAAGTGGTTCGCAGGTTTAAAGGCGAATAAAAAAAACGAAGAGATGTCTCTTCGTCTTTATTTTGGTTGCGGGAGCAGGATTTGAACCTGCGACCTTCGGGTTATGAGCCCGACGAGCTTCCGGACTGCTCTATCCCGCGATGTGATTATAGTATATGCCACATTTAAAAGATTGTCAACATTTTTTTAAAAAAATTATAAAAAAATTAGTTAAAAATGCATTTTTATGCTATTATTTTGCTATGACAAAAGATTGTAAGTTTTTAATTCACACACTTAAACAAGCCGCAAAAATTATAGATGGCAGCTTTCAAGTCATGCACAAGGGCAGTGGCAGCGATTTGGTTACTAGCTATGATTTTGCTGTTGAAAAATTTATCACAGAGCAGATTAGGCAAAATTATGATGGTTTTGACATCGTAAGTGAAGAGTTTAACGCTGAAAAGTTGCTAACAAAAAATTGCTTTGTCATTGATCCTATCGACGGCACGATAAACTTTGCAAACGGCATCCCTTTGTGGGGGATTCAAGCAGCGTGCATCAAAAACGGCAAGCCAGTTGCGGCAGTGATTTATCTGCCAATGCTAGACGAATGTTATTATGCAGATAAAAGCGGGGCATATTTAAACGACAAGCCAATTAAAGTGCTTTCAAAACCTATGCGAAACATCATAGGCGCAATTTGCGACCTTGAAAAAAGCCAATTATATATGAAAATTTTAGGCGAGCATTATGGCTGCGGCAGACATCTTTGCGCTGCAAGCATCAGTTATGCATATTTAGCGGCAGGCAAGGTGCAATATTTTATTGCCAAGTTTTCAAAGTATAATCCATGGGACTATGTTCCCGGTGAATATATCTGCAAACAGGCTGGAGCATATTTTATTTTTCAAAACGGTGTTCGGTTTTTAACTTCAAATAAACAATTTTTTGAAAAAATTAAAAAAAATATTAAAAACATGTAAAAAACACGCCAAAAAATGCGTGTTTTTTGTTTATTTAATTCAAATTTTCTGCATAGAACATGTTTTTAAATTTGATATTATTTTCAAACAATTCATCAAAAGTGCCTGTGTCGATAATCTGCCCGTCTTCTAAAAAGAAGATTTTGTCCACATCCTTAATGGTGGAAAGTCGGTGCGCAACTATGATGATTGTGCTTTTGCCTTTCATTTCATCAATGCTGTGTTTGATGTCGCCTTGCGCAAAATTGTCCAGCGACGATGTGCTTTCGTCAAAGATGGTTATCGGCGAATTTCTAAGCATCGCTCTTGCAATGGCAAGCCTTTGTTTTTGTCCTCCTGAAAGTTTAACGCCGCTTTCGCCCACCTTTGTGTCTACGCCTTTATCAAGCGACTCTACAAAGTCGGTGAGCGAAGCTTTATCAAGCGCCTGTGCAATTTCTTCATCAGTGGCATCTTTTTTTACAAGCAGCAGATTTTCTTTAATTGTCATGTCAAAGATGTAGGGGAATTGATTGACTAAAGAGATCGCCCCGCGCAGAGACGGTTTATCAAGACTTTTGATGTTGACGCCGTCAATCAGCACTTCGCCTTCATCTGCCTCATACATTTTAGAGACCAAGTTTAGTATTGTGGATTTGCCTGAGCCAGATTTTCCTACAAAAGCCACGCTGGTGTTAGGTTGAATTGTAAAATTTAAATTTTGCAGCACTTTGGTGGCAGATAAAACCTTGCGCTCGGCATTTTGCTTGGCTTTTTTATCATCTTTTTCTATTTTTTCGTATTCGATATATGAAAAACCAACATTTTTAAATTCAATTTTTCCATTTATATTTTCAAGATGAACATCGCCAAAGTGTTCGCAAGCGAAGAATTTTTCATCAAATAATGAAAACATTCTTTGAGTGCTTGCTTTAATTTCTGTTATATATGACCAAATATTGCCCAGCCCCCAAACAAAACGATAAAGTGAATTATTGTTGGAGTATATAATCATAAAGGTTGCAAGCGTAATTGTTCCCAAATCAACAAAGTAAACACCCAAAATCAACACGCCCAAACCACACAATTCAATTAAGGCAAGCCTAACAGAGTAAAACCACATGTTTGTAATGTTGGTGTGAGTGGATTGTTTTTGATGATCGACATAGTAAAATTTTGATGTTTTGCTAAGCGCATTTTCAAGCCCCAAAGCCTTAATGTCTTGTTCGCTGCGAACGATCTCTGTTGTTAGCGATGCTATTTTATCACCCTTTTTGCGAGTGATTATAATATTTTTCTTTAATGTTTTATTTCTAAAATATTCTATCACCGTTGCCACAATAATCACGGCAACTAAAATTATGCCTATATACACATTAAGAGTGACTATGTAAATTAAAACTATAGATGTGGTTAAAATGTTCGCAACATTATCGACGATTGCAGTAAGCCTGCCCATAACGCTTGCTGGATCGTATATAATTCTTTGCACGAAAGTGCCGGTGTCGTATTCAGCGTATGTTTTTGAAGTGAATTTGAAGGCCTGTTCTGCCAAGTCTTGGTTGATTTGAGCGATAATTCTGTTGGAGTATTTATAGTATAAAAAGTCAATCAATACCCAAATAATTCTTCTTACAATGTAAATTCCGCCCACAATCAGCAGAGTAAAAATGCCTTCTCTATATGCTTCAACAGTGATGCTTTCAATCGACTGTGCAAGCAGCAGTGTTATAAAAACATCAATCACTGATGAAACAGCCATTAAAAAAACATAGGCTATCACAGCAAATTTATTGGCTTTTATATATTTCATCATGCCTATGTTATTCTTTATTTTTTTCATAAAACCTCCGCACTTATAATTTTTTTGCGAAAGGCTGTTTCAAATTAAAATGTTTTAAAACAGGCCGTTCGCGTGAACATAAAACAATTTTTCAGCTGTAGGTAATGTTCTGTTCATTTCAAAACGGCCTCCTTATATTTTTTACTTAACTATTTTGACATTAGTAATATATAAAATCTTTAAGAGATTGTCAAGGGTATTTAAAAAATTTGATTTTTTAGCGACGAAAGTTTGTTTTTGATGCGTGAAAGTGCGTTGTCTATGCTTTTTTTTGATAGGTTTGTTTTTTGCGAGATTTGCTCATATGAAAGCCCTGCCAGATAGTGCTTTAAAACATCAAATTCAAGCGGGGAGAGCAATTTTTTAAGCCTAGTAAAAATTTCTTGGTTTGTTTGACGGTTTATCAACGCTTCATCAGGTCTGTCGCCAGAAGTTATTGAAAAAACGCCATAGTCATCGTCATCTTCGTCGGTGATAGGCACGGCAGACGAAAGCAACTTATTTTTTTGAGTCGATGCGTTTCTAATTGCAGATTGAATCTGTCTGCGTATGCAAAGCGATGCAAAGGTTGCAAACGATGCGTCTTTATCTGGTGAGTAGTTTTTTATTGCTTTATACAGTCCAATCATGCCTTCTTGAATTAGGTCTTCAACATCGCCGCCAATTAAAAAATATCCGCGTGAGAATTTGTTTATCACATTGCGGTATTTGTTAAAAAGTTCAAGTTCAGCATTATAGTCGCCTTGTTTTGCAAGGCTTGCAAGTTGTTCGTCTGTCACCTTAACCCCTTTGTCTTAAAATTTCAAACACAACGATGCCGCATGCCACGCTTGCATTCAGCGAGTTGACTTTGCCTTTAAGTGGCAGAGTGAGAACTCCGTCACACATTGAAAGGATGCTTTGCTTAACGCCTTTGCCTTCTGAGCCGATTATCACAGCGATTGGCTGATTTAAATTTTTTGAATATATGTTTTCGCCACCAGTTTCAGCCGCGTAAACCCAAACGCCGATATCTTTTAACGCTTCAATTGCTTCTTTGAGATTTGTAACCATGCAGATTTTCATATTGCTGATTGCGCCTGTGGAAGTTCTAACCACGGTGTCGTTTACTTGGCAAGCGCGGTTTTTAGGAATGATGATTCCGTCCACGCCTGCGCATTCGCAGGTTCGAATTATTGCTCCAAAGTTGTGCGGATCTTCAATGCCGTCAAGTAAAACAAAAAAAGGCTGCTGAGATTTTGTTGCAACAAGCTCTTGCAGTGGAGTGTATTTAAAATCCACAGCTTCGGCTATGTAGCCTTGATGATGAGCGGTTGTGCTTTTTCTATCCAGCGCCTGTTTAGGAACAAAATCTATGCGCAGTTTATGTTTTCTTGCAAGCGCAACAATTTCATCTTTGCGGCTTGAAAAATTTACATCAACCAAAATTTTGTTGATGGTTGTTCCGCCAAGAATGGCTTGTCTAACTTGATTTCTTCCTTCAATCTGCATGTTGATCCTTTATTGATTGAGTTAAAACATAGTTTAAGCGATCTTGTTTGCCGTTTATTTGCAAATATGCCACCAGCGCTTCAAATGCGGTGGCGAATTTATAATCTTTTACATCTGCATTTTTTGCGGTGTGTTTGGTTTTTGCGTTGCGTGCGCGGCGCACAACTTGCTGTTCCTCATCTGTCAGTTGCAGGGAAGAGAGCACTTTGCTTTGATGTGCGGCGCTGCAATATTTGGCACAAATTTTGTTTATTTCATTTATGTTTTTATTGTTGTTTTCAAGCGCCCACATTCTTACAAACATTGTGTGAATGGCGTCGCCCAAAAAGGCAAGCTCAATGCTGGATAAAGTTTTCATATTGCCTCACACATTAAAGCGGAACAGCACAACATCGCCGTCCTGCATGATGTATTCTTTGCCTTCAATTCGCACCTTGCCCTTTTCTTTGGCTTTTAAAAAACTTCCAGCCTCAACCAAGTCGTCATATGAAACGATTTCTGCTTTAATGAAACCCTTTTCAAAGTCGGTGTGAATTTTGCCTGCGGCTTGCGGCGCTTTTGTGCCTTTTTTGATTGTCCAAGCGCGCACTTCTTTTTCGCCAGCAGTGAGATAGCTCATAAGCCCAAGCAGATCGTAGCTTGCCGAAACAAGTTTTTCTAAGCCACTTTGTTTTATGCCAAGCTCTTGCTTAAACAATTCGCGCTCATCCTTTGGCAGAGAAACAAGCTCTTCTTCAATTTTGGCGCAAAGTGTGATGCAGCCAGAGCCTTCTGCTTTGGCATATTCTTCCACCTGTTTTGAGAACGAATTTTCACCGCTTTCAAGATCGTTTTCGCCAATGTTGGCAACATATATCACGGGTTTGGCTGTAAGCAGTGAAAAGCCTTTTAAAATTTCTTTTTCGTCGGGCGTCATGGCAAGAGTGCGGACAGGGCGGCCTTGTTCAAGTTGCAATTTGATTTTGCCAAGCAGAGCCACGCTTTCAATCAAGCTTTTATCGCCAGTTTTAACAAGTTTGCCATCTTTTTCAAACTTTTTTGTAACTTGCTCTAAATCAGCAAGAGCAAGTTCAAGATTGATTACTTCAATATCTCTAATAGGGTCTACGCTGCCGCTTACATGTATGATGTTTTGGTTTTCAAAACATCTCACCACATGCACGATTGCGTCAACTTCACGGATGTGGCTTAAAAATTTGTTGCCAAGCCCTTCGCCTTGGCTTGCGCCTGCCACAAGCCCTGCAATATCCACAAATTCAATGCTTGCAGGTGTGATTTTTTGAGTGTTATACATTTGCCCCAAAACATCCAGCCTTTCATCCGGCACATCAACCATGCCAACATTGGGCTCAATCGTGCAGAAAGGATAGTTGGCGCTTTCCGCGCCAGCTTCCGTGATTGCATTAAACAATGTGCTTTTGCCAACATTTGGCAAACCCACAACACCAATTTTCATTATTTTTCCTTATATAAATTAGCGTGTTACAATAGGCCCTGACGAGCTGTGTGAAGAGCTTTTGCCCTTTGGAGTTGGAGTGGTTGGAGTAGTTGGAGTAGGAGTGGTCGGTGTAGTTGGAGTAGGAGTGGTCGGAGCAGCTGGGGTAGGTGTAGTCGGTGCAGTTGGAGTAGGTGTAGTCGGTGCAGCTGGAGTTGGAGTAGGCGCTGTTGGGGTAGGAGCTGTTGGAGCAGCTGCGCCTGCTGCTGCGGCTTTTTTAAGCTTGCGCGCATCGCGTTCTGCCGAAATTTTATCGGAGATTGTGCGAGCAGAGGTTCTTGATGCTCTTGCAGCCTCAATTTCAAGCTCGCGTTCTCTTTCTGCCAGTCGTTTTAATTCTGCTGGATCGTCGCCAGCCGCTTTTGCTGCGGCATACGCATCTTCCAATGCGCCGTATTCGTCAGAGAATTCTTCAATCCAATTTGCAGAAGCTTCTGAATGATTGTAAAGATCTTCATAGTCAGGATAAGCGGATTGAGCAAAGTCTGGTTTTCGCGTCCAAGCTGGAAAACCTTTTCCCATCACGCGGTGGTTTGAGTAGTCTTTGGTTTGTATAGCTTCGTGAACTTCATTAGCACCATCGACGATATAAATTCTTTGCTCCTTAGAGCGCTTAGCCAAAAATCTTCTTGCAGATTTTTCGCCGCGTCTTTTCATAACGCTTTGTGCGATAGGGCATGCGTATTCAGTATAGAAGTTGTCGCTAGCTTCTTGTTTGATTGCGTCAATTTCGTCTTCTGTGAATTCTTTGTCTGGCTCAGCCAGTTGTTTTTGCTGCACAGCAATTTCTGCTTTCTTCTCTTCAATTTTTTCAATCAACTTAAAGTTGCTTGATGCCAGAATTTCATAATTTGTGTTTTCAAGCTTATCTGCTCTTTCCAGCAATTTGATTTTCTTTTTTGCATCAATAGAAGGATCGCTGCTTCTGTCTCTTAATCTTTTAATAGTGTTTTCTCTTTTGATAAATCTTTCAGCAACTTTTTCACGGTGGCGTTTTCTGCTTTTTTGTTGTGAAATAGCGTTATCAAACACTGCGCCAGCGTTCATGGTGTCACCAATAAAGTTTGAACCAAAATATAATCCTGCGCCTGCTGCCAAGCATCCAAGAGCGGCAGGAACTAAAACTGCGGTAACTGCAGGGAACAATATTGCCGCTGCAAACACAAACAGCGATGCAATTATTCCAAGTTGCCCCAATGTTTTAACAATAGGGCGCAAAGAACTTGTAGATGATGACGAAGATGCAACAACAGGTGGTGCTGATTTATCAGCAGGTGTGAAGGTTGTTGTTGAACCAGGAGCTGCTGGTGCTGCTGGTGGAGCGCCTGCAGCCGAAGCGCTTATTGGTGGAGCGCCTGCGCCAGATGGAGTTGCACTAGATGGAGCTGCACCAGATGGAGCCGCAGATGGTGTAGATGCTGCTGCACCTGTGGTTGGAGCTGATGCAGGTGTTGTCCCAGTAGTTGGAGCTGATGCAGGTGTTGTTCCTGCAGTTGGAGCTGTTGCCCCGGCGGTGGCTGCTGTTGTTCCCGCGGTTGGAGCGGCTGCAATTGGAGCTGCACCTACGATTGGCGCTGCTGTTGCAGCAATGCCAGCGTCTAAATCATAGTAATCGCGGCGAAGCCTGTCAGAGACCATGGATTCGCGCGCTTCGTCAGAAAGAGCGAAGAACTTGATGTCAGAGCCGATCCTTCCTGGCTCGGTTTTTGTTCCTGCATCTAAATCTGCGTCGTTTGTAGGAGGGGTTATATCTTTGCCTCTCATAAATTGATCAATCGCAGTTAAAGCCTGATAGCTTTCGTCATTTTTAATTTTAGGGTTAGGATCTTTAGGGTTTTCTATTGTCAGGTCGATAGGCATTGTCACTGATGTGCCGGCTTGGTTGAAATGCACATAAAACTTGTTGCTGACATCATCGCGAGAATAAGAAACAAGTGGAGCGCCTGCAATGGCTGGCTTACATTCCTGAAATTTGCCTTTGTGAAGGAAATAATATTTAAAGTCGCCAGCAGATTGTTTCATTCTTACAAGCACAGGCGAATTTTCAACTTCGGCCGATTTATCTTTCAGTGATGTGCCTGTAACCTTTGGGATGTGCAAAAGCTCGATATCGCCATATTTGGTTGTTGAAAGGCTTGAAGAAGCCGTTGCGCTTGCCGATGCAGAAGCTGGATCGGATGCATAAGCCAACGCAAGCAAAAACTCTGGTGACATGTCAGTGACTTGGCTGACAGGTTTTATGTCAAGTTTGCCTCTTGTTCTTGCAGCAACTTGCAGTGAAGCGTATTTAGAGCTTGCATCAAAGCAATCGCCGATGAGTTTTTTAGAAAAATCATACCCAAAAGTTCCCTTGTCGGCGTCCGCAGGCGTTGCTGTAAGTTTATCCGTGCTGGAAGAAATTTCAATAGCCCTAGCGTTGGAGCGGATTGTTATGTCGCTGCCAGCAAGTTTAATTTGAAAACCGCGTTCGTTGCCTGCCTTGGCAGAAGAATCAACAATGTCGATGGTTTCAATTTCATATAAAGAATAATCCGTGCTTGCGGCAGGGCCAGAAATAGCCTTGGCTTTAAACTTGTCGTCAAGCATGTCGTTGTGTATAAAAGCGTAGTGCTTGCCAGCTTGTTCTACGCAAATAATGCAAGGGCTTTTTTCAGTGCCGTTAACTTTAAGCAAAACATCAAGCCCAGAATGTTTATCATCTTGGATTATTTGATTTGTTTGTTCATAAAGTGCTTCTGCACCAGTCTTGTCCTTAGATTTGAAAAGGCTTTTAAACTCAACAGCGCCGGCGCTGGAAGAGACAACCTCTGCTATCTTGCTTGTTTTGCTGGCGCGAGAGCGTGCAGTTGCCGTGGCTTTTGGTGTGGCTGCTGCAGTTGTAGCAGCGGCTGCAGCTTCGTGAGATTTTTTAATAATGTCACATTCACTTGCTGTTGCTGGGCGATATGACAAGCCGCCAAGCACAAAATAATAATCAAGACCGTTGATATTTCTTGTAACAACAGGCTCTGGAACTTTGCCTGATGCAAAGCAAGCTGCCACATCTTTGATAGTTTTGCCGTTGGAATCTACAAAAGTAGGGTTGCCGTTTTTCTTGTTAAGTTTAACATGCACAGGCTGCGAAGGAATCTCGCCCAAAGGTGGAAGAAAACGCGCGCTTGTGATTAAACGCGATGTCTCTGCGTCAGCTTTTGCATATTCTTTTCCATTCCACAAGTAGTAGTGGATTGTTTTGTCTTCACCTGTTGGGTCGATTTTGGAAAGCACAAGAGAATCAAGTTGTTGTGTTCCAAACCTGAAAGATGGGCCTTCTAAATCGCCTGCGGTCATGTTTCTTGTTATTCTGCCGTATTTATATCTCAGCTCACCGCGGTCGTTTACATTTACACTAAGTTTTGTTTCGTCAATAGCAGAAGGAACGCTTGGCACTGCTGATGGAGCTATGTCTACATCAAAAGACTGTTTAATCTCGTCAGAGTCGACTTTAACATATTCATAGGATGCAGGCAAGCCGTCTTCTGGCTCTTTATTAAGTGTGAGCATGTAATAATCACCTGTTTCGCGTTTTACAACAGGTGGGTTGGTTTCAAACCATGGATAATAATGGGTTAGTGCTCCTAGAGAATAATATTGGCGTTGCGTGTCAGATATTTTAACATAAAAAGGTCTGCCGTCGGTTCTGTCAGGATCATAATAAATGGCAGCGCCTTTTTCAGCGCTAGGAACAACTACTGGCGCAGAAGATGGGTCAGCTTTTAAAGCTGCGTCGGCATCTTCTTTTATTTTTTTAGCATAACTTTCTATTTCGTCGCTGTCCATGTCAACATACACGCCGCTAAAAGATCTGCCGCTGCTTGACACGCTTGCAAGTTTCATATGCTTAACATCGCCGTCTGGTTGCACAGATAATTCCACATCGCTAATATCCAAGTCGTCTAAAACTTCTTTTATTAAATCTGCGTTGCTGTCGCGATATTCTTCGTCGCCGATTTTATAGTATGTGTTGCCGTCTTCATCAAACATGGCCTCTACACCATGTTTGCGAATAAGCTTGTCATATAATTTTTTGCTGGCTTCTTTAGCCTTATCTATGTCCTTATCAACTTCTTTTACTTCTTTGCCTGTACTTGCCATAGCGATCTCCTTTTTCCTAAGGTTTATTATAATTAAAAATTAGATAAAAGTCAACATTTATAAGGATAATTGTCGATTTAACATATAGACAAAACTAGTCATTTAATATGCTTGACTAAATTTAAAATTTTAGTAAACTTAATATATCAGGAGTTTTATAATGGGTATTTTTGGAAACGAGAACAAATCACAGATTAAAAAACTTAAAAAAATTGCAGATAAAGTTGTTGCACTGGAAGATAAATGCTTGCAGATGACTGACGAACAGTTGCAATCTCAAACACAAGTTTTAAAACAAAGATTGGCAAACGGCGAAACGCTGGATGATATTTTGCCAGATGCCTTTGCCGTTGCAAGAGAAGCATCGGCAAGGGTGCTTAACATGCGCCATTTCTATGTGCAGATTTTGGGTGGAATCGCACTGCACCAAGGCAGAATTGCCGAAATGGCTACCGGTGAAGGCAAAACGCTTGTTGCAACTCTTCCTGCCTATTTAAATGCACTTGCAGGCGAGGGCGTGCATGTTGTAACTGTCAATGAATATCTTGCTAAGCGTGACGCCGAATGGATGGGCAAGGTTTACAAATTTTTAGGGCTAAGCGTTGGCGTTATTGTGGCAAACATGCCAGAAGATAAAAAACGCGCCGCATATAATTGCGACATAACCTACTGCACAAACAACGAACTTGGCTTTGATTATCTTCGTGATAATATGGCGGTTACAAAACAATCGCGCATGCAGCGCGGGCAAAACTTTGCGATTGTCGACGAAGTGGATTCAATTTTAATCGACGAAGCAAGAACGCCACTTATCATCAGCGGGCGCGGCGGCAAATCCAGCGACAACTACATCAACGCGCAAAAATTTGCAAAAAGCTTAAAAAAAGACGCCGATGTTGAAATCGACATCAAAACCAAGCAGATAAACATGACCGAAAGCGGCATTAAAAAAGCCGAGCGCTTTTTTGGTGTTGAAAATCTGTCGGATATTGAAAACTTAGAGCTCAACCACTACATCAACAACGCTTTAAAAGCCAATTTCATCATGTTCCGCGATGATAACTACATCGTTAAAGATGGCGAAGTTATAATCGTCGACGAGTTTACTGGAAGGTTGATGCCGGGCAGAAGATTTAATGACGGTCTGCACCAAGCGATTGAAGCCAAAGAAAATGTTGAGATTAAGGATGAAAACAAAACGCTTGCAACAATCACTTTCCAAAACTTTTTCAGGCTTTACAAAAAGCTTTCAGGCATGACAGGAACGGCTAAAACAGAAGAAGGCGAGTTTAGAACAATTTACAGCTTGGATGTTGTAACCATTCCACCAAACCTTCCAAACAAGCGCAGAGATGAGTCTGACATTGTATACACCACAAACAGGGGCAAGATAATTGCGATTGTTGAAGAAATCAAACGTTGCAACGAAGCTGGCCAGCCAGTGCTTGTTGGCACAATTACGATTGACAAATCAGAAGAGCTTTCAAAAGCGCTTAAAAATGCAAAGGTGAAGCATGTTGTGCTTAACGCAAAAAATCACGAACAGGAAAGCGCAATCGTTGCACAGGCGGGCAGAAAAGGCGCTGTCACAATCGCAACCAACATGGCGGGCAGAGGAACAGACATTCTGCTTGGCGGAAACCCAGAATTTATGGCAAAAAAGAAAATGCAGGACGAAAAATTCACCGATGAACAGATTTCTTATGCCACTGCATTCAACTATGTCGACGACGACGAGTTAAACAAAGCTCGCGAAAGGTTCAACCAGCTTTACACCGAATTTAAAAAGCAAACCGATGCCGAAAAACAAGAAGTAATCAAGCTTGGCGGCTTGCACATTGTTGGCACAGAAAGGCACGAGTCAAGAAGAATTGACAATCAGTTGCGCGGCCGTGCGGCAAGGCAGGGCGACCCAGGTTCAAGCGTGTTTTTCTTGTCGCTTGAAGACGATTTGTTAAAGCGCTTTGGCGGAGAAAGATTGAAAAAAATTGCTCAGGTTTTCAAAATTGACGAGTCAACGCCAATTCAGCTTAAAATTTTAACAAAGCAAATTTCGGCGGCACAAAAGAAGATTGAAATTCAAAACTTTTCAACCAGAAAAACGGTTTTGCAATTTGACGACGTGATGAACGCTCAAAGAAAGATTATTTATGAAGAGCGCAACAAGGTGCTTGATGGCTTGCCAATGCACGAGCAAATTTTGGGCATGTTTCCAGGGTTGATTCACAATATTGTGCAAGAAACCATAGATGATGATAAGCCATATTTTGAATGGGATCTTGCACCAATCAACGCCGAGTTAGAGCGCGGTTGGTTTGAAAAGGGCAGCAATATTGTTGATGAAAAATTTGTTGAAGATTGCGATGCCGCGGATGTTGAAGAAAAGATTTTGCAACTTATTTACAAGCGTTACGCTCAGCGCGAAGAAGAAGCCAAAGAGCTTAACATCAACTTTGAAAACATTGAAAGATTTGTTATGCTTAAAGTTGTTGATGCGCATTGGATGAATCACATCGATGACATGCAAATCATGAAAAATGAAATGATGTCGCGCAGCTATGGCAATCAAGACCCAGTTTTGGCATACAAAAAAGAAGGCTTTGAGCTTTTTGAAGATATGATTGAAAAAATCAGAAAAACCACTTGCCAAATTTTGCTTGTAAGCCATTTTCAGGTTGAGGGCGAAAGAAAGCCGGTTAAAAAGCCAACTTTCACGCCGATTGCAAGAAAAGAGCAGCCTGTGCAGGAAAAAACAAAAGACGAAAAACCATTCGTGCAAAAAACCGTGGTAAATGATTTGCCTAAGGTTGGCAGAAATCAGCCTTGTCCTTGCGGCAGCGGTAAGAAGTATAAAAACTGCTGCGGGAAATAACGCGGGGGACACCAACTCGCACTCGCTGGCACGGCTGCGCCTAACAGCGGCTCGCCGTTTTCTCCCACGAGCCTCTTTCCGTCCCGCTGGGTTCGCCTCTGGACTCGCCTGGCGCTGAATAGGTGTTCGCAAATTTTCATGAACAGGCGCAGCCTTTGCCTCATGAAAATTTGACTCCAGGATTTTAAAAAGGCACAATGCTCTCTCGCAATGCCATTTCGCCGACAAAAATACTCAAAATTAAAAATAAAAATACTTATTTTCTGTCATGGGGGATTGGTGTTTAGAAGACTAAAAAGTGGATAAAACCACTTTTTTTATTTTTCTAAAAACTTTTGCTTGCATGTTCAAAATTTTTGTGTTATACTATGCCAGTCGATAAAAAAATCCTTGCTCAGCCTATGGAGTTGAGCCAAATTTGTCCAAAAGGAGGAAATGATTATGCCTAAATATGAGTTGCTTTTTATTATTGCACCTGACGCTAGCGAAGAAAAAAGAGAGCAAATTATTGAAAAATTTAAATCTCTTATTTCGTCAAAAGGCGGAAATGTTGAAGGCGTAGAAAAGTGGGGTATGAAAAAACTTGCATATCCAATCAACTTTAAAAATGAAGGTTTCTATGTTCTCATCAAAGCGCAAATTCCAGCAGCAGAAGTTGACCCAATAAGCAAACTTATGAACATCACCGACGGCATTATGCGTCATCAATTTGTTAGAATCTAACACGAATAGGAGAAAGTTATGAACAAAGTTATTTTAATTGGAAATCTTTCAAAAGATCCTGAACTTGCAACCACAAACGGCGGAGTTTCGGTTTGCAGATTTACAATCGCTGTGCAAAGAAGATTTCAAAATGCCGAAGGCGAAAGAGATGCCGACTTCATCAATATTGTTGTATGGCGTGGGCAGGCAGAAAATTGCCATAAATATTTGAAAAAAGGTTCTAAATGTGCGGTTGAAGGAAGAATTCAAACATCATCATATGAAGCACAGGATGGAACAAGAAGATATGTAACAGAAGTTGTTGCAGACAATGTTGAATTTGTTGGAACGAGACAAAGAGAGGATGGAGATGCACCTGTGGCTGCAAAATCACAGCCAGCAAAACCGGTTGCTGATCTTGAACCTATTGATGATGACTCGCTTCCATTCTAAAAGGAGAAAAAAATGAGCGAAGTTAAAGTTGAAGAAAAACCAGCAAAAAAATATCGTAAACAATCTAAAAAGAAAGTTTGCGCGTTTTGCGTAGCTGGCGAAAAAGAAATAGACTATAAAGATGTTGCTAAACTTAAAAAATTTATCACCGAAAAAGGAAAGATTTTGCCAAGAAGGCAAACAGGCGTTTGCTCTCATCACCAAAGAAAACTTGCACTTGCAATTAAGCGTGCAAGAAATGTGGCACTTCTTCCATTTGTAGGCGACTAAGGAGGCGTGAAATGAAAGAAAACATTCATCCAGATTATCATGAAATCACAGTAACATGTGCTTGTGGCAACACTTTTAAAACTCGTTCAACTGTTAAAGGCGACACATTAAGCGTGGATATTTGCAACAAATGCCACCCATTCTTCACTGGTAAGAAGAAAATTGTTGACGCCAGCGGAACAGTTGATAAGTTCAAGAAAAAATATGGTCTTGACTAAAACAAAAACTCCCATTGGGAGTTTTTTTTGTTGTGTAAAACATGAATTTTTGTCAATAATTTTGGCATGAAATATTTTTTCTTTCCGTGTTCTATCGGGGTGCGTTGTCAAAATCAAAAGCGGTTTGCTTTGGCGGTTGTTGACGAGCGCGGTGCAAAAAGATTGAGAAGCGGACGCACGAAAAACAAAATAATTTTATGGAATTTTCCGTTTTTTAGAGGAATTTCTTACTTTTTTTGTGCAATTATTGCACTTTTGTGTGCCTTTTGGGATAGCACAAAGCTTTCTTCACAGCCAGTGCAAAGCCAAGGGCTGAGTGATAAAATTGCCGATAAACTTAGCATAAAAAAGCAAAGTGTGATAATTTCGGTGCTGCTGTTGATAAGTTTAGTTTTAACGCTTATTGCCTTTGGCTATGTTCCAACCAAACTTTCATTTGTTTTTATTGGCATGAGTATGAATTTTGCATTGCGCAATTTTTTAATCGCGCTTGTAAAAGTTTTCATATTCATTTTAATGCTTTTAATTTTGCGGTTTATTCCTGCCATGCAAGATTTATATAAATTTAATGGCGCATGCAATCAAGTTAGGCTTAGGCAGGGCGGCACGCAAAAGGTGGGTAAGAGAGATTATCACTCTTGTCTTAACGCGCTGAATGTGGTTGTTTTTACTTTTCTTTTGGCGATGTTTGTGATAACATGTGTGGGTGTAAGCATTGCCGCGCACTGGAATTTTTTAATAAACCTTGCAATTTTTATTGCCTGCATCGGCTTTGCGTTTGAGATATGCTATATTTTTGATAAGTTTCGCTGTCTAAAACCGCTTGCGATCATAACCGATTTTTTTGTAAGCATGAAGCCAAGCATAACGCATGACGAAATTGCAAGAATAGCGCTAAACGAAGTTAAATACTTTTCAGGAGAAAAACAGTTGGAAGAAGATAAAGTTGCTCGCTCAACTTTGCTTGCTGAGATGCAAACACAGCTTGAAAAAGCAGAAAAGTTTGAAAAAAGTGATGTGGATTGGATTATCGCAACCGTGCTTGACAAAAACAGGGCGGAGGCTAAGCTTGTAAAATTTTTCACTCAAAAGCAGGCGCAAGAAATTTTAAAGGCATGTTCGATGCGCGCCGCTGGCAAGCCGCTTTCGGCGATTTTTGGGTTTGTGGAGTTTTACGGACTTAGGTTTGATGTCAACAAAAAAGTGCTTGCACCAAGAATGGAAACAGAAATTTTGGTGGAAGAAGTCGTAAAACATGTTGCAGAAAGCAAAAATGCTGAAATTTTGGATCTATGCACGGGCAGCGGGGCGATTGCCATCAGTCTTGCCAAATTTACAAATGCAAAAATTTGTGCAAGCGACATTTCAAAACCTGCTTTGCAAACAGCTGCGGCGAACGCACAAAAAAATAATGCGAAAGTTGAGTTTATTGAAAGTGACATGTTTAACAAACTTAAAAAGCGAAAGTTTGATGTCATAGTTTCAAACCCGCCGTATATTCGAACGCTGGATATATCTGGGCTTGACGATGAAGTTAAAAATTTTGATCCAACTCTTGCGCTGGACGGCGGCGAAGACGGACTGAAATTTTACAGGATTATTGCCGAGCAAGCGTCTATGCATCTCAAAAATGGCGGATGGCTTTTTTTGGAGATCGGCAAAGGGCAGTTTAAAGATGTTGAAAAATTGCTAAGCCAAGCGGGTTTTGTTGACATCTCAACAAAAAAAGATTATGCTAAAATTATTAGGGTGGTTAAGGCTAAATATGACAAACGCAAATGAAATTTTACAAAAAACATTAAAAATTAGGCAAAAAAGTGATGAATTATCAAATTTAATTTCATCTCCTTCTGTCATTGCTGACAACAAAAAGTGGCGCGCGCTTGCAAAAGAGCATGCATCACTGCAAGAGATTGTTTTGGCTTCGCAGCAGCTTGAAAAGGCACTTAATGATCTTGCACAGTGCGAAAAAGATCGTGATGCCGAGCGCGACCACGAATTAAAGCATATGTTTGAAGAAGAGTGTGAAAATCTGCAAAAAACCATAGAAGAACTTTGCGAGCAAATCAAGTTTTTGCTTTTGCCAAAGGATGAGAACGATGATGCCAACATCATTATGGAAATTCGTGCAGCGGCGGGTGGAGAAGAGAGTGCGCTTTTTGCCACCGAGCTTTTAAGAATGTACACATATTATGCAGAAAAGCACCATTGGAAGATTGAAATTTCAGACATCAATGAAACCGAGCTTGGTGGAATAAAAGAAGTAACGTTCATCGTTCAAGGCAAGGGCGCATACAGCAGGCTTAAATATGAAGCGGGTGTGCATAGGGTGCAGCGTGTGCCGGAAACCGAATCTCAAGGGCGCATTCACACTTCAACCGCCACTGTTGCAGTTCTGCCAGAAGTTGAAGAAGTTGATTTTGAAATTTTGGACAGCGATTTAAGAGTGGATACATATCGCGCAAGCGGTGCTGGTGGGCAACACATCAACAAAACCGACAGCGCGATAAGGCTCACTCACATTCCAACGGGAATTGTGGTTACATGTCAGGACGAGCGCAGCCAAATTAAAAACCGTGAAAAAGCAATGCGCATTTTGCAAAGTAAACTTTACGAACTTTATCAGTCGCAGAAAGAGAAGGAGTTTAAAGACAGCCGCCGCGCGCAAGTTGGCACGGGCGACAGAAGCGAAAGAGTGCGCACTTACAACTATCCACAAGGCAGAGTTACAGACCATAGAGTTAATGTTTCATCCTATGATTTGGAAGGCGTGCTGAACGGCGATATTGACATCTTTATTGATGCACTAATTTTGCAAGACAGAACGCAAAAACTGCAAGAGAGCGAATAAAAAAACGGACGCCAGTCCGTTTTATTTTTTTGCTTTGTCAATTAAAAATTTTGTGATGTTATATGCAGAATTTATCTTACGCATTTTTTTGATGTTTTCAAGCATGTTGTTATATAAAGATGTGTCATTTTTTAGCATATCGATTTTTTCAGCGGCTTGCGATGATTTTTCTATGCCGAGAGCACAGCCATTATCAATAAACAATTTTTTATTTATTTTTTCATTTAAAATCAATTTTTCGCGGATGATAAGTGGCTTTTGAACTGATATGGCTTCGGTTAGTGAAGAGCTTCCGCCGCGTGAAATAATCACATCAGCTGCTTGCATATATTCATGTATATTTGAAGAATATCCAATGTTTATAATGTTGTTAATTTTATTTTTTTGAACATAATTTTGAATTTTTTTGTAATTTTTTTGATTTTTTCCGTTAATTATTATAATTGTCACATCTTTTAAATTTTTCTTGGTTATGGATTTGATAAGTTTCAAATTGTTGCCCAAGTTATTTCCGCCGCCAACTGTTAAAACCAAAAAACTGTTGGGCAGGTTTAGTTTTTTGCGAACTTGGCTTTTATTATATGGCTGATAGAATTGTTCTCGGATAGGCAGACCGGTGGTTATTATTTGGCTTTGTTTAAAGCCTAGATTTAAAAGATCTTGTGTTGTGTTGTCATATGGCTGGAAAATGTAATCCATGTAAATTGAATATCCCCAGTATGGCGCAAGACAAAAATCTTGCAAAATGCTGCCTGTGACAATATCTTTTGCAAGCAAATTGTGCTTTCGCATATATGAAACAACGCCGCTTGCGTAAAGATGAGTTGTCATGATTATGTCGGGTTTAAATTCGTCAATTTGTTGTTGAAAATATGGCAAACAATCCTTTACAAAACCTGCCAGTTTGTTTGCATCAACCTTTTTATGCACAAGCCTAGTCCAAACAAAGTCGTAAATTTTTGGTATGTGGCTGCAAGCCCAAAGAAACATTTTGTTTTCTCTTTCAACTCGTTTTTGGTTGTAGCCAAAAGTTTGAACAATTTTTGTTTCCACTCCTTGACTTATGAAAGCTTGGGCAAGAGAGTTTGCCATCATGTTGTGGCCTTCACCACATGTCATAGAAAAAATTAGTGCTTTCATTCCGTCTCCTATGCGCCAACCACCGTGACAGCAATTTTTGCCGAAACTTGCGGGTGAAGTTTTATGCTTATATTGTAAGAGCCAACTTCTTTAATGCTAGGGCAGTCGATTTTTTTCTTATCTATTTGAAAGCCGAGACCTGCAAGTTTTTCGCTTATCTCTTTGCTGGTGACTGAGCCAAAACTTTTGCCGTTTTCGCCACATTTAATTTCAAATGTAAGCGTCAACTTATCCAACTTTTGTTTATCGGCCTTGGCAGCTTGCAAAGCTTGCTCAGCGTGATATTGCTCAGCCGAAATGCGCTGATTATTTATAGACAGCGCGCTGTTGTCAGCAAGGCGAGCGAAACCATTTTTAAGCAAAAAATTTTGGCCATAGCCGTTTGCAACCTCTTTTATTTCGCCTTTTTTGCCGCAACCTTTAACATCTTTTAATAGCAAAACTTTCATTTTTTTTACCTCTTATTTAAAAGTTTACCTATAAAATGGTTAAAAGTCAAACAAAATGTTAAAACTATTCAAAGGAGAAAACAATGGATTTAAGGTGTCGTAAACTGGATTGTAAATTTAATGATCGTCACACATGCACAGCCAAAGGCTTGGTGGTTTCAAAAACAACAACATGCAAAACCTATCAAAAGGATGAATCAAAAATTGTTGTTAAGCAAAGTATGTTTGAAGGCACGCCGAACTTTGCACCACAAAGAGATTGCAAAGCGCTTACAATCAAATGCAGCGCGGCATGTTTGCTTAACAAAGATGGTGTGTGCGAGGCAAACGGAATCACGATAAATCAAACTCGCAACAAAGTGTATTGCCAAACATTTATAAAAAAATAGTAAAACTATATTCTTGCATTTACTGCAAAATTATTGTATAATAGCCATAGGTGAAACATGGCTGACACAAGAGTGCAAAAGGTGTTTTTAAAGGTTCATGGAAGCGGCGAAGTTTTGGAAAATCCTTCGCTGATCGACTATTATCGGCTGCATCAAATTGACGAAATTTATTTCAACAAACTGCTTGGTGATTTTAATGCCGAAGGGAAATACAACATAGATGCAGATGTAAAAAAAGCTTTAATAAAGGTTAGAAAACTTATCACCGAAGTCACAGAAGAAAAATATGTTGCAATAAGCGAGTTTAAGTATGTTGGCTTAAACTTTATGGTCAAATATTGGCAGGGTGAAAACAATCAGGGCATAGCAAATTTATATTTGATTGAAAGGCTTGATGGCGATGAATTGACAACTTTTGTTGCGCAATACATCAGCGAATATAATCAAGAGTTTAAAATGCGAGTTAAAACCGCATTCAATCTTTTAAACGACATTGAAGATTTTGAAGATGAATACTCTCAGCAGATTGACGCACTTTGTCAAGCACGAGCAGAAAAGCACGCAGAGCGAGAATATGTTGTTGAAATTCAATCAGAGTTTTACATTAAAGAGCTGCTAAGAATGCTTGAAGAAGGCGGAGAGCAGGCACAAAAAGTTGCCGAAGAATTTAAGCCAATCATGAATCAAAAACTTGCCGAAGAAAACAAAAGCGGCGTGTTTTCAAAACTAAGGATAAAACTTGACAAGATTATCATAAAGCACGGCGGGTTTAATGCTTTAACAAAAGAGAACCCAGATTTTGTTAAAGTTTCGCAAATTTTTACAAAACCGATTAAAAGATTTGACATTGTTTCACAAAAACTTGATGAAGCACAAGCACCAAAGCCATTTAAGTCGGAAAAACCAGCAGCCAGCAGCGGTGGGGCAAAAAAGTTTAGTCCAAGCAAGCCAGTTATCATCATTCCAAAAACAAAATATCAAGTCAAGCCGCGTGAGCCATATTTCAAACAAAAAGCTGGTGCGGCGGCGAAAGAGAAAAAACCTTTCAAAACCAAGTTGACAGGGCCAGAAAAAGTTAATCTGTCAAAGCCGCCTGTGATAGCGCCGCCAGTTGGGATGGCAAGCGTAAATGCTGCTGCAAAATTAAGCACAAGCGAACCGGGCGTGTTTAGAACCTCGCTGCTAAGCCTGGAAGACAAAAAACTGGAAGAATGCGTTGAAAAAAGCAAAACCATGACATCCGAAGTGACAATTTCTCCAAAGCTTAGGATGGAGATGAACGAGCTGTCAAGATAAACAAAAAAATGAAGCCAAACGGCTTCATTTTTTTAATTTGATTTTATCTGCTGAAAACAATGTTTTGATTGATTACATTTATTTGTGATGTTAAACCATCTTTCACAGCTGGTGCAGGCACGGCAGCATTGATTTGGTCAAGCGGTTTAAAATTGTAAAGTGAACCACTTGCTTCGATTGTTGAATCAATAAGTTTTTCTAAATCAAAAACAGTTGTCTGTTCTTTTGAAGAGATGTAGGTGTGCCTTGCTTCTTTGTTTGGAAGATAGGTTTTAAACTCTTTAAAACATGGATATTCTTTAACAATATCAAAATTGTTAAGGAACAAATTTAAAAATGTTCTGCATTTTTGCTCTAATTGATAGTTTTCTGTTCCATAGAAGTTATAATTGCGTTGCAAATCAAGCCATTCTCTCATAGCGCCTTCTGGGAATTCGTCAAAGTATGCCGAGCGCATGATACCCATGGTGACTTGAATTAACTCTTTCTTTGTCAATGAGTTTGTATTTGTAATAAATGTCGTATCCAATGGTTGTGCTGCCATAGTTCCTCCTTTATTTGGCTAGATTATAACACAGTTTTTTTGTTTTGTAAATACCTTAGGCATAACTTTTTTTAATAAGCGCACACTATTTTTTATGAATAAAAGCATAGGAAAGGGAAGTTTGGTGCTGATTGCAAGCGCTCTTATATGCAAACTTCTTGGCGCATTTTTCAGGTTGCCGCTTACATCAATCTTGGGGATAGAAGGCATTGGCGTGTTTCAAATGGTTATGTCAATGTATTCTTTTGTTTTGATTCTAACCAGCGGCGGAGTTGCAACTGCGCTTTCAAAGCATGTTTCTCAGGCGCGCGCCATAGGAGATTATCAAAAAATTAAAAGTTTGTTAAAGACGGCAGTGCTTTACAGCTTTATATTTGGTGCATTGGGCGGAGGGATTCTTTGTGCATTTTGCAGGCCGATATCAATGTTGCAAGGCGCTTCAAGCGGTTGCAGCGCCTATCTTCTTATGGCTTTAATAATTCCGCTTGGTGGGATGATTGCTGCTTTCAGGGGATTTTTTCAAGGCTATGAAAACATGTTTCCAACAGCCATGAGCCAAGTGTTAGAACAGATTTTTAAATTTGCGCTGGGGCTTTGTTTTAGCTTTATTCTTGGCAAGCGCGGCATCCAAGCGGGCGTTTTTGGGGCGTTTTTGGGGATTGCTACGGGTGAGATTGTTGCACTGGTGTTTTTGTATGTTTGTTTGAAAATTAAGGTTAAATTGCCAAGTGAAAAATCAAAAAGTTTTTCAGCGGTGCTGCTTAAATCATGTGTGCCGCTTTCCTTCGGCGCAGCAGTGCTTCCGTTTGTGTCAGCGCTTGACAGTTTTATTGTTGTGTCGCGGCTTGTTGCGGCAGGCTTTTCGGCGCAAACTGCAACCGCTCTTTTTGGGCTGCAAACCGGGGTTGTGGGTGCGATTTTAAACTTTCCGCTTATAATCTCCACATCAATTTGCGCGGCGATGCTGCCAGCGGTTTCATATATGCAGGCGCAGTTTGACGAACAAAGGCATCAAACCATTGCAAAAACATTAAAAATCATGTGGTTTGTGTTGCTTCCACTGGTCAGTGGGATATGCTGCATATGCAAGCCGCTTTATCAACTGTTTTACAGCTCGCTCAGCCCGCAGATGCTAGATTATGCAGTGCGATTGACATGTTTTGGTGCTGCTTCGGTGATCGTGTCGGCGCTTATGCAGTTTTACATCGCGCTTTTGCAGGCAAAGGGAAAATTTGGGTTTTGTTTGACGGCGTATGCCGTTGGCGGCTTGTTGAAAGTTGTGTGCGTGTATGTGTTGTGCGGAATAGAGAGCATAAACATCTTTGGTGTGGTTGTTGGAAACATTGCACTCAGCGCAACTGTGTGTGTTATGGCAATCATCAAAAACAGACGCAAAATTTCTATGGCGTTTTTTGATATGGCGCTTCCACTGCTTGCTTCGTTTGCTATGGCGCTTTCACTTTCACTCTTTACAAGCAGGCTTGCCATGTCAAACCTGATGCAGATTGTTTTCAATATAGCGGTTGGTGGCACGGTTTATGCGCTTTTAACCTATCCAATTTTATCAGAAATAATATGCGGAGTGTTTGGCAAAGCCAAGGCAAAAACAAATAATACAAATCAGTCGCTTTAATCGTTTGTTTGGCGACGGTTTTTTTGCTAAAATATGGCTATGCAAAACAAGTTTTTGCTTGCTCCTATGGCGGGGTATAGCGACGCAGGTTTTAGAGAAGTGTGTGCAGATTTTGGTGCAGATGTAACCTTCACCGAAATGCTTTCTGCACAGGCAATTAAATATGATAGTGAAAAAACAAAGGCGCTGGCGTTTAGAGCGTCTGGCGAAAAAACATGCATAGCCCAGATATTTGGCAAGGATGCTGACGCAATGGCGCAGGCATGTGAAAACCCGCTGTTTAAATGCTTTGATGGCATAGATATCAACATGGGTTGTCCAGCACCAAAAATTGTTAAAAACGGCGAAGGCTCGGCGCTTCTTAAAAATTTGCCACTGGCAAGCAAAATTATCAGCGAGTGCAGGCGCAAAGTTCAAAACAAATCGCTTTCAGTTAAAGTTAGATTAGGTTTTGACGAGAATAATATTGTTGAAATTGTAAAAATGTGTGAAGATAGCGGCGCGGATTTTGTCACTGTTCACGGCAGAACAGCCAAGCAGATGTATAGCGGCAGGGCGGATCTTGATGCGATTGCCTTGGCAAAAGCCAGTGTTAAAATTCCTGTTTTTGGCAATGGAGATGTAACCGACGCGCAAACCTGTGCGGGCATGCTGGCAACAGGCGTTGACGGCGTTATGATTGGCAGGGGCGCGATTGGCAGCCCATGGATTTTTAGTCAGCTTAAAAATCGCAGCGGAGATATAGACAAAATTCAAGCGATTTCTAAACATGTTGAAATTTTAAGGCAAATATATCCAGAGCGGCTTTTGGTGCTTATGCTTCGCAAACATTTTTTGGCATATGCGGCAAAGCTTCATGCACCAGTCAAAGAAAGGCAAAAATTTGCACTGCAAACGAATATTGACGAAAGTTTGAAATTGTTTCAAAGCCTTGTCAATCATTTTGAAAACCAATAAAAAAAGTGTATATTACTTATAGGGGGCTTTATGAAAAGAAGCATAAGAGATTTAGTTAACATTGAAGGCAAAAAAATTTTGCTAAGAGCAGATTTTAACCTTCCTATGAATAAGGTTGGCAGATTTACCGACACAACAAGGCTTGTAAACGAACTTCCAACCATAAGATTTTTGGTGGAGCGTGGCGCAAAGGTCATCATTTGTTCACATTTGGGCAGGCCTAAGGGCTTTGATTTTAGGCTGTCACTTTGGCCAATCTCGCTTATGCTTATGAAATATTTCCCAGGCAAAGTGCAGTTTGCGCATAAAGTTGTGGGCGATGAAGTTAAACTGCAAGTCGACAGCCTTTCAAACGGCTCTATTCTTTTGCTTGAAAATGTAAGGTTTTATAAAGAAGAAACCGAAAATGATCCAAACTTTGCAAAGCAACTTGCTTCGCTTGCTGACATATATGTAAACGATGCTTTTGGTGTTGCCCACAGAAAGCATGCTTCAACTTATGGCGTGGCAAGGCTTTTGCCAAATGCGATTGGCTTTTTAGTTGAAAATGAAATAAACATCATAACCAACGCGTTAGAAAATCCAAAAAGCCCGTTTGTGGCAATCTTTGGCGGCGCTAAGGTGGAAGATAAAATAGATGCAATTTTAAACATCTTAAAAACTGCCGACAGCGTGCTTATAGGCGGAGCAATGGCATATTCATTTATGATGGCGCGCGGGCAGACAATCGGTAGAAGTTTTTCAAGCATGGAAAGCGTTAAAACAGCCGAAGAAATTTTAAATCAGGCGCAGGCCGCTGGTAAAAAGTTGTTGCTTCCAGTTGATCATGTTGCGTATGATTACGCAGACAAGAAGCAGCGAACATTTGTAACCGAAACGCTATCAGGTGAAATGGTTGGCAGTGACATTGGCCCAAAAACAATAAAGATGTTTGAAAAAGAGATTGACGAGGCAAAACAAGTGATTTGGAATGGGCCGCTTGGCAAGTATGAAGATGACAAATTTAAAAAAGGCACTTTTGAAATCGCCAAAGCCATTGGGCACAGCAATGCCTATTCAATTGTTGGTGGCGGGGATAGCGTGAGCGCGGTTAAACAAGCGCGTTGCTTAAATTTGATCAACCATGTTTCAACAGGTGGCGGCGCTACACTAAAATTGCTTGAAGGAGCAGAACTTCCGGGTATCGAAGTTATTCAGGAGAAATATATATGAAAAAATTGATTGTTGCAAACTTTAAAATGAACGAACAGCCAGATCAAGTTAAGCAATATTTCACCAAGTTTGCTGCGCAGTTTACTGGCGTAAGGGCGGATGTTGTAATCTGTCCATCATATGTAAGCATTCCGCTTGCAAAGTTTTTAACAGATTCAAGCCCAGTTAAAATTGGCGCGCAAAATGTCAGCGATGAAGAGCAAGGTGCGTTTACAGGTGAAGTTAGCGCCAAAATGCTTAAAGCATGCGGCGTTGAATATGTTTTGATAGGGCACAGCGACAGAAGAATTAAGTTCAAGGAAAGCGATAGGCTTGTAAACAAAAAAATTAAAACCGCGCTTAAAAATGGCTTAAAATGCATCGTGTGTGTTGGTGAAAGCTTGGCGGATAGAAACACCGAGCGCACATATGAAGTCATTCGCAAGCAGCTTGAAGAAGATTTGCGCGGGCTTTATGAAAACGAACTTGAAAGTGTGATCATCGCCTATGAACCTGTTTGGGCTATTGGAACAGGCAACAACGCATCGGTTAAAGATGTTGAAAACGCAGCAAAAGTTATAAGAAAGGTGGTTTTAGAAAACTTTTCTGAAAAAGCTAGCCGCGACATTCAAGTGCTTTACGGCGGAAGCATCAACGAAAAAAATTATTCACCTCTGCTTAACGCCACAGGAATCGACGGCGGGTTGATCGGCGGGCTTTCGCTGAATGTCGATGCGTTTTTAAACATTGCAAACAATATAAAGTGACACTGGACAAACAAAAGGAAAAATTGTATAATATGGCCATGGAAAACACTCATCTGGCGCTGTATCGCAAATACAGGCCAAAAACTTTTGAAGAAGTTGTTGGGCAGCAGCACATCACAAAAACGCTTGCCAACCAAATTTTGGCTGGCAAAATTTCGCATGCCTATCTTTTTACAGGCTCACGCGGAACTGGCAAAACCAGCGTTGCAAAAATATTTGCCAAGGCTGTGAATTGCATCAACAACACAACTGGCTCACCATGTGGCGAGTGTGAAGTGTGCAAAAGGCTGAGCGCTGAAAACGACATCAATGTTATTGAAATAGATGCAGCTTCAAACAACCGCGTGGATGATATTCGCGAGCTAAGAGAAAAAGTTAAGTTTGCACCTATCGGTGCGAAATATAAAGTTTACATCATCGACGAAGTGCATATGCTTTCAGACAGCGCATTCAACGCGCTTTTAAAAACACTTGAAGAGCCGCCAAAGTATGTGATTTTTATTTTGGCAACCACCGAAGTGCAAAAGCTTCCTGCCACCATTCTTTCAAGGTGCTCAAGGTTTGATTTTAGGTTGCTTTCAACCGACGATCTATGCAAAGTGCTTGATCATGTTTTTGAAAGTGAAGGCATCAACGCGCAGCCAGAGGCAGTTAAGATGATCGCCGCAAGCGGCGAAGGCAGTGTGCGAGACACCCTTTCAATCGCTGACAGCATAAATGCTTATGCGGGCGGGAATATAACAAAAGAAGATGTGCTTAAAGTGCTTGGCACAACCGATCATGACCTTATGATTGAAATGTTTGACAAAATTATTGATAAGGATATTGGCGGGGTGCTGTCGCTTGTGAATAAAATTGATCGCATGGGCAAAAATCTTGCGGTTTTTGTTAAAGACCTTGCAAAGCATGCCAGAGATTTGCTTGTTTGCAAAACATGTGAAAATCCACAAGAAATTTTAAATTTTGCCGGCGATGTTCTGCAAAAATATATGCAACAAGCGGATAAGGCAACTGATGGGCAACTTATTTTATACATGCAAAATTTTGCTGCTTGTGAAAATCAGTTGCGCTACACTCTTTCAACAAGGCTGTTGATTGAAAGTGTGGCAATTTCATGCATCAATGGCGAAGACGCAAAAAAAAACTGACAATTAAAAAGCCTATGCAGGGCAGCGCAAAAGACGTGTGGGGAAAGGTGGTGTTGTTTTTGAAAGAGCACAACCATGTGGCTATGCATGTGGCTTGCGGCGATATAACCGAAGTTGAGATAACTGACGGCGCGCTTGTAATCACAACTCCCGACAACACAGTGTTTGCATTGCTTGAAGACGGCAAGCGCGAAATACAGCGTGCGCTCAGTTGGCAGGGCGCGGAACTTGATGTTAAAATAATGCAAAAAGTGCTTAAACCAACCGCAGCAGATGAAGACAAGGCACTGCTGCAAAAAATGTTTGGCAAAAAATTTGAAATTTTAAATTAGGAGGATAATATGGCATACGGATTTGGCGGATTTGGCGGAGGCAACATGCAACAACTCATGCGCCAAGCACAAAAAATGCAGCAAGAAATGCAAAGGGCAAGGGCAGAGCTTGACGCGAAAGAGTTTTCCAGCGTAGTTGGCGGCGGAATGGTTGAAATCACCATGCTTGGCGACAAAACGCTTAAACAAATAAAAATTAAAAAAGAAGTTGTCGATCCAGATGATGTTGAAATGCTGGAAGATTTGATTGTATCTGCATTCAATGATGTTATGGCAAAAATTGATATAGAGGAAAAGCAAACAATTCCTCAAATTCCAGGGATGTAAAAAATGGCTAAGTTTGACGAACCTATTGAAAGGCTGATAGAGTATTTTCGCAGCTTGCCGGGCGTTGGATACAAAACCGCTCAGCGCTATGCCTACTCAATTATTGAAGGCAGCAGCGAGCGCGCCGATAATTTTGCCGACGCGATAAAAGATGTCAAGCAAAAAATTGGGCTTTGCCAAAAGTGCGGAAATTACACCGACAAACCTGTTTGCGACATATGCCAAAGCCGTAGCGGAAAAACCATTTGCGTGGTTAAAGAGCCAAAAGATATTCTTTCCATCGAAAAGATAAAAAGTTTTGATGGCGTTTACCATGTTCTTTTTGGGCTTATCAGTCCGCTTGAAAACAAAGGCCCAAACGACATCCACATCAAGCAGCTTTTACAACGCATCAATCAGCTTGGCACTGAGGAAGTTATAATGGCAACGCCACCCGATGTTGAAGGCGATGCCACTGCTATGTATGTGGCAAAAATATTAAAACCCATGGGCATTAAAGTTACAAGGCTGGCACAGGGGATATCCACTGGCAGCGATTTAGAATACGCCGATGAAATCACACTTTCAAAGGCGATGGAAGGAAGAGTTGAAATTTGATTAGGGATGAAATTCAAAAACTTTTATGCGAAGCGGCAAAAACGCAAAATATTGATGAAAACTTTTGCGTATCTTTTTCTGCGATGCCAAATTTATGCGATTTTCAATGCAACTCATGCTTTGCTGTTGCCAAAAAACTTGGCAAAAATCCATATGATTTAGCATGCCAAATTGTTGAAGCAATCCCTCAAAATCAGTTTTTTACATTTTCGGTGGCGCGTCCTGCGTTTATAAACATAACCCTTACAAACCAAGGGTTAAAGCACATGTCGCAGGTTTTGCTTTCTCAACAATTCAATTTAGGAGACGGCAAAAAAATCTTTTTAGACTATGGTGGGCCAAACATTGGCAAGGCTATGCATATTGGGCATATGCGTTCGTTTAACATTGGCGAAGCTTTTAAAAGGCTTTACCGAAAACTTGGTTTTGAAACTGTAAGCGACATTTTTCTCGGTGATTGGGGCATGCCTATGGGGCTTATCATGGCTATGCTTGAAAAGCAAGGCGTGTTTGACGATTATTACTCTGGCAAAAAGCAGCTTACCATCGAAGTGATGAACACAGCATATCCGCAGGCGAGCCAACTTAAAACGCAAGATGAAAAGTTTAAGCAGCGCGCAGAGCAGATCACACTATTTTTCCAGCAAAAGCAGCAACCTTATTATGATTTTTGGAAAAGGCTGCGTGACGTGTCGGTTGCAGAAATAAAAAAAGTTTGTAAGCTTTTGAATGTGGATTTTGATTTATGGAACGGCGAAAGCAATGCAAGCGAATATGTTTCAACCATATTGAAAATTTTTGAAGAGAAAAAACTTTCTCGCATAAGCGAAGGCGCGCTTGTGGTGGATGTTGCCGAAGAAGGCGAACAAATTCCAATTCCAAAAAAGTCGCCTGATGAAGTGCAGAGATATGAAAATCCAATGCCGCCGCTGATGCTTAAAAAGTCAAATGGCGGCGATAAATATGAAACCAGCGACATTGCAACGATATATTATAGAAACAAGTTCTATCATCCTGACATCATTCATTATTTCACCGATGCAAGGCAAAATCAAAGGTTTATTCAAATTTTCAGGGCGTGCAAAAAGTCGGGCATTTCGCCGCAAGAGCAACTTTTGTTGCACACAGGCTTTGGCACGATAAACGGCAAGGATGGCAAGGCGCTTAAAACTCGTGACGGCGGCAATATGCAGTTAAGCGACCTTTTGAATATGCTTTACGAAAAAGCCGAACAAAAACTTGTTGAAAACGGCACTGAGCATGATGATGATTTAAAACGCAAGATTGGCAATGCCGCATTAAAGTTTGCCGACCTATCCAACAGCGTTGAAAAAGACTATAACTTTGATGTTGACAGAGTGCTGTCGTTTGATGGCAAAACAGGGCCGTATATTCAATACACAGCATGCAGGATTAAATCAATTTTATCAAAAGCACCAAAGTTTGAAGAGAATTATAGTTTCTCGTCGCAGCATAAAGAAATGCTTATCTCGCTAAACCGTTTGGCCTCGTCTTATCGCATATGTTTTGAAAACAAAAGTCTAAACGATCTTTGCGGAAGTTTGTATGATCTTGCAAGTGCGTTTTCAAGTTTTTACAATTCTTGCCACATTTTGTCAGAACAAGACAAAAGCCTTCAAAGTGCGCATTTAACTTTGCTTAAAATCGTGTTGAAATTTATCGAAGAAGCGTGCGATATTTTGGCAATCGAAGTGCCTGATAAAATGTGATAATGCTTTAAAATAAAGGTGAAAAAATATATTAAAAAATTTTTAAAAAACTATTTACATTTTAAAATTTTTGTGATATATTAAGGCTGTTAGTAAGGAGGTTGAAATGCCAGTAATTAAAAATAGGACAACAGTTTATGGATATGTTTGCGATCCTGTTTGTGCAAATTTGAAAGCATTAAGAACAAAAGATGTTTCTTTTGAAAATAAAAAAGTTAAAGAGATAGGCGGCAGAAGTTTATAATTTATCAAAATTGCAGGCGAAAGCCTGTTTTTTTATGCAATTTGTTTGGCAAAAGTTAAAAATAATGATAAAATGATAATGGAGAATGTTATGCAGCAGTTTATATATCCAGCAATTTTTTATCAGGATGACAATCAAACAAAAGTTTATTTTCCAGACTTAGACATCTCAACCTCTGGCGAAAATTTTGAAGATGCCTTTTTGTTTGCAAAAGATTTGTTGAGAGTTTATTTTTTGTATGTCGCAACAAATGACCTTGATTTTAACTTGCCATCAGATTTTGAATCAATCAGCAAAAAGTGCAGCCAAAATCAAACGCCAATTTTAATTGACGCAATCATAACGCCGGTAGATCTTAAAAACTTTAAAAAATCTTCAAAATAGGCTTGCTTTTCTCTTGACAAAAAATTTTATATTTGTTAAAATACACTAACACTTCCAAATCGGGGTGTTAGTTTTTTGTTAGGAGATAAAATTATGGCAGCACCAAAACGCAAAAACATAACTCTTGCTTGCACAGAATGTCAAGAAAGAAATTATGCTACATCTAAAAACAGCACTGCAAATCCAGAAAGAATTGAAATCAAAAAATTCTGCCCAAGATGTGGCAAAAGAACTGTTCATAAAGAAACCAAATAATTCAAGGGGGAGAAATGTCTAAGAAAAATAAAAACTTACAAAAGCAAGTTTTAGTTTCTCAAACCGAAGAAGAAAACGCAGCCGTTGTTGAAGATAACGGCGCAGAGTCTGTTGTGGTTGAAGAGCAAACCAAACAGGTTAAGCAAGACAAAAAGCAATTAAAAGCCGATAAAAAAGATGTAAAAGGCAAAAAAGAGAAAAAACCAAAGGAAAAAAAGTTTAGAAAAAAAGTGCGTGAAACCACCAGCGAACTTAAAAAAGTTTCTTGGCCAAGTTTTGGTGAAGTTTGCAAGAAAACCGGCATAGTGCTTTCGGTTGTGGTGATCTTTGGTGTTGTGCTTTTTGGTTTGGATGTTGCGCTTTATTATTTGTTTGGGCTTTTAACCTAAGGGGGAGAACATGGAAGAAAAAGAAAAAATCAATCAACAATCACAGCAAATCACTCATGACGCTGTTCCGTCAAACGAAGCAAAATGGTATGCGCTTCACACCTTTTCGGGATATGAAAATGTGGCAAAAGAAAATTTGGAAACGGTTGTTTCAAAATTTGGCTTGCAAGACAGAATTTTCGATATCATCATTCCTATGGAAAGCGTGGTTGAAGAAAAAAATGGCAAGAAAAAGCTTGTTGAAAGAAAAAGCATGCCATGCTATATATTCGTGAAAATGATTTATGGCGACGACTTGTGGCACAACGTTACCAGAACAAGGGGAATCACAGGTTTTGTTGGGCCAAACGGCAGACCACTTGCGCTTACCGATGAAGAGGTTCGCAAAAACAAACTTGAAAAAATTAAGGTTGAAGTTGACTTAAAAGTTGGCGACAAAGTTGAAGTCATCGACGGCCCGCTTGAAGGCACAATCGGCACAGTTCAATCTGTGAATCCTGAAACCAGCATCGCAACAGTTATTGTTGAGATGTTTGGCAGAGAAGCGCCTGTGGAACTTGACTACACGCAGATGCGTAGAATAGATGCATAAAAATGGTATTTTGCAAGAAATTGCTTAATATACGGGTTTAAAACTCGGCAAAATCGTGGGAGAGTGGAACTGCACCACTCAAATTTCACCACAATAAGGAGGATAAAATGGCAGTAAAAAAGATTGGGGCAGTTGTTAAACTTCAACTCCCAGCAGGTAAAGCCACACCAGGACCTCCAGTAGGCTCATCACTTGGCCCACATGGAATCAACATCGCGGCATTTACCAAAGAATTCAACGATAAGACTGCATCTCAGGCAGGGCTTATCATACCTGTGGTAATCACAATCTACCAAGACAGGTCATTTAGCTTTGTGCTTAAAACTCCACCAGCAGCCGTTTTAATTAAAAAGGCTATCGGCTTGGATAAAGGCTCGGCAAAACCAAACAAAACAAAAGTCGGATCAATCACCAAAGCTCAAATCAGAGAGATTGCAGAACTTAAAATGCCAGATCTCAACGCAGGCAGCATTGAAGCAGCAATGAGCATGATTGAAGGTGCAGCTCGCAGCATGGGCGTTACCGTAACTGAGTAAGGAGGAAAAGTATGAAAAAAGGCAAAAGAATGCAAGCAGCCCTTTCCAGTTATGATAAAACTCAGGCTTATTCTGTAAGCGAAGCTTTCGATAAAATGCTTGAAACTGCAAAGGCAAAGTTTGATGAAACAGTTGAACTTCATGTAAGACTTGGCGTTGACGGAAGAAACGCAGATCAGCAAGTGCGTGGCGTTGTTGTTCTTCCTCATGGAACAGGCAAAAGCGTTAAAGTGCTTGTAATTGCAAAAGGCGACAAGGCAGACGATGCTGTTAAAGCGGGCGCAGACTATGTTGGCGCAGAAGAGATGGTTGCAAAGATTCAAGGCGGATGGCTTGATTTTGATGTGTGCATCACCACTCCTGACATGATGGGTGTTGTGGGCAGAGTTGCAAGAGTGCTTGGCCCTAAGGGCTTGATGCCAAACCCAAAAAGCGGCACTGTTACAATGGATGTTAAAAAAGCAATCAATGATGTTAAAGCCGGAAAAGTTGAATATAGGCTTGACAAAACAAACAATGTTCACGTAATTTTGGGCAAAGTAAGCTTTGGCAAAGATAAACTTATGGATAACTACACAACAGTTATCGAAGCGCTTCAAAAGGCAAAACCAGCAGCAGCAAAAGGACAATATTTCAAAAATATTTCAATTTGCTCATCAATGGGCCCAGGCGTGAAAGTTGTAACTTTGGGATAATAAAACTATTAAAAAACACCGAAAAGTCGGTGTTTTTTTAATTTTGTCCACAATATTATGAAAAAAATTTGTTAACCATGCGATGTGTATAATAACTTACGCCACTTATCCACATATTTTTAAAAATTAAACGAAGGTGAAAACAAAAAAAATATAAATAAATTTTGGAATAAAATGCTCCAAAAAAAACACTTAAACATGTTTGTTTAAGTGTTTTTTTATTTTTATTTAACCTTAATTCTCTTTCGAGTTTTGATGATTATAATCACAACAGCGATTGCAACAACTCCGCCGATAACTATTGCCGCGATTGCCCAGCCGTTTAGCGGTTCGGTTTTAACCACTTTATAGCTGTAAAGCAAGTTTCCGCTCATCGACCTTACTGTTATAAAGTAAGTGCCTGCGCTTGAGATTGTTACAGTAACTGTGCCAAGTTGTGCAAGGTTGTCGGCGCTGATGTGGAAGGCGTTGTTTGCAACATAGATTGTGCATTCACCAACTGCCTCAAACACTCTTTCAGAGTTAAATGACACGGTTATGTCGTTTGATGATGATTCTCCTTCAATAACTGAAACATCGATTGGAACATCGCTTGTGTTGATCCAGAAACTGAATGAAAATTCTGTTGGCGTGGTGTAGTCATCACGATTTAATGTTTGATTGGTTGCAATTGTGATTGTGTAGTAACCTTCGCCAGTGAATGAATCTTGGAATGAAGCCACCACATTTTTAAGATATTCCTGCCCATCAACAACTATGGTTTGGAAATTATCTTTAAACTGTTGAGGCACTTTGCCGTCAGCGGTTTTTGTTATGTCGCCCAAATCATCTTTTACAATAGATTTGATGTAGTAATCTTCATATGGCGAGAATTCAAGTGAGTATCTTGATTCGCTTGGGTTTACTATGGTGAAGTTGTAAATCTCATGCCTAAGTTCAATTCCATTTGATGCGGTTGCTGAGAAGTATACGCTGTAATATCCAGGTTCTGCGAATGTAAATGATGATGTTTGTGCGTCGTAGGTGAAGTTGCTGTAAGGCTCACCATTTTTTGTTGCAGTAATCATGTTTGCTCCGCTTCCTATTGATTGTGCGGTGTAGTAAGCGTTAGGGTTTATCAGGTTAAGGCTAACCTGCCTGTTAAACACACCTTTTTGAATAGGATCGGTTGTTTGTTGCATGCCGTTGGCATCGGTGAATGTCATTGAGAATGACACATCTTTAAGGAACAGCAGTGAAAGAGAAGTTGATGCCATGCTTGTGCCAGAAGCAAACACCTGTTGGTTTCCAGCTGTGTCAGTGAATGAAATTGAGTAAGTGCCAGAGCGATCAAGTTGAACATATGAAAGTGTTCTGCCGTTTGATGATGTTGTTTGCACTTGTGGATAGTAAGCAACGCCGTCTTTAAGCACTGAAATGTTAATCAAGTTGCTTGCAAGGCCGTATGATTGCGAGAAGTAAATTGTAAGTGCGCCAGAATCAACATTTTCAATGCTGATTGCCGATACAATTGAGCTTTGTGAAAGCATGTCGGTTTGTTCGGCAGAATTATATGTGAAGTAAGCCTCTGTGACAGGTGAGGATGTTGGTGGAATGTAAGTGATAAACACCGTTCTGTCAAAAGGTGATACTCCGCCGCTTGGGCGCGTGTTGTCAACATAGTTGGTTACACGATATGCAACGGTTATAACATTGTTGCCTTCTGAAATTGGGCTGCCAATTTGTGTAACTGTGATGTTTTGATAATCATTTGGCACAATTTCCACAAGTGATGACGAAGTGTTGTAGTTAACATTTACTATGTAATATTCTGAATGCTCCATGCCCGAAGAATCTTTATAGTAGGTGGATGCTTTTTCAACCACTCTGCCGTTGTTTGTTACGCGATAGAATTCGGTTGAAGAATCCAAAATTTCAATGCGATAGAGATTGTATTCGTTGGTGAGCGAGTCAGTATATTTTACAAGGAAGTAGTAAATGCCGCTTTGTGAAAGATTGCTGCCGGATGGAATTTCAACAAAGTTTGAACCCATCGAGCCATCTTCTTTGTAAACCTGCACAGTGAATGGGAAGTCAAAGTTTGCTGAGTTTGAATAGGTGAGTGTCAGCCTGCTTGCAAAGGTTTGACCAGATTTTGTCACGGTGTAGGTTGTTCCACCAATGTTAACACGATAGGAAGTGAGATCGGTTAAAATTTCATTAGTCACATTTTCGCCGTAGTTGTCGGTGAAACGCAAGCTTGAAACAAAGTTGCTTGCTTCTTCTTCTGCATCAAGAAGGTGTGGAAGCATTTGATAAATTTGCAGATATACATCTTTTACCCACAGCGATTCATCGTCGCTTGCAAGCTCTTGATCTTCTGAAACTTCATAAACTCTAAGTTTAAATTTTAAGTTTGCAAGATCGCCACCTGCAAGGTTTTCAAACTTATATGAAACCAGCGATCCTGATTGAGATGAATTATAGTCGGTTTTGATAAGTGCGTCGCGCCAGCTAAAACCATCCCATGTTAAAACTTTAACGTAGTGAAGCTGTGAGTTGAAGTTATAGTTTAACGAAACAGGGCTGATGTTGTAGGTTACAAGTTTGCCGTCAGTTGTTTGATCGTTGATTTGCACTTCATATCTGTTTGCTTCGCTTGTGATTTCTTGAATTGCAGATTGCCCAAAGATATGCACTAAAATTGTTGTGTTGCCAAAGTTGTCGGTGATGGCGTATCTAATTTTGCTGTCGCTTGCAGGCAATGTGCTGAATGCAAAGTTAAAGCGAGAATACATATCTTGAAGCGTTACAATAATGTCGTTCGCGCTTTGCCAGCCGGCTGAATAAACATAGCTTGCATTTGTAAGGTTATCTAAGCTGTTTGGATTATTTGAGTCAGCGAAGACAAGCGAATTGTTGTTTGAAATTTCAATTTCAACAGGGAACACTGCGTTTGAATATGAAACATTCACAAACTCTTCAACCTGTGAAGATGAAAGCGTTGTGTTAAGCTGAACGCCATCAAGCAGGGTAAGGTTTACCGCTGCAAAGTTGCCTGTGAAGCGGTTCGACAATGTGAGCGCAATTGGAGTGCTTGACGAAGCAAATTGTTGGAATATGCTTGCAAATGAAACAGTTTGAATTTGCCCTTGCGAAACTTTGTAAACATTTCCTGCATCCAGCCATGGGCTTGTCATAAATGTTTCGCCATTGATTGTGATGATAAGCCAGCCGTCGCCTTGATAGTTTAAGTTGTCGAGAGTGAAGTTTGTTGATGAATATAAGTTAAGCTTGCCGGTTGCAATTTGAGCGTCACTTGCATATTTTACTGTGTCATGATCGGTGAAAGTGATGCCTTGATAGATTGTTATAGGCATGCCTTCTTCATCATATTGGTCATCTGGTTGATAGCCAGTGCCATCATCAACAGAGAAGTAGTAAACAATATAGAATGTCAGGTTGCCAGCCAAGTCTTCTTCAACAATTTGATAATATTTGTTTTGTTCCAGATAGCTGTTTGCATCCGAGCTTGACATATCGATGTAAGACGCCGCTGCAAAATCGCTGTAAGATTCTTCATAGGTGCTGTTGTAAGGGTCGTCAATCTCACGGAAGTATGCCCTTATTGTGCCACCATTATAATTGCTTGCATTGTCTTGGTTTGCATTTTGATTCGCCATATCTTTCAGCTCATCAAAGAATGCTGCGTCTACAAGATAGCTGTAATTTCTAAATTGTCCTGCGGTTGCATTGGTTGTGATGTTGTAGGCTGCATCATATGCGCTGGAAACTTGTTTATATTCAACATCTAAGTAAGTTCTAAGTGATGAGTCATTAAGTGTCAGCCCAGCCGATGAAAGCCCTTGAAGTTTTTCGATCAACGAGTTTACTGTTTGATATGACGCTTGCTTATCAACCGTCACAAGTTTGGTTGTTGTTTTGTAGTAATCATCATTGTGCCCTTCAAACTGCATGGTCAATCTTACGCCGGCATTGTTTTGGTAGATTCCAAGTGCCTGCAAATCTATTGTAAGATAGTTGGTTGTCACGCCGCGGCTGTCGGTTGTGCTTGTGTAGGAAAGAGCGTTAAGCAACAACGGATTTTCTTTTTGCAGCGAAAGGATGCCATTGTCTATTTGAATTACATTTTCAATTGCTGTTGATAAAATAGAAGCGTAATAGGTGATTGCAATGTTCTTTTTATCTATGTTTGCAATGTATTGATTATTTAAATCTTCCCAAGAATAGGTGATTGTTTTAGAATTTGTGTAGTAGTTTGGCACTTCAACGCTTTCTTCGTCGTCAAGTGTTGAAAGCGGAGCGCCGGATTGAGTGATTGTAAACTCTGGCTTATTGTTTTGAATAGTGAAAGCAAATTTATAGTTCTTTCTAAAATTGTTGCTTGAATTTGAGTCAGAGTTATAGCCTTGCGTTATGGTTACATAGTAAGTGCCAGGTTGTGTAAAATGCTCCACTGGCAAGCCTGTTTCATCAACAAACGCCAAGTATCCGTCAGTTCCAGTTGTGGAAGTGAATGTGTGAGTTTTGCCATCGCTGCTTGTGTAAGAGATGCTTGCAACAAGCTGATAGTATGAAACGACAGAATATTCATCATTTTGGTTAAATCTTATCAAATAATCGTTTGCGACATTTGAATACGCTTTTGAAAAACCATCTTGGCTTGCTTCTACTTCTGATTCTGTGTTTTGAATTGTATATTTATATTGCGGTATGTAAACCTTAACCGGCAGTTTGTTTGTGATAAGGGTTGGGTTTACATTGTCATTTTCCGTCCAGTTTGTTATGTTCTCGGTGTAGAAACTGTCGCCAGACGGCAAGATTGAATCAGCTTCATAGTATGGAAAGGCCACTGAAATTATACCAGAGTTCTCAACTATGCCGTCATACATGTTTATCATCATGTCGCCGCCGACGATGCTTTCAAGCGAGTCGTCAACAACAACATCAGTGCCAGAGGCGTCAACCTTATTGCCAGCATAATACAATTCGTATGAATAAATTTGATCAAATTGATAGAAGCGGAGTGCTGTATCGTTTGTATAAATGTCTTCCGTTGTGATGTTATCGGTGTCAAGTTCTTCGCCATCTTCTGTTGCCTTGTATTTCAAAGTTATGCCATCGAATGGGCGGAGGCTGCCGTTTTGTGGCGTTGACAGAACAAGCAGGTTTTCATATAAAGTTGCCGTTACATTTTTTTGGTTATTATCTAGCGAGTAAGATTTTACTTCGGCGCTGTAGCTGATTGTTTCAGGCAGGGTAAGCACGCCATATCTGTCAACTGTTGCGGTGATGTTTCTTTGATAGTAGTCAAAAACATCAACTGTGTAGCCTTCTTCCATAACATATGTTCTTGTAACAATATACCTGCCTTCGCTTGTCATGTTTGAAGTAATGTGAATTGGCTCTTCAATGGTTTGAGTGTTTGCGCCGTTTTCATCAAAATCATATACAACTTGTGTAAATTCAGGCGTTGACGCAAGTGTTTTGTAGAACACATATCTAACCTGTCCAGTTGAAGTGTAGTATGTTTTAATTTGGTTTTGATATGGATAGTAACTTAACACAATTTGATCAACTTGTGTTTTTGTGTTGTCGTCATGTTCGATTGTTGGCCTAAACGAAAGGTAAAGAGTTTGCTCTATTGAAGTAGGGTTGTAGTAGCTTGATCTTGCCATCCAGTTTTGATCTGTGTTTACAACACTGATGTTTGCATATGATGCGTCGGTAAGTGTAACCAAGTTCTCTTCGCCCTGTCCGTTAGTTTCTTTGTAGTAAATTTGTGTGAGAGATTGATCGCCGGTTACACGCAGGTATTGATAGTTGGAAGCATATTGCATAAACTTTTGATCTTCTGAAAGGTTTGACCCTTCTGTGTTTGATGCATCTCTAATTAAGAACACATATGTGCCTTCCATATCCACAAAGTTTGTGGCTTGCAAAGCAACGCCATTAAGCATAAGCCCGTTTTCACCTTCGGTTGCTGTCACAGCTTCACCAGTTGTTGAGAAAAGGTTTAGCGAGCCAGGCACGCCGTAGTAGAAAGCCCTTTGTCCATTTGCTTGGTAAAGATATATGTTTGCGTCGTGCAGTTCGTTTCCGTTAATCTGTGGCACATCATTGAAAATAAGTGCTTCAACAATTTCGCCAGTTGCCGCATCGATATAGTTTGAGTCGTTTGTGGTTGAATAGTAGAATGTGTAAAGCCCATTAACAAGCGTGTAGTGCACAGTGTAGGAGAACTGAATGTTCATGCTGTTGCCGGTTTCTAAGGTGTATGTTTCGGTGTCTTTATGTTTAAACAAGAATGTGTCATCAATTTCGCATAGATAGTAGCTTCCGTCTTTGCCATAGCCTATTGAATCGCTGGTGGAAGAAGCAGCAAAGGTTTTAATAGAATCTTTTAACTGCTGCAAAGCACTTACAATTTCGTCGTCCATTTTGCCGTCTTTGTTGTAATAAACTTTTTCATTAAAATCACCGTTAACAAAGCCGTTTACTTGAATTGCTTTGTTGTCGGCCCAATGAAGGACTGCATCGCTTGTTACCGTGTGGTTGGCACTGATGAGTGCATAGCCTTCATCTGTTTCTAAAACAAAGTATGGCTGAGAGTTATCAAGCAAGATAGCATAAATTTCGCTGTTGCCTGCTTGGTCGTAGATTTGGAAGATATAAAGCCCTGCGTTTGATTTTACATATGATGCAGGCACGATGTTGTTGTTTTGAATAAGAGCCGAAGCGTTGGAATAATCAATCCAAGAGTTGCTTTCGGCATTGCCCATATTCAAAACTGCGTCTGTTGCCAAAATTCCGTTTCTAAGCAAAGAGCCAAGCAATAGTGAAAGTGAATCCGAGGCAACCGATGCGTAGTAGTCGGTGTAATCAAGGGCAAAGTATTTATATTTACCATATGTTTTTGCGCCACTTGGTTTGGTGACTTGCCAAGAGAAAACAAAGTTTTGGTTTGTTGAAAATTGATTAAGCGGATTGCTGATGTGATAGTCGTTGTTGGCTCCGCTTGTGCTTACTGCATACGCTGCCAAATCTTGAATTTGTTGTCTATCTATTGTGAAAGAAGATATGCTTGGATCTTGGGCGGTGCCTTGCTTTCCGTAGTATACTTTGATGGTGTAGTTGCCTTCTTGATCAAAGATATATTCACCATTTTCATTAAATTGTATTGTGCCAGAAGTGAATCCGTCGTTTATAAAGTCATATCTTTCATATTCAAATCTTACAGCCGAGTGGAAGATGTTTGAAAAGCCAGCGTATGTAAGTTTTACTTCTTCTGTGTTTGTGTATTCTTTGGATAAAAGTTGTTTCCAGTCGTATGTTTGGTTTTTTTCATTGTAATCGCCGCGCGCTTGCATTGTGAATAAAGGCGCGGTTTTGTCAATTTTAAAGTAGAAATATTGTTTAAAGTGATTGTTGCCATTGGTTGAGTCAATTGCGCCAGAAGTGTTGGTGTGAGAAGCAAAATCATATGTAAGTTCAATAAAGTATGTGCCAGACTCGTTGATGGTTGAAGTTATGTCGCTTATTTTATCATATGCCTTCCAGTCATCTGTGCCAAGTCTCCAAACTTGCAATGTAGCTTCTTCGCTTGTAAGTTGACTTAAATTTGTTGTAAAACGAAGTGGCGTTTGATCGGTTGCAACAGGAGTGACATTTGCATTTGCTCCTTTTGCAAGAAAACTCTCTCGAAATGCTTCGCTGCCAGTTGATTCGCCATACAGATAAGTCACATCTGCATTTTGAAGAATTTGATTGTATTCAATCTCGTCCGAGTCGGTTGTTTTGTTTGCGATTTGCTTAAATTCGTTGTATTCGTTTGTTTGATAGTTGGTGAAATTAAGCTGTGCACCAAACAGATATGCCTTTTGGTCTGGCAGCAGATAATCTACTGTGTAGATTTGATAGTCAGTTTGATTTTCAACGATATATATAAATTCAAAATTAAAGTTATATTGCCCAACATCGTTGAAATAAACTCGTGCGCTGCCGTCTGGCATGATCATTGTTTGATAAACAAAATCTGGTTGAGAGATGGTGTTCGCTTCTGGGTTATACTGCAAAACCGCATTTTGAGTTTGGTTGTTGTAGTATCTTGTTACTTCAAGCCTAACTTTGCTTGGATCGAAAGATATGTATGGCAGATAGTTTGTGCCGTAATTATAGAAATAGTTGTATCTATAAATTGCCGATTCACTTGGCGTTCTTGTAAAGCCAGGGTATGTGAGTTTTGGAGAATCCTTGTCAAGGGTAGATTCGAAATAGTCACTTGCATTTAAAAAGAAGCAAGAATATGAGAATGATTGCGATGTGTGGATGTTTGAAACTTGCATATCGTTTCCAGCACCTGCGCCCTTGATGTTGGTTGTGTCGTAAAGGTCATACTGCACATCAACTCTAAGCAAGCCGGTTTGGTTGATGCGCAATTCTGCCGGAGTGATTGTGTAGCTATTATTGTCGTATTTAACGGATCCTTCAACCACCCCCGGCTCTGTTGCAGAGGAGTCATAAACAATTTTAAAGCACACGATCTCTGGCGAAATGTTGCTTTGTCCAGCCTGATCGCCGCCTTGTTGATTTATTGAAACAGTGCCTGCCGATTTTAAAATCAATTTTTCAGCATTCTCTGCAGCTATGTTTAAACGAACATTGTCAATATAAATTGAAACGCTTGCAATGTCAAAATAATAAAAGTGGTTTTTTGCTTCATCGGTTGCCGTGCCATCTGGATAATATTTAAAGATATAATCAGCACTTGACGAACCTTCCACTGCAACATTAAATTTGATTGGCACTTCTTCGGTGAAATAGTAGTCATTTTGCAAACCGGACTGATCTACAAATGCTGGAAGCGTGTTTACAATTTGTTGCTCGGTTACAGCAGCATTGTAAGTTTGGGTTTTTTCTTGTTGCGCAAAAAGGCTGCCCGCCACAATCATTGTAGTTGCTGCCGCGCCCAAAACAAAACCGCTTAAAACTTTTTTTATTTTGTTCATGCTAAACACCTCTTTTTGTCATATTTTGACAAAAACATTCTAACATAATTTTTTGCAAAAACAAAATAATTTATGTATGTAATATATATAATATATAATTATTTAATAAACATATTTTTCATTATGAAAAGCCAAGCGCCAAAATAATTTGTTGAAATAAAAATAAAAAATAATTTTAAAAATAAATAATTTCTAAAAAATACGCAAAAAAAATCAATTTTTTTATAAAAAACAGGCATTTTTATAATATTTTTTTATTATTTAATTATTTTTCACAATTTTTTATTTTCTTGAATAAATTGTTGTGGGAGAGTTTGTATGAAACTTTCAGTTTGTTTAATTGTAAAAAACGAGCAGGATGTGCTTGAAAGATGCCTAAATTGCGTCAAGCAGTTTGCGGATGAAATTGTGGTGGTTGACACTGGCTCAACCGATCAAACCATTCAAATTGCAAAAAAATTTACAAACAAGGTTTTTAATTTTAAATGGAATTATGATTTTTCTGCCGCCCGAAATTACAGTTTTTCGCAGGCGTCGTGTCCGCTGATCATGTGGCTGGATGCCGATGATGTTGTGCTTAGCGAAGACATTAAAAAAATAAATAGTTTAAAGAATAGAGATCAGCATGCCGATATGTATATGTTTGAGTATGTGTTGACGCATGATGAAAACATGGTTGCAAAATTTTCGTATGCACGAGAACGAATGTTTTTAAAAAGCAAAAATTATAGGTGGGTGGATCCTATTCATGAAGTTATTGTGCCAAGCGGGAAAATTGAATATGTTGACATAAAAATCTATCACGAAAAAATTAGACCAACCCTAAAGGGCAGAAATTTAAAAATTTATCAAAAATTAAAGCAAAAAAAGGTTATTTTTTCGCCACGGCAGCAATTTTATTACTCGCGCGAGCTTATGTTTAATGGTTTTTATAAAAAAGCGATCACCGAATTTAAAAAATTCTTGCGCATGCCAGATGGCTGGATTGAAAACAAAATTCAGGCGTGCATAGATTTGGCAAGTTGTCATCAAAACTTAAATCAATTTGAAGAAGCTTGCGATGCAGTTTTAAAAAGTTTTGTGTTTGCTCCGCCACGCGGCGAAGCGGTTTGTGCGCTGGGAGAATTGTTTTTAAATCAAAAGCGATATGACGATGCTGTTTTTTGGTATAATTTAGCGCTGTCGCTAAAACCAAACTTAAACAGCGGTGCGTTTGTGCAAAGAGAGATGTATGATTTTGTTCCAGCGTTGCAACTTTGTCACCTTTATTATTTAAAAGGTGATCTGCAAAATTCATATAAATTTCATTTGGTTTGTCAAAAACTCAATCCAAATCATGTTTCTGTGGTGCATAATAATAATTTTTTCGCTAATTGTTTTGAAAATTCTTTAAAATAATGTAAAATTTTGCTGTAAAAGGTGGTTTTTTATGGCGAAATATGTATGTCAAGTTTGCGGATATGTTTTTGAAGGCGATTTTGAAAGTCTGCCAGAAGATTGGGTTTGCCCTATGTGCGGAGTGGGGAAGCAGTTTTTTGAAGAAGCCGAAAAAGCAGAGCGCGAAGAAACTGTTTATATTGATGTGGATGACGATAATCCGTCAATTTGTCGTGATCCGTCAAAGTGCGTAAAGTGCGGAAATTGCAAGTCGGTTTGCAGGTTTAAGCAGGGCGTGTATGGGCATTATGACATTAAAAAATGCAAATGCAAAACCGTGTGCGTCGATTGCGGGCAGTGCAGTTTGGCGTGTCCGTCAGGTGCAATTAGTTATAAAAATCATTATCTTCAACTTGAAGAGATGATGAGAGATAAAAGCAAAGTTTTTGTTTTCCAAACAGCGCCAGCGGTTAGGGTTTCACTTGCAGAAGAGTTTGGCGGGCAGAAAGGCGAAATTTGCACTGGCAAAATGGTGGCTGCTTTGCGAGAGCTTGGTGCAAACTATGTTTTTGACACAACTTTTGGCGCGGACATAACCATAATGGAAGAAGCACACGAGCTGGTTGAGCGTCTTAAAAGTGGAAAAAATTTGCCGATGTTTACATCGTGCTGCCCGGCGTGGGTTAAGTTTTTAGAGATATTCTATCCTGAAAAAATAAATTTTCTTTCAACTTGCAAAAGCCCGATTGCCATGCTATCTAGCATGATTAAAACCTACTGGGCGCAAGAAAAGGGAATCGACAGCAAGAGCATTGTCAATGTTGCAATCACTCCGTGCACAGCCAAAAAGGCGGAAGCGATTAAAGAGGGCGGCTATGATTTTGTTTTGCCAGTGCGCGAACTGGCAGACTGGATCAAGCAGCGCGGAATAAATTTCAGAGAGTTAAAAAACTCTGCGTTTGACAGCTTGATGGGCAAGGGCAGCGGCGCGGGTGTGATTTTTGGCACATCTGGCGGAGTTATGGAAGCGGCATTGCGCACGGCGTATTACTTTTTAACAGGCAAAAACTTAAAGCGTTTAGAATTTAAAAAAGTGCGCAGTTTAAGTGGTTTTGTTGAAAGCCAAGTCAATTTGGCGGGCAAAAAACTTAAAGTTGCTGTTGTTTCGGGGCTTGTGAATGTTAGAAAATTGCTAAGCGAAATTGAAAAGGGCGCGCACTATGATTTTGTTGAAGTTATGGCGTGTCTTGGGGGATGTTTAGGCGGCGGCGGACAGCCTAAAAACATAAACATAACAAACGAAGTTGCGCGTCAGCAGCGCAGCAGCGCAATTTACAGCTTAGACGAAAAATCTACTATTAGGCTCTGTCATGAAAATCCGCTGATTAAAAGATTATATCAAAATTATTTAAAGGATTTTGAAAATCCGCTTTTACACACATCATATAGTGATAAAAGTGATATTTTGGGGTGATTTTTAACAAAAAACAAATGTTTTGCATATATAATTGACAAAATAATAGTTTTGTGATATATTTTACTTATAGGAGAATAAATATGAATAAATCAATGCAAGCATTTTTAATTTCATTAGTTTTTATTGGCGTTTTGCTTTTTGCTGTGCCAACACTTGGCCCGTTTTGCAGTGTTTTGTTTGGAATAATTCCAGTGCTTGTTGCAATGTTTGGGGTTAAGGATAAACAAACTGCTTCAAAAACTTTGCAGCCATACATCATTCTTGCAGCCATTGCAGTTGTAAGATTGTTCTTTGATTTCTTGTTCTACATCATCATCACAATGGGTGGCGATGTGAATGCACAAATGGCATATCTCATCATTCAAGTTATTTTGCTTACCGTGCTTGTGGCATTGGAAATTGTTGCTTTGGTTTTCATTTGCTTGAAAAAAGATGTTCCGGTTGTTGGTGGCTGGGCAAACAAAATCGCAGGCGTTGAAGAAAAATCGCAATCAAAAAAAGCTGCAAAAAAATCTGCGGAAAAACCAGCAGAGAATCAAGACGACAGCCAAGAACAAACCGAAGACGAAGAATAAAAAATCGGGCAACCGATTTTTTTTATTTCATAAAATATATTTTGCATTCATATAATGTGAAATATGATAAAACCGATAACAAGTTTTCCGCAAAACGCATGCAAAAATTCGCCGATCGACGAAAACTCTTTGCGCATTGCACAGGATTTGTGTGACACGCTTAGTTTTAATTGGGAAGAAGGCAGGTCGTGTTGCAGCCTTTCGGCGAATCAAATTGGAGAGAATCAGCAGATATTGGTTGTCAGCGCACATATAGGCGGGGAAATTAGAGCGCTGTTTAATCCAAAAATTATTCAATTCAAGCAGGAAATGGATTTTTGGGAAGACAACATGTGCCGTCCGCGAATGCTATATAAAAACTTGCGAGCGTTTGAAATATGTGTAAAGTTTCAGGATGAGGGCGCTCAGTGGCAAAGCGTTTGGCTGAGCGGCAAACTTGCGGGAATAATACAGCAGGAAATTGATAATTTAAATGGAATATTGCCCGAACTACGAGCAGTTGCAAGCGTGGAGTGCGGCATAAAAAGTAAAAAACAACACTTTGAAAGATAGCCAAATATATTGGCTTTTTTTTAATTTATATGTTAAAATGCTTTTGTAGGTGGGAAATGGCAAAGTTCAATGAAAATTATTTTAAAAACGACGGCATGAAGGCAACCACAATTGAAGATACGCTTGCAAAAGACGAGCAGATTTTGTGGCGCGGCAAACCAAAGCGTTCTGCATTTATTTGCGGGCAGATTTTTAGGATGATGCCGTTTGCATTTATCTGGCTGATTTTTGACGGCGCATTTTTAGGTTGTATGTTTGGCTTTGACATTTTTGGGCAACTGCCGTGGTATTTCACTTTAATTATTTGCATATTTTTTGTGATTCACCTAACTCCTGTATGGATTTGGATTGCAAATATGGTTACGGCGTCAACTCAGCAAAAAAATATTGAATATGTTTTCACAAACACGCGAATAATTGTGCGCAGCGGGGTTATCGGCATTGACATGCGCAATATATACTATGCCGACATTCAAAGCGTTAACTTGAAAGTAGGGCTAAGCGACAAGTGGTTTAAGGTTGGTGATATATACATTCGCGCGACGTCAAGCTCGGTTGTGTTGTGGGATATCGCTGATCCTTACAACATAACAACCAAACTGCAAAAAGTTGTCAACGACATAAAAACCGATGTACATTTTCCAAACAATTTGCGCCCGAAAGTTAACGAAGGCTTTTCTACGCAGTATGAATCTGACTCTGGCAGCAAAAAATAAAAAAAACACCAAACGGTGTTTTTTTTTGTTTGCAAATGTTTTATAGCCGCGGCTAGCGCATAGCCCGCCCGCGCATATTTTTCATTTACCCCCGCGATAAAATTATGGCGGAGACGGTGGGATTCGAACCCACGTGCCCGGGTTAGCGGACAACTTGATTTCGAGTCAAGCTCGTTACGACCACTTCGATACGTCTCCAACAATCCTTTAAAGTATAGCATGTAGTTAAAAATTTTACAACTAAAAAATTAAATCCATTTCAAAAAGCTTTCAAGCCAACAACACAATAAATCATTAAAAAACATAAGGGGGGAGGGGCGGAAGGTTGCTGAAAGAATGGCAACAAACAAGGCAGAGTGTGAAATGGAGGTTTTCTTATGAATCTATTTTCTTTATTAGGTGATGCAATTAACAGTTGGTAGGAAGGCGCGCGCAAAAAAAAACGACCCCAAAAGGGTCGTTTAATTTTTTATATTATTTTATTTTATAAGTGAAATGGCAAGTTGAATTACACCACCAGTCTCAACATTGCCTCCTAAATCTTTGGTTGGATCAATGAAGGCGCCGATGATCATAGGCAGCAGCGTGTTGAAGAATATGATCAATACAACCACAACAGCAACTGCAATAATTGTTGTAATCAAACGCTTTTTAGCTTCGTCACGCTTGGATTGATCTTCTGCTCTTGCCAAGTTTACGCCCAAGAAAACAGAATAAACAATGCCAGCTGCGCCCACAACCGCCATGATCGCCCAAAGGATAGGGCTTAAAATATCAAACATTTGCTTTATCCAATCTTGCTCAAGCTTATCAGCCAAATCAGTCCAGCCGCTAACAGAAGCACCTAATAAAGAAAATAGATTCATAAGAAAACCTCCATTTCACACTCTGCCATGTTTGTTGCCATTCTTTCAGCAACCTTCCGCCCATCCTCCTTATGTTTGAAATAGGTTGAAGTTTGACAAAATGCTTTCTTTTTTAATATTTGTAAAAAAAGATTTAATATTCAATCTTATTTACAAACACATATTAGCATAAAAAAAAATAATCACCAAACGATTTTACATATTTTTTTAAAAAAAATTAAAAAATTTTTTTCTTCTTTTTTTATCGTTTAAATAAATGATATTTCGCAGCGAAAAAAACCGCGCAAGCGGCGCTTGAAAAAGCGCGCCCTTGGGCAGCGCCCAAGGGCTTTTCTTGCGCGCGGCGCAAGAAAATGCTTGCGCGGGTGGCTGGGGGTGAGATTAAAACATTCTGCCGGCGCAAGCGCAGGTGTTGGAGCAGCCACTCCAACAGCCGCCAGAGTTGTTGCCAGAGAGAGCCAACAGCAACAAAAGCAAAAAGTTTGTGTTGGTGTTTAAATTGACATCGTTGCTGCTTGAAAAAATTGAAAGCAAAAGCACCAATAAAATATCTTGCTGATTCATAATTCCTCCCATTCTACAAATAAATTTGTTTTTCTGCAAAAAACCAATTTTTTATTTAAAAATCAGTTTTGATATTTATCTTATGCAATGTTATTTTTGTTACGGAAATATATATGAGTGCATTTGAAAAAATGTCACTGCAAAGGAGAATTAAATGCCAGATTTTTTGATGCTGACGGAAAGGCGTAAAAACCAAATTTTAGGATTTTTGCCAACCGACAGCCAAATAAGCAAACTTGCGGATTATTTTCAAAATTTTTCAGATTCCACGCGCCTTAAAATAATCACATGCCTTTCGGTTTGTGATATGTGTGTGGGAGACATATCAAACCTATTGAATATAAACCAAACCACGGTTTCGCATCAGCTTAAAATTTTAAAAGATCAAGGTTTGGTAAACTATCGGCGCGACGGCAAAATTTTGCTTTATTCGCTGCAAGAGCAATCAATCAGCGATGTAATGATGTATGCGGTGGAGTATTTGTAATTGACTTTTTTGTCATTTTCTGCTACAATTCTAGCCATGGAAAACTTAATTTTGCCAAAAGGTTTTGCTTGGGCAAGGCAAAGATATAACTTAAAAAATGATCAGGGTTTAGATTTTGTTGCAAACATAATTTCTAAGCAAGGCAATGTTATTTCGTTATTTAAGGGGCAGCAGTTTGTGGGCAGCACTGCCATTGATTTGATGATTAAAGATTACAAAAAAGTAACCGATAATTTGAAGCTGAAAAAAAAGTTTAACATCAAACTTGCAGGGGCTGTCTATCCTATATATATAATAGAAGGCGAAAACAACATGCTGATTGCGCAAAGCGTGATTGAAAAACAGGGACAAACGCTTTCGTTTATCACATTTATAAATCAAAAGGGTGAAAATTTTAGTGACTATGCGCAAAAAAATCCTGTGCTAAACGAAATTGTTGAAATTATGAAGGTGAACAAATGAAAAAATTATTGTTGCACAGCTGTTGCGGTCCATGCTCTACGCATGTTATTGAAGTTTTAAAGGATAGGTATGATTTGACAATAATCTACTTTAATCCTAATATTTTTCCATTTGAAGAATATCAAAAGCGTTTGGAAGAACAAAAAAGATATGCTAAACTTATGCATATCGATGTGATCGAAGGCGACTATGACGAACAGACATTTTTGCAGCTTGCAAAAGGGCATGAGCTTGACAAAGAAGGCGGAGATAGATGCAGCATCTGCTTTGAAATCAGGCTAGGCCAAACCGCCAAAGTTGCAAAGCAGCGTGGGTTTGATTTGTTTGCCACAACGCTTTCGGTTAGTCCGCATAAAAACACCGCGCAGATAAACAGCATCGGTCAAAAGGTTGCAAAGCAATATGGCGTCGAGTTTTTGCCAGAGAACTTTAAAAAGCAGGATGGCTATCTTGACAGCATAAGGCTTTCAAAGCAATACAACCTTTACAGACAAAATTATTGCGGGTGCAGGTTTTCGATAAGAAAGGAGAAAAGTGAACTTTAAGTTTAGGCAAACTAAAAAAACTGCTAAGCAGGAAGAATACATAGATAGGCAGGTTAAAAAATTCCCTAAAATTGTGTTCTACATTTTTCTTGTCTATTTTGTGCTGTTTGCGGTTTACATTTCTTGGTATATTTATTTTAGAAACACATATGAACTTTCGGAAGTCGACGGCACAAGCATGCAAAACACGCTAAATCCTGACATTCTTCACGAAAATGAAGGCGATGACTTGGTTTACATCAACATCAAAGCCCAGCCAAACCGCTATGACATTGTGGTGATCAACGATCATAACGCCGATGGCAGCGAAATTAAGCTTATCAAGCGCGTTATAGGCATGCCGGGCGATTATGTGACAATCAAAAAGGCAGACGATGGTTACTTTCACGTGTTTACGCTTAATCGTCAGGAAGGAAAGATAGATTGTTTGTATGAAAGCTATGTTAAAAGCTACGAAGATTGGACATACGGGCCAGACTCGGTTTACGACAGCTCCGTTCAGGTGCTTGGCGAAGAATATGAATCAAAATTTTATGAAGAGTTTATTGCCAACCCACAGTTAAAAGAATATGTTGTCAAGTTTGAAGGCGTTTATTTCTTTGAAGTGCCAGACAATCAAATTTTCTATCTTGGCGACAATCGCGGAAAGTCATCAGACTCGCGCGTGCGTGGCACTGCAAGTTTAGATAGTTTGGAAGGCGTGGCAGAAATCATCTTGCCGGGCGGGGCGGAAGAGGACGCAAACCTGCTTGCAATCAAAATCAACGCATTGTTCTCATTTTACTGGAACAAGCTGGAAGATGCCTTTGCAAGGTAGCAAAACACCCTAAAATAGGGTGTTTTTTTGTGTTTTAGGTTTAAATTATGGCAAAAATGGCTAAAATCGTTTTGATTTAATTAAAAAATATGCTACTATTTTTATAGCATTGATAATGCAAATTCAAAAAAGGGAGAAATGAATATGAACAAATCTGAATTTATCAAAGCATTTGCAGAAAAGGCAAACTTCACTCAAAAAGATGCAGGTATTGCTTTTGAAGCTATGGTGGCAACAATTGTTGACACACTTAAAAAAGGTGAAAAAATTGCTATCGCTGGTTTTGGAACTTATGAAGTTAAGAAAAAACCTGCAAGGGTTGGCATCAATCCAATGACAAAGCAGAAAGTGCAAATCAAAGCATCAAACGCACCTGCTTTCAAATTCGGAAATAGTTTTAAAGATATTTTTAACTAAAAAAACGCTCTTCGCAAGAAGAGCTTTTTTTATTCTTCAAAATTTATGATCACATACCCTTGTGGATAGTTGCAAAGAGGGCAGGTTTTCCACGCCTGCTTTTTGTATTCGCGGTGACCGCAGTTTGAGCATTCAAATTGCTTTGGATTTTGAGATTTATACAATGATTTTTTGCTATACATCTCTGCCAGCGCGGCAAGTTTTTGTGCGTGAACCTTTTCAACTTCCGCCACCTGCAAAAACATTTTTGCAATTTCGGCAAAACCTTCGTCCTTTGCAATTTTTGCAAAAGAAGGATAGATGTTGTTTGCCTCATATTCTTCAACCAGAGAAGCTTCTTTTAGCGAACTTTTAAGTTCGCTTGGTTTAAACGGAAAGCCTGCTTCAATGTTTACATTTGAGCTGCTGTTTTGCAGATTGTCTATCAAATATTGATAAAACATTTTTGCATGAGCCATTTCGTTTTTAGCAAGCATTTTCAGCACGGTTGAAATATAGTTGAACTGGTTTTGCTTGGCGTCTTTGGCAATAAATTGATATCTTGCCCCGTCTTGACATTCAGCCGCAAATGCGCGGGCTAGATTTTCTTTTGTTTTGCTTTGTGAAAAATCTGTCATGTTTTTTTCCTCCAAAGTTTATTATAGACATTTAAAAAACTTTCAAACATTTGCATTTTTAACGCAAAATGTGTAAAATTAAGTTGTAGGAGAAAAATATGCCAACAGAAATTTCTGGTGTCAAAGTGCACTATGACATGATTAGAAACAATCAAAAGCAAATTCTTGCCAAGCTTGACAGAGAATTGGCTTTTTATCGTATATATTTTGTAAGAAAAATTGGCAGCAGAGAGATTATCTACGACACGCCAAACAATCTGCTTGCAGGCGTTGGATTGGTGCTTAGCAAACAATATGAAGAAGACAAAGTTTTTTTCAAGGTTAGAAAGCTTTCCTATCTGCCAACCGAGTTAAGAAAGCCAAGCCAAAAATTTCATTTGGCAGAGTGCAATGGCAACGAATCGCCAAAGGATTATCCTTTGCAAATCGCATCTGCAATAAACAACGCGTTTGCAAACATATTCACCATCGACCTTGTGGAAGTTGTTAAGCAAACCATTCCAAAATATGAAATTAAAATCAAGGGTGATTTGTATGAGCTTTCAAGTGGCTCGGGGATGCGCGGCAGCATCGTGTTTGAAAAGGTTATTTACAAAGATATGGTTTCTGGCAGAAAGGTTAAACGCCGCGGCGCAACATTAACTTTGCCAAACGATCCTACATTTAAAAAGGAATATGACGAAGTGCTCTCAGCCGTTGAAACCAGATGTAAAGAACTTTTGATTTATAAAGAAAGCAGATTTGAAATTGCACAAAGATTGCTTAAACCAAAAGATCCTAATCATAAATTTGATAAAAAAGCGTTTAAAGAAAGCTTAAAGAAAAAGCCTAAGGAAGGTGAAGAACAGGAAGAAAAAAAAGACGAATAATTTCGTCTTTTTTTATTATTTTTTTAAATTTTTATCTAAAAACGCTATAAAAATCGGCAATTATTGATGAAAGAGTTGCTTTAATAGAGTTTAGCACATGCTTTGGAGCATCGTTAAGGGCAAAGTCTATGTTGATGTCATCGCATTTTATTAAAACTGATATATCACCAACTTTCTCGTCGGTTTGTTTTACAGCGGGTGCAGCATCTTCTGGCCTTTCATATTTGCCTTTCATTGCGTTTTTCATCCAATTTCTACTTAACTTTAACATTATAGTTAACTGGAAACACAAGCGATTTTTACATTTTTTTAAAAAAATTTAAAAATTTATTGCTTTTTCTTCCTAAAAGACTTGGAAATAAATTGTTGAATATTTTTTTGATATTTGGTTGCAAGCCACATCAAAATTATCGCCGCGATGATGATTATTGCCCAAACAATCAAGCCCCAGCCATGATAGGGGATTATTTCTCCGCTTCCTAAGTAGCTTGTTGTAAATATCCCGATGGGGCGAGTAATGAGATTGGTTGTCACAAAAAACGCCCAACTCATGTTTGTTAGCCCCGCAACTAAGCATAGCACATCGTCGGGAAAAATTGGAAGCAACATCATAATAAAAAAGGAATATTGTGCTTTTGATAAAAAATTTATCCATTTTTCGCAAGTTTCTTCGCCAACCATAAAGCGGACAAGTGGCTTGCCAAATTTTTTACCAAGCATAAACGCCAATGCGCTGCCCAGCAAGATGCCCGACAGGCTTAGCAGCCCGCCTTGCAACGGGCCATATATGATTGCTCCGCCAATGGTTAAGATTGTTGACGGGATTGGAATAAATGTCACCTGCAAAAGTTGCAAAAGCACGAACGTGATTCTTCCATAAAAGCCCAAGTCTAAAATCAGCGTTCTAAGTTTTTCGATTGAGTTTAAACTTTCCCAAAGTCCCGTCCAAAGCAAAATTAAATAAACAAGCAAAACAAAAAGCCCAAATGCGCTTAAAACTAAAAGGCTTCTAAAAAACTTTTTCCAAAAGCTGTTAGAGTTTGACATAAATATATTATAGCCGGCTGAAGCAAATTTATATATCAAACCAAATTTTCAATGTAATCCAAAATTTGTTGCTTGCCTTGAGAGTTTAGGCTGCTGTGGAAGATGATGATGTCTTCTCGCACGCCTAGGGCGGCGGCAATATGTTTTTTAGCAAGATTTTGTTTTGATTTTGAAAGCTTGTCGGCTTTTGTTGCAATGATAATAAAATTTCTGCCTGTTTGAATTAAAAATTTGCACATGATTTGATCAAGATCGGTTGGAGTTATTCGGCTGTCAACAAGCATAAACACTGTTTTTAGGCTTTTGCTGTTAAGCAGATATGTTTGAATAAGTTTTGACCAAAGGTTTTGATTTTTTTTGCCGGCTCTGTGAAAGCCATAGCCGGGAAGATCTACAAACCTAAAAGTTTGATTGATTTCAAAATAGTTTATCATCTTTGTGTGTCCAGGCGTGGAAGAAGTTTTTGCCAAGCCTTTTTTGCCTGTCAAATTATTGATTATACTGCTTTTTCCAACATTGCTTCTTCCAACAAATGCAAATTCAGGCAAATCGTCTTGCAACAGATTTTTTTCGTCAACCACACTTGTTAAGAATGTTGCTTGTTTGATTATCATACATATATTGTAACAATTTTTTATAAGTTTAGCAAGCGCATTTTTACATTAAAAATTCGACAAAAAATACATAATAATATGTTTTGAAAAATTTGTTGTTTTGCGTAAACTAAAAGAGTTTGAATAAGGAGAAAAACAAATGCTTAGAGTATGTAAAAATAAATTTGATATGATGTGTTTAAATTCAATTGCGTCAGATTTGGCGCAGATTGGCTTCAATAAAAACACCAAAGCTTTCGTGTATTTATCTCACGCGATATTTTTCACCATGCAAAAGCGCGGATTGGTTGAAATGGGCATTGCAAAATTGTTTGCAAAGATTGCAGAGTTTTATAACATCAAGCCCAAAAACATAGAAAAAGCATGCAGATATGCTTTGGATGTTGCTTATTTTGATGGAAAAATTGAAAATGTCAACAATGTGCTTGGGATTAAATATTTAAAGCGTTATGAAAAGCCGCACCTTGCAACATTTATTGCCGTGCTTGCTGAAAAACATATCATCCAGCATGATAAATTGATTTTAGAGAGCAAGAAAAATTTTACAAGCACCTTAAAAACAAGGCAGCTTTTAACACCAATTAAAACGGTTAAAATCCCTTCACAGCGCATCACCATGTAGTTGTCTTGTCAAAGAAAGACGGAATAAAAAAAGTCGCGCCAGTCATTTGATGAGTCGCGGCTTTTTTGGTGCTCCCGTCAGGATTCGAACCCGAACAAATGGTTCCGAAGACCATTGTGCTATCCATTACACCACGAGAGCAAAAAAGGTTTTGGTTTAGTGGCCATTGTGCATTAAACGAGAAGGGCGAACTTGCTTGCGGGGTGTGGCGAGAACTGAATGGATACTAAATTATATGTCATTTTTGCAGTTTTTTCAAGCAAATGGTATAAAAACATTAGATATTTTGCTGAATTGCTGACAACTTAATCAAAAATTATGTTGTTTTTTTGTATTTTTTATTGGATTATATTTTTAAAAACTGTTTATGTATGATATACTAACAACAGAGGTAAAAATGAAAAAAGCAGTTGTAAGATTTGTGGTTTGGGTGCTGGTTTGCACCATTCTTGGCTATGGCATTGGCTTTGGCATATCGTTTGCTCAAGCGGGCGCATGGGATATTGGATTGCTTACCAACCAAATGTCTTTTATAGGGTTGGGCGTTGGCGCATTGATTGGCTTTTGCATGGCACTTTATTTCTCTATGCGCAGGAACAAGCATCCAGAAGTTGCCAGAACAGGAAAAACCGCAGGAGGCGAGGAGTTTGCTTTACACTTCGACTCTGGCTTTATGAGCCACGACCAAATTTTGAATGATAAATTTTTGATAAATCAAACATGGAATTCACTTCCAAGTCTTACAAAAACAGGCACAGTCATCCGTAACGAAAAAGTTGGCGGCAGATATGAAGTGACAATGAAAGACGAAATGCACGCGTTGGTTATAGGTACAACGGGAACAGGTAAAACAACCATGCTTATCGATCCTGCAATTAGAATTTACGCGCGCACCGCCGAAAAGCCGTCGCTTGTTATTGCCGACCCAAAAGGCGAACTTTACGCAAAACACGCACGCGCACTTATTGAAGAAGGATATGATGTGCAAATCTACGACCTTGATGACCCTTATGCTTCTTCAAGATGGAACCCATTGGAAAGGGCGTTTAACACCTACAACAAGGCAATGAATTTGGCACAAGAGGCAAAAAAATATTCTGGCTGCACTCCGTCGCAGGCTGGCAAAGAAGCACTGTATGGCGTTCAATATGGCGACACATGGTATGAATTTCATGGTGTGGCATATCCAACGGAAGAAGATCTTGCTCGTGAACTTTCCGCTGCAAAGCAGAAGATGATAAACGAAGCCACCTTTGATTTAAGAGGCGTTGCGGCAGCTGTCTGCCCAGTCTCGCCGGGAACAAATGACACAATATGGGAGCAGGGTGCACAGGATTTCCTTTACGGCGTGATGTTGGCGATGCTTGAAGATTCGGTTGATCCAAGGCTTGGCGAAAATAAACTTAGAAAAGATCAATTCAACTTTTACAACCTTTATAAAATTGTCAATAAGCGTGATAACGATCCAGACAATCAATACGCTTCAATTAAGCGCTTTTGCACTGGCAGAGCGAAAACTTCGCAAGTGGGCGGCTTGACTTCAAACGTTATCGACAGTGCGCCTACTACAACAAAATCATATCTCAGTGTTATGTCGGGCAAAATTAACGCGCTTATGCAAGATATGGGCATTTGCTATGCAACCAGTGGCACAGATATAGACTTTAACAAATTCGTTGATAAACCAACAGCTTTCTTTATCAAAATTCCAGATCACAAAAAAGAGCGTCATCCGCTTGCAACAATCTGCATTGCGCAACTTTACAGAACGCTTGTTGATATTGCTAATGATCGCCCAATGCAAAAACTTCCAAGACATGTTTATTTCTTGCTTGATGAGTTTGGTAACCTGCCAGTGATTCAAGATTTTGCAACAATGGTTACAGTTTCGCGTTCAAGAAACATTTTCTTTGAAATCATTGTTCAATCATTCACACAGTTGGATACAAAGTATGGCAAAGAAACAGCTGAAACAATAAAAGGTAACTTCAACATTCAAATATTCTTGGGTTCGGAAGACACTTCCACTCGTGAAGCATTTTCAAAAAGCTGCGGAAATGTTCAACTTATCACAAGAGAAGAGCAAGTCACTAAAAACGAAGGAAAGGATTCAACATCACAGTCAACTTCGCTGCAAACACAAAAAACTGTTGTGCCGCTTGTTGACCCTTACGAACTCAGCCGTTTGCCATTTGGGCAGGCAATTATCAAAGTGTTTAGATACAACCCAATCCGTTGTAATTTAGCACCATTCTTTAAAACACCGCAGATGACGCAATATCCACCGCTTGTTCTTCCTCGCACCAGCAAGTATTTGGATGAGGCAAAAGTGTTCTACGATATTGATAAGCGCAATCAAGTAATTTTTGGCAGACCAAATTTCTTCTAACCGCGTTCGCGCAAAACCTTGCCGTAAGGCAAGGTTTTTTTTGTGCCGCGGCTTTGCGGCGCAAAAAGCGGCAGCGCGCAAAGCACTGCCGCGCGCGAGCGCGTGTCACACTTTTCTATGCAAAATCATATCAAATGCCGAGGTGCAATATGGAATATGATGATTTTGTTTGTCCCACGCCCGATGAATATCAAGCGCTTGCCAAAGCATATTCAAACTCGTTAAAACAAAAAGGCTTTGTGTTTATAAGTTTGGATAATGAAAGCAAAAACATTTTAATTGATGAAGTTTTTGACTTGATGTTCAAGTTGCGATCATCCTATCGCATGCTTGGCAATTTTATGGGCAGCGATAAATTTTACGCATTGAATGAAGAGCAGCTTGAAATCTTGCGTGAGCTATTTTCGTATAAACAAAATCGTAGTTTTAAAATCAATTGGAACAAAACCAAATGTTTTATAAATGCAATCGGGCTTGAAAATAGGCTGCTTATAAAACTATTTTTGCTTGCACAAAAAGGTGAGGAATATGAAAAACTTATCGGGCTTTGCTTTCAGAGATTGCGCCTTGCAGCCGATTTATATGAGGTTGGCGACATTATGAGTGTTTCGTTAAATTAAAAAAAGTTTCCAATCGGAAACTTTTATGCAAGCAGATATTCTAAAACTTTTGGCAACGCTCTATCCAGCGCGCGTTTATAGTCTCTAAGCTTTTCAGGCGAATATTTGCTGGTTTGCCCCTGCATTTCAACAAGTTTTTTTGGTGTGATTTGCAATTCATCAACCACGCCTTCGCAAAGCAGGTTGCCCAAAATATACATATAATTTGTTTCATCAATGCCGTTTTTAGATAAAATCTGCGGCAACTTGTCGCTGCTTACAATTTCTTCAAAGGCATAGTTTAAAAAGAATTGCAGTTTTTCAATGGTAAATTCATTGCCGTTTGCGGCAGCCAAAATTGCCCATTGCATGTAAAGATCATAGTTTTCAGGGATGAATTTTTTAACGCCGTCTTTATAATAGTAGCTCATCACATCTTGTGCGATGCAGTTGCCATCCATGGCAAGCGTTCCAACATCGGTGAACATATCCATGAAGCTTTTTCTATAATCTTTTGGATTCTGCAAGCAATCATTAAGCACGCGCCTAAGCCTTGTAAAACCTTCAAAGCCGTCTTTTTTTGTGATAAAATCTTTCTTATCCAATTTACATCTCCTTATAAAGAGATTATAACATAAATTTTAACTTTTTGAAACTTTTTTAGTGTATTTGTTTTGCTTTGCAGGTTTTTGTTGAGTGGCGAGTTTTGCGTTTTCATATAGAGCGGCAAGATACAACTCAAACAGTGGCAAGGCAACAATAAAAAGCATCAAAATTGTTGGAATCAAAATTAAAATTGCGGCAACCACGGCTGGCACTTTTGCAAATATGTTGATGATAAGATAAACGCCAACACCTGCGCTTGCCCCAAGGCAAACAAGTGCAAGCATCGCCAAAGCCATAACAAAAATTTCAAACTTTTTGCCGGTTGTAAGTTGCTTGGATTGCAACAAAATTTGTTTGCATGAAAGGCTTGGATTTTCGGCAAGAATAAGCGCTGCAAAACTATAATTCAAACCAAAAATCACGCCGGGAACAATAAGCAGCAGCCCCCAAATAACAATTCCAGCCATAACAATAATTTTGAGGCACAGGGTTTTTATGATTATTTTAAATGAAATAAACACGCTTTCAAATTCTGGGTTTTGTTCTTGATAGGTTTTAAGCACAAATCCATAAACGCCCACTTGCATATAGCTGAACGCTATAAACGCCAGCGCCAAACTTAAAACAGGCATAAACATGCCTAGCGCCACAATTGTTGCGCCTAAAACATTTGCAAGCACCAGCTCAAACCATTTTCCTTCACTTTTGCTTTTAAGCGATAGGGTGTCATATTTTTGAATTTTTTTTGAAATTTGCATAGTTTGTTCTCCTATACTTAACATGCATAAAAAAACAAACTTTATTCATAAAAAAACTCTGCTTCGGCAGAGCTTTAAATGCGTTTTTCCATCATAAAGTCGAAATCCAAATTTTTTAGCTTGCGCTTGAACGGCAAGATGTATTTGTTATCAATTTTTGGCGTTAAAAACTTAACCATCTGTTGATTTTCGTCTTCTGCCATAATAGGCAAATCATCTTTGTTTGCATCCTTGATATCTTTGGTTGTTTGTGGTGGATAGGCGGTGATGTAAAGATAGCAGTTAAACCCGTTTCGCTTAAAAAACCCAGATGATGAAACCGAAGAACGAACAGTCAGTTTTTTAACTTTATATTTTTTTGCATAAAGCGAAACCGCATACAATAGTTGAGATGCAATTCCAGAGTCTCGAAGGCGATAATCTACTGCGATAACTGGCAAAAACATTTCTTCTCTTTTTATGTTGCCGATAACGCAGCCAATGATTTTTTCATCAAGTTCTGCATAAAACTGAATTTTGGTTTTGCTTTCCAAATTATCAACCATCGTTTGATAAATTTCGTGCATAGGCAAAAACACGCTGGCTTCGGTTTGAGTCATATGCAAAAACGAATCTTTAAAAAAATCAAAGGCTTCTTTAACTTTTATAATGTTGTTAATTGGCTTAATTTTTAACTTTTTCATAAAAATATTATACCAAATTATGCATTTTTTACAAAACAAAATTCACGATATTTCGCCAAACTACATAATATGCTCTATGGAGGCAAAATATGTGTGGAATTGTTGGCGTTGTGTGCAAAGAAAATTGTTGCGACTACATATTTAAAGGCTTGCGGCGCGTGCAATATAGGGGCTATGATTCGGTGGGCATTTGCCAAAAGGCGGGAGAGAGCATTCAAATTGACAAAACAAAAGGTTTGATTGATAAGCTTATTGAAAAAACCAAGCCGCTTAAAGGTGCACAGGTTGCGATGGGGCACACGCGTTGGGCGACACATGGCGAAGTCAACGAAGAAAACGCACATCCAATTGCTGGCAAAAATCAGCAGTGGGTTATTGTTCACAACGGCATTATTGAAAATTATTCCAGCCTGATCAGTCAGCTGCAAAAGGAAGGCGAGATAGCAAAAACCCAAACAGACTCTGAAGCGATTGCGCTTTTGCTTTCTTTAAACAACTTTGAAGATCCTATAAAAAATATGCTTTGGGCGAAAAGGCAACTTAAAGGAAGTTATGCCTTTTGCGCGGTGAAAAAACAAGATAAAAACTGTTTATATGCAGCAAAATATAAAAGTCCGCTTTATGCCTATTGCAACGGAGAAATTGCAATGGTTGCAAGCGATCCAATTTGCTTCCCGCAAGGCGATTACTACAAACTCGAAGACGGGCAAATGTGTAAAGTTAGCGATGGCAAGATTGTTTTTTATGATAATGATGGCAACATAATTTATCCAAGCAAGCAAAAATATAAAAAAATTTCATCGGATTGTGACAAAGACGGCTATCAGCACTATATGCTTAAAGAAATCTATCAAACGCCGGAAGCGCTCGCAAGACTTGCAAAAAATTTTTTAAACACCAATTTCGATAAACTAAAAAAAGTTAAGTTCAACAAAGTTAAACTGATTGGTTGTGGCAGCGCGTATCATTCCTGTTTGATAGGTGCGGAATATTTTAAAAAATATTTAAAAACAGACGCCGAAGCAGCCTATGCCAGTGAATTTAGATATTCAAGCGAAATTATAAATTCAAAAACGCTTTGCATATTTGTAAGCCAAAGTGGCGAAACCGCCGACACGATAGCCGCAGCGGAAAAAGCGATTAAAAAGCATGCAAAAATTGTGGTTTTAACCAATGTTTTGCACAGCACATTGGCATCGCTGGGACAGTTTGTTTTTCCAATCAGCGCCGGCAGTGAAATTGCGGTGGCGTCAACCAAGGCATATAGTTGCCAAGTGGCGGGGCTATACTTGTTGGTTATGGCGCTTAAAGGCGAGCGCAGCTTTTATCAGTCGGTTAGAAATGTTGCGCAGCTTTCCAAAACGCTTGAAAAGTTTTTTATCAACATGTCTGATTTTGCACAGGATATTTATCAAAAAAACAAGATATATTTTATAGGAAAGGGCTGCGACTATATAACCGCACTTGAAGCAGCGTTAAAGCTGAAAGAGATTTCTTATATCAACTGTTGGGCGATGCCAGCAGGCGAGTTAAAACACGGCACTCTTTCTTTAATCGAGCGCAACACACCAGTTATAGTGATTTCAACCAACAAAAGCGTTGATGATAAGGTTATGAACAGCGCTCTTGAAGCCAAAAGCAGAGGTGCAAAGCTTTACTTGATTTCATACAATCCGCCGCAAGAAAATCAACTTGAAAATTTTGCGTTTTGCCTATCTTTGCCAAAATGTTGTCAGCCGCTTAAAAGCATTTTGGCGATAATTCCAATGCAGCTTTTAAGTTATAACGTAAGCATATTGAAAGGGCTTAATCCAGATATGCCGCGCAACCTTGCAAAAAGCGTGACGGTTGAATAACATCCAAAGACATAAAATATAGTCAAAAGTCAGTTGAATTGCATATAAAAAGCCATGAGAAAATTTTTTAAAGCGACTGACAACTTTTTTGACATAATAAACTTGCAGCTAAAAAATGTTAAAAGCATAAAGCAGGAAAGCAGCGGCTGGACGAATTTTGTTTTTATCGTCTCAACAAAAACCGGCAAGTTTGTTTTTAGGTTTCCGCGCAATGCGTTTTTTGCAAACGCGCTTGTAAAGGAATGCATGTTTTTGCAGCAACTTGGCGGCAAAGAGTTGGGCGTTATGCTGCCCAAGTTAAAACTTTGTTATTATAAAAGCAAACCTTATTCTGTTCATGAATATATAAAAGGCAAGTCGCTTTCAAAGGCCAAATTGTTTTTTTGGCAAAAGAAAAGGATTGCAAAAGATATAGCCGAATTTTTGCTTGCACTTTCGAAAATCAAGCCGGCTTTTAAATTGCCCAAAACCTCAACTTTTTTAAATCAGCTTTCAAAAGTCAGCGATAAGCAAGGTTATGATATAAAAAAACACAAACCGCTTGTTTTGGCAGAAAAACAAGGCTTGATTTTAACGCATGGCGATTTAAACCCCGGCAACCTGATTGTTAAAAACGGCAAGCTTGTGGCAGTGGTTGATTTTGCATTTGTAAGTTACTCTTCGGTTTTTAATGATGTTTCAAGGTTGCTTGCAAGGTGCGAAAAAAGTTTTGAAAAACATTTGATCAAGGCATTTGAAAACAAATTTAACTTGCGTGTTGATGTCAAACAAATTTGCGCTTTGCAGTCGGTGTGGCAATATGTTGAAAAAAAATATGTTGAATATATTAAATTAAACCATCCCGATATAATTCTTCCAAAAAATTTTGCTTAGCACAAACAAGCTTGCTTTCGCTGATAAATTTTTTTGGAATTATTTTTCTATTTTTCTTAAATATTTTATAGGCGTTTTTGCCTCTTCCAACAAAGCATGGTTCAGTGCTTGAAACCGACCAAACAACGCAATTAAAATTATATTTTTTTGTGAGATAATTAAAGGTTTTTTGCAGTGATGAATCAAAATATTTTGCCGATTTTAAAGAAGTGTTTCGGTGTAATTTTTTTTGGCGTTTAAAAATAAAAATATCACTGATTTTTTTATTGACTGCCATAATTTGAAAAAAATGATGATAATTTCTAGAAAAAATCTCAAAAAATATGTAATTTTCGAATTTTTTATTTAATAATGCAATTTCTAATATGATGTCAAGCCCATCTTCAAAAGCAAATTTAAGCACCCACAACAGCACTTTAAGAGCGAAACCGTTTGTCTGCTCGCGCATGTTTTTGCTGTTTTTAAGATTTTCATAATCAGGATGAAATTGTGCATAATTTCTTACTGCTATATGAATGGGTTTGATTTTATGATTGTTGCAAAAGTTGAGTGTTGCGCTTAAAAGTTGAGAGGTTTTGCCCGAGCCGCTCTGACCGGTCAGCCTAAAAAGTCGTTTGCCGCGCGTGCAATTTTTTTTGTAAAAATCGTATGCCTGTTTTGCCTTGTTGATGATTGTTTGATTGTCGGTTGAGTCTTTCCACATGCTTTTACAGGCAAAGTTGTAGGCGCTAAAAAAATGCTTCATCTGTGTTATGTATTCACAGTGAAGCATTTTGGTTAATAGTTGCTGAATTGTGAGTTATAAAGGTTGTAGTAAAAGCCTTTTTTAGCAATCAGCTCTTTATGGCTGCCTTGCTCTATGATGTTGCCTTTATTCATAACCAAAATCACATCAGATGAGGTTATGGTTGAAAGCCTGTGAGCAACAACAAAGCTTGTTTTTCCAGCCATCATTTTGTTAAATGCAGTTTGAATTGCAATCTCTGTGCGCGTGTCGATATTGCTGGTTGCTTCATCTAAAATCAGCATAGGCGGACGCATTAGCATAAGCCTTGCAATGCACAAAAGTTGTTTTTGCCCTTGCGAGAGATTGTCACCATTTTGGCTTATTAGAGTGTTGTAGCCTTCGGGCATGGTTTGAATAAAGAAATCTGCTCCCGCATTTTTTGCGGCTCTGCGCACTTCGGCGTCGGTGGCGTTAGGTTTGCCATAGGCAATGTTGTCGCGTATGGATGCGTTAAACAGCCAAGTTTCTTGCAGCACCATTCCAAATTGTTTTCTCAAACTTCGCCGCTTTACGGTGCGAACATCTTTGCCGCTTACTTCAATGCTGCCGTCGCTTACGTCATAAAAGCGCATTAAAAGGTTGATGAGCGTGCTTTTCCCGCAACCGGTTGGCCCGACTATGGCAATTTTTTGTCCTTTTGAAACGGTTAGGTTTAAGTTGGTTATAAGCTTTTTGTCTGGCACATATGAAAATGCCACGTTTTTAAATGCCACAGTGCCGGTGCAGCGTTTGAGCGATGGCAGATTTGCATCGCTGATTTCGTCTGGTATATCCAAAACCGCAAACATTCTTGCAGACGATGCAAACGCGGCTTGAATGTCAGAGAACACTTCGGTGATGGCGTTGAACGGCCTTGTATATCTGTTGGCGTAGGAGAGAAGAGTTGACACAGTGCCGATTGTTAAAATGCCATCCATTGCATAGAAGCAACCCATAAGCGCAACAGCGGCATAGAGCAGCCCGTTTAAAAATCTTGATGTCGGCGCGGTGAGCGTTGAGAAGAACATAGATTTTCTAGAACTATCTTGCAGTTTTTTATTGATGTCATCAAAGCGTTGTATCGAACGGCCTTCATATTCAAAAACTTTAACAATCTTTTGATTGCCAATAAGTTCTACAAACGTTCCCGACATATCGCCAAGCTCTTTGGCTTGCCTTTTGAAAAGTTTGTTGGTTTTTCTGGCAATGTAAAGTGAAACAAGCAGTGAGATTGGCGTTGCGCAAACAATCACGGCGGCAATCGGCACATTGATCATAAATATAAACACAACAGTCATAACGATGGTTGAAAAGCAGTCAAAAAATGTTGTAAGGCCTGTCACAAATCCGTCGGTGATGTTTTCAATGTCGTTGACCATTCTGCTTTGCAAATCGCCGTGGCTTGAGCCGTCAATGATTTTAAGCGGCACTTTGTTAAACTTTTTGAACATGTCGTTGTGCATCTGTTCTTCCATTTTATATGAAAGATCGTTTGCGGTTTTGTTTGTCAGCCATTTTAGCACGGCAAATGCAACTATACAGCCAATAAGCAAAAGTATGTATTTTAAAAGCATATCAAAATCAACATTGCCCGCGCCGACGATGTAGTCTATGCCGCGGCCGATTAAAAGTGGGATTGAAATTTCAAACAGGGTGTTTGCAAAGCCAAAAAACAGTGAAAGAGCAAACAGATACCAATGCTTTTTGGCGTATTTTAAAACTCGCAAAAAGGTGGTGCGTTTTTTAGGCTTTTTAATGTTTGCAACGCGTTCAATCTTTTTGCCACCGCTGTCTAAAATAATTTCGCTGTCGGTGACGCGCAGTTGTTTTTCTTCGCTTTCAATATAGCCTTTATTGCTCTCTTGCCACAACGATGCGGGCAGGGCGGTTGGCGTGATTACATTTTTTGTTGGTTGAATTTTTTCAGGATTGTTGAAAGATGGCTTAGGAAGTGACGCGATTGCTTTTTGCAATTTCCTAAACTGTTTTTCATCCTTTTTAGTTGTTGGCAGAATTCTTTTTTGCATTTTTTCCTTATTTAGTTTGAGATTCATAAATTTCTTTATACACAGGGCAGGATTTTAAAAGGTCGGCATGTTTGCCTATGCCCACAACATTGCCGCCATCCAACACAACAATTTGGTCGGCATTTTTAACTGTGCCTGCACGCTGCGAAACCAAAATCACTGTTGATTTTATGTTGTTTTTAATTGCTTTGCGCAAAGCGGCATCTGTTGCAAAATCTAGTGCGCTTGCGCTGTCGTCCATAATCACAATTTCAGGGTCGCCAACAAGTGCGCGAGCGATGGTCAAACGTTGGCGCTGCCCGCCAGAAAAGTTTTTACCACCGGATTGCACTTTATATTCATATTTTCCGTCGAGTTCGTTGACAAATTCTTCACTTTGCGAAATTTTAACTGCTTTGACGATTTCTTCCATGGTCGCGTCTTGCTTGCGCCAGCGCAGATTGTCTTTAAGTGAGCCTTTAAACAGCACTGCTTTTTGTGGAACAAGCCCGATTTTAGAGCGAAGTTGATGGAAAGAATAGTTGTTTACATTCACACCATCAACAAAAACTGAGCCTTGCGAGGCGTCGTAAAAGCGAGGGATAAGGTTGATTATGCTGCTTTTCCCGCTTCCTGTTCCACCGATGATGCCGATGGTTTGGCCGGGCATTATTTTTAAATTGAGATTTTTAATTGCATATTTTGCGCCATCGTTATAAGCAAAACTTACATTTTGAAATTCAATTTTAGGGGTGAGCGGATCTTTTTTAATTTCAATAGGCTGGGTGTTGGTTTCAACAACGCTTGGCTTGGTGTCGAAAACCTCATTTATTCTTTTGGCACAGGTTTGTGCTTTAATCAGCGACACAATCATATTTGAAACCGTGATCAGCGCGCTTGAAATTTGTGTCATGTAGTTGACGAATGCCACAATTTCGCCTTGCGAAAGCGAGCCAATGTTTACTTGCAACCCGCCAAACCACATGATTGCAATAATTGCAAAGTTGATTATTGCGGTGGTGAGTGGGGCTAAGATTGAAGAGATGTTTGTAACTTGTATGCCGGTTTTTCTTAAGTTTTTTGAAGCGACAACAAAGCGGCGCTCTTCATCAGCTTGCTTGTTGAACGCGCGAACAACTCTTACGCCTTGCAGATTTTCGCGTGCGATGTCTGAAACTTTATCCAAACTTTTTTGGGCTTTGTTGTAAAGCGGATCGGTGATTTTAAGCGTAAACAAAACTATTGCAACGATAATCGGCGTTATTGCAATAAAGATGAGTGAAAGTTTGATGTCGATAACCATCGCGCAGATGATTGAGCCAATCAAAATAAGTGGTGATCGCAAGATTATTCTCAAAAAACTGCCTATTGCATTTTGCACCCTTGCAATGTCGTGCGTCATGCGGTTGTTAAGCGAAGCTGTTCCAAACTTATCAAGTTCTTTGTGCGAAAAGGTGTTGATATGCTCGTACATACTTTTTCTTATATCGTAGGCGATGCCGGTTGCTGCCTTGGCTGCAAATTTTTGTGACAAGATTGATGCGGTTATTCCAACAATATACAGTGCGATTACAATGCAACCATAGGTGATGACAAACTTGGCGTCGTGATTTGCCACGCCTGTGTCAATCATTTGTGCAACAAGAAGGGGGATTGCAATTTCAGAGATGGTTTCAAAAACTTTAAAAATAGGCGAAGCAAACATATCCTTCTTATAGTTTTTAAAAAATCTAAAAAGTTTTTTCATTTATAATCAAATTATAACAAAACAATAATTTTTTATAAAGTAATTTTGACAAAATTATTATTTTTTTATTATAATTAAAAATTGAAGAGAATAGACAAATGGATAAAGCAAACGACCAAAAAAGAAATAAAATTTTGTATGTACTTTTTAAAACCATCACCTATGATTTGTTGTTTTATTACACACTAGAAACAATGTTTTTAACTTTGGTGAAAGGTTTTTCTTTTTCTCAAGTGTTTTTAATCACTTCTATCGACCTGTTTTTTGTAATTGTTTTGGCGTTGCCATTAAATTTTATATTCAAAAGGGTTTCCATTTTAAACAGATTGCGTATAGGCACTTTATGCTTTTTTGCATATATTTTAATCTTTTTGTTGACAAACAATATCTATGTGTTGTGTGCGCTTGTTATTTTTAAATCTATTGGCAATCTTTCCATATCAATCAACACAACATCTTTATTAGATGTGATTATTGGCAATGACAAAGACCAGACTTCTAAGTTGGAAGGAAAGGCAACTGCTGCTTGGTGGGTTTTTGAAGCTGTAAGTGCAGTTGTGGCAGGATGTTTTTTTCAAATTGACCCGTTTGTTTCCTATTATATTTATATGGCGATGCTTGTTTTGGCGTTTGCCGCAACATTTTTCTTTAAAATAAACAAGCAAGATAATTATGTTTCGTCACAACCCAACATTGAAAACAAACAACCTAAAATCAATTTATTTGGAAAATACAAAAAACTTGTGATTGCTATTATAATATTGGCGTTTTCTTTTTGGGGTGCAGCAGAAATGTTTGAAAGCGGTGCTAAAACTTTTTTGCAGGAGATAGGCACAGATTCAGTTATATTAGGATGGATTTATTTTGCTGCAAAAATGTTTACAGCAACGGCTAATTTGTTGATGCATCACGCAGAGAAAAAACTTGGATTAAAATTTTTGCCAGTGTTGATTGGTGTGTTTTTTACAAGCGTTTTGCTGATGTGTATTACATATTTTATAGACATGTCATTTATGGCGAAACTGATTATTGTTTCAATCGTTGTTTGCATAATGTATGTGGCAAGAAATCCATATAGGATAAGTATGAAAAGCACAATGACGCATTGTTTTGATGGGCTGGCATTAGAGAAAATGTTTAGCTATTACTTTATCGCTGAAAATCTTGGAGGAGCAATATTTGCGTTTATTGCAAGCTTCATAGTCGACAAACTTAATCTAGGATGGGCTCTTTTAATTTGTTTTGTTGCAACAATTTGCATCGCCGTGCCGGCTTTAGTTTTTTATGTTAAATATTTAAATCAAACAAACCGCGATAAAATAAAAGCAGAACAAACTGAAAGCGAACAGATAGGCTTTCCAATAGCAGAAGCCGACAAAGTGCAACTTATAGCAGATGAAAGCATAAACAATGAAAAATAGTTGCGCAGAGATTATTTTGACTAGTATTTTTATAATTAAATGCACAAAAAAATTGTTGAAAACATTTCAACTTTTATGCTATAATAAGCCATGTGGCGTGGCTTGAAAATAGCGTTGAGCAAAAGGCATTAAGTTTAATAAACATGCGGCTGTGGCGGAATGGCAGACGCGCTGGATTTAGGTTCCAGTGGGCAACCGTGGAGGTTCAAGTCCTCTCAGCCGCACCAGAGAAAATTTCTGCGCTGTTTGCTTGTTTTCGGGCTTTGCCCGAAAAGCTGCGCTCTGACGCTGGAAATTTTCTTCTCGCGGCCAAACGAAAATCGCACTTGCGCTGGCGATTTTGCCGCGACTTGAAAGTGGGAGCGTTGAAGAATATAACAAAGTCGCCTTGAAAGCTCACTTTCTTTTCGTTAGTTCGCGCGGACAGGCGCAATTTTTGTTTATGCGGCCAGACGCAAGTCGACATAAACGGGTCCCCGTGAAATTGTTTACAATTTCATGGGAAAAGGAACAAACAAGCGATAGCGGCATATTTGCGAGTAGCAAATTGCCAAGAGCGCCGTTTGTGACGCCGCCGCACCTGCCATCCGAAGCGGGTTTTGTAAGCAAGCGGAATGTTTACAAAATTATGCGCCTTGACGCTGGAAATTTTCTTCTCGCGGCCAGACGCAAGTCGACAAAAACGGGTCCCCGTGAAATTGTTTACAATTTCATGGGAAAAGGAACAAACAAGCGACAGCGGACATTTGCGAGTAGCAAATTGCCAAAAGCGCCGTTTGTGACGCCGCCGCACCTGCCATCCGAAGCAGGTTTTGCAAGCGAGCGGAATGTTTAATAATTGCAAAAATTCAATTTGCAGGAGAGAGAACATGAAAGAATTAGATTTGGAAACATGGAATCGTAGAGATATTTTTAATTTATATTATCAATATGACATTCCGCAAATTTCACTTTGCACGCCGATTGAAGTGTCAAATGTCTACAAATTTGCAAAGTCAAAAGGATTGTCGTTTTATTTTTGCCTGTGCCATGTGTTTTACACGGCGCTTTTAAAGTATGAAGAGTTTATGATACGCTCGATCAACGGCAAAATTGTGATTGAAGACGGCGTGTATGCCAACGTTTGCGCAATCAAAGATGATGAAGAAGTTTTTAAAATTGTGTTTAGCAAGTATCATCCGGGCATCGAAAAATTTTGCAAGCAACTTAAAAGCAAATTGCAAAAGCAAACGCAGTTTATGGAGCCGTTGCCAGCGGGAGCAAGAAAGAGTCAAACAATCGCATACATTTCATGTGCGCCATGGTTTGAGTTCACTCATATAACTTATCCGCAAGATGTTCAAAAAAACAGCTTTGTGCCTCATATTAGCTTTGATAAAATCAAAACAAACTCAAAAGGTGAGAAGTGGGTGAATGTTTCTCTTCAAGTAAATCACGCGGCGATCGACGGCAAGTTGATTGCCAAAATGTTAGATGAAGTAAGAAAAATCATAAAAAGTCTGTAAAATTTAATAAAAAAACATAAAAAAAAGTAAATCCAAGTGGATTTACTTTTAATTTTTCACAATTTCATATCCGTCTTTGGTGTCTTTGACGCTGAAACCTAACTGTGAAATTTTGTTTCTAAGTTCGTCAGCTGTGGCAAAGTCACGATTTTGTTTGGCCTGCCAGCGTTGTTTTGCAAGTTCTTGCACTTCGGTTGGAATTATGTCGCCTTCAAAATCAAAGCCAAAAATTTGGTTGAATTTTATAATCGCATCATATATTTTTCTATCACGCGGCATCTTTAAAAGCGTCCAAACAATGCCAAGTGCTTTTGGAAGGTTTAGGTCATCATTGATTGCTTCAAGGAAATCTTTTTCTGCCTTATCTATCTTAACTTTTGTGTTGTCAGTGCTTTCTTTATGCTCTTTTAATATGTTTTTCATGCTTTTTAAAGCATTTTTTGCGCTTTCTAAGCCTTCCCAAGTGAAATTTTGTTGTTTTGCATAGTGAGTGGTGAAGAAGAAGTAGCGATAATCTTCTGGCGAAAAACCTTTTGCAACAAGGTCGTCAAGTTTGTAAACATTGCCCAAACTTTTGCTCATTTTGCCGCCGTCTACCAAAAGATGTTCAAGGTGCATCCAGTTGCTTACAACCTGATGGCCTGCGTATGCATCATCCTGTGCGATTTCGTTTTCGTGATGCACTGGCCTGTGCTCCACGCCGCCGGTGTGAATGTCAATGTATTCGCCAAGATATTTTATCCCAATCGTGCTGCACTCGATGTGCCAGCCAGGGTAGCCTTTGCCCCAAGGGCTATCCCACTGCATGATGTGTTGCTTTGGTGCTTTAATCCAAAGTGCGAAGTCAGCAGGGTGGCGTTTTTCTTTATCAATGTCGATTCTTGCGCCTGCCAATTTGTTTTCAAGCCCAACTCCGCCAAGCTTGCCATAGCCGGCGAATGTGGCGATGTCGAAATATATGCCTTTGCTTGTTTCATACGCGTTGCCGTTTTCGATAAGTTTTTTAACAAACACAATAATTTCTGGCATAACGCTTGTTGCAGGGCAGATGTGTTCTGGCATGTCGATGTTAAGGCGTTTGGTTTCGCTGATAAAGATGTCGGTGTAGTATTTTGCAACTTCCCAAGGTGATTTATGTTCGCGCTTGGAAGCCACAAGCATTTTGTCTTCGCCTTCATCCTCATCGCTTGTCATATGCCCAACGTCGGTGATGTTCATCACTCCGTCAATTTTGTAGCCGTTGTATTTTAAAGTGCGCCTGAGAGCGTCCATAAACAAGTATGCGCGCATATTTCCAATGTGCGGATAGGAATAAACGGTTGGCCCGCAAGAATACATACGCACCAAGCCTTCGTCATGAGTAACCAAATCTTGTTTTTGTCTTGTTAAAGAATTAAAAATTTTCATGCTTAAATCCTTTTATTTAGATAGTTATTTAATATGTTTATTGCGGTTTCAGTGTCAATATCCATCATGGAAAAACAGTCTTCAAGCGATGATAAATAATCTTCTAAAACCTTTCTGCCTTTTGCAGTTAGCTTTAAAAACCGACAGCGCCTGTCAATTTCGGCGTGTTTGATTTCAACCAAACCATCTTTTTCAAGCTCGGCAGAAAGCAAGGCAAAATTAGATTTTTTTATGCCAAGTTTTTCAATGATCATGCTTACAGAAAGGTTTTCATATTGATCGGCGAATGAAAGAACCTTATATTTTAAAAGCCCGCCTGTTGCATGCTTTTTTAAAATATTTTCAATAAGCGATTCAATTTCGATAAGTTTTTGTGATATTTTCATAACTAAAAGTTATTATAACCCTTTTTTTTACACTAAGCAAGTGTTTTGCTTGTTTTTCTTTTCGCTAGGTGATAAAATTTAAGCATGATCATTCAAGGCGCTTTGGAAGAAGTTATATTTCGCAACGAAGACAACGGCTATACGGTTGGCATTTTGTCATACAACGACACGCCTGTAACCGTGGTTGGCAAACTTATCAGTGCAAATGTGGGCGAAAATTTAAGTTTGGAAGGCGAGTTTGTAAACAATAAAAAATTCGGCTATCAATTTGCGTTTTCATCATATGAAGTGGTTTTGCCAAAGACATTGGGCGGAATTGAAAAGTTTTTAAGCTCGGGGCTGATCAAAGGTGTTGGGCCAGTCACTGCAAAAAACATTGTTTCAGCATTTGGCAAAGATACCTTTGCAATAATTGAGATGGCGCCAGAAAGGCTGAGCGAAGTTAAGGGTATAAGCAAAAACAAAGCGTTTGAAATTTCAAGCAAGTTTAACGAACTTAAAAACATACAAAATGCTGTGATGTTTTTGCAGGAATATAACATAACCGTCAACATGGCACTAAAAATTTTTGAAGCATACGGGGCAAAAACCATTGAAATTGTCAAACGCAATCCATATAAACTTGTTGAAGATGTTGACGGCATAGGTTTTTTAACAGCCGATCGAATTGCTAACAATCTTGGCATACCAAAAGCCAGCGAGTTTAGAATACGCGCTGCACTTGTGCATATTTTAAACACTGCCACCGAAAAAAACGGAAACACATTTTTGCCAAAAGGCATGCTTTTTACGCAAACCGCGCAACTTTTGCAGCTTGACGAACTTGAACATCAAGAAGTTTTTGCCAGTGCGCTTGACGGGTTGACGGCAGACAAAAGCTGCATGGATTTTTGGCATGAAGGGCATGAAATTGTCATGCTTACAAAGTATTATCGATATGAATACACCATAGCGCAAAAACTTTGCCTGCTAAACAACTCGGTGCAAGAGAAGAAGTTGGATATCTCGCGCGAAGTGGCAGATTTTGAGCTAAGAAACAAAATGTCTTTCCACGATGATCAAAAAAAGGCGATAGAACAGGCAGTAAACTATGGCGTGTCGGTTATAACCGGCGGGCCGGGAACTGGCAAAACCACAATTGTTAAATGCATAATTGAAATTTTAAAACAAAACGGCGAAGAAGTGCTTTTGCTTGCTCCAACAGGCAGAGCCGCAAAACGGCTGTCTGACAGCACAGGGGCGGAGGCCAAAACCATACATCGTGCGCTTGAAGTCAATGGCGAGTTTGCTTCTGGTGCAAGCAGGTTTGTGCATAATGAAAACAACACCCTAAAGGTTAATGCGGTGATCGTTGACGAAGTCAGCATGGTGGATGTGATGCTTATGTGCAGTCTGCTTAAAGCTATGCCGCGTGACGCAAGGCTGGTGCTTGTTGGTGACAAGGATCAGCTTCCAAGCGTTGGCGCTGGAAATGTGCTTGGCGATATTTTGAAAAGCAAAATTTTTCCGGTAACCATGCTTACAAAAATTTATAGGCAAAGCGATCAAAGCTTGATAATATCCAATGCGCATTTAATTAACAGTGGAAGCATGCCGGTTATAGACAACAAATCCGCCGACTTTTTCTTTGAACAAAAACAGGACTTAAACGATATTCATAAGTCGATTATTGACATGGTTACCACACGCATACCTTCTTTTACCAAGATTGACCCTATGCAAATTCAAGTGCTTGCACCACTTAAAGCAGGCGTTTGCGGCATAGACAACCTAAACCGCACCTTGCAGCAAATTTTAAACCCGCCATCTCAACGCAAAATGGAAATTGTGGTTGGTGCAACCATTTTCCGTGAAGGCGACAAGGTTATGCAAACTTCCAACGATTACAATCTTGTTTGGCATAGACGCAATGGATTTTTAGATGAAGAAGGCGAGGGCGTTTTCAATGGCGATATAGGGCAGATTGAGAGCATAGATTTTCAAACAGGTGAAACCACGGTGATGTTTGAAGATGGCAGGCGCTGCACCTATTCGCGAGCAGATGTTGGCGAGCTTTCACTTGCGTATGCAATCACAATTCACAAATCGCAAGGCTCGGAGTTTGATGTTGTGGTTATTCCAATAATTTCAGGCACAAGTTTAATTTTAACGCGAAATTTAATTTACACGGCTGTTACTCGTGCCAAAAAAATGGTTGTGCTTGTTGGCGAAAGCAAAAATCTTAAACGCATGGTGGCAAACGCCTACACAGTAAAAAGGTTCACGCTGCTTGCCGATTTATTGATTACACAACAAAAAACAATAAGCGAACTTTTTAATTAAAACCAAGCCCAGCAGCTTGGTTTTTTGCTGAATTTTGCAAAACAAACAAAAATGCGCGCGAATATTCAATGCATTGAAGCATTTTCAATAATTTTTTGGTGTCAGTCTTTTTGCTGTTCGTCAAGTTTCATTTGCGCTTTTAAAACATCAGCTCTTTTAATTTTATATCTTGAAAAAATTAAAATTGAAAGTGCAAGAGCAATTGAACAGCCGCAAAACACAATAACCCCAAGCCCACTTTGCACACTCAACGCTTGAATTGGCTGTGATGAATCAAACTTGATTGCATCCAACAAAATCCCAATCAAAAGCAGAGAGATTGAATTTGAAAGGTTGTAGGTGAAGGAATAGTATCCTAGGTATGCGCCGGTTTTGTTTACGCCGCTTTTATATTGCTGCAAAGTGATGACATCGGCATACATGGATATTGGCAGAGATTGCATTGCGCCAATGCCAAACCCGCAAACAAAAATGCAGAGCATGACAAAATAGTATATAAACTGCGTTGGCACATATTGACGGAAGAGAAAGGAAATAAGCGTAAGCCCTATGCCCAGCAAAATCAAACTCAGCGAGCAGATAAGTGCGCCTTTTTTATCTATGCGCTTGGATAGGCTCACCCAAAATGGTTGAGATATTATCGCCGCAGCAAACAGCAAAATCAGCAGCAGCGAAATTTGCGCGGATGAAAAATGATAGCAGTATGTGAACAGATGCATTCCAACCGAAGTTAAAAATGACGAAGCAATTTGTGCGATAGAATAGCCCAAAATCACGCATGCAAACGATGAATTTTTAAAAACCTCAAAATAACCAAGCATAAGCTGTTTTAAGCTGTGCTTTTGGTTTGCGGAGGCAGAATATCTCACATTTTTTACGCGGCTTAAACTTCCAAAAACAGTTATAAGCCCAAAAACAATAACCAGCGCCGAGTTGATTAAAGCAATTTTTATAAATCCGGCTTGGTTGGCCTGAGCGGCGTCGCTGCCAAGAGAAAGTGATGGGATTATCAAAAACATCAATATACTTGGCAAAATCATGCCAATTATGTTGAACGCGGTTTTATATGATTGAATTTTGCTTTGCTCGTTGTAATCTGGTGCTATGTCCAGCGCCAGAGCGGAATATGGCGTCGACCAAAAGGTGTTGCAAGTTTCAAGCAAAAGCAAAAAAACAAGCAGCCAACAAAACATCACGCCTTGCGAGCTTTTTGGCATGCTCCACAAAAGCACATTGCACACAGCAATCAAAAACACGGCAACAACCATAAACTTTAAGCGTTTGCCAAACCTGCCGTTTTTTGCATGATCGCTTATGTTTCCAACAAGCGGATCGCTTATGCCGTCCCAAAGAGATGATATGCCAATGGCAAGCCCAACCAAAGTGCCAGACAGCCCCATAACTGATGTGCAAAAAAACATCAAAAAAGAGCCTATGGTTTGCCCCAAACTGTTGTATCCCAATCCGCCAACGCCATAGAACAATTTGTTTTTAAACGCAAGTGAAGAGTTTTGTTTTTTCACATCAACATGATATGCTCAAGCTTTCAAAAAAAGGACAAGTTTGCTGTCTTGGCGCATATTTTAACGAGTTTTACGCATGCTATAAGTGGAGAAAATATGAAAAGTCGCATCACATTTTTATGTTTAATTTTGGCGTTTTGCGTTATCTTTGCTGGCTGTGGCAAAGAATATTCCTACGGAAAAGTAGAGCGCGACAGTGCTCTTACGGGCGGCAATTTGACTTTTGTATATGATGAAGCCACGCACACCGCAACTTTTGGTGGCGAAGGTGAAGCCATTGCTTATTATTCCGCACAAGCGGGGCTTGGGCAAGTGGCTGGAAATCGCATTGGTTTTAAAATTTATGCGCCTTGCGAAGTGACGGATTACAGCAAAGCCAAGCTCAATTTTCAAGGCGAAGAGATAACCGGCGGCGGATTTATGCAAACTGTGTATGGGCAGGTGATGAACTGCTTTGTGCTTACGCCAGTTGTCAGCGAAAACAATCGTCAGCTGGAAGTAAAAGTGACTTGGACGCAGGACGCCGAAGCGCAGGTTTACATAATAAAAGTGGCAGATGGAACAAAGTTTGTTGCAGGGGAATAATTAAAATAAAATGCCCAAAATTTATCATAACTTTTGCTAATTTTATGATATAATGGGTTTTATGAAAAAAGAAAATAATGTGCAGGGCGAGGCGCAAACTGCTTCTCAGCAAAAAACAAAAAAGTTAAATAAGGAAGAAATTTTTAGGGCGCTTACATTTTTGGGATTTTCAATTTCGGCGGGCGTTATTCAAATTATTTCTTTCACGCTGTTATATGATGTAATTCACTGGCTGTGGTGGCCAAGTTATTTAATCTCAATAATTTTGTCGGTGGTTTGGAATTTCACTTTCAACCGCAAGTTTACTTTTAAATCGGCAAACAATGTGCCAATCGCCATGGCTTGGACGCTGCTGTATTATGCCGCCTTCATTCCAATTTCGGTGTTCGGTGGTGATGCGCTTGAAAACATTGGTTGGAATGGAACACTTGTTACTTTCATCATGATGGTGATTAACTTTGTTACCGAATTTTTGTGGCAGAGGTTTTTCGTGTTTAGAAAAAGCATCAACTCTAAGCCACTTCCTAAAACTGTGGAGATGAAACTCAGCCCAAGCGCATATGAGGGTTTTGTGAGTGGTGATAAAAGGGTGGAAATGCGCGCAAATGATGAAAAGCGAAAAACGCTTTTAAAAGGCGACCACATCTTGTTTAAAAACCAAGAAGATGAAAGCAAATTTTTTAAGGCAACAATAACGGCCATCAAGAAGTTTGATAGTTTTGACGAACTTTACAAAAATTATGATAAAAAATACTTGGGCTATAAAGCCGATGAAGAGGCCTCGCCACAAGATATGCAAAAATATTATTCGCCAGAGGATATAAATGACGGCGTGCTTGCAATAGAAGTGAAGTTTAATAAAAATAAAGCCAAGGTTTAACCTTGGTTTTTTTAAATAGGGTTCGCCTCTCCATTTAGTTGCAACAAAAAAAGGAATTGTATTTTAACAATTCCTTCTCTCATGGTAGCCTCAAGGGGAGCCATACCCAAAAAATGATAAATCATTTTTCGGGGACCCGACGAACCCAAGGGTTCGACTCCCCATTTGATTGTATTAAAAAAACTCGCTGCGCGAGTTTTTTTTGGTAGCCTCAAGGGGAGTCGAACCCCTCATTCCGCCGTGAAAGGGCGGCGTCTTAACCGATTGACCATGAGGCCACAATTTAGCGACGATTTTGATTATATGTGAAATTTGTTATAAAGTCAAGCATTTTTGCGAATTTATTTATTTTTTAATGGATTGCGCGCAAAACAAACAACCCAAACGCGCTTTGCATACTTTTTAAGCACACTGCTGCATTCGTTTGCGGTTGCACCAGTTGTTACAACATCATCAACAAGCAAAACATTCTTGCCAAAAACAGCACGCTTGTTTTGGATTTTAAATGCGCCGTGCAAATTGGTTTTTCGTTGGGAGATGTTTAAATTCTTTTGGTGTTTTGTTTCTTTAATTTTAATCAGCACCGAATCATCAACAGTCTTATCAAAAATTTTGCCGAGTGCGTCGGCAAGCAGCTTGGCTTGATTGTATTTTCGTGCTTTAAGTGATTTTGGCGAAAGCGGAACAGGAACAATCACATCAAAATTAAAACTTTCTTGGTTAAGCCGCTCGCTCATCAGCCTTGCCATGTCATCGGCAAGATACAAAGCGTTGTCATTTTTAAGTTTAAGCACAAGCGTTTTTGCCACGCCTTCATATTTCATAGGCGCAACGGCTCTGTCAAAATGTTTTGCATAATCTTTGCAGCCGTCGCAAATTTCGCCGTCGTCATACATCTCGCAATCGCAAATTTTGCAACGCTTTGCGTTATTGAAAGGTGCGCTTTTGGCGCAGCTGTCGCAATAAGGCTGCTTTTCATAGTCAAAAATTTCTCTGCCACAAAACATGCACTTTATCTTGGATGGAAAAAGCACTTCTAAAACGCCGCTAAAAAATTTGTGGAGTTTATCCTTCAAAGATTGAAATTTCATATGTATATTATATTTTATTTTTGTTTCTCGTCAAAGCAAAAGCACTAAAATTTTGCCAATGACGGCGGCATTTGCAAGTCTGCGCCAACAGGCGCAGGCTTTTTTTGCGCCCCGCACGAGGCACAAAATGCGCGCTGCCGCGCGCGCAAATGCCGCCTTGCCCTTAATCCAACGCATAATTTATCCACAACGGAACATAAAAAAACTAAACCGCCAACTTAAATCCAATTTAACTTATCCACAATTTATCAAAAAATAAATTTTAGAAAAGTGTCAAAACGTGTCAAAATTGCTTGACTAAGAGCGAGCGAGCGAGCGAGATATACTACTTTTAGTGAAAAATCGCTAAATTTTTATCCACAATAGGGGTGAAAATATGAAAAAAGTTAAAAGCAAGTTATCCACATTCATGCAAAATTTTATTATTATAATTTTGCTTGCTTTGCTTGGTTTATTGCTTGTTTTTACATATAACCCTTTTGAAAAAAAAGATTCTGCTTCGCCACTAGTCATTGCCGCCACATGGCCGACAGGGGAAGACGGAAACGCACTTACGCTTGAAGAATTTGTAACCACTCAAGGCGGCAATGATATAACACTCGATAGTGAAGGTTATCACATTTTCACTCCGCGCGGTTTGGAAGTTTTAAGTGACTATACAGCCGCTAGAGAACAGTTTGACCCAAGTTGGAAGTTTTATCTTGAAAATGATTTAGATATGATTGATTATGAAAATATTTCAATAGGCTCGCCCTTCTTCGGCTTTTTTGATGGCAAGGGGCATACAATAAGCCATTTAAACATTACTTCGTATGGGATAGAAGAGTCAGTTCATGCTTTGTTTCCGCTTACAGCTTTATGCACGATTATAAATTTAAAAATTGTTGAAGATAGAGAAATTTCACTTACTCAGTCGCAGTATTTTGGCGGCCTTGTTGGCATTGTTTTTATGGAGACTATAATAGCCAACTGCAGCGTTGAATATAACAGCATTAAGGTGGAGAATCAAAGTTATATGTGTGGTGGCGGGATTGTGGGTATGTTCCAGACGGAAGGTGGCGTTGCAAAATTAACAATAACAAATTGCGACGTTACGATACACAACCTTCAAACACATATGATTTTCGGTGGAATCTTAGGGGGCATGATGCAGGGCAGAGACGATGTAACGCTGCTACAAGTTGACACATCTCGCTGCATGGTTCGTATTGGCACTTTAACTACTGCACCATATCAAGCTTCTGCTGGATCTATTCAAATTGTTGTAGGCGGCGTAATTGGCAGCGTGTCGATAGAAGGAAGCAACACACTAGCTTCATGCAGTTTAAATCAAATTTATGTCGAATTTGGCAGTGCTGAACTGAGCGGGTCAGTGAATTTTATAGGCGGGCTTGTTGGAATGGCAGGAGAGAGAACGGGGCTTTCTTACAGCGAAACCATGGTGATTGGCAACTGGATTTTACTAGAAGGCGTGGGGATTAAAAAAGCGGCATATGACTGGGCTACGTTTGGTGCGGATGGTTATACAGTTTCAGGGACAAACAGTTATTTCAACATTCAATGCACAGAGACAGCCACTTTTTATGACACTGCCAGTATGGCTGGTGTGTTTGATGTGGCGAGAAAGCAATATTACTCTGGTTTCAGCAACAACCAGTGGCTTGTCTTTCCAGACAAGCATCCAACCATTCGTGAATTTATGGCAGTTGGCGACTTTGCCACTGTGCAGAGCGTGGAAGACAAACTGATTGAGCTGGGCTACAGTAAGGTTATGTAGCGGGTTGTTAGATTATGTAGCGGGGCTTTGAAATAAAGATGATTGCAAGACGACACCGAGAGAATATAGCGGGGCTTTGCAAAACAGCGGACGGGTTGCGTTCGCTGTTTTTTTTCGCTCTGCCGAGCGAAAGGGCAAGCCGCAAGGCTTGCGCAAAGCCCCTATTTTTTGGTTATTGATAAAATTGTGCCTTCTTTTATTGAGCTTGGCGTCAAATAATTTTCCACCAAAATCTGCGTGGGGCTAACTTCAAACTTGGCGGCAATTGATGCAAGCGTGTCGCCTTTTTTTACAATATAGTATGGTGCAAAAACTTTTTTCATTTAAACCTCGCTTTATCTTATTGTATTAAACGGACAAGTTTCTCAATACAATAATTTTGGAGGAAAAATGAAATCTCTTGTCAAAACCGTTGTGCTTATCACTGGGTTTTCAATCGCCACCCGCATTGTTGGCTTTTTGTTTAGAATTTATCTTTCGCGCACGGTTGGCGCTGAGGCTTTGGGGCTTTATCAAGTTGCGTTTTCGGTGTTTATGGTGCTGTTGACGGTGGTTTCAAGCGGACTTCCGTTTGTGGTTTCGCGCCTAACAGCAAATTGCAGGGTTGACGGCAACAAAAAACGGCAAGGAGCGGTGGTATCAACAGCGCTTATCATCGGTTTGATTGCGAGTTTGATGCTTTGCGCAGCTGTTTTGCTTTTAAAAAATGTTTTTTCAAGCATGTTTACAGACGGCGCATGCATCATGATTTTGATTGCGCTTTTGCCGGCGCTTGTGTTTTCGGCAGTTTACAGCGTTTTCAGGGGCGCGCTGTGGGGGCAGGACAACTATTTTGCGCTGTGTGCCAGTGAGTTTTTTGAGCAGATTGCAAGAATTTTTTTGTGCGTGCTTATGCTTGCGCCAACTGCCAGTGCAATTTCAAATGCCGTCAATGTGGGTTGGTCGCTCACCATCGCCTGCGCTATGTCAATGGTGTTTGTGATTTTGCTTTACTTCATCCACGGCGGCAGGGTCTCTAAGCCTAAAGGAGAGTTCAAACAACTTTTGCGCCGTTCGACGCCGATCACGGGTGTCAGGGTGGCGGGCAGTTTGGCTCAGCCGTTGATTGCGCTGATTGTTCCTGCACGATTGATGGCGATTGGCTATTCTTCTTCGCAAGCGATGAGCCTGTTCGGCGTGGCCGTAGGCATGAGTTTGCCGCTGCTGTTTATTCCAACAACGCTAATAGGGTCGCTTGCCACCGCGCTTGTGCCAGATATATCCATGGCGGTTGTCAAAGATGACAAGATGCACATAGAGTCGCGCATTCGCTCGGCGGTGATTTTTGCGCTGTTTGTGTCGGCAATGGTTGTTCCACTTTTTATGGGTGCGGGTGATTTGATTGGGCAGTTTTTATATGGCAATTCGCTCAGCGGCAGCATGCTTGCATCAGCGGCATGGATTATGATTCCAATGGGGCTTAACAACATCACATCGTCACTTTTAAATTCGCTGGGCTACGAAGTGCGATCGTGCTTGAATTATTTTATAGGCGCAATTTTCATGTTTGTTGCAATTTGGGTTTTGCCACTTGTTTGTGGAGTTAATGCGCTGTTTTGGGGGATGGGACTTTGCATGAGTGTTACGGCAGTGCTAAATTTGTTTATGCTAAAACGCAAAACAGGTGTTAAACTTAAAGTTTTAAAGCCGCTTGTCAGTTTAATTTTCATATCTATCGCTTGCGCGGCGCTGGTTGCGTTTATTGCAAAACTCTGCTGCTTTGTTATGCCTTTGGTTTTTTCAATAATCATCTCTTGCGGCGTTGGCGCTGTGTTTTATATGCTGCTGTGCATGGTGTTTAATGTGGTGGATGTGAAAGGTTATTTTGTTCAAGTTTCATCAAAATTTAAAATAAAAAGCATAAAAAAGGTTAAAAAAAGTTAATTTTTGTGTAAAAACTGCGTGTTTGCTTATACTAAGCGCATGCTGACAATAATTTTAAGATCGATAATAATTTATCTTATTGTGCTTTTTGTGTTCAGGATTATGGGCAAGCGTCAGCTTGGTCAGATGCAGCCCTTTGAACTTGTGCTAACGCTTATAATCGCCGACCTTGCCACAATTCCTATGGCGGAGATTTCTGTGCCAGTGCTGCATGGGATTGTTCCGCTTTTCACACTTGTGATTTTGCATTTTATGCTTACGCTGCTTACAAGATTGAGCAGCACATTTTCTTCTGTTGTAAGCGGCAAGCCAGTTATTGTGATAAATCCAAACGGCATAGATTACAAAGCTATGAAAAAATTGAGCATAACCATCGACGACATTTTTGAGGCTATGCGCGGGCTGGGATATTTTTCGTTGGAGCAGGTGGAATACGCCATTATGGAAACCAACGGCAAAATCAGTGTTCTGCCAAAAGCCGAACTCGCGCCGGCAACCAATCAAAGCGTGGGTGCAAAAGTTGAAAAAGCGGCCATCCCTATAAATATCATAAGCGAAGGCAAGGTGCTGAAAGAAAATCTTGCGCTTGCAAACTTAGACGAAAACTTTTTGCAGGAGTTTTTAAACAACAATTTAAACAAAGCCAAAATTAAAGATGTTTTGGTTATGACAATCGATGATAACGGTATTGTGTATTTGCAGCTCAAACAGGGGCAAAAGCAGATTTTTGAAAATGTGAGGGTGGCATGAAGATTTTTTCAAAAATTATGCTTGCGCTGATTTTTGCTTTCTTGATTGCAATTTCAATCATCGAAGAAGTGGTTGTCAGCGGCGGATTAAAGCAGGCGATGACAGACTGTCTTTATTTGGAAGAGATAACCGAAAACAGAGAAGATGTGCGAACGCAGGCCATTGCATTGGCAGTGGACGACCTTGAATATCACTGGAAGAACAACGAAAGCAACATGTGCTTTTTAGTCAATCACAAAAACATTCAAGAAATTGGTCTTGAAATAAGCAAGTTGAAAGTTTATCAAAAACAAAATGATTTAAAAGAATTTAGGGCGTGTCTGGACGCAGTGAAATATTACAGCCAAAGCTATCTGCATTTTATGGGCGCAAATTTGCATAATGTGCTATAAAAAAATCAGCCGTTTGGCTGATTTTTAATAAACTTTTTCTTTTTTGATTGAGATGTAAATCACAACGCCAACAATTATTGCAATCACAACTGCCGCTGCAACAACAATCCAAACAATCAACATATTGTCAAAGCCTTCAACGGTTGAAAGCTGCTCGCTTACTGCTTTGTAGCCAGTTTTTTGCAAGTCTTTGTCATAGATTTCACAAGTGATCGTCCAAGATCCTTCCCAAGGTGGATCGAACAAGAAGGTGTGGCCGTATCTTAAAGATTCGGATGTTGTTGGATAGAGTACGTTTTGTGTTGGGCTTGTTTTATCTTCTTCAAAAAAAACAAAACTTCTGCCATCGGCTGCTGTGCCTGTACCCGACCAAACAATTTGATAGCCGTTTACATATTTAAAGCCTTCGTCAACAGAGAAAAGGTAGGCGCTTCTAAGGCCGGTTGAGCTTGGCTGAATTTGATAGCTGAGCACTGGATCACGGCTGAGAGATGGTGATAAAACATCGTCTGGTTTAAGTTCAAAAAGTGCAGATTGAATGGTGTCTTGATAGGTGAAGCTGAAAACATAAAGCCCCCATCCGCCATATTCGGTGAAGTCTGCGCCCAATTTTTCAGAGCCAGCATAGCTTCCGCTTGGCAATGCTTGATCTTCTTGGTTTCCTACATAAAACTTGAAGCTTGTTGTGATGTCGTCTTTACTTGAAACCTTTTCTGAAAATATAACTTTTTGGTCAATGTGATTCACTTGCAAGTTTGCGGTTGAATTTGTGATGTAGGATGGAATCCATGTTACGGTGAAGTTATAATTATACTCTTTTGCATCAGGCAACGACGAAGTGTCAAGCGTGATTTCAAAATACTCTATATTTGACCAGTTATATGAATAGCTTGTGTAGTTTGGAGTGCTTGTTCCATCAGGTGAAACAAGAGTGATTGAAGCAGGAGATGTTGTTTGCTCGCTGCCTTCATCATTAAATGCTTTCACCGATATTTTATCTGAAAAAGTGTTTGCGAGATATACCTCAGCGTTTAAATTTGTGCTTGGCAAAGCCAAAATTGTTGTAAGCACAATAAGCGCCGACAAAAGCATTAAAGATATAAACACAAAAACTTTAGATTTTGCAAGTTTCATACCCACCTCACTTTAATAAGTTAAGTATAGCATAAAAAAATTTTAAATAAAAATATTTTCAGGCTATTTTAAAAATTTATATTTTTCTTTGACATATAAAAGTTTGTTTAAACATTGTTTTTGTTGACAATTAAAATGTTAAAATTTATAATATCATTATGCAAGAAGTAATTTTAGATCAACAAATCGTTGAAGAAAAAAGCAGCATATTCGACAAGGCCATTGTTTCTCCAAAAAACTATGATTGGATTGAAAATGAAGTGATGGCAATTGTTTTTCGCACAAAAAATTTTAAGTTTGACCTTTGTGGAAAAAGCATGTTGGATTGGGTTAAGCTTGCCTGTGTGAAAATGCCAACAGTCGTGATTGACGAGCCAAGCGATGAAAAGTTGCTTGAAACAATCAAACTTAATGCACAGGATAAAAAAATTGTGCTGGTGCTTTATTCCAACACACCACTTTTGCAGCAGGCAACCATTGTAGACATTTTAGACTATTTCAGCACCAAGGATATGAACGCTTTAATTTTGCCAAAAGGTTTTGTTTTTAAAACAGAATATCTTAATCAAACATCTCAAATTTTTTCACCAGCAAGAAAAAACTTTGCGCCTGAAGAATTTAAAGAGATTGTTTCGGCAAGCGATATCGCGCGCGTTTGTGAAGTTTTTTACAATCGCATTCGCGAGTTTCACAAACAAAATGGGGTTATATTAAAAGGCGAAAAAACAATTTTTATTGATGCGGATGTTCAAATTGAAAGCGGCGTGGTTATCGAGCCGTTTAATGTGATTAAGGGCAACAGCGTAATTGAAGCGAATGTTGTGCTTAAAAGCGGAAATTATATCGACAGCAGCATCATCAAAAGTGGGGCTGTGCTGCTTGGTAAAAATATTGTTGGCGGAGAAGAAGTATGAAAATTTTGGTTGGGCTTGGCAATCCGGGCAAACAATATCAAAACAACTCTCACAACATAGGGTTTAATGTTTTGGATGAATTTGCAAAGCAGCAAGGCATCAAATTTTCAAAAAAAGCCTTCAAGTCTGTTTATGGCGAAGGCAAAATAAACGGCGAAAAAGTTTTGCTGGTTAAACCACAAACATACATGAATCTTTCTGGCGAAGCGTTGGTTATGCTTAAAAAAAAGTTTAAGGATGCAAAAATTTTGGTGCTTGTTGATGATATAGACACCCCGCAAGGCACTGTTCGCTATCGCGAAAAAGGCAGCGGTGGCACGCATAATGGGCTTAGAAGCATTGTCAGCATGATTGGTCAAGATTTTGAAAGGCTTAAATTTGGCGTCGGCAAACCTGAGGGAGATCTTAAAGATTTTGTGCTTAGCAATTTGCCTGCGCAGTTGCAACAAAAGCTAATTTCACAAGGGATTGAAAGAATTTTACAATGGCTTCAATAACGCAAATTTTAAATCAAATTTCTTCGCTAAACCTGCCAAGGCAGATAAGCGGAGTTAAAGAGGGTGAAAAAGCGCTGATAATCGCCTTAAACGGGCGCAGCGTTATTTTTTCTGCGGATTTTGTTGAAGCTGTTAAATTAAAGCGTAATTTAAATGCGCTTGGCAGAAGTTGCGAGGTTGTTTCGGTTGGCAGAGAAGTTGGAAAAATGCAAGACGACAATCTTAAAGATTTTGCAAGCACATTAAGCAAATTTTACAGCAACAAATTGCAACATATAATCTTTTTGCCAAACGCGTTGATAACAAAATTTAATCTTCATGGTTTTAAAAACCCAATCGTGGTTGGGCAGGGTGAAAACTACTTCGTCACCAAGCTGATTGGCCAGCTAACTGAGTTTGGCTATCAGCGCGTAAGCATGGTTTCCGCGCCCGGTGAATTTGCGTTGCGTGGAGATATTTTAGATGTTTTTGCAATGGGCGAAGAAGCTCCGTTTAGGTGTGATTTTTTTGATGAGCAACTTGAAAGCATTTCAATATTTGATGTAAATGACATGAAAACTGTGCAAAAAATTAAAAATTTTTGCGTTTTTCCATCAATTTTGCCGTTGGGCGACGATAATGTCGGCGATATTTGTGATTTTTGCGTGGCAGACAAAATAGAGCGTTTGCAAGGGCAGATGCAGCTTTTGATTAAAAGTTTTGAAGTGATGAGCGAGTTTAATCAAGCCGACTTCGCAACTTTTGGTCAGCTTAAAGTTGACATGAGTTTTTGCCTGTCAGGTGGCTTTGATGTGGGCAGCGGTGCAGAGATAAACTATGTTCACAACTTTGCCGAACTTGCCTATGACTTGCAAATATTTGATAGCGCAAGAAAAAAGATGCTGCTGTTTGCTGGCGATGAGTCATCTAAGCAGCGCATCAAAAACTTTTTGCTTGGCAGAGAGATAGACTTTTTTGATTTTGAAAATAGCGATTTTTCTCAAAACGGAATTTATGTTTCAAGTTTTTACTATCCAAATTCGTTTTGTTTTTCAAGTTTAAACTTGTTTGCCATTGGCAGCGACAATCTTACAAGGCAAAAGCCATCGCTGCTTTCAAAAGCAAAAAAACAGGTGTTCTATCGTCCGCAGATTGGCGAATATGTTGTGCATGATTTTCATGGCATAGGCAAATGTGTTGGCATTGAGCGCATGAAGATTGCCGATTTTGAAAAGGACTATTTTGTTGTAGAATATCAAGGCGGCACGCTTTATTTGCCAAGCGAACAGGCAAGTTCGCTTTCTGCCTACATCGGCCAAGAGCAGCCGAAAATAAACAGACTTGGTGGCCGCGAATTTGAGCAGTTAAAGCGTAAAGTAAAAGAAAAGCTTGAAGGTTTTGCTCTTGAGCTTATGAATGCCTACAAACAGCGCGAAAGCGCAAAAGGCTTTAAGTTTAAACGAGAAGAGTTTTTAGAAAACGCATTTGCAAACGCTTTTGAATTTGAAGAAACCGCCGATCAGGCACAGGCGATCAGCGAAGTGCTTGGCGATATGGAAAGCGAAAAGGTTATGGATAGGCTGCTTTGTGGCGATGTTGGTTTTGGCAAAACCGAAGTTGCATACAGGGCGGCGTTTAGAGCGGTTATCAATGCAAAACAAGTTGCATTTTTATGCCCAACCACAATATTGAGTGAACAGCATTTTGCTTCTGCAAAAAAAAGAATGCAGGATTTTGGCGTTAGAATTGAGGTGCTTAACAGGTTTAAAAAACCAAGCGAAGTTAATCAAATTTTACAGCGGCTGCAGTCAGGCGAGATTGATATTTTAATTGGCACGCACAAAATTTTAAACGACAATGTCAAGTTTAAAGATCTGGGCTTGCTTATTGTTGATGAAGAACAGCGTTTTGGCGTTGCGGATAAGGAAAAGATTAAAAAAATCAAATCCAACATAGATGTGCTTGCACTTTCAGCCACTCCAATACCGCGCACACTGCACATGTCGCTTTCTGGGATTAGAGATATATCCACCATCACCACGCCACCAAAGGATAGGCTGCCTATTCAAACATATGTGACAGGTGAAGACGATGAGATTGCCGCATCGGTTTTAAAGCGCGAACTTGCGCGCGGCGGAAAGGCGTTTGTAATTTACAACCGAGTGCAATCAATTGACTTGGTTGCAGGACATATTGCGCAAATTGTTCCAGGTGCAAGCATCGGCGTAGCGCACGGACAGATGGCCGAACGCAATTTGCAAAGCGTGGTTGAAAAGTTGTTTAAAGGTGAATACAACATTTTTGTTTCAACAACTTTGATTGAAAACGGCATAGATCTTCCGTCCGCCAACACGATGATAATATATGATGCGGATAGGCTTGGGCTTGGGCAGCTGTATCAGTTGCGTGGCAGAATTGGAAGAAGCGACAAGCTAAGTTATGCCTATTTGTTTTATAAAGATGGCAAAACTCTTACAGACGAGGCATACAAGCGTTTGGAAGCGATAAAGGAGTTTAAAGAGCTTGGCAGCGGTTTTAAAATATCCATGCGCGATTTAGAAATAAGAGGCGCAGGCAGCGTTTTTGGTAAGCAGCAGCATGGGCATATTGAAAAAGTTGGATATGATATGTACATCAAATTGCTCAACGAAGCAGTCAGCGAGCTGCAAGGCAAAAAGGTTAAAGAAATCAAACCTATTCGCATTGATTTGCCGCTTAACGCATTTATTCCAGAAAATTACATTGAAAACAGTGATGACAGAATTGCCTATTATGTTCAAATTTCTCAGCAGCAAGATAAAGAAGGCATGCAAAATCTTTTGCAATCGCTGTCGGAGGCGTTTGGCGATGTGCCGCAAAGCATTGTAAACTTGGCAAAAATTGCGCTCATCAAAAACTTGGCAGCAAATTTTGATGTCAAAACTATCAAAAGTGATGGCGGAATTGTTATGGAACTTTACAAAACCAGTCAAGTTGTTGACAAACGCTTGGTGGGTGTGTTAAACGATTACAATGCAAGTTTAAGATTTGAAAACTTGCCAATAATAAAGCTGCATAAAGATAGGCCGCTTAACGGGCTTTTAGATAAGCTTATCGATATGCTGACTCAGGCAAAAGACGAAAATTAAAAAAACAAGTCAAATTTGCTTGAAAATTAAATTGGTTTATTATATACTAATGTAAGTATTTTTGCATTATAAAGGATGGCTATGAAGAAAAAACGAATTACTGGGTTTATTTTAGCAACATGCTTTTGCCTTTTAACTTGTGTTTCATTTTTGGCAGGGTGTTCGCTTGTTACAACCGACATGTCTAAGTATTACAACACGCCGGTTGCGTCTTTTTCATATGAAAACGGCGAAAAAGTTAATGTCACAAAAAGGGAGCTTATCACTGCCTTTAACTCATATGGATATCAATACTATCAAAACTATGGCATGAGTTTGGAAGAGGCATATAAATACACGCTTGATGCTGTTATCAATCAAAAACTTGTGATTGCTTCGGCAGAAGATAGGGCAAAACAAATCAATGGTGGCGAAATTTTGACAACCAAGCAAAAAACCTATCTTTGGGAAACCACCTACGAGGCGATTGAAGATAATATCATCAACTACTATAACGACATCAACAACATCACCGACGATGAGCAAGAAAGCTCTAAAGACGGTGTTGTAACGCAAGAGATCTTCTCGCCAACAGCCGAGTTTGTTTCTAACAATGATGGCACATACTCAATAGTGTTGCAACAAACCACAACATCAGATGTCGATTCGCATGATTATTGGAGTGGGGCGGATCGCGATATAAACACTCAAAATGATTTGGAAGCGCTTTACAACTATGTTCTCACATTTATAAATGAGCAAAACATATATACTCAGGCGTTTAATAAATATGTAAACGAAGCAAGAAGCGCCGAAGCAGGCATGAACCTTTCAACCGACAACAAATCTGTTTTTAAGCGTGAGATTATGCGTGTTTATCAGGTGCTTTATGATAGCTTTATGGTAGAACAATATCAAGAGCAACACCAAGGCAGCAATTCAAGCGTGACAATTTCCAATATTTTAGAGGCTTACACCAATAGAGTTATAAATGGCTATAACAAATATGTAACCGAAGGTGAATCGACCTATGAAGACGACGTTTTAGAAGGCGTTGCAGATGTAAATTACTTTAAAACAACAGGCACACAATTTTTCTATGTTTCGCATATTCTTGCAAAGTTTACTGATGAGCAGCAAGACGATCATGACAGACTTACAGCAATAATCAATGGCGAAAGCGACGGGCCAGAAACCATTGGCGAGGCACAAAGCAAGCTTGACGATCTTTATGCAGAATTGGCTTTTCCAGTGCGCGAGTTGCAGGACGACGGGCAGTGGGTTGAAGTTAAAGACGAAGACGGCAACACTGTAACAAAATCCGCCGCGGCAGTTATGCAAGAAGTTGCACTCAAACTTGCAACGGCTGGCAGTGACGAATATCTTAAAGCAGAATATTTTGAAGAATTTATTTATAAATACAATCAAGATGATGGCATTTTCAATGCAGACAGAAACTATGTTATAGGCATTGATTATTCTACTCCGGATGAAGAAAATGGCACATCTTACACCATCCATTCAAGCATGGTTGAAAACTTTACAGATGCTGCAATCTCTCTTTACAATCAGGGCAGCGCTAAAATTGGAGATGTTTATCTTCCAGATTCAAGCGATTATTCTTCTGGCTTAATCAAAACCGAATATGGCGTTCACATTATGGTTTTTGAAGGCAAGGTTGAAAACTTGTTTAGCGGAATAGATGAAAACTTTAATTTGACTATTTCCGACTTGCAAAAACTTGACAGCAAACAAGCAAGGCTTAAAGCTGGCGTTGACAAAACCATATTTGACGAGATTTTTGAAGAGTTGCATACAGACAATTTCTCAACTTTTGAGAATATGGACTTGCAGTTTTTAAGAAGCGAAGTCAGCATCGAATACTATCCAGATGCGTATAAGGATTTAATTTAATAAACGAGCTCTTGTTTGTTTGACAAGAGCCTTTTATTTTGCTAAACTTTTAACATGGAAAATATGCAGCCAAACAATAATCAGTTGCAGCAAGAGCCTGAAAAGGGCTCAAGTTTTTCTCAAATGCAAATTGAAATTCCGCAGCAAACCGAAGAAGATAAAGCCAAACTTGACGCTTCTCAACAGGCGGTTTCAAAGCGCAGCGGCAAAAAGAAAAAAGTTTGGAACATCGTTATGTTCCTCATCAATGTTTGCGTTATTGCCGGCATTTTCACATATCAAATTGTTGCGGGTGATTTTGTTTCGCTAACTGAAATTTCAATAGATGTAGGCTATTTTTTTGTGTGCATCGCGCTGGTTGGGGTTGCGCTGGTTGTCGATACAGTTCCAATTTCATATCTCATCAACAAGGCGTGTAAACGCCCGCGCTTTGCTTTAAGTTTTAAAACAAACATTTGTGGCAGATATTACGACGCAATCACGCCACTTGCAGCAGGCGGACAACCATTTCAGGTTACCTATCTTAGAAGCAGAGATGTTCCCGCAACGCCTTCTCTTTCCATTCCTATGGCAAAATTGTTCTTTGAACAATTGGTGTGGTTTATCATCTGCACAATCTCGTTAATTGTTTCATTTGTAAATTATTCTCAGTTTAGCTCACTTGTAAACATTTCGTCATACATTGGTTTTGTGCTTACATTTGCAATGTTGTTTTTAACGATATTTCTTTCAGTCAGCAAAAATGTCGGCAAAAAACTTGTTGCAAAAACGCTTAAACTTTTGCAAAAGATGAAGATTGTTAAAAATTATGAAAAGCAATATCAGCGTGTTTCAAACTATGTAGAAGACTATCAAAACATCATGCGTGCCTATGTTAAAAACAAAAAAGATTTTATTGTTATGTTTTTGTGCATGGCCGCAAGAATTGTGTTGATTTATTCACTGCCTTTCTTCATATATTGCACATTTAATGGCTATGCGCCTGAGCTTTACTGGCTGTTTATGGTTATGGGCGTGCTTATTGATTTGGCGTCAAGTTTCATACCGCTGCCAGGTGGAACGGGAATGAACGAAGTCTCCTATGTGGCAATGTTTGCTCCGTATTTTGCAGACGGGGCATTGATTTGGGCGATGCTGCTTTGGAGATTTTTCACATATTATCTATATTTAATTTTAGGTTTTGGCATGATAACATATGATGTTGCCTATGGAAATCGCAAATATCGGTGGATGAAAGTTGAGCGGCGCTTGCAACTTGAAAGCAAGGCGTTTAAAGAAAAGCAAATTTCATCGTTTAGAACCGAACGCGCTTATCGCAGAACAAGGCAGCTGAAAAAATAGAATATAAAATTAAAATTTGTAGAATATAAAACCATGAGCAAGATTTCAAAATCCACTTATGGTTTTATTTTTGCCATTGTTACGCTTGTCATATTGCTGGGTGTAAGTTTGTATTTGGGCATAAGTGGCTGGTTTTATTCAAATGTGTCGTCTTTGCAATCTGATTTAGTGCTTGGGAAAACTGTCAACATTGCAGTTGAAAAAACAGGGGCGCAGGTTGTAAGCTTTACTTTTTCAGGTTCCTATCTGCCAGGGCAAAAACTTGATCAATACATCAATATAACCAACGCTTCGGGTGAGAGTTTGCATATTCGCGCTAAGGCGGTTGTGTTTGATGCAAGCCAAGGCGAGAAGGGCTTGGAAGTTGGAATTGGCGAGCATTGGACTCAAAATGATGAATATTACTATTTCGATGAGTCGCTGCCAGATTCAAATAAAATTGCTTTCGCAACCTATGTAAAGCTTGATGATGAATATTATAACTCCAACAAAAGCTACATCGTGTCGTTTATTGTAGAGGCGCTTGATGCAAAATTGGATAGAAGTCAAATTTGGGGATTTTAAAATAATATAAACTGTCAACAATGATTTTATGAAAAAGTTGGCAGTTTTTTTGTTTATTTTTGCAATTTTGGGTGTTTGTTTCGCTTTGCCTAAACAAACGCTCAGCTTTCTTCCGTCTGCAAAAGCCGCTTGCGTAGTTACAGATTATTGGTGTGCGCAAAAGCTCGGGTTTGATTATTTGCCAAGCGGCAATCAGGCGTTGATAAGCGTCGATGCCGAAAACTTGCAGCAAATTTATCAGCAAATAAAACCTTATTGTGTGCTGCTTAAATATGATTCCAACCAGTTGCAGAGTGTAAAAAACGCTCTTTCAATAACCAATTACTATGTTCAAACGCTGCAAAATCAAACAATTGTTTATGCTTTTTCGCCAAAAATAAAAGATTTTAGGTTTGTGGATGGCAAAAAAATAAATGTGCAGATTGTGGTGGATGAGAGCGATGTGCTTGTTGGAATCCCAATGATTATGACAGGATTTTAATAAAAAAGTATGTATAAACTCAAAAATTGTGTCAATAAAACTGGCAGGAGGTAAAAATGGAGATAAGAAAACAAAACAAATTTCACGAGTTTGTAAAAAAGTTTGGGCTTTATATTTTGGCAGGGGTGGCTGTTGTGGTTATTGTTGTTGCGGCAACTCTTGCAGCAGTGCTAACCAAGCAAGATGCGCCTGTTGAAGTTACAACTCAGCCGCTCAGCTTTGGCGTTCCTGCTCAAAATGCAAGCGTGATCAAAGATTTCAGCGACACCAAACTTCAATACAACGAAACGCTAAACAAGTGGGAAGCGCACTTTTCGGTTGATCTTACAAGTGAAGATCCAACTGTTATGGCGGTGCTGGATGGCACGGTGACTGATGTTTCTTATAAGTATTTGACAGGTCACACAGTTACTATTGAACACGCCGATGGCTTTGTAAGCGTTTACAGCTCTTTGGATGAAGATGTGCCAGTTAAAGAAGGCGACAAGGTTACAAAAGGGCAAAAGATTGGGCAGATGTCTGATTCTGCTGCTGGCGAGGCAACCTATGGCGCACATTTAGATTTCACTTTGTTGCAAGATGGCGAAGAAATTGACCCAAATGACTATATTTCCTTGCAAAATAAATAAAAATGTTTGCTAAACGCCGTTTAGTGTGATATACTAAAACAGTGGAGGCAAAACATGAGAGAAAAAATTAAAGAACTTATTGCAGATCAACTTTGCATTTCACCAGACGATATTGCAGACGATGCAGATATTGTTGCAGATTTGGGGGCGGACTCTCTTGATGTTGTTGAAATGCTTATGACACTTGAAGATGAGTTTGGAATCAAACTTAAAGATGACGAGGTAAACAAAATCAGATCTGTAAATGCAATATGCGAAATAATTTCAAAAATCAAAAAATAACAGGGCGTTAAGCCTTGTTTTTTTATTCAAATTTTGACATAAAACGACAAAATCCTGAATAGGCTAGTTTCAAGGAGGATTTTGCCGTGAAAGATGATATAACAAAGCGGGTTTTGCTTGAAGCAGAATTCATCATCTCAACTCACAGCACTTTACGACAAACTGCCAGTTTATTTGGGGTTAGCAAAAGCACGGTTCATGTTGATATGTCAAACAGACTTAGAAAAATAAATGTAAAAAAATATCAAAAAATAGAAAAAATATTGCAAATAAATTTTGCGGAAAAGCATCTTAGGGGTGGGCAGGCAACAAGAGAAAAATATTTAACTGCATAAAATTATTCGCCTTTATTTTAAAGGCGAATAATTGTTTTTTAATTCCATAATTTATTTCTTTTTGGGTGGGTTAATGCTGCCAATATTTTTGCTTTGCAATCGGGATATATTTTTGTGAATTTTTCAAGTATTATTTTTGCATTTTCGCGTTGAGAAAAATGATCCTGTGGGCATATATTTTTTAAAACCGGCAGGTTTTTTGATGCGGTTTTAATCAGGCTTTCATCAACTAGCAACAGTGGGCGAATCACTTTAAGATTTGTGCGTGAAAGGTGGGTTTTTGGTTGCATTGCATAAAGCCTTCCCTCAAAAAACAAACTTAGCAAAAATGTTTCAACAAAATCATCGGCGTGGTGGCCGAGTGCAACCACATTGCAGCCAAGTTTTTTTGCAGTAGTGTTTAAGATTCCGCGGCGCATATTGGCACAAAGTGAGCAAGGATTTTTTTGCTTTCTAATTTCAAATAAAATCTCAAAAACATTAGATTTTTCAAGGTGAAAAGGCACTTGAATGCTGTCGCAAAAATCTTTGATTTGGCCATAATCCATCTTTCCATTTGACAAATCCACCGCCACAGCCACAAGCTGAAAATTTGGGTTGATGTGTTTTTGATATTCTCGCAGCGCACAAAGCAGGGTTAGGCTGTCTTTTCCGCCAGAGACGCCAACGGCAATTTTATCGCCGTTTTCTATCAAATTTTCTTGTTCAATCAGTTTGCGCATAAGCGACAAAATCTTTCTCATAGCAGCAAAATTATATCAAAAAAATTATTTTTTGTAAAGGCAAATTGCGCTTAATTTTATTTGACAAATTTCTGCTAATTGTTTTATAATTTTTGTGTATATAATATTATTATTTTTTTTGCGATAAATTTTAAATTTTTTCGCAATATAAAAATAATAAATTTTGGAGGACTGAATGAAAAATAAATTTTCCAAATTTTTCGTTGCACTGCTCAGCACATTCTTAATTTTTGGCGGAGTGATTTTTACCGCATGCAATGAAAAGCCGGTTGCAAGCATTTCAGTTTCTTCAGAGGATTTTGTAAGCGAAGATCGAATTGAAATTGATTTGGGCTCTGAAAACCAAGCAGATCATGTTAAGTATGTAACCGCCACTGTTGATGGCGTTGCGTCTGGCAGGGTCAGCGTCAACAACGATTTTCAAAGCTTGATTTCAACTTCCGCCACCTACAATGAATCTTCAAATTCAACACAAATCACCATTCAAGGCAAAAGCGAAACAGAAGGATATGTTCCGCTTGTTTTGCGTTCATATGAAGGCAATGGTCAAAAGGTGATTTATGTTTATGTTTACAGCGACATTAAGGACATCAGCCAAAGCGAAAACACCAGCGATCAATACATCGTCAAAGGCGAGCCAACAGTGCTTGACAGCGACAGATTTTTGCAGTTTACATCCAGAGATGGTGGGGAAAGCAATCGCAAGCAGGTTGATTGGAGCCTTATCAGCATCGACGAACACACAACATTGCAAGACGGCGTGCTTACTGTTGGTGATGACAGCCAACTTACAAGTGTTATTGTAAGGGCTCAGTCGGTTTACAAACCTGAAATCTATGAAGACATCACTTTAACAGTTATCTCAGCTTTGCCAGAAGTAAGGCTTGAGTTTTCAAGAGATTTAAACGCGTTCAATCAAACCATCACAGAAGAGTCAACTTTCAATCTTGTGAAAAACGACGATTCAAACGAAGAGGCGGTTGGTTACATCAGGCTTACTGTTGATGCTGCAACGGGTGAAAACATGCCAGAGCTTGTGGTTGATAGGGTTGTAACCAATCAAAACAACGCGGCAAACAGCCGAATCAGCATAACAACCGAAAGCACGACATCGGCAGAAGACTACACACAAATAATTTACAGGGTTAAAGCGATTGCAAACGATCCTGTTTTAGATCCAGAACTTTTGAATGTAAGGTTTGATGTTGGATATAAATCTTTCAGTTACAAACAATCCTCGGTTGAGTTTAAAATCAACTTGGTTGATGTGATTGATAGAATTGAGGTTACATCCGATGGACAAACCATAACAAACGGCGATCAGCTTGAAATATACGACAACTATAATGGCGACAGCTCCTTCCAGTTTGGTCGTCCATTTGTGGTTTCATTAGGGCCAGACACCGTTGCCAACGATCTTTCTATCTTTGACATCCAGTTTTCAATGGAAGGAAATTTGAATGTCAACGAATACATCAGGGTTTTCAATGAGCGTGGGCAGCAGATTAGTTTAACCTTGCAAGATGGCGTGTATGTTGCACAAGGCATCGCTAACAACAGTTTAATTTACATACGAACAGCAGAAAACTTTGTTGAAGAGGCAAAAATTGACTGCAAGTTTATCTCTCGTCAAACGCCAGAAGTGGCTTTGGATGTTGATTTGGTGTGCTATCGTTCGCCAAACGCAAATTTCAGCATAGGTGCTCAGGCGGTTAGATACATTTCAACATATGGCGAAAACACTTTGCGTGTAGAAGTTTTCTCCAATTCGCTTATTGGCATTAACAAAGGCCTTTCGCTGAGTGAATATCAAAGCAACCTGTTTGAAATTTCAAATTTTGCGTTTGATTCAGCAAAAGGAACAATAACTTTTGATGTTTCAAACATCAGGCAAAATGTAGACGATGAATCTTTGAGTTTGACGCTTTACATAGCGCACGAAAACGGGTTTAGGTCGATTGAAGACATTGTGATTTCTCCATTTTTGCCTATAATAAGCGCTTCAATCACTCACCAAGGGCAGTCTAGCAATGCAATTTCTTTCACTCAAAACGGCATGCAAAACTTTGGCTATGACATTGGCGAAAGCAGCTCGCTGCAATCGTTGATTATGAAAAAAGGTGGCAGCGTTGCATTAAATTTAAATACAAATTCTGCAATAAGCGTTACATTTGCGTTCAGATATGATGAAAACGCAACCAGCAATTACATTGCTGATGAATTGACAACCACCGAAGCTTTCAATCAATTTTTGGCAAAATTTAGCCAGACAGAAACCGCGCAAGATAAATACGCAACTTTTGATTATTTCACCAACAGATTGTCTCTTGCTTCAATTGATTTTAAAGGCTATGTGCTTTTCACATTCACCGGATATGACAAAAACCATGGGCAGGTTGAAATTTACAGAGCGTTCTATCTTGAAAGCTACACCGCGCCAACCAAACTTTTGGCAAATCCGGCAAACTTAACTTTGACGGCATACGATTCAGTATCGCAACGCGATCGTGATTTGGCGAGCGGCAGCGTTTCAATTTCCTATCGCACAGACAGAAGTTCAATCACATATTCAGGCAAAGATAATATAACCTTCTCATCAAGAAAATTTGGTGGTGGAAGCATCAGTGACGATGGTAATGAAATATCATACAATAACTATGACATAGAAATCATTTCAATCAACAATCAAACCATCAATTTCAACATTTTTGCTAAAACCACAGACGGCTATCAATCTTTCACCGATCAAATTATTGTGAAATACACAATTTTTGGGCTTGAATACACCGAAGTGATTGATTTATACATTCAAAACGCCGAAAGGGTTGAATATATTGAGTGGGAAAACGCTTCCAGCGACGAAATTATTTACTTGGATTTATACGGGCAAAACACCATTGACACAACATTCCCAATCCTTACAGATGTGCAGCCGCAAGATGCTTACAACCTTGAACTTGCATATCTGTTTGTTCCAAATGAAGGCACAGATCCTCAGCTTGTTCAAATAAGCGAATTGGGCGTGGTGAGCATTAAAACTGGCGCAACTGTTGGTGGAACGGGTTATATTTACATTTATCCAACAGACGCAATCAGAGTTGTGGGCGGCTTAGAGTCGTTTGAATATCTTACAGTTGACAGCAACGGCAATGAAATGCTGCAAAGCGTTGCGTTAACGGATCTTCACAAAAATTATCAGCAAGTTATACAGGGTTATTACAAAAAAATTGATGGCGATCAGACATCAAAAATTTATTACAGCCAATTTATTAAACGCATTGAAGTTGTGGTTGCAGACGGATTAAGCGAAGAGACTGCATTAAGAATTTATAATGCTTCTCAACTTGCTGCAATCCAAACAAACCGCCACTATGTGCTTATGAATTCGGTTGAATTAAAGGATTGGGCTTCGCTTGAAGAGCTGACTGGCTCACTTAAAGGTGAAAGCGGAAACAATGTTGTGCTTACAATGACAGGCAGCAGCAATCCATTGTTTAAAAGCATTGGTGAGGGCGGCAAGGTGCAAGGCTTCACATTTATTGGAGATGTGCAAGGCGGAGGATTTGTTGCTCAAACCAACAAAGGTGACATTTTAGACATAACAATCACAGTAAACAGCAGCCAGCAAGATATTAAGGCAAGCAGCGTAGAAGGCGGTTATGTGGTTGATGGAAGCTCATATGCTGGTGCGGTTGTTGCTCATAACACCGGAACAATTAACAATGTGAAAGTTGAAGGCGTAAACATTAACGCAGATGAGACATCATATGCAGGCATGTTTGCAGGTTACAACAAAGGCACAATCACAAACGCATATGGCGAATTCTATATCTTCTCTTCTTCAACGACAGGTGAGGGTGATGATGCTGTAACAACAAATCAAACCAACACCATCAGCGGGCAGTATGTTGGTGGCTTTGTTGGATATATGGCTGGCGGCGAAATCAGCCTCAGCTATGTTTACAACTATAACTTGGAAAGCGCTACGCGTGATTCCATGCCTTTGCAGGGCGGCACGGTGGGTGCGTTTGTTGGTTATGCAAACGGCGGAACAATTTCAAACAGCTTTGCAATGATCTATGACAATGCAGACAGCGGGCTGGATAAAGAAGGTGTAAACAATTCAAGCATAATATATGAAGATGTTTATTGGGGCTATGATGACAATCAAGAAATAGATAATACGAATAATTGGATTTATCCAGTGGACACTGGCAATTTTAAATCATATGTTAGAAATGGAATGGAGCACTTAAAATTCTATCAAGCGCAGGCGATCTCCAATATTAACAGCTTAACAATCAACAATACAGAGCAATCAATCGCAGTGGGCAGCGATGCCGCAATATTATACATCTATAAACTTCGTGATTCGTCAAACCTTTCAGACAGCCAAATAAGCGATCTTAACACTCTAAACACCATTGATCTTTCAACTCTTTTTGGTGAAAGCGGAAGCAATGTTGTTGCACTAAGCGACAATGATAATATTGCAGAAATTGTTGGCGGTTCAATCAAGCTTAATAATGTTGGCGATTTCAATCTTACAATTTCATCAAAGCAAAATTACTCATCAGCATTTAGAAAAACATTTAATATTAAAGTTCTTTACATAATAAGCGACTTCACAATTTCTCACAACGATATTCAAACTTCTGGCTTTACTGTTCAAGAAGGCAAAAGTGCAGATGTCAACTTTGCAGTTACAGATAAAATTTACTTGCGTGGGCAAGCATACAATTTGCAACTCAACTCTATGAAAGTAAACATGAGCTTGCAAGATGAAAGTTTAAAAGACTTTGTTCAACTTACCGTCAATGGTATGGTTGGGCAGGTGGCTGTTGCAAACGGCTTAAAAGATGCGTTAACAAATTCAAACAATTTTAAACTTGATTTAACCATTTCAATTTTAGATTGGGGCGACACGCTGTTTGTAGATTATAACAACGCAATCAAAGAAGCAACTAAAAAAGTTTTAACAATCACACCAGTGCTTGGCGCAAACGACATCAGAATCGGTGCGGATTCTTTGACAATTGTTCCGGCATACGACTCAACCGTTGAAATTCAGCTTGTGACGGATGATGAAAACGACGGCTTGAAATTTAAAATGTTTAAAGATGACGTTGACGCTGCTTTAACGGAAAACAAAGATGAAACCAGCCAAACAATCACCTATTCATTTGCTGGCACGGAAGTTTTGAAGGTTCATGTTGCCAAAAGTTCATGGGATGAAGACAGCGCAACAATTTCATATGTTTTAACGATTTCCATAGCAGAAGGCTATCGTTCATCTATCATGCAAAATGAGCAATACACGCTTGAAATATCTTCCATCTCTGGCACAACCGACAAAGAAAACAGCAAATTGGGGCTGACTTTAACCAGCCAACCTATCAATCGCATTGACATTTCAAATTATAGGGGCGGCACAACTTCTTCAAGCAATGGTGTAAACATTTACAGCAGAACAGATGAAGCTGTCTCGGTGCTTTCACCGGGCAGAAGCTCTATTATGGAAATATATATAGATCCTTCTTTTGCTTACTATGAATACATGACTTTAACCTATCAAAACAACGATGGCGCAGTGCTTGGCATCACCAAGATGAACAGGTATGGAGAAAATTATCAACAATATGTTGTCGACAATTCGTCTAATGTTTCATATGATGAAGTGCAAGGCGTTAAAGTTGGCAGAGTAAGTGATGGCTATTTCGCATTCAGGCTTACTGCAGCTGGCAATATTCCGCAGGATACAACTTTCAACATGGTTGCAACATTCTATGATGAAAACGGCCAGCCAATTGAAGGCGCAACACAAACCTATCAACTTTTCATTTCATTCTTGCCAGAAGCTGAAATAACCATAAATGGTGAGATAAGCGCCATGGTTGCAAAAGGCGGCAATTTGCAGCTTTCAATTTTGCTAAGAGAAGATCAAACACTTGATTCTCTTATTCCAGAAAACACAAAAGGCATCACAATTTCACCACGCAATACATGGCAAACAATAGACCATCAAAACGGCACAAAAACACTTATCGCAAACCTTTATGCAAACCTTGACGCTGGTGTAATAGATGGCGATAATGCAATAAACGGCGTGTTTAATGTTAAAGCTCAGGTTTCCAGAATTCTTAATGGTGTGCAGGAGATTAAAACTTCTTACGCCTATGTCACCATTGTAGATTTCTTACCGCAATCGGCAAGAGTGCAAGAGGCAACCTATAATCAAGATTTAGGCATGGATGTTGTCAGCGCATACATCGGCATTCCGGTTGTGCTTGATTTTGATTACACTTTCAATCCAACAACCTATGCTTATGACAATTCAGATGAAACTCAAACCGCGTTGGCAAACGCATTGTATGAAGCAAGAGATAAGTTTGCAGAAGAGAAGAGTTATATATCAAATGATAAATCATTTAAAATCAACTATAATGATAAGGGTGAAGCAATTCCTATTTATCAAAGGCTTTACTACAACAACCAACAATTAAAATTTGATAAGACAGATAACGGCGAGTTGACATATTCCAATGTAAACTTCCGCTTGACTTACAGGCAAACTGAAAACGGCGACGGAGTTCTTTCAGTGCTTGGGCTTGTCACCACGGCAAATCCAATTCAAATTGAAATGCGTGATGAAATTTCGCTTAAAAGTGCGGGAAGAGATGTGTCTTACACAATCAGCACTCGATTTGCAGTGCAAGTTGAAGTTTACTCCGATCAAGATTTGCCACTGCTTATTGAAAGTGCAGAAGACTTTTTGCAGGTTGCAAACGAAGGCACTGCACAAGACTATATATTGCTTAACGATATATATCTTCAAAACTACACCCCAATTTCAGCAGCAAACTTTAAAAGCTTGGATGGCAACGGACACACAATTCACATCCAGTCATTCAACACACAAGGGTCGGGCACTTTAAACTTGGCGCTTTTCACCGATGTGCCTGCCACCTCAATTATGAAAAACATTAAAGTAAACTACTACACTGGCGGAAAAATTGATGTAGATACCACTTCAACTGGCTTCAATGCAATAAATATTGCAGGCTTTGCAATCACCAACAGCGGCATAATCACAAACTGCGAAGTTGTGGCTTATGAATATCAAAATACAACCGTTCAAACCGGCGATGTAGGGCTGATTGTTAATTATAGGAAGGGCTCAACGCCTTACTATATTGGTGACACTTCTATCACCAGCAATGTGGCAGGGTTTGTAATCACAAACACGGGCAGCATCACCAACAGCAAGGTTGGCGGCGACGAGATTATTGTGATTGGTGAGCAGGTTTTGGATACAAACCGCACAAACTATTCAACTGTGGAACTTGGCAACTTTGTAATTTCGGCGCAAGGTGAAATTGCAGGGTTTGTTGTTACAAACTCAGGTGAAATTGCTTCGTCAGGAGTTAAAAATGTTCAAATCACCAACAAAGCTTCGCTTACAAACAGCCAAACAGGTGGTTTTGCAGTTGACAACTCAGGCGAAATTAGAAACAGCTATATTGAAGGCGCTGGCGAAAACGATGATTTAGCAAACGATTCACAAAGCGTTCTTGCACATTTTAGAGACACAAACATTATTTCAAGCGGCATCGTGGCAGGATTTGTTGTAAACAACACAACCACAGGCGTGGTTTCAAACGGCTATTCAAACATCGAAATTTACAATCCAAATGAAATTAAAAGCCGAACAAGCGCAGGCTTTGTATACAAAAACGAAGGGCTTATTCAAACTTCGTTGTCGGCATCATATGTTTTGATGGCAGACTTGTTGCAACTTGGTTTTTCGGGTGTTAAAAACGGCGTAAGCTTAAACACTGGGACAATTGAACTTTCTTATTATATCAATGAAGATTACAACGATGATATGGTCAGCGATGTTCAAAAAGCAGTTTCAAATCAAGCAACACTGATTGATAAAAACGAAATCACTGGCACAAATGCTTACTACGGCTTTATGTTTGCAAGTGAAAATTCGTTGGAAGACGGCGTGTGGATGCAAAGCCCATATGGGCCAAGGCTTGTGTGCACCCAGACTGTGACAATAAGCCACAGATATTATGTTGCAGATCCTAACGATGAAGAAATCTATTCGTTGCCATATGCTATTTTGGAAAATTCACTCAACCCATCTGCTCCAAGATACAACACTGCATATGGCAGTGATGTAAACCCAATTTTAATTACATCTGCCATCGATTTTAGAAATGCGATGGGCGAATCTACATCAACATTTATCAGTATGTTCTTTAACAGCACAGAAGTTTTTGGCGCTTACAGACTTGTTGGCGACATAGATCTTTCTCAGCTTAATGACGAGCATGGAAATGCTGAAGTGCAATCCATAGATAAAAAATTCACCGGCATTTTAGACGGAAACGGCTTTGCTGTAAACAATATTTCAATTCGTTCATCAAACAATTCGGTTGGTTTGTTTGGGCAAACGCAAAATGCAATCATCAAAAACCTTGATTTGATGGTGGATAACGTTACCGCATCAAACTCCTATGTTGTTGGTGGGCTTACTGGATTGGCACAGGATTCAACAATTTTCAACATCAATCTCACTCAAAATGAAGCGGACGAAGCTTCGTCTGGTGCAGGAGTGCTTGGCAAAAACATAGCGGGCGGCATAATTGGTGCAGCGTTTGGCGAAACCAGATTAAACGGGCTTACAGTCAACGATGTGATTGTTCAAGCATCATATTATGACGACAATGCTTCCACAAATGTAAGCTCGCTTGGCAGCATGCTTTATAGGCAAGGCTTTAACCCAACCGCAATAAGAAACAGCCAGCGCCAAAACATAAACACGTTCTATTCAAACGATTTGCAAAACGGCGGCATTGGCAGCGTTTCATTTGCGGGCGGAATTGTAGGATATTTGGATGTTTACACATCACTTGAAGCCTTCTATACAGGCTATGTTTACAATGGTCACACTGCGCTTGACTATCTTGTAACGCAGCTTCTCACACAGGGGTCAGTGGATGTTCGTGGTGAAATTGCAGGCGGTGTGTTTGGCTACACTGGCTATCAAACAAAAGTTCAGGATGTTGGCATTAAAGTTGCAAAAGGTGAAGACACCTATGCAAGCATTCTTTCATACAACTATTTCGCAGGCGGGCTTGTTGGTTTGGCAAACGGATCATTCTATCAAGTTTATGCCGAGCATGAAGGGTCGGTTCAAGAGGCCATTGAAAGCACAACAAGCAATTATTATTTATCTAAAAATCTTGAAACAGAGCGCGGCGTGCTTGATTTGTTTAAATACACAGGTCAAGAAGGCGAAGGCGAATATCGCTACTATCCAAAATATGTTGGCGGCTTGATGGGTGTTATGGGTTCTGGAACAATCTATGTTGGTTACAGCAAACTTAACGCAATCAACTACACAACGCAAGATGTTTCGTTTGCAGGCGGCATAGCAGGCGCAGTGATTGCAGGCAACAGCTATTATTTGGATAACAACGCAAATGCAAATCAGCCAAGAGTTACAACAAACCTTTATCTGCAAGAAGTTTATGCAATAGGTGATGTTTTCGCTTATGGCGGAGAATATAGTTATGATAAGGATGGTGTTTCTTATGGGCTAGTTCAAAGCGACAGCCATGCTTTTGGCGGATTGTTTGGGGTGCTTGAAGAAAATGTAAGCCTTGTTATGTCATCGGTTAACGCGTTCAACCACTATGGCGTTTTAACCAACCCTTACTATTCTCAAAGCGATGAAACGCCTAATGATGGCACGTTCTATGCCGTTGCGGGCATTATAAAAGACATGGCAAAAATCACAGTTATGCCGTCAGCAGTGGCAATCAGTGATGCCGAAGGCTCAACTTCAACCGAAGTTTCGTCACTAAAATCATTCGGCTATATGGATGTTTATCAATCGGGCGACATTAAAATTTCAATTAAGCCTTATGAAGGATGGAGCGCAGATGTCTCTGATTATGACTTCTACTTTTCAATCACATCAGTTTCAAATTATATTTCACAAGAAGATGGCTTCACCAGCACAAATGGTGCGTTCATCAACTCAAGGGCATGGAGCAGCGAAAACTGGATTCACACAACAGGCACGCTTTATCCAGAAATCAACTTTGTAAACACTGTAAACTATGTTTATCTCGATCAAGACAACATTGAAGTTGTGCTTGACAGAATGCGTGACTCTTCTATTGAAGTTAGAGTAAGAGGGAAATACAACAATGTTGAAGGCCAATATGGCATGATTGATTTGCGCGAGTATTCGGATCTGCTTCCTGTTGAAGGCTTCTCTGGCACGATTGTAGGCTATTCAACAACTGCCGATTGGGGCGAGCCTCCATCAATTGTGTCGGGTCTCTACTATGGCGAAACAGCTGAAGCAGCAGGCTCGGGCTATCCAGGGTTGATTATAGACAGGTCAATTTTAGGCGTAACAGGCTCGGGGCTTAGAATTGAAAATCTTAACATTGTTGTGGAGAAAGCGGAAGATGATGGCGAGCTTGATCCATTCACCGGCGGCATAATTTCCAACTCGGTTGTAACTGACGCTAAAATTGAAGGCGTTAAAGTTTATCTGCGCCAACAAATTAAAATAAACGCACAAGGCAATCAAGCCGGGTTGCTTGTTCCGGGTGGCGTAAACACATCATTTAGAAATATAGAAATCATTTTCGCTTACAGCTTGTCTGAGTCAGGTTTAAACTTTATTGAGTTTACTGCGACCGCTGACACTTTATATGTAGGATTGTTGGCGGGTGCGATCTCACAAAATTCTATTTTTGAATCGCTGAGAATTCAAGACATCACAATCAAACATTCAAACACGGCAGCTGACTGCAGCATCATGCAAGCAAATATTTCAGAAGACACAGAAGGCCCAGTTTATGCAGGGTTGTATGCCGGCAGACTGGCAGAAAACTTTGAATTAAGCAATGGAACTGATGAAGACGAAAGCGATGAAGACGACACCTCAAGCGATGTGGTAGAAAACTATGCTGGCATGGTGATTGAAGTTAAAACGCCGCAACTTCCAGAAGGCGCGGCTGATGAAACCAAGTCATTAGTCTCTGCAATCAACATCGCTGGTCAGGCAAAAACTACAGCAGAGCAAACAAAAGCAACATCAAATGCGGGCACAGAACAGCAAACGTCACCTTCAATCAGCAGGTTGTATGCTGGCGGATTCTTTGGTGAGGTTAGTTCACAGAATGCAACATTTACATATGTCACCGACAATGAAATCTCACACACCATGAAATTGAATGTTGCTATAAACATAGAGGCCGCAAGTGACAACACTAACACACCTGCCACAAAGCAGGTGGATGAAGTAAACTACAATGCAATAATCGGCGGCATTGTTGGCAGTGTAAACCTGCAAAACTTTGCTTTTGAAAACATAACCAACAACAAAACAACAATTTCAACCGATGTTGAAGTTGGAGACTTCACAATTGAAAATCCTACAATCGGCTTGCTGTTTGGTGAAACACAGGGCGCGTTTAACATCGCAACAGGCGAAAATTGCGTTGAATCTGGCTTAAGCGTTGGCGGCAACATAAAAACCGATGGAACATTAAACTCTCCAGCAATCGGCGGGTTGATTGGCAGCAACCAAGCAACAATCACCGTTCAAGATGTGGAAGTGGCGCTTGATGTGTTCAACGACGATAAACCAACATTAGACAAAACGGAATTCACTGCAACAGATTTTTCAAACAATTTAGTTTCGACAACTGGCAACTTAAAGTTTGGTGGGTTTATTGGCATAAACGCAGCAAATGTAACTTTAAATGCAAGTGTGGAAGGCGGCAACAAATTCAATATGGGTGGCGACCATTTTGTAGCCTTCAGCGGCGAAAATGCTTGTTCGGGCGACTTGGTTGGCAGCAACACAGGCGCGCTTACAGTTTTAAACTTTACATCCAACAACATTGAAGTAATCGAAGTAACCGATGAAAACGGCACACTCGACATTGGCGGAGTGATAGGCAATGACAATTCGGCAGACACAACAATGCTTGGCGAAAAAGACAATTCAAGCGTCGTTGTCAATGTGTCATCAAACTACTTTATTCAAACAGCAGGCGCGGTTAACGCAGGTGGAATGATTGGCTCTTTGAATCAATCCACAGACACCAGCGCAAAATCAATTTCATATGCTGTGTTTGGCGGGGCATTCAAATTTTATGTTGACAGCGCCGTTACGCACAAGGTCGGCGGCATGATTGGCAATGCAGCAGGAAAAGATGTTGTGCAGCAAATAAGTGTGACGGGCACAGTAAATTACGGCGACGCAATTTACACTTATAATGAAGATGCTGCTTTAGATAATTATTACTTTGGCGGAATTATAGGCACTGGGCCAGCAGCAACTACAACCACAAACGGCGAAACCACCACAACAACAAATTTAATGAATTTGGAGAGCAACATCATCGCTTTCACAAACAACAACCCACGCATGGCTTCAACCGAGCATAAAACCAGCGCACTTGTTGGAAATACGGATGAAGTCGACACAGTAAACAACTATTATTCTTCACAGCTTGTTCTTGCGGTTACTGATGATGAGTCTTCATATGATATAGGCTATTATACGGGAAACATGGATAAAGGTTATGGTGAAACCGGTTCTAGCAACTCTATGGTAGATCTTTTAGAAGCCTATGTATCATCAGAAGGGTTTGGCTCTAAACTTAACCCAGTAACTGGAAGTAATACTGCAGCCGACAATACCAACGGCATAGTATACTATGCTGGCGTTTATCCACCGGCTGCATCAGCGGATGCAACGCAAACTCAACCGGGCGAGACAAACAGCATGCCTTTTGCCTACATCGGCGACTTTGCAGTGAAAACTAAGGAAATTTCAACTGTTGGCGCGCATAGTTTTGTTGCTGGGCTTGTGGTTAATAACGATTATAAAGATACAAGTGAGAACTTTGACGACCCAACCATTGTTGGCGGCTTAGTGCATGAGCTTAACGGCGGCATAATTTATGCAAGCATGTCAACCGGCACGCTTTCAGTTGGCGGAAGCACAACAAAAGACATCGGCGGCTTGGTTGGCAGGATGAATGGCGGATTGATTGCAGAAAGCACATCGTCAGTTAAGCTTGTTTATCGTGCAGCGAAAGCTCCAGAAACCACTGCCACAACGGCTGCCACAACCGTTGGCTCTGCAACAGCTGCAGGCATAGCAGTGACAACTGGCACAAACAACTTCTTTGACAAGGTTTATGCAACAGGCGAAGTTAATTCTTACATCTCCGCCAATCTTTATGCGTTCACAAACGGCACTGGCGCAACCGTGCGCGACAGCTATGCAATCAGCCGCGTAAGCTTGAAAGACTACACGCAAGAGACTGTCGGCGGCACAACTGGCGTGTTTGGCAGCGCAGCGAAACACGAAGACTGCAGCACTATCGGCAACTGGTATGACGGCGATTCAACAGAGACTCAAGAGAATGTTGGCGCAAGCGCGGAAAACATAAGCGCTGAGTCAACCAGCACTGCAACTTTAAGTGAAAGTGAGAAAGTATACACATTGTCATACTCAAATTCAGAAGACGTAACATTTGATGTCGGCTGGAAACAAAACATTGCATTTAACTATGGCTATCCAACACGCAATTTTGCAGCGTTTAATGTTTCAACCACTGAAGAAGTGAGCGGCACAACATATTACTTAATTCCAAATGTAACCAAACTCGCGCAAATTGGCGAGGAAGGCGCGGATGGCGCGGATGGCGCGGATGACAATAATTATAAACTCGTGCGCGATATTGATTTATCGAAAACAAGTTTTGCTGATGAGTGGACTGCAGTTTCAAACAATGCAACATTTGATGGCGATGGCCACACAATAAACGGGCTTATTAAAGCAACCTTGTTTAGTTCTGCTGGCACAATTCAAAATTTAAGAGTTACCAATGCAGAAGTTACTACTGGCAACGCAGTTGTTGCAGGAGAAATTAACACAAAGGCAGAAAATGTTATTGCTTCTGGAACATTGAAAGCAACAGGCGCAGACGATGGTTCAAAAATAGGCGGATTGTTTGCAGAAGGCGTTGCAGGTGCTCAAATTTCAAACTGTAAAAACTATGTTGCAATCACAGCAGATGGTGATGGTCTTTACGTTGGCGGCATTATTGGATCTTTGCCAAATGAAGGCGGCAACTTGATAACAAATTGCTATAACTATTCACCAATCACTGTAAACTCAGCAGGCGGCTATGTTGGCGGAATTGCCGGACAGGCAAAAAAGATTACAGAGTCTGGCAACGAAAACACCGTATTCAACGGTTATACCGTAACAACTAATGGCTCATATTATGCCGGCGGAATTGCAGGCACGGCAACAGAAGTTGAAGATTGCTACAACACTTCAATGGTTAAGGCGGGGCACAAATCAAACACCTCAGCCTCTTACGCAGCCGGTATTGTTGCTAATGGAGCGGCCTCAGATTGTTCTAATGAGGGCTATATTGAAGCTCTTGGTCAAAATTATAGCGGCACAATTACAACGCCAGCTCCAACAGTTGCTGACGACAACGGCGATGTAACTTTCAGTGGCTCCTTTGGATTTGGGAATGATGATAGCAGAAACGTTTATGCCAGCACAATATCGATAAATAGTGACAAAACAATTTCTAATGTAGGGAACAAATCAGGCAGCGCTTATCAAAACGGAAACTTTGGTTTAGTAACAATGGAAGTTACTGGAAGCTCTCTTCCAAGCGGAGTGAAATGGGGAGAAGTAAATGGTATTACAATCAGTGTTGCAAAAGACGACGAAGACAAGGACGATGCTACAGTAGTTGTTGCTGAACGTGATGCTCTTGGCGGGCCAAAAACGTTTTATGTAAAAATAAACAGAAAGATGGTGTATGGTGAGAATAGCAGCGTCACAAGATATCAAGACATTTACACCGATCTGAAAACAATCGAGAGCACATATGAAAGCGAGGCACTGACAACGGGCTCAACAACAGCAGATTCAATAAGTAAGACTGAAATTACTGATAGTGATGGTTTAACAACGGTGACAATCGCAGGAGCAAACTATGCTTTTGTAAAAGATGCTGCTGGTTTCAAAAGCACTGTCAACGCGTCTTCGCTTATTACAAGCATACCAGTTGATGGCGACAACACCAAATTAAAAGACGCTTCTAACAACTCAGTAGAAATTTCAAAGCTTATCAGCGCAGGCTATACATTTAGCGTTGAAAGCACAACAGAAAATGTTACTGGCACGGCGTCTATTCAAGGAAGCAACCTTAAACTTACTTTCACATATCCAAGAACCATATCAAGCTTTAATTATACAATCAAAGCAAACAGAGCAACTGATGAGCAAACAATCACAGTAAACTCAAGCAATTTGATTGCAGAGCAAAATGGAGCCATAGTTGCAATTTATTTGGAAGGCTTTTCAGTTACACCGGGTGTCACCTTCACTTTTGAAAAATATGCTTTTACATCAGTAGCGGCTCAAAGATTGGTGCATACAATAGAGGCTGGTGAAACAGCCCAGCAAGTTATAAATGCTCTCAATGGCAAGGCATTAACCATCGATGTCAACGCAGGCAGCCACTTCTCATCATCCGCTCCAGGATATGCAGGGGGGAGCGTTACTTCTTATCTAGGAAATAGTTATACTTATGTTGCAGAAAAAGACTTCACAGGCACAAAACAAGAGTCAACCGACCTTGCATATATAACCACAGGCTTAAGGCTAAGGCCTTTCTCGGGTTTCGCAGCTCCAAACCTATTATCAGTTGGAACACCAACCGAGAGCAATAAGATTACATTGGCAAGTGACCCAACTCTAAATTATGATGAAATAATCGCTGGTAGTGATCGGTGGAGTGTTGTGGCAAATTATACTGTCCGCGTTTGGGGGCACGTGGATTCTGTTCAACCGTTAGATCGTCAGGCTCCTTTTGCGGGATATGATATACGTAGTTATCTTCAGACAATAGATTTAAATAGTTTTCAAGCAGGACAAGAGCAGCAGCTTGGGCTATATGGAAAAAGTGAATCCAATGTATGTCCCCTAGTTCGACATCTTGGCCCTTATGTTGCTCAGTTACATCTTACAGGAAGTTCTTATGTCAATAATTATACTGAAATATCGTTTTCAGCGTATCTTTTGCGCTTAGTTGATTTAGGCACAGTAGAAGATAATAATCCTATAGAAATTGATACGTGGATTGAAATAGGCATACCAGCGATGCTTTTAAGGTTTAATTATGAAGACGGTTCATCAAGGCCAGAAGATTCGACTTTTGAATATAACTATCAGCAAACTTATACAGAAAGCGTTCCTCTCGATGATGGTTCTACTTTAAAATTAACTTATACGAAAAAAGCAGTCGCGGAAGAGAAAGATCTTGAATGTGAAATTGCTGACGCAACAAGCATAGAAGACGAAGATGAATGGAATTTGGGTTATGAAGCATACCTGTATGAAACAGTCTATTACTACACAGGCACCGCAACCTATGAACTAACTTCAGCGACGATTACTTCGCAAGACAATGATCTTCATACATTTGTGATAAATGGCAATTATTATCAAACAAGCAGCAGCAGCAAAACAGTATCAATTGAGATAAATGATCTCGCAAATGATACTGATGATAAGATCGATGTGTATGTGAGAGATTCTGCAACTTCAGTTTCATATACAGTTGAAGAAAGCAATTTTGCGCCGGGTCAAACGCCGACAGGCAAATTGTATGAAGGCAAGCTTGTTTTGATTGAAGAAGATGCAACGGAAACTTCTGATGCTAATAAACAAATTACAGTAAACGGCACAACTTACACAGTTTCAGTAGCCGCATCAAGCGATGGCGAAGATGTTGTAACATTAACTCCATCAAGCGGAACGGCAATTGTGTCCGATAATTACATGCTGCTTATCGGCGGGCAGGAATACTCTGTTGCTTATGACAGCACAACTGGAACGCTGACTTTAAGCAAGCAATATTCTGGCAGCCAAGGCGCACTGAAAATCGGTTCATCAATATTGCTATATCTTTTTGACAGCAGCGGCGAAATTCAGGTTTACAAAGATGGTGCAGAATATAACTTAACAACTAATAACAATCAAATCACCATTGACGGCACTACTTATAACATTACAACCAGAAGCGAAGAGGTGACGGGGGTAACCGTGACAGTTGCTGAAACCTCGACAACATCAGAAGCTGAAACCTCGACAACATCAGAAGATGAAAGCTCGACAACATCAGAAGATGAAAGCTCGACAACATCAGAAGATGAAAGCTCAACAACATCGGGAGATGAAAGCTCAACAACATCGGGAGATGAAAGCTCAACAACATCGGGAGATGAAACCACTTACACATTAACAGCCACGGTAAAAACAACTGGAGACACCCCTACAGCTGTGGTGATTGAAAGTTATCAATACATTGACTTTGAGTATAAGTGTCAAAATTCTGAAGCGCAAGAGATTTTTCGAGTTTACAACAACGCTCCTATAATCACAGTGCCTGCAACCGGCTATATAGCTTCGGGCCCTACCGTGACGCTGGGTAGCATAAACGCAACAGCCGACGACTATACTATATCTGAAAACGAGGTAACATTTAACGCGTTCCATGACAAATCTGTTAGTGCAAAAACATTTACAGTCACTACAGGGTATAAAGAATATAGTGATGATTCATATACAGCATCAGATCTTTCTACTGGTGGAACAGATTATAAAGGCGTGGTTTTACGCGGGGATATTGATCTTGGCAGCATTGACACAACACTAACACTGCAAATAGCAACGACAAGCAACACTGGCTTGTTGGTTGGCGATGGCTACTTTGTCAACTTCTATTCAACATCCGACGCATTGTTCAGTGAAACAAACAATGTGATTAAGGATTTGAACGTTGCAGGTTCTGTTGTCAAGGCTGACCCGCCTTCAACCGGCGAGGCAACAACAGCATCAACAGAAGAGCTCCCATACAATGGGCTTTTAAGCGTTGCAATAAGCAAAAATTTGAACAATGTTAAAACCTATGGCACAATTTCAACTGCAAAAACTACAAAGGCTATAAACGCTGGTGGTGTTGCACACGCTATAGACTCAGCCTCAACCTTAACAAATGTAAGTAGTTATACTTCGTTCTCAAATGTAAACTATTCTGCAGACATGGCTGGCATCGCATATAGTTTAGAGGCGTCGTCGCTTGCAGGCGACATTTCAAACTATGGCACAATCATAGGCGTGCGCGGCAGTGATGGAGCTGACGCTGGCGATGATGGTGGCAAAGGGCAAGATGTTCATGCAATCACGCTGTCAGATATTTCAGGTGATATCTCTGCGTCAAATACAGTTTCTGCGAATATTTACAACTATGGCATAGTCAAAGCCGGCGATGGTGGCAACGGCCGCCGCGGCACAGACGGCAGTGGAGGAAGTGATGCTGACAATGGTTATATACCTTCACAAGAAGAGGCTGCTCAAAATGGCAATGGTAACAACAATCGAACTAGACCAGGATCTTATGAACAAGGCAGCGCTGGAGGACAAGCAGGTGCAGCAGGGATAGCCTATCTATATGGCACGCCTAGTGATGGCACTTCCACAACAAACAATGCAGTGGAGCTTTCAGCTTCCGATGGGACAAAAAATTCCGATATAAAACTTGATTCTAATCCTGGAATAGCCGGTGGACAAGGCAACAATAGTTGGGGTGGATTAAACTTATCTAAATTTGGTGATCACAGAACTTGGGGTGGCGAAGGCAAGAGTGTACAGGATATGATATCTAATTGGAATCTTATTTATACAAATGCCGGTTTAAATGGATCAAGTGGAATAGCTACTATTTATGGAGATATTTATTTTGACCATTATGATAATGATGGAGGTTATGCTCAACAAAATCCAGCAGATGCTAAAGAGTCTTTTTGGTCTCGTGTAGACCCATGGCGAGGAAGCAATCCCGATACAATAAATCCGATAAACAATATGCCACTAACATTAGGGAATATTACATGGACTACTTTTCAATATAGAAGAGGTCCGCATGGAAATCATTATCTTAGCATAAAAAGAATAACAAAAGTATTTTATGTCACTAATGAGCCTTTAGATTCTGCTTGTTATGGTTATTATATGGAAGATAATCAATATAAATATGGCTCAATACAATAAAAAACGGCTAAATTTAGCCGTTTTTTTTAATCTGTATTTGAGTTAAAAGCAGAATAATCATAGCAAATAGCACTTGTTATTCCTTCTGTTACATAGAAGTATTGTTCAGAATTACTTCTTACTTTAGTTGAGTCACTTTTTACATCATTCTCTACAGAGATAAACAATTTAAGCCATGTAATTAGACCTTTCTGAACATAACCTTCAGGTGTTATTCGCTCTAAGATATAATCATCAACAATTCCAGCAGTACTGGTCACATCCCAACCATTTTCAAAGAAACTACCGTCACTAGTGAAGTTATTATTTATATCTGTATTTGGATATGCATCTGAATTAGTGAAAGTAAATCTTGAGAAAATGAATATTGAATTATTATCATTATCGTCGTTATTCCCATTCGGTTTTACATCCCAGAATGTTAACCATTCGGCTATACTTGCGGTATTAGTCATTGACCCATGATATCTGGTTAAGTTTACTCCTCCCCAGCCATCATTTCCTTTAGGTCCTGCTTTCCCATTGTTAGCATCAAACACTCTGTCTGAATTTTTTGTCCCGTCGGAAGCGGAAGCTGAAAGCACCACTGCGTTGCTTGTTGTGGAAGTGCCGTCACTAGGCGTGCCATATAGATAGGCTATCCCTGCTGCACCTGCTTGTCCTCCAGCGCTGCCTTGTTCATAAGATCCTGGTCTAGTTCGATTGTTGTTACCATTGCCATTTTGAGCAGCCTCTTCTTGTGAAGGTATATAACCATTGTCAGCATCTCTTCCTCCCCAGCCGTCTTCGCCGCGGCGGCCGTTGCCACCATCGCCGGCTTTGACTATGCCATAGTTGTAAATATTCGCAGAAACTGAATTTTGCGCGGAGATAGCGCTTTGAAAAAATAAATTTCTGCAAATTTTAAAATTTCGCCTATTTTGTTTGCGAAAAAGTTTGAAATTTGTTACAATTTAGTGTCGTTTTAGGGGAGAGTTTATGGCAAAAATCAATGACGATGAAGCAAACATTCACGCAGGGCATAGGCAAAGATTGCTTAATCAAATTTGTAAGGCTGGCATCGAAAATATGAGTGATATTGTTGCCATGGAATTTATTTTAACCTATGTTTTCCCGCGTTGCGACACAAACAAAATCGCGCATAGGCTGCTTGATCAATTTGGCTCTCCCGCCGATGTTTTAAATGCCGACTGGCACTTGACAAAAGACATCAAAGGCATGGGCGAAACATCTGCAAAAAAGCTGCACGCGCTGGTTGACATTTTTGATTATTACACAACAAGCTCGCTTGATAAAAAATATGAGTTCATCTACCGCACGGATATTGCCGATTTCTTTGAAGAGCTGCTGCGATTTAGAAACGTTGAAACTTCCTACATCGTTGGCTTGGATGCTTCAAGCAGAATCAAAGGCAAAGCTAAACTTTCGGTTGGCGGCGTTAAAAGTGTGGGAATTGATATGCATGCAATATTAAACTTCATCACCAATGCCAAACCTGCGATAGTTATGCTTGCTCACAATCATCCACAAGGTAAGGCGCAGCCTTCAAAAGCCGATGTCGATGGAACAAACCTTGTGCTTGACATGCTTAAACCTTTGGGCATTCCGCTGCTTGATCACATTATTGTAGGAATCGACGGAGTGTTTGGAATGAAAAACAACGAATTTTATAGAACTTTTGAAAACTGTTAAAAATTTATAAATTTGGCAATAATTGCGCCAACCAACCCACCAATCAGTGAAAAAAACAAACAGATAATCGCAAAAACCCAAAAAGTTGGTTTTTGTTTTTTTTGTTTTTCATACTTTGCGTTTATTTTTTCACTGGCAGGCAAAACGCACAAACAATAAACCTGCTCGTCATCATATTTCACATGCACGCACTCATTATTTTCTAAAATGGTGATTATGTTTTCCAAGCCGTCTTCATCCACGCGTTGCTTTGCAGGCATGGCAGAAATTATGTCAGACTTATCGATGATTTTATATCCACCATTGCGACATTCTTTTTGCAAAATTTTTAAAACTAAATTTGATTTTAAATCAAGCATAGTTTATTGTTTGTAAAAACTCAATTTTTTTGCAACATATTATCGACATTTTTAGACAAAATAAAAGTTAGCTGTTGACTCAAACTTATTTTTGGTGTAAAATTAAAACATAGGGGGAGAGAGATGAACATTGACGAAGCATATTCTATACCAAAGGAATGGGTGGAAGAATTATTAAGAATGGAAGAAGTGACAGAGCCAAAAACTTGGCTTGATGATGCACCGGGATGCGAAAGCGCATTAAAAGAATTTTTTGGGCAGCTTGTGAAAGATGATTTTCAAGCTTTGAAATTAAAAATTAAAAGAAACATTCAAAAGTTTTATGCCGACGACAAATCTTGTTTAAAATCTATTCGGGCTAGAGACGCGGCAAGCATAAACTTTCTTGCAGCAGTGGTTGGTGTGAAAGACCAAAAATTTATGGACGAATATGCTAAATCAATCTTTGCGCTGGAAGAAGAAATAAAGGCCAAGGAAGAAGATTACAGAGGCTGCATGGCGTGTAAAAGCAGGCAGGAAGATTATTGCGACAGCTATCCAAACAGCCAGCAATATCAAGATGATCTTGCCATGGCAGAAAGAGAGGCTGATTTAAGCTATAAAAGGTTGCGTGAAGCAAAAGATAAGCTTCAATCCAGCAAGAAGAGCGCCGCACAACTTGTGATGGAATCACAGCCACCAAAAATTGACAGATAAACCGACATCGTCGGTTTTTTTGTGTAAAAATTTATTATTAGGAAATAAAAAAGTAAGCCCGAAACGAGGTGAACTTTTTTGACGCGGAAGCAAAAACTTGTTATGGCATATTTGTGCAAGGTGTGTCCAAAAAAACGGACATGTCTTGTTTCGCCGGGAGAAATTGCCGCAGCGCTTTCAAAAAAGTTTGTGCTTTCTGTCAGCGAGCTTGATGACATCATGAGTCAACTTTCCAATGAAAATTACATTGATTTTGTTGTTTCTGAAAGCAAAATGGGTTATTATTATTGTGTAACATTAAAAAAGAAAGGGCAAACATATTTGGCCGATTCTAAGCGCCAGAAAAAAACTTTTGGGTTGCTTATACTAAGAAGTTTGTTTTTGGCCACCGTCAGTTTTATTTTTGGTTTAGTTTTAAAAATGATTTTTAAAGGATAACTATGGATAAATTTAAGTTAAAAGCACCTTTTTCTCCGTCTGGCGATCAGCCGCAAGCAATTCAAAAACTTGTGGAAGGCTTTGACGAGGGTTTGAAAGAGCAAGTGCTTTTGGGCGTTACGGGCAGTGGCAAAACTTTTACTATGGCAAACATCATCGCTAAGTTAAATCGGCCAACATTGGTCATCGCTCACAACAAAACGCTTGCTGCACAACTTTGCAACGAATTTAGGGAGTTTTTCCCTGAAAATCGAGTGGAATATTTTGTTTCTTACTATGATTACTATCAGCCAGAGGCTTACATTGTTTCAACTGACACTTACATTGAAAAAGACATGGCAATCAATGATGAAATTGATAAACTTCGCTCGTCGGCAACCTCCTCGCTTTTAGAGCGCAACGACACCATTGTTGTGGCATCGGTTTCTTGCATATATGGCTTGGGCAGCCCAGAAGAATATTACAATCTGCACATTTCTTTGCGCAAAGGCGACATTGTTGATAGAGACGAAATTATAAGGCGACTTATCGATATCCAATACACGCGCAATGAGATGGATTTTAAGCGCTCAACTTTTCGTGCGAAAGGTGACACGCTTGACATTTTTCCTGCAAATCAATCTGAAATGGCAATCCGCGTGCGCTTTTTTGGCGACGAAATTGAAAAAATTTTTGAGTTTGATCCAATCACCGGCAATATGCTTAACGAAGTAAGCTATGCAGCAATCTATCCTGCAACGCACTATGCTGTGGGCAACGAACGGCTGCAACGCGCGATCAAAGAGATCAGTGAAGATAGGGAAAAGGCGATTAAAAAATTTTTGGATGAAGGCAAGCCGCTTGAAGCCGAGCGCATAGGCCAAAGGGTGGCGTATGACCTTGAAATGATGTCAGAGCTTGGCTATTGCAACGGCATTGAAAACTACTCACGCTATTTTGACGGCAGGCAGCCGGGCGAGCCGCCGTTTACTCTTATGGATTATTTTCCAAAGGGTTTTTTAACGATTATTGATGAAAGCCACATGACTCTTCCACAGATTAGGGCGATGTATAACGGCGACAAGGCAAGAAAAGATAATCTTGTGGAATATGGTTTTAGGTTGGAGGCGGCACGAGATAACAGGCCTCTCAAATTTGATGAGTTTAATCAAAGGCTTGGGCAAACGCTGTATGTTTCAGCAACGCCAGCAAAATATGAACTCTCACGCGCAGGGCAGGTGGTGGAGCAGCTGCTCAGGCCAACGGGATTGCTTGATCCAACCATTGAAGTGAGACCTTCCAAAGGGCAGATTGACGACTTGATCAGCGAAATCAACAAAACCATTGCGCGCAATGCAAGGGTGCTTGTCACAACTCTCACAAAAAAGATGGCAGAAAGTTTGACAACATACTTGGGCGACAGAAAGTTTAAAGTTAAGTATCTTCACAGCGAAATTGACACCATGGAAAGGGTGGAGATTATCAACGGCTTGCGAAGCGGAGAGTTTGATGTGCTTGTGGGCATCAATCTTTTGCGTGAAGGGTTGGATATGCCAGAAGTTGAACTTGTGGCAATTTTGGATGCCGACAAAGAAGGTTTTTTGCGAAGTGAAGGCGCGCTTATTCAAACCGTGGGCAGGGTTGCAAGAAATTCTAATGGCAGGGCGATCATGTATGCCGATGAAATCACCGATTCTATGCGCAGGGCGATTGATGAAACTCATCGCAGGCGCGAAATTCAAATGCAGTATAACAAGCAGCATAACATCACTCCAACCACAATTAGAAAAAATGTTAAAAACACACTTGAAATCACCAAAAAACTTGGTTATGATGATATTGCTAAAAAGGATATTCCAGCCGAAATTGAAAGGCTTACGGCCATGATGAAACTGGCATCCAACTCGCTGGATTTTGAAAGAGCGATTGAAATTAGAAATAAAATTTTGGTTTTGAAGAAAAAATTAACAAAAAAGGGTTAAAAATGGAAGAAAATATTAAAATTATTGGCGCAAAAGAAAATAATTTGAAAAACATCAACTTAACTATTCCACGAGATAAGTTGATCGTTTTTACTGGCGTAAGTGGCTCGGGCAAAACATCTCTCGCCTTTGGAACAATCTTTGCAGAGGGGCAGAGAAGATACATTGAAAGTCTTTCTTCATATGCGCGCATGTTTTTGGGGCAGGCGCAAAAGCCAGACGTTGAAGCGATTGAAGGTTTGTCGCCAGCAATTTCCATCGACCAAAAAACCACCAATCACAACCCGCGTTCAACTGTTGGAACTGTCACCGAAATTTATGATTATTTAAGATTGTTGTTTGCAAGGGTTGGGGTTGCGTATTGCCCAAATTGTCATAAAGCAATTTCGCGTCAAACAATCGATCAAATTGTCGATGATGTCATCTCGAAGCCGCAGGGCAGCAAAGTTACAATTTTAAGCCCAGTTGTCAGAAAGGAAAAGGGCGCTTTTGCCAAGCTTTTTGATTCTTTAAGAAAAAGCGGCTATGTAAGAGTGCTTGTTGATGGCATTTTATATACGCTTGATGAAGAAATTGAACTTGACAAAAACATTAAACATGAAATAAAAGTTGTCATCGACAGGTTGATTTTAAAAGACGGCGTTGAAGCAAGGCTTAGCGAAAGTTTAGAGACAGCAATCAAACTTGCTGGTGGGCTTGCGATTGTGGATTTTGATGGAAACGAAGAACTTTACTCCACCAATTATTCTTGTCCAACTTGTGGCTGGACGCTGGAAGAAATTTCGCCAAGGCTGTTTTCTTTCAACGCGCCGTTTGGAGCTTGCTCGAACTGCTCGGGGCTTGGCGAGATTGCAGATATAGACGAAGCGCTTGTGCTTAAAAATTCACATTTAACGATTGCGCAAGGCGCATTTAACATCACTGGCTGGCGTTATGAAGAAGGCAGCATGGCAAAACTATATTTTGATGCGCTGAGTGAAAAATATGACATTCCATTGGACAAACCAGTTAAAGATTTGCCAAAAAAGCACATTCAAATTCTTTTGTATGGCAACGGCGGCGAAAAAATGGATATTTTCAAAGATGCTCGCCGAAACAAGATGGAAGAGCATTTTCGTGGCTCGCGTGCACTCAGCTTTGAAGGGCTTATCAACAATCTAAAACGCCGCTTGGCGGAAACAAAAAGCGAATTTATGCGCTTTGAACTTGGCAAGTTTTTGAGAAATCAAACTTGTAAAGTCTGCCATGGAAAAAGGTTAAACCAATCGGCGCTGGCAATAAAAATTGACGGAAAAGATATAATTGACATTTGTGATATGCCTGTCAGCGAACTTTTGCCATATATGCAAAATCTTAAACTGCCAAAATACAAAATGGTTGTGGCGGAGGGCATTTTAAAAGAAATCAACGCTCGTCTTAAATTTTTAAGCGATGTGGGGCTGGGTTATCTCACGCTTTCGCGCTCGGCAGAAACACTTTCGGGCGGAGAGTCGCAGCGCATCAGGCTTGCAACGCAGATTGGCTCGGGGCTTGTTGGCGTGCTGTATATTTTAGACGAACCAAGCATAGGCCTTCATCAGCGCGACAATGAAAAACTGCTTGCCACACTAAAAAACTTGCGTGATCTTGGCAACACGCTTATTGTTGTGGAGCATGACGAAGAAACCATGCGCGAAGCCGATTGGATTGTCGATGTCGGGCCATATGCAGGCGTGCATGGCGGTGAAATTGTTGCAAATGGCACACTTGAAGATGTGCTTAAAAGCCCTAATTCAGTCACTGCAAAATTTTTGCGCGGAGAAGAAAAGATTGAAATTCCTTCGTCTCGCAAGCAGCCGTCGGGTTATTTAAAGGTTTTTGGTGCGGCTGAAAACAACCTTAAAAAGATGAATGTAGATATTCCACTTGGCGTGCTTAGTGTTGTTACGGGCGTTTCGGGCAGTGGAAAATCAAGCCTTGTGAATGAAGTTGTGTATCCATATCTTTCCAACGCTCTCAACGGCAGCAAGCTGGAACTTGGCAAATTTGATAAAATTGAGGGTGTGGAGCAACTTGACAAGGTTATTTGCATCGACCAAGCGCCGATCGGCAGAACTCCACGAAGCAACCCTGCAACTTACACGGGACTTTTCACGCCGATTAGAGAACTTTTTGCAGCCACGCCGGATGCTAAAATGCGCGGGTTTACTGCAAGCAGATTTTCGTTCAATGTGCATGGCGGCAGATGTGAAGCCTGTGACGGGGCTGGCGTCAAAGAAATTGAGATGTATTTCTTGCCAGATATATCCGTGCCGTGTGAAGTGTGCAAAGGCAAAAGATATAATCGCGAAACTTTGGAAGTAAAATATAAAGGCAAAACCATAACCGATGTTTTAGATATGACAGTTGAAGAAGCGCTTGAATTTTTTGCGGCAGTGCCAAGCATAAAAAACAAGTTGCAAGCGCTTTATGATGTTGGACTTTCTTACATCAAGCTTGGACAACCTGCCACAACTCTTTCTGGTGGTGAAGCGCAAAGGGTTAAACTTGCCACCGAACTTGCCAAACGCGAAACAGGCAAAACATTCTATATTTTAGACGAACCAACCACAGGTTTGCATATGTATGATGTAAAAAAACTTATCAAAATTTTAAACAGGCTTGTTGGCAATGGCAACAGCGTTGTGGTGATCGAACATAATTTAGATGTGATCAAGTGCGCCGATCAGATTATTGATCTTGGGCCAGAAGGTGGTTCGGGCGGAGGAGAAGTTGTTGCAACTGGCACGCCAGAGCAGGTTGCTGAAAATGCCAAATCCTTTACAGGAAAGTTTTTAAAAAAGATTTTGAAAAACAAATAAAAGTTGCAAATTTCGTTGCAAAGTGATAAAATATTGCCATGCGAATTATAAGCTTGGCCTCTGGCAGCGATGGAAATATGACATATGTTGAAAGCGAAAAAGTCAAATTTTTGGTTGACATTGGTCTTTCTTGCGCTGAAGCGGTTAAACGGCTGAAACTTATAGGCGTTAGCCCTGATGAAATTGATGCAATTTTGGTTACGCACGAGCATCATGATCACATAAAAGGCGTGGACGCATTTTCATATAAATACGATAAGCCAATTTTTGCACATAAAAGCGTTTGGGATAATTTAAAATTTAAGCTTATAAAAACTCCTGCAAAAAATCGCCGATTTTTTGAAACCGACACTTTTAACTTGCGCGATGTGGTGGTTCATGCAGTAGAAGTTCCGCATGATGTGCCTTGTTTTGGATTTTGTTTTGAAAACAATGGTGCAAAGATAAGTATTTTAACAGATGTTGGACATACTAGCGATAGAATACTTGAAAGTATTCGGGGAAGTCAGTTAGTATATCTTGAAGCCAACTATGATAAAATCATGCTTAAAGAAGGCAAAAACTATCCGCTTGCGCTTAAACACAGAATCTCGGGTGGCAGAGGACATCTATCCAACGACGAAAGTGCGCTTTTTATCAAGTATTTGGTTGAAAGTGGCAGCAGGCAGATTGTGCTTTCACATTTAAGCAAAGAAAACAACACGCCTGATTTGGCATACTCCTACATCTCGCAAAAATTGCGCGATTATGGCATAATTGAAGGTGTGCATGTCAAAATTGATGTGGCAAGCTCACACCCAGGCACGATGTTTAAACTTTAAGATTTCTTCATGACTTCTTCAAAAAGGGGGTTTTATGAAGAAATTTTTTTGTTTTTTGCTTAGTTTTTTGTTAATTATTCCTTTTATTGCAGGTTGCGGGCAAGCGCAAAATGGCGACTCAACGGTTGATATGAATGTCAGAAGGCTTACAACTGAAAGCGCGTCTTCGCTTAGCGACATGCTTTCGCAGGCAAAAAGCGCGGTTGTGGGAATATCGGTGGATCTGCCAGACGGCTATGCCATCGGAAGCGGGTTTGCAATAAGCGGTGACGGACTTATTTTAACCAACAATCATGTTGTGGAGGGCGGCGAAAACATAACGCTTTACTATGCCGACAAAACTACCGGCAGCGGCAAAGTGTTGTGGACAGACGCAGGGCTTGATATGGCTGTGTTGCGCTCGTCAAGAGAAATTCCATATTTGGCAGTTGACACTGGAGATGCATATATCGGGCAAGAGGTGTTTGCGCTTGGCACACCACTTACGCTTGAATTTAAACACACCGTCACGCATGGCATTGTAAGCGCGACAAATCGCACGCTGGAAACTCAAAGTGACGGCGGCACAAGTTTTTTGCAAAGCTTAATTCAACATGACGCAGCAATCAACCCAGGAAATTCTGGCGGGCCGCTTATAAATTCTGCAGGACATGTTATTGGCATAAACACATTAAAAGCAAGTCAAGGCGAGGGCATCGGCTTTGCCATTCCTATTGAAATTGGAAGCATTGTGGTGGATCAGATAGCCAAAGATGAAGACTATAACTCACCATATCTTGGCGTGTTTGGTTTTGACAGCGACATCGCGCTTGCCTATGGCGAAAAACTCAATGGCAGCGGTGTGTATGTTATCTCAACCAACGGGCCGGCCTTGCAGGCGGGGTTAAAAAAGGGTGATTTAATTGTTAAAGTTGGCGATGATGATGTGAAAACTTTGCTTGATTTAAGAAAGGCTGTGCTAAACCACAGTGCAGGCGATGCAGTTGAAGTGAGCTATTACAGAGATCAAAAAATGCAACATTTACTTGTGATCTTGCAATAATTTAACAAAAGATATTGAAATTTGTCTCCAAAGGTGATATAATATAGCGTGTAAGGGAGGCAATATGTTTAAACAAAAAAATATTTCTGAATATATTGATACAATTTACAACGGCACTGGCACAATCACCAAGGCAGGTGTTATCGGTGCTGCAAGAAAAACTCTGCGTCAAACAGAGTATACTTTTTCATCGGAAGAACTTGCAACTTTATTACCTTTTGTAATGAAAGAAGTAAAAATGATTCCAACCTCAAATGGCGAATACAAAATGCAGTTTTCTGGCAGATCACTTGCAGGCGTGAGAAAAGATTTAATCCAATTTCTCACCAAGGGTATGTTTGGTGATATGGCAGAGCAGCGCGCCAAGGCAGTAAGCGCAAAATATGGTGAAGATAAAGAAAAGTATGGTGGCAAATATGCGTGGATTGATCTTATGTCGGAAGATGAATCTTTGAGAGATGTTGCCAACGAATATTATAAAGTGGTTAGATCACTTGGAGAAGTTCAAGAAATTGATGAAGGCAAAAGGTATTCGATTGAATTTGAAGCAGAAAAAGATTTTGAAATCGAATTTTCTAAAAATGACAATGCAAAGTTTTTGGTTGTTTCGCTTCTCAATCATTTCAACAAACAACTTGAAGGCGAAAATATTGAAAACAAGCAAACAATTGCTTTGCTTTCAACAATTTTAACATTAAGAAAAATTGTGCCTCAAGATCAGAGTATAGACAAAGTTTTAAAAGAATTGGCATATCCTTTGGCAGAAAGTATATCCAATCCAGATGAAAAAAATGCCATTGTAAGAAAAAAAGCAGTTGAATTAAGCACAAAAAGATTGCAACAACTCAACGCAAATGGTGGAAAGTATGATGCAAATGTAGGCTCACTTTTCCATGATTTAACTTTGGAATATCAGCTTGGCAAAAAGGTTGCAAATGTCAATGATTTGCCTGTAAAAATGACTCAGGTTGGTTCAAACTATCCACTCATTTTGATAGATGAAAATGGCATCAACTTGGTTGGAATAGCACCAGCAGACTATGATAATGCAACGCAGGCGTTTGAAGCAATTGACAGCCTTAAAGCGGCTGTTCCAGCATTGATGTATTTTAACAAATTGATTTTTGATAAAAAACCAGACAAAATCATCGACTCTCACCAAGAAATTGCTGAAGCGCTGCTTGCAGATTTAATAATTTTACAAAACAGCGAAAAACTGAGTGAAGAAGATAAAATAATCGGTCAACAAATGCTGGTTGTTCCGCTTGTTCAAACTCTTGACAACCTTGACAGAAAACAAATTAAACAGGCGCAAGATGCGGCTCTTGAAGATGTGAAGGATTTGGACATATTGGATTCCGAAACTTACCATGACTATGGCAGAAGCGCTTATGATGTATCAAAAGAAAAGGGCAAACATTTTGCTAGAATTGCTAAAATTCTTGCTAAAAAGGATGCAAAAGGCAACAAAGAAGTTGCAAGAGCGCTTTCAATGATTATTGGTAAAATTGGAAGAAGTTACAACGAGGCAACTTTCCGCAAACTTACCATGTTGGGTCAAAGCGAAGAGGATATGAAAGTTTTAGAAAAGATACTTGAGGAAAGATATGCAGGCGTAGACAGTGAAAATTTGCAAAAAATGATGGATATCTTGTCAGAAGAAGAAGCAAGGCTTTCAAAGTTGGAATATGAAGATCAGAAAAAGATGGACGATGAACTTAAAGGTTTGATTCGTGAAAAGGTTGGAGCTACAAAAGAGCATGCAAAAGAAGTTGCTAACGAACTTTATAAAGCAAGCAAACCATCAACTAGAAAAAGACCTGCAGATAGTTTAACAAGATAAAAGCAAGCGAAACGCTTGCTTTTTTTATGCCATATTTTTGCTATTTAAAAGATTTTTAATTTTGTGTTCAACCACTTGCTGCACATTGTCTTTGGCGGCTTGCAGATATTTGCGCGGATCAAAATTTTGCGGATTTGTTGCCAGAGTGCTTCTTACTGCCGCAGTAAATGCCATTCGCAAGTCTGTGTCGATGTTTATTTTAACAACATTGTGTTTGGTGATTGCAACATGCGTCAACTTTTCGTCAACGCCTTTTGGCTTTCCAAGTGCACCACCTAAACTATTTATTTGGTTTACAAAATCTTGATTTACCGACGAAGCACCATGCAGAACAAGCGGGAAGGATGGAAGTTTTGCCTCAATTTCACTTAAAATATCAAAACGCAATTTTGCTTCGCCATTAAATTTGTATGCTCCATGGCTCGTGCCAATGGCAACAGCAAGGCTGTCAACGCCTGTTTTTTGCACAAATTGCTGTGCTTGCAAAGGATTTGTGAAATGATTTTCATCGTTTGAAAGTTCATCTTCAATGCCTTTAATTTGCCCAAGCTCGCCTTCAACAAAAACGCCTTTTTTGTGTGCGTAGTCAACCACGCGTTTGGTTAGTTTAACATTTTCTTCAAAAGGCAGGGCGCTGGCGTCAATCATCACGCTGTCAAAACCTTTGTCAACTGCCAAAGCGCACATTTCAAAAGATTGCCCGTGATCTAAATGTAAAAAAATTGGCGCTTTGTATTGTTTTTTTGCGGTTTTAACCATTGAAACAACAAAATCTATGCCCATATATTTGATTGCGCCTTCGCTTACGCATGCCATAACTGGGCTGTTGGCTTTTTCAGCGGCTTGGCAGATTGAGACTAGGGTTTCAAGGTTTGAAAAATTAAACGCGCCAAGCGCAAAACCATTTTTTATTGCCTTTTTAAAATAATAATTTAACTTTTTCATATGACAAATTGTAGCACATTTTCGCAAAAATACAAACATAAAGTAAACAAAAAGGAGATAAAAATGATAAAAAAAATATTTGTAGCTATGTTTTGTTTGTCAATTTTGTTTGTTTGCTCTGCTTGTGGACAAACTGATATGAAATCACTTGTCAGCCGAAACATCAGCGAGCAGACGAGCGTGTATTTTTTTTCTAACAACCAAAACTTGAAGGTTTCGCTGTCTTCTGGGCAAAGAGAACTTAACTATCGTTACGACGGCGTCAGCGATGAAAAAGTTGATTTCGCTTTAATCACAGCAAGCCTAGATGGCAGCGATCCGCAAGTTTGCCAAGTGGTTATAGATGGCAAGCAAAGCGATGTGCTTTTAGAGTTTAACTATCGCACAGGCAAGCATGTTGCCGATCTGCAAACAAGATTGATGGGCGATGAGAGCATTCAAATTTATTATGACAATCAGGTTGCAGATTTGGTTTGCCAGCAGTTTAGTGTTTCGGCGGCCGATGCGATTGAAATTGCGTGCGAGCATCTGCAATCATTTATTCAGCCGCTCTGCGACGGCGAAAATTTTCACGGCGAATGCTATTTAAGGGTTATGGACGAACTTACGGGCGAAAACAATGGCACTTTGTGGTTGTTTAGTGTGTTGTCGCAAGACGGGCAAACCAGAAATGTGATTATTTCAACATCGCAGCCAGTAGTGCTTGCAGATGACGGAAAAGATGTGATATAATTAAAACATGAAAACATTTTCAACAGAAAAACCAAAAGAAAAGGCGCTTTTGGTTGTTGTTCTCACAAAAAAAGGCGAAAGCAAAAACCGAAAGATAGATGAAATCACGCGTTTGGCGCTTTCCACCGATTTGCAGGTGGAAGGCGTTTTTTCGCAAACAATCAAAGAATTTAATCGCGCAACGGTTATAGGAAAGGGCAAAGTTGAAGAAATTTGCCAGTTTTTAAAACAGCATCCTGTTGATGTTGTGATTGTAGACTACAAACTTGTAAGCTCGCAAATTAAAAACCTTAGCGACGCCTTTGGCACAAGAGTGATTGACAGGGTGGGTTTGATTTTAGATATCTTTGCAAAAGGCGCAAAAACAAATGAAGCCAAGCTGCAAGTAAGGCTTGCGCAAAATTTATATAATCTTCCGCGTCTTGCTCAGATTACGGGAACAAGTGGAAGATATGGCGGCGGCGGAGTTGGCATGCGTGGGCCGGGCGAAACAAAGTTGGAACTTGACAGGCGTCTGCTTGAAAAAGAGATCGACTCTCTTAAAAAGCAGATTGCAAAAATCAAGGAACAAAGAAATGTCAACAGGCGTGAGCGTGAAAAAAATGAAATCAAGCGCGTTGCAATTGTCGGTTACACAAACGCAGGCAAAAGCAGCCTTTTAAATGTGCTGACCAAAGAGAACGTTTTTGTCAAGGATGAATATTTTGCCACGCTTGACACCACAAGCCGCAAACTTTATTTGGATGGCGAAACTGTGATGATAACTGACACAGTTGGGTTTATAAGCGAACTTCCGCACGAACTTGTTGACGCCTTTGCCTCAACTTTAGAAGAAGCAAAAGATGCCGATCTGATTTTGCATGTGGTTGATCCAACTGCAACTTCGCTTACCGATGACAAAGAGAAATATTACATTGAATCCATGCGCGTTACAAACAAGGTGCTTGATGATATTGGCGCAACAAAAAATCGCATAATTGTGTTTAATAAATGTGATTTGCTTGAAAATCGTTTTAAACTTGATGAAAATCAAATTTTTGTTTCAACAAAAACCAAAGAAGGCATCGACGAGCTTAAAAAAATTATAAGGCAAAATTTATTTAATTAAAAAAGCAGCAATCATTTGCTGCTTTTGTTTTGATTTAATTTTTTAACCAAAAAGTCGACATCAATTTCATGCACTTGGGCTGCTTCTTCCAAAGTTTCCATTTGGCTCATAGGGCAGTAGATGCAATGCATGCCAAATCCGAGCAGCACATCTGCCAGCGAGCTGTCGGTTTCAAGAACTGCTTTTATTGTCATATTTTTTGTGATATTTTTATTGTTTTGTTTTTTCATAAAAATAATTTTAAAAAATAATTTAATAAAAGTCAATAAAAAAATACAAAAAAATTGAATTTTTTGTTATTTTTTGTCTATTTTTTTAATTTTTACATAATATTTTTTTATTTTTAATATGTTGTGGTATGCAAAAATTAAGCGAAATAATTTCAAAAAATGTTTATTGTATTGGCAGCGGAAATTTGCTGGGATATGTTTTGAATGCAGTTTTTGATGAAAAGCTTTCAAAAATCAAAAGTTTTATCGTTGTTGACGACGAGAGCGAAATTGAAGGAGAGATTGATGCAAAAAACATGCATCTTGCAGGCGACAACTTTTTTGTTGACAGTCAAAGCTGTTTGCAATATGGCGAAGTTTTTTCATCAAATCCGCTTGGCAAAAGCGTTTTTACGCAACATGGCGTAGATTGCGGCAAAATTAAAGAGGTTTTGCTTGAAAAATATAATGTAGTGGCATTTGTGACGCAAAACATAACCTTCTCACCAAAACAAATTGCTGTATGCGGCAATCATGCGATAATTTTAGGGAAAAGCAAAAAAAACAAACCAAGCAACCAAAAATTTTTGTCAGATCAGCCGCAACAGCTTGTTTCAATCGCATCTGCATCACAGGTTAAAACGGCGGTTGCAACGCCGCATAGAATATCCAGTCAAACAAACAGTTTGCTTGGGAAAATGGCAACGAGAGATATTTTTGGATTAAATAATGAAATAATTATAAAAAAATTTGAAATAATCACTCAAAAAAAATTAAATACCGCAAAAAAACACAATAAATTAAATATATTATTTTATAATTGCAAATAGGCTAAATCGTTTGTATTTTTCAACTTGTTTGTAGTAAAATATTTACAAGGAGAAAAATATCATGCAGCGTATTATTCCAAGGAAGACCAAAGTTAAACTTGAATTCATCAGGGGCGTAACAGGGCTAGACTTAATTTTGGCTGTAATCGGCGCAGCGATTGCCATTGTTTTGTTTGCGTCAAACTTTACAGGCCATTTTTGGGTGGCTGCGGTGTTTACAATTTTTTATCTTTCAATTTTCATTAAAATTGCTGATGAAGAAAGGTTTTATGTAACATGCGCATATCTGTTCAGGTTTATGGCTCAAAAGAAAAAGTTTTCAGTCGATCCTGGCAAAGGCAAAAAGTCAGACATAGGCGAGATGATTCCTTTTGAAAGCATCTATCAAGACAGGTTTATCAACTTTGGAACATATTACGGGCAGGTTATTGAAATTAAGCCGGTGCTGTTTGGCTTGCTTACAGAATACACGCAAGATAATGTTATCGAAAGTTTTGCAAATGCATTAAGGCGTCTGTCGCCAGATCAAACTTGTTCCATCATCAAACTTAACTTGGCGATGGTGCTTGATAATTATATATATAATGAAAATAAAAAATACGAACTTCTTTTAGAGATGCAATATGAAGGGCAGGTTTCAGAAAAAGAAGTTGACACGCGAAGCCCAATCTTTGAAGAGCGTGTTTCGTTTATGGAAAACTTAAACAGGCGTGACAAAGTTTATAAAGATCATTTTTATGTTGTGGTTTTTGATAAGGACATGGATTTATTGGAAAACACCGTAAACGGCATGATCAACTCACTTGCTTCATCTCTTTCGCCAGTCAGTGCTAAAAGATTGTATGGCAGCGACCTGACAATCTTCTTAAAAGCAAACTACGGCAGAGAGTTTGATCAAAGAGACCTTGAAAGCATTCCGCTTGCTCAACATATAGACTGGGCAAGGCCAAAGCAAGTTCGTTTTAAAGCTGCAAGATACTTTATTGAAGACAACGCGTTTAGAACATATGCAATAACCGACTATCCTCTTAATGTGGGCAACGCATGGGGTTCGGAAATCTTCCTGCTTGACAGAACAAGGGTTGTGATGAAGTTCAACCAAGTGCCAAAATACAACGCCGAACGCTCTATCGACAAGGCGATAATGGATATGGAAAGCAAATTGTATAGAACTGGGCGTTCTTCAAGCCGAATAGAGCTTGAAACACACGTTGAAACGCTTAGAGATTTGCTTGTAAACCTTAAAAACAACAACCAACAGCTTTACGATGTAAACACCTACATAACCTGCGAAGATGCGGCAAAGCGTGATGTTAAAGCGATGCTTAAACAAAGTGGTTTTAAATTTAGTGAAATGTTTGCTCGTCAGCAAGACGCATTCATCAGCAGCAACATCTCTCGTCGTGACAACATCAAAAACTATCGTCGTGGCATTCCAACTTCAACTCTTGCAGCAGTGTTCCCATTTATTTCAAGTGCGCTGCAAGATGAGAATGGCATCTACATAGGCGACAACGAATATCCTGTTTTTGTAGACTTCTTTGCCCGTGACAACACTCGTGTCAACTCAAACATGATGGTTATCGGTAAGTCGGGATCTGGTAAGAGTTACGCAACAAAAACCTTGCTTGCAAACCTTGCCGCAGACAATGCGAAAATCTTCATTCTCGACCCTGAAAAAGAATACGCTTTGTTAACCGAGCATTTGGGCGGAAAATATATCGACGTTGGCTCTTCGCTTCACGGAATCATCAATCCTTTCCATGTGATTGCATCCTTGGATGAAGGCGATGAAGACGAGGCCGATGAAGATGAAGACGAAGAAGGCGAAATCGATCCAGAAACCTTTAAAGTTAAGAAAAAGAAGAAAAAAACACAGGTTATCAACGATTCATATTCACAACATCTTCAATTTTTGGAACAGTTTTTTAGAAGCATCTTAGAAGGAATCAGTTCGGATGCCTTCGAGCTTTTAAACTCGCTTATCGTTGACACTTACAAGCAAAAGGGCATAGACGAAAACACATATATTCCAGACTTAAAACCAACCGACTATCCTATCTTTGACGACTTATACAGCCTTATCTTGCAGCGTATTAAAACATGTAAAGATGATTTCACAATGCGAAATCTTATGACCATTGAAACATACATCAAAAAGTTTGCATCGGGCGGAAGAAACAGCAAGTTGTGGAACGGGCCGACATCAATTGAAACAAACGAAAACTTTGTTTGCTTCAACTTTCAGTCGCTTATTGCAAACAACAACTCGCTTTTAACAAACGCACAAATGCTTTTGGTGTTTAGATATCTAAACAACGAAATCATCAACAACAAAGATTTTAACGCTAAGTATCACAAAGGCGACAAGAAAAACAACCGTAAAATTATCATCGCGGTTGACGAAGCGCACGTGTTCATCAACCCGCGCTATCCAATCGCGCTTGACTTTATGGCACAGATGGCAAAACGTATTCGTAAATATTGGGGAATGCAAATTGTCATCACTCAAAACATTGCCGACTTTGTTGGAAGTGAAGAAATTCAGCGTCAATCCACTGCGGTTATCAACGCCTGCCAGTACTCGCTTATATTCTCACTTGCGCCAAACGATATCAACGACCTTGTTGAACTTTACAAAAAATCAGGCGGAATCAACGAAGAAGAGCAAAACGCAATCGTTACGGCTGGGCTTGGACAGGCCTTTCTTATAACCGGCCCAACCAACAGAACTATGATTCAAGTTGTGGCTCAGGATTATATCAGATCAATATTCTCTAACGCTAACGAATAAAAGGGGTTTATGCAAAAAGTTAACTTTAATTTTAAAAAGTTGATTGCTATACTTTGCCTGGGAGTGCTTTTGTTGCTCTCTGGCCTCTTTTTTGTCGGTTGCAATGAAAGTGCTGCTTCCAAAATGACAATAACGCCAGATAAAACCAGCGTCACACTTTTTGCGGGTGAAAGTGCAGATGTGACTTTCACGCTCGGCAACAGAGAAGACGGCGTTGACAGCAGCATAAGTTTTGCATTGATAGACAGCACAGTTGCCTCTGCAACCAGCGAGCATGTGTCTTTGCAGGTGATAGATGAGCAAGACAACTACACAACCATCAGGCTTACAGGCACAAGCGGCGGATCTACCACGCTTGTGGCAACAACCAATGAAGGTGGCAAAAAAGCCTACGTCAGCATTGAAGTAAGGCAATATTCTTCTTCAATATCATTAAAAGAAGGTCAACTTTTATATGTGACGGATACTTCGCTGTTTACTCCAAGCGAGCAGATGTATCGGTTTGATTCAACCGCAACCGAGCGAAATCTCACATTCCACCGCACAGAAGTTGAAAGCGAGATAAACGAGCAAAATGCATTTGTCAGCGCAAAATTAACCTATGATGAAGAAACAAATCAATATATAATTGGTTTTATAAAAGAAAGCGGTGATGTTTTTGGCGAAAGCGTTGTAAGCTTAGGCACGCAAATCAACTTTATGGCAAGATATGAAAACGGGCAGACGCTTGAAGTTGAAACACTGCTTTCACATTTCACAGTTTTGCCAGCGTTAGAGCAAAATGCAATTCAAATTTCCATTGACAATCAGCCAGTTGATGCCAGTGAAGGCATAACAATAGTTGCAAATGACAAAAATGGCAAAGATGTGGTTGATTTAACCATCAAAGTTCCATCATATATTGAAAATGCTGGCACTGATTATCAACAAAATTACATAACTTTTAAAGATAAAACACAAGACAGTTCGATTTTAACCGTGGTTAGAAGCGTTGCAAGCCAAAGTGACGAAGGTTTTGCAGATGGCTACACAACCTACACCTATCAACTTTCAAGTGCAACAATTCAAGCGGCTTCAACAAGCATAGATTTTAGTTTGTTTTATACGATAGGCGATGAAAGCTTTGAAAGCGCCAACGATTCTGCCGTGTCGCAAAAGCTTAACCTGCCTGTAAACATCAGAGTTGCGCCAGACAGTATAGTGATAAACGGCTACGAGCAGGGCGCACCAGAAAACAACTATAACTTCTACAATTATTATGACGGCGACTATGGTTGGCAGCAATTTAATGTTGAAGTGTTTAGAACAGACAGCAGTTTTGATTATGTGCTTATGACTTTTGACAACGATGTTGTTGTAAGATATCAAGACAGGCTTGTAAGTTCACCTTTGCGCATAACCGACATTTCTCAACCAGTTGAGATAAGAGGCGCTTCGGCAGTCAGCCCAACAACACAAACCAAGCAAATTTCTTTTGAAGTTATAAGTGAGTATATTCAAGAAGATAACGACAATGTCATCTACAATGTCAACTACACAATTTCAACAGGTGCAACGGCCATCACTTTTGATGACGCTTCTGCACCTTATGAATACAACGAAAACAACGACAATTCAGGAATTTTCCTTTCAATTTCATCTCAGGCGCAAATTTTTGCGCATTTGGTGGCAGATTATGCTTTTGAAACCGCAACGCCAGTCTTTTACAACGGCGATGCATCTGCAATCGCAATTGAAAGTGTAAGCGCCGATGAAATGCAGACAGGTGATTTAAAAACAATCTATCTGCGCGTAGAGCCAAGGCGCACGGGCATTGTAACTTACAGAATCATGCTTGACAATGGCGTTTCAAAGCTGATCACATTTAGAGTTATCAACACTTTTGAAGACCTTTCAATCAACATTGGCGGAACGCAAAATGACGGCGTTTTAAGCTATGAAAAGGTTGAGCCAAGTATTGACGAAACGCTTGGGCAAATAAGCGACGAAATCAGCATTGTTATGCAAAACGGCACCGACACCGACGAAAACAACCAACCAATCACGATATACGGCAAAAATGCAACCGTCCAACTTTCAACCTCAAACGGAACAGACTTATTTGACAGTATCACATACAATTTTTCAAACATCAACCTGCTAAGCATTGTGCAAAATGGTGCATCGTCTTTCACGCTTTCAACCAACACCTATGGCGAAACCGTGCTTGATTTTTCGGTTCAAGGCGTGATTGTAAATCAAGACTTTATAAAAGAAATCGACACAAAATATGCTCGTGCAACTTTTGTAAGCACTGTTTCAGTGTCGCAATTTGAAATGACAATGCCAGTTGAAACCAATCAAGGTGTTGGGCATATTGCGGCAAACAGCGTCAACTTGTTTATTGGCAACAACATAACAAACACAGATCTTCAAACAGTAACTTTCAGCCCAGTTGTGTCGCCATCAAATGCATATGGCTTTTATGACCCAGACTCAAAGCTGATGAACAATTCGTCTTACAATCAAAAATACATTTATTGGACTGTGGATGGTGCAACCTGCTTTAACTCGGATGGCGCAATCGTTGACAGAATGATTTATGGCGGCATTTATAGAATAGGGCAGTCGGCATCAAGCTACTATGGCATGTTCGACACAACAACATTTACATTCACAGTAAACTCAAACTATGGCAATGAGTTCAGTTTCACAATGTTCGCATCGCTTAGGCAATATGGTGGGGCAAGATATTTCCCAATCAATGTTCGCGGGCAGGCATATGACAATGTCACAAACATCTACACAAATTTAGGACAGCAAACAACATTCACATTCTCTCCATCAAGCACATCTTTTGATATCGCAGTTTATCTAAATCCTATTTCAGCAACCGATAAAAACATTGTTGTAAGATACATCTCTGGCAACGCAAGCGAAGAAGATGCGCAGCTTATCAATTTATCCGAAATTTTATATTCCGCCAACGGCACCACCAGCAGCCCAGATGGAAATGCAGTTAAAATTGAAAAAGTCAACGGTAATGGCGCTTGGCTTATAAAAGTAAATCTCAACAGCGCCATAACAAGTCAAGAAAGTATCGATGGCACATTGGGCGGCACACTGCAAATTATTCCAAACGCATGGTTTGTTGATGAAGACATCGTTTCAGGCTATCAAAATCGTGTTATTTCTCTTAAATTTGAATATGCCAATGGCGAGAAAGACAACCCATTCTCACTATCAACTGCGCAAGATGTTCTTGCAATAGGGCAAAGCGCAGCCGGCATGAAAGCGCATTATAAAATTGAAACAACCATTGATATGAGCGCTTACAGTTCACTTTTGCCGCTTGGTGGCAACCTTGGTGGGGGCGACGAAGTTTTCTCTGGTTCAATCATAAGCAAAAGCGGTGGTGGAATCATCAAAGGGCTTGACATCAAAAACGGCGATGGCAATGGCAGATATGGCTTGTTCTCACAAGTGAGCGGCGAGATAGACGGCGTTACATTTGAAGGCAGCATCAATGTCAGCGCTGAAGCAATTAAGAATAACAACAACATCGGTTTGATTGCCGGCATGCTTACAGGGACATTAAGCAACATAACAGCAAAAATTTACAAAAGCACAATTTCATTAGGTTCAACAGGATATATTGGCGGGCTTATAGGAAGCAACGAAGGTGCAATTTCCAACATGAATGTGCTTTTTGAAGAGCAAATGCAGGTTATTCTTCCAAAAGAAAAAGATGACGGTGTGAGCACATCATATATAGGCGGCATAGCAGGTTATTCAACAGGAAGCATCACTGGTTTTGCGAAAGCAGATCGCGAAAAGCGTTTTGGATATGAAGCATATTCGGTTTATGCGCTTATTGATGTGCGCGACAGCCAAGGAGCGCTGGCGGGGAATGCCGCAGCAGTTTGTGGCTATTCATCAAGCTTAATTGCAAATATTCTTGCAGGTGGCGAAATTTTTGCAGACAGGGCAGCAGGCATTGTCACAGAGATGACGGGCGTTTTTGTTGCTAATTACGAGCTTGATATAACAACGCGTGTGTTTGTTCGTGGAAACGCAGTTGGGCTTGTTGCCGTTTCTGTCAGCGCTTTAACCAATGTTGAATCAGGAGACCAATTTATAATTCAATCAACAGATGATGGCTTGCGCACTGGAATTTATGCTTCTATGGCCATTGTTTATGTGCCAAATGCAAATGAATCTCCGCTGCCAGAAAATCAAACTCAGGCAAAAGGTCAAATCGCGTTCTGGAAATATGGTAGTTCAACCAACCAATCATATGTAAGCACGAATAATCTTTTAATGCAGTCATATGTTACAAGGCAAGAAATAGATATGAGCGCAAGCATTCGTGATAATTACACAACCGACCAATTCTATGGCGATGTTGTTGTGGTGTGCGAAAGCATTTACAGTGTTATTGATGTGCTTAATTTTGACGATACTTCCACCGCTTTCAGCATAAAAGCAAATGAAAGCAATGGTTTTTATGAATATCAATTAAACGCTGCTTCTGGCGATGCAAGTGAAGACGGCTCAGAAAGTGGACAAACAGCCAGCGGCGTTAAAGTGATAAACATGTATTATTTTGAAGCGGCAGGCAGCTATCAAGGTGGCGAGTTTACAACTTCAAATCTCTATCAAGCACAGGCGGCGCTTGACCCACTAAACACATTAAATGTTGGCGACAGTTTGTATCCTATTATAATAGAAGGCGCTGATGTAGCCATGACATCGGCAAGTTCTATCTTAGAAATTTCGTCAACTGGGCAAATCAAAGTTAAGGGCACAGGGCTTGCCAGAGTGGAAATCAGCAGTTTGCTCAACCAAAAAGAAAATGAAGTGATTTACTTTAACATAATCAACTATTTTAATGTTCAATCCTATAGAATTACAGAAGACATCACAGATGATGACGACAATGTTGTGCTGGAAAAACAAACAGGCATCTTTAAAATCGGCAATCTCACACTTGGGCAAAACGCACGCTTTAACGTGTTTTCAAATGCAGGTGTGGATGTGCTTATTTCGCCATCATACATACTCACAACTCAAATTGGCGATCAAACAGTAGAAATCTCACATGACGGCCTTGTTTCAATGGGCGGAAATCTTATTCAACTTGCAAAAAATTATTCTGTTTCGGCGTCAGTTGAGGCAGCGGATCCCAATGCTGACAAGATACTAAACTATGGCGCTTACATCAAGTCACGCGATGGCTTAACCTTTGTTAAAACAGGTTCGTCAACCGGCGAAGAAAAAATGGAAGACAGCATCAACCTTTCAGCAGCTCTTGTTGCGGAAATTGACGGGCAGCAATATTCGCTTGACATCACAACTTTGAATAAAGTAACAATCAACTATTACGAAGGCGCAACCGATATAAGCAGCATCAAAGATAAATATGTTCTCACTCCAAGCAGTGGCGAAACCGACACAATCGTCATCACAAGCGATTATTCGAAAGATGAGTTGGTTCTCGACGGGAGCGAACTTGCTGTTGTGGATAAAAAGGGAATAGAAACCGATTTATTCAATGTCAAAGTTACAAAAGCTGGCGAGAATAGCTTAAAATTTGGTTTGACAATAAGCGTTGACAAAGCTTCGGCTGCTTTTGCCAGCAGAAGAGAGCAAAACATCTATAAAACTTACTATTTGAATCTTGTTGCGAAAAGCAATCCAAACACTGTGCTAAAAACAATTGAAATTGCTTTGCACCAAGAAAATGTTGATTCTATTATAGTCAACAACTTCCCATCAATTTCTGCCACAGATGACTCGACATTTGTTGTCCCTGGCAGGGCGGGAGTTTTGTCGGTAACGCTTTCGCCAATCGACGCAGACTTTAATTATGTTGAAATCACAAACAACATGATCAACAGCTTGCAGGGCGCAAGTCAAGCGTCTTTTGTGCTTGGCACATATAACAGTGCAGACAACACCTTCACAGAAAAAGCCGGCGCTGAAACATTGCCAAACGGCATACGCATTTCAAGGCAGGTTTTAGAAGGCATTGCAGACTATCAAGGGCAATTCTATTTAAGATATATGTTCTCCAACATCGATGTTGTCGATGGCAGTCAGGTTGCCGTTGACATAAAGGTTGTAAGTGACGACGGTGAATATGCCGACAGCTTTGATTACAGATTATATAAGCAAGAATTTGTGTCTATTGATTTTGCTGAATATCCAGGGAAAACTCAGGTTGCAAGAGGGCTTAGCTATGATCTTAATGTTCAAGCGGTTGGCTATGAAGAAGTGATTGTAAACACAACTCAGCCACAACTTGCTCAGGTTGTGTTTGATGAACAAACTGCAACATATCAACTTGTTGTAACCAACAACACAATCGATTATAACAGTGGGCAAAATGTGTTTGAAATTCAGCTTACTGCAACCAGAACAAACGAGAGCGGCTCGCCAGAAACCGTTTCTGATAGTTTGACAATAACTGTTTTAGAATATGTCATCAATTACAGCGCAGTCGATGAAAACAACCAGCCGCTCAATCAAGATGTGATCACAGGCATGGTTGACGGAACAATCAGCGTGGCAGTTGGCGACAGAATGCAGCTGTCAGTTGGCTTTGAAGATATGATTGAATACAACACAGCCAACGCATCAGTTGCAGCGCTTGTGGATGACTTCTTAAATCAACTTACAACAAAGGGAACTTGGACGCTTTACACCGACCTTAACATAAACAACGAACATGGCATTGCAATTCATCCAATTCCACTTGAAAGCAAAAAGGCAGCCAAAACCGAACTCAGCGTTAACAGCGAAATTAAAATTCCATATTTGCAAACTTCTGGGCTTACGCTTGTAACATATCGCGCACATCAAGCCAACAACAGGCGCTATTTCTTCACATTTGAGGCATATTATCAAATTGGCAGCAATGGCGTTTACGAGTATGTCAGCAGTGAAGATAGCGGCAGCGGCAAAACGCATGTCAGTGTTGAATTTAATATAGATTCCGACATGCGCGGCTCGGCAGTCAGCCCAAATCCAGTAACCACATATGCTGAATTTTTGGGGATGCAAAGCGGTGGATACTACATTTTGCTTAATGACATTGAAGTGCCAGCGCAGGATTTTGTTCCACTCCAAACGCAGATTGCATACTTTGACGGCAACAACTATAAATTCATCTTTGCAGATTCGCAATATGATTTAGGTGCTGCAACGCAAGGCGGATTGTTTGGCAGCGTTGCTGACGGCGCAGTGCTTAAAAACATAACCATTCAAGTTGGCAATGAAGATGTGGCAAGCGTTTCATTCGCAAGCTCGTCAACTTCGTCTGTAGAATTTGGACTGGTGGTAGGCGCAAACAGCGGTTCAATCACAAATGCAAGCGTTCAAACTGCCGAAAACACCGAAGTATTTTTAACATTTACAAGCACACCAGCATCATCGGGCTACTATTTTGGTGGCGTGGCTGGAAACAACTCTGGCTATATCACCAACAGCCGCGTCAGCATCAAAGCGCACAGCCTTGTAAGCATGGGCGGCGTGGTTGGCGTAAACCAAGGCACAATCGCATCATCGGCGTTTAGGCAAGGTTTGCTTAGGTGCGAGTCAACCTACAACAACGTGTTTGTAATGGGTGGGCTTTGCGCAGTCAACTCTGAAAATGCAAAAATCATAACAAGCTACACATCTGGCGATGTGGTTGCAAACAAAGTTTATGCAGACGGCACAAACAGCATGCTTAATTCAAGTGTGCAGGTTGGCGGCTTTGTTCACACTAACGATGGAACTATTCAAGATTGCTATTCAAACATTCCAATCATCACAACATCAGTGAGTGCAGGCTTTGCATTTATAAACTCATCGCGAATTGAAAGAAGCTTTTCAACAAGCAAAATCACAGGCGATAACAGTGCAACAAACTTCTACTTTGCAGGGGCAAGCAGCGGCTCGTTTGAAGATTGCTACTACATTAGAGGCAACAACATAAATGTAACGCTTTCGCCGCTTTCGCATGAAGGTGTAAGTGCGCTCACATATAATGAAAACGAAGGGCAGGTTACAACCAACGATTTTGCAAACCTTTCGCAATATTTCTCAAATTATTCTTATTCTAATTCGGCTGCATACAACAGCGTTTGGTTTTATAGTGATGGCTCAACAAGCGACACCTTTAAAGGCCAGCAATTCTCAGGCGGCAGGTTGGAACTTGTTAGTGCCAACATAATTGCAACCAGCCAAAAACAAAACATCGGCACAACCACAAATGCAGAAGGCATTTTGATATATCAATATGTAACCGCTCCAAACACACCAGAAGATGGCAGTGTGTTTAACCCGTATGTCATCTATGATGCCGAAAGCATGCAAACATACATGAAAACTCCAAACAATGTTGCTTCTGGCAATTATAGGATAATCAACGACATCAGCTATGCATCCTTGCCAACAGATTTCAACACATTACATCAAGTTGATTTGCGTGGAAATTTGGAAGGCAACGGCGCAACAATTTCCAACATTCAAATTGCATCAAGCGCTGCAAGCGAAAACGCGGGCATGTTTGCAAGCATATCTGGCATAAACAACATAAATGCAAGCGTTATGAACTTGACAATCATGCCGCAAGAAGTTGCATTTACTAATGCCAATGTGGTTGGAACAGTTGCTGGGTTGGCTCAAAATGCAAACTTATACAACATAAATGTTCTTGGGTCAACGGCTGGTTTGGATGCCACCGAAGCAGACGAAGTTGTAATGGTCACCGGCAAAAACATTGTAGGTGGCGTGGTTGGGCTTACGCTTGGCGGGTTTAACATAAAAAATGTGCAATCTCTTATTAGTGCATTTGCAACATATATTCCAAAAACAGGCGCAACCATAGATTATGAAAGCAACGCGCTTACAGAGTTGTCATTTGCTGGCGGTGCAGTTGGATATTTGGGCGGACGCGGCAGCATGAGTGATGTTGAAATTTCGCGTGGGGCAGTCAATGTTCTTGGCGCAAAAGCGGGGCTTGTTTTCGGCGGCATTGCAAGGTCAGCCACCGCAAGCGATGTGTTCGTTACAATTAACGCGTCAATGAAAATCAACGCTTACAGATATGGCGGCTATATAGCTGGTGAAATTAAAGGCACGCTCAACAATGCGTATGTTTACAGCTATGGCGTAACTGGTCAGTCATTTACATTGCAACCATATGTTGCTGACGCTATCGGCGGAATTACCGGCTTGTTGAGAAATGGTGGTAGAATTTCTACGGCGTATATGCAGCAAGGTTTTGTTGTTGGAAATCAGCCAACCGCAGCAGTTGAAATCAACACAATCGACAGCGTTGGCGGGCTGGTTGGAAGGGTGGAAGGCAACAACAACACAATCACGCAGGCAGTTGTTGCCGGCAATTTGGTTGCAAGAAACACTCTTGGTGGCGCGGTTGGTGAAGTTGCAGAAAACGGGCAGATTTCAATTTCTCAAGTTGCAATTAAAGACATCTCAATGCAAATTGAAGGTCAAATTGCAACGCCGTCGCTTGGTGGCATCATCGGCACTGCAAATCAAAACGCGGTGATTTCAATCAGCGACAGCTATAACCAAGCTCCTGTGCTTACAATCAACACCTACACCTATTCAATGGCAATCAACGCTCGCGTTGGCGGAATAATTGCCGAAAACACACAATCAACAAGAATCACACTAAGCAACATCTATTCAATCTCAACCTACAGCATATCCGTGGCAGACAACACTTCTGCCAGCGCAGCAGCACAAGTGGCGGGCGTGTTGGTTACTACGGGCACCACGCCGTCATACATATATGGCGGTGCGAGATATTTCGCAATCGGCCAAAAACAGTTTGCGGGGGGCCTTGGTGACTGGACAGACAGAGAAACCACCGAAATTGTATATTCACAGTCGCAAGATGGGCAAATCACTTGCGGTAATGTATACAACAGCAGCATTTTAGGCGCTTGGACAAACGATGGCACATTTGATGTTTTGGCGTGCGGATATACAAATGTGATTGCAAAGAAGCACGACCTTGCAATAAACATCTATCAAAACGAATTTGGCACAGATTTGTTTACTGCAAACAAAGATGAATGGGGTAAGGATGGCGGTGTTCCTGCGCCAGAAGAGGGCATCAAAACTCTCTACAACAAATTTGTTGGCAACCCATTGTGGCAGGCGTATGCAGATGGTTTTTCAGAGCTTTCATTCGAGCGGAATTTGCTTATTTAACATCAATTCTCGCATAAGGCAAGAAAAAAAGTTATAAAAAATTGTTGACAAATTTTTTGATATATGATAGAATGCAATAGACGATTATGTGCAAGTGGAGAAATGGTGTGATTTAAGGCTTAAAAAAAGGGTTTTTTAAGGCGTTTTAATAGGCGCTTTATACCCTTTTTTTTGTTATATAATCGCATTTTTCTCAATTTATAAGGAGAGCGACATGGCATTATCACTAAAAAAACAAAAATTTGGAAAAACTGAAAGATATTCTTTTTCAAAACTTGATGAAATTTGTCCTATTCCAGATCTTTTAAGCATTCAAAAAGATTCTTACAAAAACTTTATCGAGCATGGCATTAGAAGCGTGCTTGATGAGTTTTCGCCAGTTGTTGATTACAGCACAAAGGCAAAGCTTTATTTTCTTGATATAAATTTGGCAGACAAGCCAAAATATTCTATGAAAGAATGCAAAAGAAGGGGTGCTTCTTATTCTGTTCCGCTTAAAGTTAAAGCACGCTTTGTGATTGAAGAAACAGGCGAAGCAGTTGAGCAAGAAGTTTTCTTTGGTGATATTCCGCTTATGAGCGAGCATGGTTCTTTCCTTACAAACGGAATTGAAAGAGTTATAATTTCACAAATCATTCGTTCTCCAAGCGTTTATCTCACCAGAGAGAAAGAAGACAACTCCACTCTTCGCGCACAGATGATTCCTGAAAGGGGAATGTGGCTTGAGATTGAACAGGGCGCAAACGAAGCTGTTAAAATGGTTGTCGACAGGCAACACAAATTTTCAATCGGCGTGTTTTTAAAATGCTTTGGCTTTACAAGCGCAGAAATCGACAGGCTGTTTGGTGGAAACAAATACATCAAAGCTGCACTTGATCGCGAGCCACAGCAAACTCAGGATGAGGCACTTTTAGAATTTGCAAGAAAGTCGCGTCCATCAGATGTGCCATCTGCTGAATCTACTCGAAACTACTTAAACGCATTCTTTTTTACAGATGCTTATTACAACCTTGCAAATGTTGGCAGGTTTAAATTCAACAATTGTCTTGCGCTTGCAAACAGATTGCCGGGGCTTATAGCTGCTGAAAACATCGCAGTCAAAGATGAAGTGCTTGTAAAAGCAGGCGAAATCATCAGCGAAGAAAACGCAAGGGCAATTCAAGATGCCGGCATCAACGAAGTTTGGGTGCAGGTTAACGGCAAAAAACACTTGATGAGAGGCAGCAACAGGGTTAGACTCAGCGCAGTTATTCCTTGCGATGAAAAAGCTCTTGGAATCACCGAAGAAGTTTACTATCCAACTCTCATGCAAATTTTGAAAGAAAACAAAACCAAAGAAAAGCGTTTGGAAGCAATCAAAGAAAATGCCAAAAACTTGCTTGTTACAACGCTTACTATGGATGATATACTTGCCACAATCAGTGTTTATCTTGATTGCCTTGAAGGCATTGGCAGTTATGACAAGGTGGATCACCTTTCAAACAAGCGCCTTGCAACAGTTGGCGAACTTCTTGGAAAAGCCTTCCGTTCGGGTGTTCAAAAACTTTCAACAAACATCAGAGAAACTTTGCAGGGCAAAGAATTAAGCGAAGTTACACCTTCTCAAATAATAAACCCAAAACCAATCAACAAAGCACTTAAAGATTTTGTTGCACAATCTCCACTTTCGCAACTCATGGATCAAAACAACCCACTTTCAGGGCTTTCACAAAAGCGCAGAATCTCTGCTGTAGGCCCTGGCGGTGTTAAAAAAGAACGTGCTGATGTTGGAATTCGTGATATTCACTACACACACTATGGCAGAATATGCGCAATCGAAACACCAGAAGGCCAAAGCATCGGTCTTATCGACACACTTGCAACTTATGTTAAAGTCAATGAATACGGCTTCCTTGAAACGCCTTATCGCCCAGTAGACAAACAAACCGGCATTGTTTCAAAGAAATATGAATACAAAATGGCGGACATTGAAGACAAGGCATACATCGCTCAGGCAACCGAACCGCTTGACGAAGAGGGAAGGTTTATCAACAAGCGTATCATGGCTCGACACGGCTCAACAATGGGTGAAGTGCCAGCAAGCCAAATAGATTATATGGATGTTTCTCCACGCCAATATATCTCTGTGGCAAGTGCGCTTATTCCATTCCTTAACTCAAACGAAGTTAACCGTGTGCTGATGGGCGCAAACATGCAAAGGCAGGCTGTGCCTGTGCTTAGGCCAGAAGCTCCTATTGTTGGAACTGGCATGGAATATCGTGCAGCAAGAGACAGCGGCGCTCTTGGAATTGCAAAGCGCGGCGGCACAGTTAGCTATGTAAGCGCTGATGAGATTAGAATTTTAACCGATAAAGGTGATGAAGACATCTACACTCTCACCAAGTTTGAAAAGATGAATCAAGAAACCTGCAACAACCAAAAACCTTGTGTTAAAAAGGGTGAAAAGGTTAAAGAAGGCGATGTCATCTATGATGGTTACGGCTGCGAAAACGGCGAACTTGCACTTGGCAAAAACATTCTTGTTGGTTATATGAACTGGCAAGGTTACAACTTTGAAGACGCTATTCTCATCAACGAGCGTCTTGTTAAAGAAGATGTTTACACAACCATCATCTTAAAGGAAGAAGAAGTTTACTGCCGAAACACCAAACTCGGTGACGAAGTTATCACTCGTGATATCCCAAACCTTGGTGAAGAAGCACTTAAAAACCTTGATGAAAACGGAATCATCCGCGTTGGCGCAGAAGTAAGATCTGGCGACATCTTGGTTGGAAAGGTTACTCCAAAAGGCGAAACCGAACTCACGCCAGAAGAAAGATTGCTTCGCGCAATCTTTGGTGATAAGGCCAGAGAAGTTAGAGACACATCGCTTCGTGTTAAACACGGCAAAGAAGGCGTGGTTGTTGATGTGCAGGTGTTCTCTAAGAAAAATAAAGACGAACTTGATGCTGGCGTAAACATGATGGTTAGGGTTACAATCGCACAAAAGCGCAAACTCTCTGTCGGCGATAAAATGGCAGGGCGTTACGGAAACAAGGGCGTTGTTTCAATCATCATGCCAGAAAACGATATGCCTTACATGGCAAACGGCAGGCCGCTTGACATCCTGCTCAACCCACTTGGCGTAACTTCCAGAATGAACATCGGCCAAGTGCTTGAAACTCACTTGGGTCTTGTTGCAGGCTCGCTTGGTTGGAAGATTGCAACTCCAGACTTTGACGGAGCAGACATCAACCAAATTCAAGAGCTGCTTGTAAGCAACAACTTCCCAGCAGACGGCAAAGTTCAGCTTTATGACGGCAGAACAGGCGAGCCGTTTGACAACCTTACCACAGTTGGCTACAAATATATGCTTAAACTTGAACACATGGTAGACAGCAAAATCCATGCTCGTTCAATCGGATCTTATTCACTTATCACACAGCAGCCTCTTGGCGGAAAGTCGCTGTTTGGTGGACAAAGATTTGGTGAAATGGAAGTTTGGGCGCTTGAAGCATACGGCGCAAGCCATGTTCTGCAAGAAATGCTTACAATCAAATCTGACGATATCACAGGCAGAACAAAAACTTATGAATCAATCATCAAAGGTCAGCCTATTGCCGAACCGGGAATTCCAGAATCCTTTAAAGTTTTGGTTAAAGAATTGCAGGCACTTGGCTTAGACATCAAAATTTTAACAGAAGCAAATCAAGAAATTTCAATCAACGAGCTTTCTATGGACGAACAGGATGAACACATCACTCCAATTGAAGCAGAACACGATTTTGATGATATTTCACTTGATTTTGACGACTTGTTAAAACAAGAAGCTGAAAAACCTGAAGAAGAAGACGAGGTTAAAAAATCTTATGAAGAAGAAATTTCTTCATCGGCCATTGACACAGCCGATCTCTTCGATGATTTTGGAGATTTTGACGAATAATTATATAGATTTTGACAGATAAAAGGGAGAAAGTTATGTTTGAACTCAATAACTTCGATTCAATTAGAATAGGCATCGCTTCACCAGAAAAAATTAGAGAATGGAGTCATGGTGAAGTAACAAAGCCTGAAACAATCAACTATCGCACACAGAAGCCTGAAAAGGATGGTCTTTTTTGCGAGAAAATTTTCGGGCCTAGAAAAGACTGGGAGTGCCACTGCGGAAAATATAAGCGCATACGTTATCGTGGCGTGGTTTGTGATAAGTGCGGTGTTGAAGTTACTCGCGCAAAGGTTAGAAGAGAAAGAATGGGTCACATCGAACTTGCTGCTCCTGTAACTCACATTTGGTATTTTAGATCTGTGCCATCAAGAATCGGCACGCTTCTTGACTTAACTCCAAAAGCGCTTGAACAAGTTGTGTATTATGTCAACTACATTGTAATTGATCCTAAAAACACCGAATTTGTTTACAAACAAATCATCACCGACAAAGAATATCGTGATGCTATCGAAAAATATGGTTATGGCTCTTTTGAAGCTGCAATGGGCGCAGAAGCCATCAAAAAACTTCTCTCACAAGTTGATCTTAAAAAAGAAAGCGAATCGCTTAAAAGCGCTCTTCCAACAATGAAAGGGCAAAGAAGAATTAAAGCCATCAAAAAACTTGATGTGGTTGAATCCTTCTTAAAAAGCGGAAACGATCCAACTTGGATGGTTTTGGATGTGCTTCCAGTGCTTCCACCAGACCTTCGTCCAATGGTTCCGCTTGATGGCGGAAGATATGCTTCATCAGACTTAAACGATCTTTATCGTCGTGTAATCAACAGAAACAATCGTCTTAAAAAACTTATGGAGCTTGGCGCGCCTGAGGTTATCATTAGAAACGAAAAGCGTATGCTTCAAGAAGCCGTTGACAACTTGATCGACAACGGCAAGCGCGGCAAAGCTGTTCAAGGCTCTAAACAGCGCGATTTAAAATCGCTCACCTCAATGCTTGGTGGCAAGCAGGGCAGATTTAGGCAAAACCTGCTTGGCAAGCGTGTGGATTATTCTGGTCGAAGCGTTATCGTTGTTGGGCCAGAACTTAAAATGTATCAATGCGGTCTGCCAAAAGAAATGGCGCTTGAACTTTTTAAACCTTTCATAATCAACAGATTGATTGAACTTAACAAATCCAACAACATCAAAAGCGCTAAACGCATGATTGAGCGCGAAAAACCAGTTGTTTGGGATGTTTTAGATGAAGTTATTAAAGAGCATCCAGTGCTTTTAAACCGCGCCCCAACGCTTCACAGGCTGTCTGTTCAGGCTTTCGAGCCAGTGCTGGTTGAAGGCAGGGCAATCAAACTTCATCCATCTTCATGTACAGCATTCAACGCCGACTTCGACGGTGACCAAATGCCAGTGCATGTTCCACTTTCACTTGACGCACGCACAGAAGCTCGCACACTTATGCTTGCTTCCAACAACATTTTGAAGCTTGCAGATGGCGAACCTATTGTTACGCCAACTCAGGACGTTGTGCTTGGCTGCTATTCAATGACTCAAATTTTGCCAGGCAAAAAAGGCGAAAACAGCATTTTCAACTCTATTGAAGAAGCTATGATCGCTTATCAAACCAATGTGATTGACATCCAAGCAAAAATTCAAGTGCGCATAACAAAAACCATTGACGGCAAAGTTTATTCAAAACGCATTGAAACAAGCATCGGCAGAATTATTTTCAGCCAAACATTGCCAGAAGGATTGCTGCTTGACAGAAGCAAGCCAGAAAACTATTGCGAACTTGAAATCAACAAGATTATCGATAAAAAAGATCTTAAAAAGATCATCGCTCTTGCATATGATAAAATTGGCACAACAGGCTGCTCTATTTTGCTTGATAAAATTAAAGATTTGGGATACAAATTCTCAACACTCATTGCAAACACAATCAATGCATTTGACGGAACAGAGCCAAGCAACAAAAAGCAATATCTTGCAGAAGCAGAAACAAAAGTTCTCGAAAATGAAAAGTTGTTCAAGCGTGGGCTTATCACAAACGATGAAAAAATTGACAACAACATTGAAGTTTGGTCAGCCGTTCAAAAGAAGCTTGAAAATGAAGCGTTGACAGAGCTTAAAGATGGCAATCCACTCAAAACCATCATCGTTTCTGGGGCGCGTGGATCTTCTCAGCAGTTAAACTCAGTTTGCGGCATGGTTGGTCTTAAAACCGCAGCTTCTGGACAAAAAATTGACATTCCAGTAAGAAGCAACTTCATCCATGGTCTTCAACCAGTCGAGCACTTCCTTTCTGCAAGGGGTGCAAGAAAAGGCCTTATGGATACGGCGCTTAAAACAGCCGATTCTGGATACCTTACCAGAAGGCTTGTTGATGTTGCGCAAGATGTTGTAATCACAACAGAAGATTGCTTTGCTGACAATGGCGAAGCAGTTAAAGGCATTTGGGTAAGCGATTTGGTGCATGGCGGCAATGTGCAAGAAACTTTGGCAGACAGAATATATGGCAGAGTTGCAGTTGACGACATCATCAATCCAAAAACCAAAGAAGTTATCGTTAAATCAAACGAGATGATTTCAAAACAGCAGGCAGCGCAAATTCAAGAAGCAGGCATCAAAAAAGTGCAAATTCGTTCGCTTCTCACATGCAAATGCAAGCATGGCGTATGCGCAAAATGCTATGGCAGAAATCTTTCGGGCAAAAATATTGTAACCGTTGGCGAAGCAGTTGGAATCATCGCCGCTCAGTCAATCGGCGAGCCGGGCACACAGCTTACAATGAGAACCTTCCACTCAGGCGGGTCAGCTGTGGCAGCGGACATCACACAAGGTTTGCCAAGGGTTGAAGAAATTTTTGAAGCTAGAAAACCTAAGGGCGAATGCGTGCTTAGCGAAGTTGCAGGGCGCGTAAAAATTAAGCAAGATCAAAAATATTACATCATCACTGTTTCATCCAAGGAAGGTGATGAAGAATATGAAATCAAAAAACCAGCAGTGCTTGCTGTTAAGGATGGCGATGTGGTTGAACCGGGCAGCCAACTTACGCAAGGCCCTTGCAACCCATCTGATCTGCTTAGGCTTCGCGGTCTTAAAGGCTTGCAGGAATACTTGCTCAGCGAAGTTATCGGCGCTTACAGAAGCCAAGATGTTGGCGTAAATGACAAGCATGTTGAAATAATCATCAGGCAGATGCTTAAAAAGGTTAAAATTGAATCTTCTGGTGACACAAACCTTCTTCCAGGTGAACTTGTTGACACTTATAAATGTGAAGAAGAAAACAACAGAGTGCTTCAAGAAGGCGGAGTGCCTGCAACTGCAAAGCGCATTTTGCAAGGCATCACAAAGGCATCACTTTCAACCGAATCTTTCCTTTCAGCGGCATCATTCCAAGAAACATCCAGAGTTCTCACCGACGCAGCGCTTAAAGGCAAGGTGGATAACCTTACTGGCATCAAAGAAAACGTTATCATCGGCAAGCTTATTCCAGCAGGCACTGGCGTAAGAAAATATCGCGATGTTATGCCTGTTGTTGTAAAAGATGAAGATGTTGGATAACAAAAAATCGCTTTTTTAAGCGATTTTTTTTGATATTGACAACAAAATGCCACAATGATATAATTATTTTTGTAAGAAGAGAGGTCTATGAAACTGTCTAAGCTTAAAAAAATTTATTACAAGTGTAAATACTCCGACATTTTAGGCGGACATTATTTTGACGACTTTAAAATTACAAAACAAAATTTTGAATCAGTTTTTGATATACCGGTCGAGCAAGACGAAGCGATAATTATGGAATTTATAAAAAGATATCGTCAGGCGCAAGAGATGGGCATCAACTTTACTCAGCAAGATATCTCATCTCAAAACCAAATTTCGCAACTAAGTTTTTTTGACGGCGAAAAGGATTACGTATCAAAGAAGGATGTATATAAATATGGCATAGGCAAAGACACGGTTATTTTCAGGCGAGAAGTGATTTACTATGTGCACGATTCAAATGCCATCGTCAAAACTCAAACACGCTATTTTATTGATGACAACTTTGGCAAAACAAAAATTTTATCGTATTTGATTGTAGATGAAAAAAGATTTGTAGAAACCTACAATTTGCATAAGCAAGAGATTGACGAACGCGTTAAACAATCCAAATATGACTTTCTTGTTCGTTCAAGAAATCTTCCGCTTCCGGCCAATCCAAAGGACGCTTTGAAAAACATCGGCACAGGCATTCTTGTTGCAGCTGCACTGGCGGCACTTGTTGGCACTGCGGTTGTGATTGGCGAACATCAAGAAAAAAATTTTAATGATCATCAAATCACTTTGCAAGAAGATTACATACAGCGTTAAAAAGTGTTTTTCAAAAGCGTTTGAAACCAGAAGAGCATTAAAAAACATAGGCATATTTTGCACCTATGTTTTTTGTTTTCAGCATGTTTTTATTTGATAAGCGTAGAAATTTCAGGAGCAGCGGCCTTAAATGCTTTCATCAAGTTTGACAATCCTGCAATAAGGCATTTCTTGAAGTTTTTCTTTTAAGATTTCAGGAGAATGTTCTCCCATCGCTCTTATTTGCATCACTTCTTCTTCGTGCTGCACCAATTCTTGCTTTCCAGTGTCAATATTTCTAACAACTTTTCTTTTCAAAAACGGAAATGTTTTGCCTAAAATAATGATAAAAAGCTAAAAATTTTGCTCAAAAAAAGCTTTAAAATTCTTGTTTTATAAAAATTTAATAAATATGATTTTTTTAAAAAAAAGCGAGTTTTAAATGCTTTTTTTAATAATCTGTTCTAAGTTCGGTGATGATCACTTTTTCTTTGTTTACTCCAACTGGATTTTTATAAACTGCAAATTCCACAATCACATCAAACAAATTTTTGTCAGTTACATATTTAATCAAATCGCTAAAACCGGGTATATCCCACAGCCTGTTTTCATCCAGTGAAGCATAAATGCTTTCATCCAAATTTCGGTGGTTGCCATCAGGGCTAAGAGAATAGGTCATATCCACGCTGTCGCCACTTACATAAATGTCGCCAATAAGAACGCGATTAGGATACGATTTAATCGACACCGCAAGTGAAAAAAACGACGGATAGGTTTTTGCTTTTGCAAGGCATTCTTCTTTGCTTGAAACAAAAAAAGTTCTGCCCATGGCGTGTTCTATATCACGAATAACATATATAGGCGCGGGATTTTTATCTAAAAACTCTTCAACCTTAGCCAAATCATTTTTAGTTGCAATAATCTCTGGTACGCGATTGAGCCTGAGTTTTTTAATCTGATTAAAACTGTCTTGTTTGTTTAAAATTTTCATTTTTTCACCTTAAAATTTATATTTTCCATTACTTACTGCAAGAATTGTTGAAAAATTGTCGTCTTGAGCGGCTTTATTGTTGTGGATTTGCCCGCATTTAGAGCACCTATATTCAATCACATATCCTTTTTTGCCGCTTTGGATTATTGAAATTGGCTTCATAACCCCTTTGCAATCATTCAATCTGTCACCAGGGTTGATGTCCACATGCAGCGAACACAAACAGTTTGGGCAGTGATCGCGAGAAGAATATTTAAGCGGTTTAACATCGCAGCCGCAAACTGCGCACTTAAAGCCTTCGTCAAGATTTGAGAATGTTTTCATAATTTAAGTATAGTTATATTGCATTTTATTGTCAATCATTTGCAAGAGCGGGGTTAATTTTGTTAAAATTTGAATAAGGAGAGAAAAATGAAATCATTTAGAAAAGAGCTTTGGTTTAATGTGCCAGCAAGGCGCGGGCTTGTCAACATAACAAGGCAAGTGCAGGACGCCGTAACTCAAAGCGGAATAAAAGAAGGGCTTGTTCTGGTCAATGCCATGAACATCACCGCAAGCGTGTTTATAAACGATGATGAAAGCGGGCTTCATCATGATTTTGAAAAGTGGCTGGAACATCTTGCCCCTGAAAAACCATATTCGCAATATCAGCACAACGGGTTTGAAGATAATGCCGATGCACATTTAAAACGCACCATCATGGGCAGAGAGTGCGTTGTTGCAATCACTAATGGCAGGCTTGATTTTGGCACTTGGGAGCAAATTTTTTACTATGAGTTTGATGGCAGAAGGCAAAAGCATGTGCTTATCAAAATCATCGGTGAATGACAGCGTCGCCGTGAGTTAAATCTCTCATGCCATAAATGCCGTTTGGTTTGTCAACAATCCACTCGCTTGCTGCGGCAACTCCGTTTGCAAAACAGCTTCTAGAAAGAGCGGTGTGGGTGAGAGTGATTGTTTCATACTCACCAAAAAAATCTATTTCATGCGTGCCAATCACATTTCCACCACGAGCATACGAAATTGTTGGATTGTAATAATCCAGCAATTTTTTTATCTCCTTGGCTGTGCCAGACGGCGCGTCCTTTTTGTTTTTGTGATGAATTTCATGTATATGCACATCGCTTTCAAAATTTTCGGCGATGCACTGCGCTGCATCCTTAAAAACCTGCACGCCCACCGACATATTGTAGGCCAAAAACACAGGTATGCTTTGGCTTGCAAACGCAATTTTTTCAAGTTGTTGTTCGTCATGCCCAGTGCATGCAATCACTAATGGCAGGCCTAAAATGTTTGCAAATGCAGCGCTGCGAACTGATTGAGCCGCGCATGACGCGTCAACAATCATATCAGGTGGTTGATTGAGTTCTTCCAAACAAGAATATTGCGATTTTTTTAAATCAATTTTAAAAATTTCGTGTTTTTTTTGTAAAATTTCGCAAACAGCAGCCCCAAGTCTGCCGCATGCACCAACAATGGCAATTTTCATATTTTTATATATGAAAAAAACTCGCAACTTGTGTGCGAGTTATCTTGTAAATTCTGGGCTGTTTTTGCTTGGCTTAAATGCAGGCTCTTTTGATATATCAGCGGCCTTTTGTTTTGCACCCGAAAGCTGATAGTCTGCTGGTTTAAGACGCTTTTTCAAATAATATTTATGCCCTTTGCGGTTGTTGTATCTTCCTGTAAAAATTCTTTCGTTTTCCATGACTTTAATATACCACGAAACCAAGCCCTCGTCAATACTTTTCGACAAAAAAATTAAACTTTTTTATTTAAAAAGAATAATATTTTTATGGAGAAGAATATGAACTATATTGACAGGCAGTTTTACAAACTTACGGATGAAATTAAAAGTTTGAGTGCCAAAGAGCTTTTTGAAAAAATCAAACGCAATTTTTTGTTTTTGCCGCAAAACTTTCAGCAAATTTTTGAAAGTTATTTTAAAAAATACGATTTTTGGGGCAGCCTTTCGCTTAAGGATGATGATTTTAATGAAATTTATTTAAAAGCGGATGTTCTAAAAAAGCATATCAATGATTTTATTTGGCTGTATAGAAAACTGTTTGATTATTCTTCAAAGTTTTTGCTGTATGCGATTTTGCGAAACTGGGTTTATTATGATTTCACTTCGCTTAAAAAATCACTTTCAACAACCAAGCATCACTATTTTGATTTAGATATAATTCCACGCTGCAAAAACGCTGTTTTTGTAGATGTAGGCGCGTATGTTGGTGACACTGTGCTTGATTTTGTGGATTGTTATGGCAGCGATTGCTACAAACGCATTTATTGTTATGAAATCACACAAAGCATTTTGCCAACCTTGCAGGGCAATCTTAAAAATTTGCCGTGCATTAAAATAAAGCCGTTTGGCGTGAGCGATAAAACATGCGAAAGGTTTATAGATTTAAATGCTTTTTCATCATCAGCCAACAAAACCTCGCAAAATGGCAAAGATAAAATCAAGTGCGTGGCGCTGGATGACGACATCAAACAAAAAGTGGATATAATTAAAATGGATATTGAAGGCGATGAGTTAAAAGCGTTGAAGGGTTGCAAAGGGCATATTATGCGCGAAAAGCCGTTGCTTTTAATCTCTGTTTATCATAAAAATCAGCATTTATATCAAATTGCGAAACTAATTCATCAATATAACAAAAATTATAAATTTTATCTGCGCAACTACGGCGGTGAATTTTATCCAACCGAAATTGTGCTGTTTGCAACAAATTGATTTTATAAAACTGCAAAATGTGTTAAAATAATTTTATGATAAAGTTTTATTCAGCCACAAGCACAAAAACGCGCAAACAAAAATTTTTGAATGTGTATAATCAGGCCTTTCCGCAAAATGAAAGGAAGCCTTTGTTTTTGCCGAAATATCGCGGTTTGAAAAAGTGCGTTGTGTTTGACGGCGATCTTTTTGTTGGAATTTGTGTTTATAAGGATTTTGGCGAGTGCATTTTTGTGGCATATCTTGCTGTGGACGAGCCATTGCGTGATCGCGGCATTGGTGGTAAAATTTTGGAGTATTTAAAAAATTTCAACAAGCCGATTGCTCTTAATGTCGAGTGCAAAAATAATGCAAGCGCAGATGGCTTGCAACGAATAAAATTTTATTCAAACAACAACTTTAAATTGCTTGATTGCGTTTTTGATTGGGAAGGAGTGCAACTTCAAACCATGGTGCATGGCAAAATTCAAGTTAAAAAATTTTTACAAAAAGTTAAGCACTATTTTAACATAACATTTTAAAGCAGCCATTTGGTATTATGTTTTTTCAAGTGGAAGGTGATTATTGCAACAACTACCGCAACAATTTCAACGGCGTCTAGCAACGCAGTTGTGTAAGCTGAATAAAGCAGGGCAGACAGCACCAGCAAAGCATTTGGCAAAAGCATTAAATATCTGACAAGTTGCATGTTTTTCATCCACATGGCAATCGTAAAAAGCATAGGGGTGAAAATGCCGATGATGTCGATTGGTTGTTGATAGAAAATTATTCCAACGGTTAAGTAGCTAAGCACAAACGGAATCACCAAATATATTGGCGGAGACATGTTCTTTTTTTCGTATACATACAGCACAATAACTCTCACAATAGATATAAAACTGTTGATTCCAAACACAAGCGCGCTGCTGAAAACGAATGAAAGCCCATAAAAAATATTTGCAATAACTTGCAGCATTAAAAAAACTTTTTTATCTTTCCAAAAGTAAGATACAACCACCAGCAAAAGCGCGATGCCACCAAAAATTTGTGCTAAAATAAACTCCATAGTCTAATTATAGCACAATTTTTTTATTATTTTAATCAATTATAATTACTTGCAAAAAAAATAATTAAAATATATAATATTATCAAATGAAAAGTGCTGCTAAAAAATTTTTTGCTAATTTTTGGGAAGTTTTTAAAGAAAGCAAATTTTTAATAATTAAATATGTTGCTGTTGCAGTTTTATACAGCATAATTTCAATTTTATCAAATTTACTTGGCGTGGAAGAGTTGACATATCTCAACGCCTTTCTTTCAATATATGCCTTTGCATCCATCATCGCATTTGGTGTAAGCAATGGCATAGCAATTTTTATGAATCAAAATTATGGCTCAAATTATAAGGTGCGAAAATATGCCAAAGTTGGATTTGAAATAAATTTGGCTTTTTCAGTTGTTTCAACAGTGATTCTTGCATGTTTTCCAAAGTTTTTTATTGAAATTTTGATGGATTATCATCCACAAAGTTACACTTTTTATTATATAATGTGCGGCTATTTCTTTCTCTCATGCATAAGTTCATATTTAACAAACACAATGAAAAGCTTAAAGTTTTTCAAGCGTCAACTTATAAGTGAAATGATTCCGCTTGTCGTCACGATAGTTGGATTTTTGGCGCTGTATTTTTCGGGAGAATATTATCTCAACTACATCGCAATTGCGTATGTTGTCAGTGCTGCTATAGCGATAGTTGTTTCATATGTGCTTTTGGTTAAAAACAAGCAGCTTTCAATAAATTTTTTCAAATTTCAAACTGTAAATCTCACAAAAAAGCAGTGGGGAGTGCTGCTTTCAAACTTGGCGGTTGAATTTATTTGGCAGATTGGTTATTATGCCACAGCAATCATTTTAATCAGGTTTAGTGAAGGAATTTTCAACACTTATTCCTATCTAGAAAATGTGCTGGATGTATTTAACGGCTTGCTTTTTGCAATCGGAACAGTAAACGCAATAAAAATTACAAGGTTGCTTGGCAAGGATAGGTTTGACGAGGCTTATCAGCAAGCCAAATATTCAATTTATATGTCGCTGTTTATTTGGCTTTTCTATTTTATTGCGAGCATGATTTTCATTTATCCAATCGCGCTTGGCGTTAATGATGAATATTTTGGATTGATGTTTACAGTTTTGCCATGCTATCTAGCAATTCATTTGCTTAGGTTTGTGTCTTGGAATATGGGCAGCCATATGCTTAGGCTTGGCGGCAAAAACAAACCGTTTGTGATTATTGAAATTTTTTGCACGATAATTTTAATTGCAAGTTGTTTTGTTGTGCAATTCTTGCCACTCAGCGTTCCGCTTGCATATTTTGTCATTTTAATTCCAACATTGATATTTTTGCCGGTGTATTTGATAATCTTCAAAAGCAAGCGATGGATGAGCAATATAAACAAAGATCCAAATTTGCTTTCAAACAAAATCAAACTTACAATCTTTGATTTTAGAGAGACACTTGTTTGGGACATGAAAAAAGACAATCACCGAAAATTAAATTTGCAGTGGTTTAACCAGCATTTTTCAAATTTAACTCAAAATCAAAGAAACCAACTTCTCAAAAAATATGGCTGCGGTCTGAATGGCGAAGGGCTTTCAAGCAATATAAACAAAATGTTGTTTGATGTTGAAGGCAGCAACGCGTCGTATTTAATTTTTAGAGAATATGTTAAAACAAACAAAAATTATATGCGCGGCAAAAAAATAAGCAATCAGGAGCTACAAAAATTTAAACAGTTAGGAAAAATTTACATCGTGTCAAATTATAAGCAGGGCGATTTGCTTGCAGCGCTTGAATATAACAATTTTGATGAAAGTATGTTTGAAGAAATAATCAGCAATGATCTTTCAAAACCAGAGAATTTAGATAAATTCAAAATCTATCAAGAGATCATGCAAAAAAGCAACCTAAAACCATACCAAATTTTGGTTGTTGGAAACAATTTTAAACATGATCTGCAATCTGCAAAAAAACTTGGCATGCATTACTATCTTGTTAAAGATGGCTTCACCTATGATGAAATTTTAACTTAACAAAAAAAAGCGCTTCAAGCGCTTTTTTTATAATGGCAAATCCTTTTTATCAAACCTGAATATGCCAATAATTATTGTCACAATTCCAATCACCAGCAATATCCCAAACTTCCACAGCCAAGCCAGCGAGCCAGACAGTATGTCGGTTGTGTCAAAGAAGGTGATGATTGAAAGATAGTTGAAAAAGTTCATTTGTGTGATTCGCATTGCGCTTGGCACAACTGACGATCCAAACAAACCTAAAATTGTGCAAACGAGTGAGAATATTGTCAGCCCGCCGCCTATTGATAGCGAATATTTTGCGCGGTTGAAAATTGCAGAGCACATAAAACAGAAGCCTGCGATCGCAAACATCGTTAAAAATGCGCCTAGGTTGAAGAGTAAAATTTCAGAGAAGTTGATTGCAAAGTTGTTTCCGCCAACAATCCAAACCGAAATCACGCTGACCGCTGTAAGAAGGGCGAACATTGCAAACAGTGAAAACAGCAGATATGTCATTTGCGTAACAGAAACTGTGCGCCTTTTGGTTGGGGTTGAAAGCACATATGCCATCGATCCTGAATCAACTTGCCCAGCAAGCAATCCGTTTGCCGTCATAATTACAAACACCATTGGAAGCAAAAGCCCTGCAATGCGATAGAAGATTGAACCGATGATAAGCCCGTAAACATCCATGTTTCCAAGTTCTTCAAGTGCTTCTGACACTTTGTCAGGAATTTGATCTGAGATTGATTTTGTTGCCTCTGTTTTTGCCAAGGTTTTTTCTTCATCCGTCAAAACGCCATCTTCGCTGTATGTTTGCTGCCAAATTTGATAGGTGGATATGGCGGTGTTGGATATCACTTTCACAGCAACTGCGTTTATCTCGGCTTCTTCTGCATCCACGCCTTGCGCGATTTGCATCTCATAAACTTGATCATACATCATTTCATTTACTTCGGTTGTTGCACTTGCTGTGAAAAGGTTTTGTGAATAAACAAAATCATCAGCACTGGATTTATCTAGATAATCAGCAACAGCTTTTTCAGCGAGCCCTTTCGCCTGCTGCCCAGCCAATTCGGCTTCTTCTTGCGTTGCGCCTTCATCAAGTTTTTGCTGCTGTGCAAGTTGCTCAATTTGCGTTGGCAACATTGCTGTGATTGTTGATATTGCGCTATTCCTTGCCATATCAGGAGAGAAATCATAAATGCCAAGCAGTGTTATGATTGAAGCTTGAAGCTCTTCCTGCGTCATGCCTGAGGATGTAAGCAAATCGCCGAACTGCTGAATAGCACCTGCTGCAACTTGGTTTTTAATGGCAGAGAGCTGCTCATCTGATGCGGAAGAGCCAATTGCCTCCTTTGCTTGATCGTAGCTGGCAAACATTGCGTCAACGCCAACAACAATTTGGTGTGTGCCGTCAACGGCAGAAAGGTATAAATCATAGCTGTCGATGACATCTTCTTTTAGCGTGGCTTCTTGGTCGGCTTGTGCGAAAACTTCTTTAAGCGAGTCGCGAATATCATTTATGGCAAGGTTGCCAAGCACGATGATGACGATTGCAAGCATTGTGCAGGTTGCAACTGTCACTGTCAGCCATTTTACCCAATTTGCCTTGCAAGACTGTTTAAACAGCGCTTTATTTATCATCTTTTTCCTCCTTTTGCAGTTTTTGTTGCTTTTTTAGCGATCTTTTTTCAATTCTTTTTTGCCTGTGAGTTTTATCAAGCTCTTCGCTGGTTACAATCTTAACCTGCCTTTGTGATGCAAGGATATCTTTAAAATGCTTTTCAAGATTTTGCTTAACTTCGCTTATAAATTTTACTTGATAGTTTTTCAGCACGTTAAACAGCTGGTTGATTGATGAATTTGCGATTTTGATTGTAACTTGAAAATATTTTTGCTGATCTCTAACTATTTTAAATTTAAGCTTTTTAAATTTTTCATAGTCTTTTTGATTGGTGAATTCAATTTTGTAAATTCTGTGTGATGGATTTTGCAGAGAAGCGACTTCGGCAATGTCAATTATTTTTCCGTCAAGAATAAGTGCCACGCGATCGCATGTGATTTCCAATTCGTCAAACATTTGACTTGACATAAAAATTGTTTTGCCTTTACTTTTTTCTTGCAAAATAATGTCAAGAAAAGTTTCGCGCATAAGTGGATCAAGCCCTGTGGTTGGCTCGTCGAGAATAAGAATGTCTTTATCTGCCATAAACCCAGCCACGATTGCTGTTTTTTGCTTCATACCTTTGCTCATGCGCTTTAAGTTTGCGGATGTGTCAAGTTGCAGTTTGTCAATCAAGCTGTTGGCATAATCCATGTTTTTAACGCCCAAAAGTTCGGCTTGATTTTTAAGAAAAATTGTGCCAGTGCTAAGATCAGGGAAGGCGATTTCACCGGGCACATATCCAACAAAACTTTTGATGTGTGGGGCATCCTTCCAAGCGTCAAACCCTTGCACTTGCACATCGCCGCTGTCAGGTTTTAAAAAGCCCATGATGTGACGGATGGTGGTTGTTTTTCCGCTGCCGTTTGTGCCAACAAATCCAAAAACTTCACCTTTATGCACATTAAAAGTCAAGTCAAAAATTCCACGACCTTTGCCGTAATCTTTTGTAAGGTGTTCAACCTTGATTGCAATTTCATTTTTCACAGCACGCCTCCAAACTTTTTGTCTTCATGATAAAATTGCATGAAATAATCTTCAATGGTGAATTTAATTTCTTCAAACTTTGCCACATTGTATTGTTCAAGCGTTGAAATAAAGTCATTTACAAATTTATCATTTATTGCAACCACTGCCCACAGTTGGTTTTGATTGTGAGAGGTTATGCAAGGTTTTTTGATATTTAATGTGTTTTTTGCTTTTTTTGGCACATTTTTAACAAAATTTTGATAATTTTTTCTATCTTTAAAATAAACCTTAAAACTTTTGTTGTGATTGTGCTTTATATCATTGGTGTTGAAAGTTGAAACAATTTTGCCGTCTTTGATTATAGAAATTCGATCGCAAGTTGCCTCCACTTCATTAAACATGTGGCTTGAGAGCAAAATTGTTTTTCCGCGCTTTTTTTCTTGCTTAATAAAATCGATAAACACCTGCTGCATAACAGGATCCAGTCCGCTTGTTGGCTCGTCTAAAATCAACACATCTGGGTCAGCCATAAACGCAGCAACAATGGCAAGTTTACGCTTGTCGCCAAGGCTCATTTTTTTTGTTTCGCCAGCAGGATCAAGTTCAAAAGTTGCAAGCAGATAGTCAAGCCTTTTTCTGTCGTCGCTGTGGCGAAGTTTGCTCATCATACTTATAAATTCCCAGCCTGTCAAGCCTTCTGGCAGGGCGATTTCACCGGGCAGATAGCCAACATTTTCAAGAATTTTATAGTAGTTTTTAAAAGATTCCAATCCGTTAACCATCGTCATGCCGCTTTGTGGTTTTGAAAACCCCATAATGTGACGAATGGTTGTGCTTTTTCCAGCGCCGTTTGGGCCTAAAAATCCAAAAACTTCACCTTTGCGCACAGCAAAGCAGACATCAAAAACACCACGGCCGTGGCCATAGTCCTTTGTCAAGTGATCAACAACAATCACATCTTCCTGCATTAGCGCCCCCTTGATGTAAACAAAAGCGTTTTACCTAATTATTATAGCAACTTTTCACATCAAACGCAACAAAATATATAATATGTTTTTGAAGTGAGTCAACATATTTAAAACATTGCAATCGCATTCAATGCTTCAATTATTCTTGACGGGCGAAATTGTTTGGTTGTATACTAAAAATAAGTAGGAGCAAAACATGAAAATTCAAATTGTTTGCAGAGACGCCGATGAAGCAAAATTTTGTTGTGACAATGGTGTGGACAGCATTGGTTTGCTGGTTGGGCAAAAACATTTCAGCAAGGAGTTTATTTCAAAAACCAAAGCAAAGGCAATCATCAAATCGCTTCCGCCTTTTTGCGCCGCAACAATGATAACTCATCTTGAAAGCGCGCAAGAGATTGTTGACATCGCCAAGTTTTGTGGATTCACATGTCTTCAACTGCATTCGCACATCAGCGAAAGAGAGGTAAAAAAAATTAAAGATGCACTTCCATATATAAAAATTTTAAGGCTTGTGCATATCGATGAAAATGGAAAAATTTTAAACAAACTAAACAAAAATTTTATTGGAGATGCAATTTTCACTGATTCAATCAACCTTCAAACAAATCAATTTGGCGGAACGGGGAAGACGCATAATTTTGATCGCGACGCCGAGATTGTTAAAACCGTAAACAAACCGGTTATGATTGCCGGCGGATTAAACGCTCAAAATGTGGCGGAGATAATTGCAAAAGTCAAGCCGTGGGGCGTTGACAGCAACAGCGGTTGCGCGACAAACTACAAACTCGACAAGCAAAAAACCCTAGCGTTTATAAATGCTGTAAGAGCAACCGAAAACTTAAAAAAATAATTGCCTGTATGAGACGGCAACAAGCGCGCGTCATTCATCTAAATATAATTTTGATCATAATGAAACAACTTTGATAACATCGGACGGGAGATATTTTTATCACAACACAATTGAATTTTTAAACTTTTCGCTGGCTGGCGATGGTTATACTTACTATCTAGGAGAATATGATAAAAATTCTTGGTTTGTAAAACTATTTTTGGAATAATAAACATAACCATACTTATCTTACGTTTATGGTTATATTTATAATGATTCTATTGTTTCATCAGGGCCTAATAATTTTTCTTTAAATTTAAGCGGATATAGAACTATGGATTTGTGGAGTTTAGGTGTTGGTGGAGTTATGACATCACTTCTTCAAATTTTTGTTTTAATTTTGGCTTTATTGATGATTGCTTGGTATTTTGCAACGGCCCTTGCAAAGCAGTATGCTGATGCGATCAAATTCCTTGAATCCAAATCATTAAGCAAGTGGGTGCACAACAAAACCATTCAAAAAGCAAGGGAGAGCCTGCGAATCACAAAACAACAAAAGGCCCACTTGCAAACGCTCAAACAATGATTTCGCCAGCGCGACTAGCTGTTGTTTTCAACAGAGGAGGCATGCTTTTTGTTTGACATAACTCCGGTTATTTTTTATAATTAAATAAATAGGGGGAAACATGTCAAAGTTAGCATTAAAATCAAAAATTTTTATGCCCATAATTATAGCGTTTCTGATGTTTGTGGCTGTCATTGTTGCGGCATGTGGAAACAAAGAAAAGGTTTTTGAAATCAGTGGCAACATCGATTTTCAAACCAGCGGGGCCAACGCTTCTGTTTCAGCAGAATTTGAAAACACAGAAAGCCATTCAAGCCCGGCAACCGTTGTTGTGAATGATGGTGGAGTTTCATCAGAAAGCCAAAGCTGGCAGAACATATCATTTTCGTTTAAACAATCTGCCTCTGCTGTTTTGAAACTCAAATTTGAAAATCTCAGCGCAGAGGAAGCATTGTTGTTCAAAGTAAAAAATCAAAATCAAGTTGACAATTTGTCCATATCTTTAAAAAAGGATTATCTCGAAGCCAACGATGTTTATTTTGAACTTGCTCCAACGCAAACAGGCGTGTGTGAAATTGCTTTTTCTGTGAATTCAGACGCTGACATAACCTCTCAATTTAACCTTAACATTAAAATTATAAATGCAAACCAAGCACCAACCGAAGGAATAGAAGTTCAGGTGCTGCCAAACATTGCTGCACTTGGCAGCGTGCAGGGTGGTGGGAGCTACAATATAGGTGATGAGATCTCATTGACGGCAACTGAAAATGAAGGCAACGAATTTTTGGCTTGGGCGACATCAACAGATCCAAAAACAATGCAAGTTCTCTCCACATCACCAAATTACAAGTTTACTTTTGGAGTTTCATCTCCGAGGACGATCTATGCCTTGTTTAATGCAACAACGCAAATCAGATTTAACTCAGGCGATCTAAGATACACTTTATATAAGGAGACCAAGTTGGCGGAGGTTACAGCAACTTATGGTGTGGGGTCAACTGATGTTTTTGAAATTCCAGCAAGCGTAAGTGATGGCGAGACATACTATCAAGTTTACTCAGTGGCCGACAGCGCTTTTTGGATTTATCACGATATTGAAACAGTAAAATTGCCAAACACAATTTACAAATTCGGAAGCTCGGTTTTTTCTAATTCTTATGACATCAAATATTTGGAAGGAGAAGGCAATTCCTATTATCAAATTTATGACAACAGAGCGATAATCACAGATGGAGAAACGATTGCCGGTTATGCACCAGCAAACCCTGCGACAGAGTTTAAAATTCCTGAAAATGTCAAATATATTGGAACTTCTGCTTTCAGAAATTCACAACTGAAAGTGATTGACGCCTCTGACAGCAATTTGATCAGCATCGGAGAATCTGCCTTTGAGGAATGCAGGCAATTGACATCAATTATTTTGCCAAATTCGCTTGAAAGCATCTCAAACAACGCCTTTCGAAATTGTTCAAATCTGGGTGGGATCAACTTGCCGTCGACATTGCAAGAGCTTGGCTTCTATGCTTTTTATGGCTGTGAGAATGTAAAAAGTGTTGTTTTGCCAGAGAGTCTTGAAACTATTGAAATTGGAACATTTGAAGCATCTGGAATAGAAAGCATCGTGTTTCCTTCAAATTTGAAAGTGATAGAGGAGAGTGCGTTTGCAAATTGTGAAGGATTGACCAGACTTGAACTCCCAGAAGGAGTGGAAAGAATAGGGAATTATTGTTTTAGCAGCTGCACAAATTTGGAGTATATTTATTTGCCAGACAGCATTTCAAGCATTGATCACGCTGCATTTTATAATTGTTCAAACTTGACTTCGATTGATATACCAGCAGGGCTAACAGTGTTAAGCAATTCAGTTTTTAGCGGAAGCGGATTGACCTCTGTTATCATTTCAAAAACAGTTGAAAAAATTGAGTATAATGTGTTTTCGGCTTGTGAAAATTTGAAACAAATCACTTTGCTTGGAAACGTTGAAATGGCCTTTGGTGCGATCGGAGCCAACAACATTGACATATTGGTTATAGGCGCAGATGTAACAGAGGTGCCAAACATCTTTGGATATGGAAATTTGCAGTCTTTGACGAAAATAGTTGTGGAGGAAGGTTCGTATTTTCAAGAGCTTCCTGATTATGGGACTTGGCAAAAAGATGGGCAGACTGTGGGTGGCATAAATGGAGCAGGAACATATCTTAGAGTGGATTTATAAAAATTAATGGAGGGTGAGTATGAAGAAAAATATAAAAGTGACAGAGGCAATTTTTCCAATGCCTGTGCTGATGATTGCAACCCATTGCTGATGCCAACCATGTCAAGGAGGCGGATTATTTTGGAGTGGTTTCGGCAAGCTTTGTGGCCGACAAATTTGAAAAAAGTGGACTTACTGCCACAAAATCCAAGCTTGTCGATGCACCGATCATCAACGAGTTTCCAATTTGCATGGAATTGAATTTATTGAGTATCAATATAAAACAAGAGAAGAATTTGAGAATAATGCAAATATTAATGGCAAGCTTTTAAAAGATATATGGAATGAAGTGTCATTTGCTGCTTTTATGTTGTGAATAATTCATTTTGGATATAAATCTTGACACCTACTGACACCTGCGGGAGCAGTTTTAGGAAGTTTTAGAAAGTTTTAGACCGAAAGTTGAAGTTATCAATTTTTGGTCTTTTTTATGCAAAAAGTTGGCACCTGCGGCAGTTAAAATTGACGCCTATTGTTTTTTTTGACGAGGATAGTGTTCTCTAAATCAAAAAGAAAAAGTCGCTAATTTTTGATTTAGCGACTTTTGTTCATGGAGCTGCTGACGGGAATCGGACCCGTGACCTCCGCCTTAAGATGAGCACAGAAATATTTGTAAGCTTGCTTACAGAAGAGCGCTGTGCGAAATCGCATCACCTGCAAAGGTGATACCAAGGCTCGTCTTGGGAAGGGGCGAAGTGATTAAATTTTAGCAATAAAAAAATGGAGCTGCTGACGGGAATCGGACCCGTGACCTCCGCCTTACCAATTTAAAAATATTTTTACCAAAACTTGTGCTCTATACTAATAAAACCCTTATAAATACTAGCAAAAATGCTAGTGTTTTTTGTAATAGGTGCAAAAAATTAAAAAACTTGTGCACCTACATACACCTACGCCTATATTTTTAATAAAATCAAGTGATTTAAAACTGTCTAAAACTATGTAGATTTGTTTAAGTTTTGTATATTAGTTTTAAATTTTATTAAAAAAATATGTTATAATGTATCATAATTACATTTGTATATAAACAATTTGTAAAATAAAAGGCAAACAAGGAGAATTGGAGTGAAGATTATTAGAAGTATGTCATGTGAAGATTTTCAAAAACTACATGTTGCAGTAGGTTGGAAAATTTTAAAGGATAAAGAGGTAGACTGTTCGTTAAAGAATTCTATGTTTATATCATGTGCTGTTGTTGATAATGAAATTGTGGGTATGGCAAGAGTTGTTGGAGATTTTGCTACTCATGGTCTTTTGTGTGATGTGATTGTTAAACCTGAATATCAAAAGCAAGGGATTGGAAAACAAATAATAAATGACATTACCATGCAAATTCAAGCATTTGTAAATGAAAGAGATGAGTTTATGTTGGAACTTTTACCAACAACAGGAAATATTGAATTTTATAAAAAATGTGGATTTAAGCACAAACCAGAAAATATGGAAGGTGTTTACAAATGGTTTAAAAATCAAAACATTTACAGTGAAGATTGCAAAAAACATTTAATGCAATTAAATAGTAAACCTTTTAATAGTATAAAAAAGAAAACTAAAAATATTGAAATGCGAATATATGACGAAAAAAGAAGTCAAATAAAACCTAATGATATTATAATATTTATTAACAGAGAAAATGGTGAGAGAATGTGGTGTAAAGTTATAAAGTTGCATATTTTTAATAATTTTGAACAGCTGTATCAAAATTTCAACAAAGTTCAATTAGGATATGAAGAAAACGAATTAAGTAATCCAAAGGATATGGAAGAATATTATACCAAAGAAAAACAATCAAAATATGGAGTTGTAGGAATAGAAATTAAGTTAATGAACTGACAAAATTAAGTGATTTAAAACTGCCTAAAACCATGTAAATTTGTTTAATTTTTATTAGTAAGATATTTTGTTTAATAAAAAATTTAAATATGAGAACAAAAAAAAGATTGAAAAATTCTATGGGTTTTATAAATTTTAAAAAATTAATTAAGTTTTCATCAAAATATATTAATATAATTTGTTGAAAGATTAAAATATGTTATATTAATTCAATAGGAGGAAAGTTTGTGAAAGAATATGAATATAGTTTTAAAGTAAAATCAATAGAGCCTTATATAAATTATTGCAAAAAAAATGGTTATGAAGAGGTCTGTATCGTAAAACAAAACAGAATAGTATATGAAAACAGAAATAGTAACCATATAATTGCAAGGGTCACAACAGAAGAAAAAAATGGAGAAAAGGAAATATTGTTTGATTGTAAAAATATTGGAGAAAAAAATAAGTCTTTAAATATATCAAACGAAAGTTTACCTATGGTTGTAGCAAAAGATAATTTAGAGATTATTAATTCTATATTGAATGTTTTAGAATTTTATGTGGCCGCAAACAATTTTAGAAAAAGATATATTTATAAAAAAGGTGGAGTAAAATTTGAAATCGATGATTATACATCACCTAAAATGCAAGTTGTTGCGATAGAGGGGGATGAAAGCGAAGTCGAAAGTGTATATAAAGAAATCCAATCATTTGAACAAAACTAATCTTATTTGAAACTAAGTTACTTCAAAATATGGAAAAAGACAATGAAAAGAATCATTGCCTTTTTTTGTTTAATCTAAATCAATATTTTCTTCTGTAAATAATTTATCATCTAAAAATTCAAGTAAAGTCATATCAAAACCACGAGCAAGTTGCATTATTGTTTTTAATGTAACATTTTTATTTCTTTCGTTCATTATACACATCATTGTTCCGTGTAAAATACCAGATTTTTGTTCTAAACGATAAAGTGTCATACTCTTTTCTATAAGCAATTTTGAAATTCTTAATCCAACAGCTTTACATATATTCATAAGCGACTCCTATGTATTTATAAATATGTATTTATAATTACCTATATTTTAAAATAAATTCTTTTTGAATATATGTAGGCAAACCTACTTATTTATTTTGAAAACAATCAGTAGTTTTGTATAATTCTTATGTAGATATATCTACATAGAAGGATTTTATGAATAAAGTTTGTTGTTTTATTGGTCATAGAAGAATTGACTTAACAAAAGAATTGGAAGAAAAGACTAAAAATGTTATTGAAAATTTAATTATCAACAAAGAAGTCACAACTTTTTTGTTTGGTAGCAAGAGTGAATTTGATAGCCTTTGCCATGAAATAGTAACCAACTTAAAATATAAGTACCCATATATTAAACGAGTAGTATACACTTGTAAAAGTGAAGGGTGTACACTTGAAAGTGAAAGAAAAAAATGGGAACAAATTTATTTTAACTTGTATAAAGAAAAAATTAATTTACTTTGTGTTGATGAAGAATTTGAACATAAAACAAAATACACATCAGGTAAAGCAAGTTATATAGAAAGAAATCAAGCAATGATAGATAATAGTGACTATTGCATTTTTTACTATAATCCAAACTATAAACCAAAGCCCCGAAAACAATCAAAACGAGACATAACTTATTATCAACCAAAATCAGGCACCACCATTGCCTATAAATATGCTCAACAAAAGAAAAAGGAAATAATCAATATTTTTATTTTATAATTTTATACAAAAATAAAAAATATATGCTATAATACAACTATATTATATTTAATATATCAAGAGGATTATATGGCGTCTATTATTGATAATAAAAACAAAACTATGTTAGAATCTTTAAAAAACTCACTTAAACAGGCTGAAAGTGTTGATATTTTAACTGCTTTCTTTTATTTTTCTGGATTTAATGCATTGGCTGAAGATTTAAAGGATAAAAAAATTAGAATTTTAGTAGGAAATACAATTGATCCTGATGCAATACAAGATTTGTGTAACGCAGTAAAGGATAGTCCAGATGAATTGTTGGAAACATATGCGGTTAGAGGATATAGTAGATTAAATAATTCACAAAAGAAAAATGCTTATGTTAATAGTTTTGTTAATCTTTTTAATAAATCGGCTTTATCTGAAGAATTTGATTCTACAGATAGTCAACAAGTTTTTAAAATGTTCCTAAATAAGATAAAAGATGGGTCGCTTGAAATAAGATTAACAGCAACTCAAAACCATGCAAAAGCATACATACTAACAAATAAGTCAGAATATTCATGTTTTGGTGATCAAAAGGGAGTTGTCTTTACAGGTTCATCTAACTTTACATACAATGGTTTACTTGGACAAGGCGAAATGAATGAAAGATTTAGTGACAACAGCAAATATGAAGAATATATGGAAAGCTTCGAGCAATTATGGAATGATAGTAAATCAATCGATATTTGCATTAAAGATGGAAACAAAGAATTTGAAACGGAATTAAAGAAAAAATTATGGGTATTTGCTCAACCAAGTCCATATCATATTTTTATTCGTATTTTGTTTGAGCTTTATAGTTCACTTGATAAAAGCACTATTGTCGCACCAACAGAAATTACTAATGGTAAATTTTCTAATTTGAAATATCAATTAGATGCTATTAAATATGGTGTTGATTGTATTAATAAAAACAATGGAGTAATTGTTGCAGACGTCGTTGGTCTTGGTAAATCTGTTATTGCATCTGCAATTGCATATAATCTCAATTTAAGAAAAACTGTAATTATTGCACCACCACACCTTGTTGACCAATGGAATGAATATCAACAAGACTTTGGATT